>JAEZGY010000048.1 GCA_023416695.1 Bacillota bacterium | reverse complement strand
AAAATGTACACCAGCTTCAAGTAATTGTTTCATTGAAATAACGCTCATTGTTATACCTCCATTTGGTTAATCTTCCGTATGCATCTCCTAATTGCCAAAACCTTAAAAAGGCACCAAAGCAAATGTACACATACGTGTTTATTCTCAACAGTCCGATTATAACATACAGATTTATCGAATGCAAGAGATTTTGGTTTAAAACATGGGGTTAATTGCGCTTTATCACAATTCTATTGGGTTCTACAGTAATTAGAAAAGTTTCATTTTTGATTAAATCTTTTACTTGACTTCTAGCAATTTGAAAAAGATTCGCAAGTAAACGTTCCGTTCTAATCTTTACATGATAGGTATTGTTTATCACAATATAATCCCCCTTTTCCAATGACGAAAGAGTAATCATACCACAGCCTGTCTCTTCTTTAAATGTATAGTAAATGCTGTTCCAATCAATTTCTGCCCGATTTCTCGCTAGAAATTCACTATTAGTTCCATAATAGTACACCAACTCTTTCGAATTATTCATAAAACGATCCAGTTCTGTTTTAGAAATACTTTTTGCATTTTTTCTTTCATATACAGTCATATTCCATGTATGTTTACAACAACTGCATCTATAGATTACCCATATATCCAGATTGTTCCCGTTAGCATTCACCCGAAAACATCCCGTGTTTAAAAAATTTGTCTTTATACCACAACCGGGACAGTTTTTTATTAGCGCATAAGGTTTCTCCGGTAACAACGTGTATTCTACCATTTTAAAATAGCTCATTTGCACTCCTTATCGTTATAGGATTTATGCAAAGTGCTATTACATTTGTCTTATTATTTATTTGCAATAGCCTTTGCTATGCAAAACACTTAGGTGTAGTCATAATCTTTCCTCCCTTTCTTCTTTGATGAAATTTTAACTTGAAATCTCCACTACTTGCCACCTTATTAATTTTTCTAAAAAAATATGAGCCGGTACAGTTTTACTGTATCGACTCATCTTATTATAATTGTTTCTCTCTTATAATTCTCTGAATACTTTTTTCAGACAGATAATACTTACCAGCTAACTGACATTTACTAAGACCTTTCTTATAGTCATAATAAATCTGGCGGTTTCGCTCATTAAGTTCCCTTCTGACTGTTGTGGAATACCCCCACTGCCTTCTTTGATTGTTTTTTCTAGGAATATATATATTCTCACCGTCTATATACTTCTGGATTAACTTAATAATCTCTATCGGTAAAACATCTTCTGCTCGTTTATAGCTCATATTGGCCTCCTAATATATAATTTCATTAGGGTAGCAACCACTATGACAAATACACTTTAATTCCTTTGCAATAGCAATTGCTACTGCTTAATAACATATCTTTTCATATAAATCCTCCTACATTTATAACTTCTACTTTTCTTTCTCGGCCTTTGTTGTCACTTCTGATTCAGATACTTTAGGACTTATAGATGGATACTCAGAAGCATATATCTTATCTAACTTATTATCGATAGGCTCTACTAAGCCAAATTCTTTTGCTTTTTCAATTATTTCTTCTCGTGTCAAAGAGCTATCTGTACTACTAACCTCTTCTCTACCATTATGAATCACAAGGATAAGACATGTGACTATGATACCGATACCAAGTCCACGAAGAAAATAGGTAATTTTGCTTATATCCGTTTTTTTCACTGGGAACCTCCTGTAAATATATTTACTACAAGCTGTACCTCTCCTCTGCCAATATCCAATTGCTTGGCTATTTCAGACACGGTTTTCCCACTCTTAAATAACTCTATGATTTTTTCCTGTCTAGCCTCAAACTGCTCACGACTTTCCTCCTCTTGCATATGTAAGATAGCATTCTCCATATTAGCAGCCTGAGAACCTGAAAGTCCTTCTGCCTTCCCTTGATTCTTTTTACACTCATTTTTCATCTCGTACTGATCATTCTTTAGAAACATCTGTTTCATTTCCTTTTCTTTATCATTTAACATACCATAAAGAAATACTACCTCTGAATGATTTTTATCTATACGATCTAACACCATATCACTGTATTCATTAATATTCATTATCTTTTCATTTGAAAGATGGCAAAGAGAGTCATTGACTGAATCAATGGTTGACTCCTTTGCCTTCTCTAAATACTCATTCAACTCTCTTTTTAGTGCGTCTATACTTTCCTTTAGTTCTTCAGGATCTGGCTGATGATATACTATAGTGTTCTGTCCCTCAGACAGTTTTTCTGATAATAGAAAGCTTATGATTACAAGACCGATACCTATTAACAGTAAAACTAGATCAAATCCACTCATATTTACTCCTTAAATTAAGATATCCAATTTACTACCACTGATGGTATTAGGTTTTTCTTTTTGATCATTATCTTCTTTCTTTTTCTCTTGTCCACCCTGATAAAAGCCCTTGCCTCCCCCATCTTTTGCATCATATCGATACTCTGGTTGGTCAGATTTAGCTGATTTTACAGCTTGTTGCCCATCGTGCTCTACGTTTTTACCATACTGAACTGCTAAATTTTGATTTATAGATGATTGTTTTTGAAGTCTTGCCACATTTTGAGTTGATGTTTCCCATGATTTTGGAGCCATAGAAATCATTTCAATTGGTTTAACAGACATCTTACCCACTCCCTTTTTAAAGTTACATAGGCTTTGAGATAACGTCCTCTCCCTCTTTAAAGAACCTGCAATAATGAGTAGCAGTCTTTACCATAAGAACACAGTTAGAGATCATAATCTTAACTCCTGGGTATACTTTATCATTGACTATTACTGATCCTTCTCTTGCCACTAATACTTGCTCTCCTAATTCTTCTCTAAGAAGAAGCTTCTCCTGCGTATCCTTTTCTAACTCTTTTAATCGGGTAGTAATCTGACGAACGGCCAACATTTGCTTACTAGATAGTTGTATACCTTTTGCAATTTTCTGTCTATAGGCATTGGCTACTAGTCCAAGCTGACTAATTTCTTGACTATTATTTTTCAACTCGAACTCTACTGCTCTGTACTTTTCTATAATAGTTGGGTCGATACCTACTTCTAGTTGCGTAAAAGTACCCATTGTGGAACCTGCTGTTTTGAAGGCAATTGCTTCTCCTGCCTTTATTTCACCACCAACAATCAGTCCTCTTTTACCACTAGCTTCAACTTTGTTCTTTGCACTAACCTTACTATGTAAGATGGCATCTGCAATAACGTCACCACCACTCTCTACAGTAGCATTTTCAATAAATTTGGCGGTCACACTACTGTGTGAAATGATAACACCTTTATTCATGCCCTGTATTCCACCTTTTATAACGATAGGACCCACTGCCTCTAGACGTCCACCTTCTACAACACCATCAATGATGATTTGTCCATCGGCCTTTAACGAAAAGCCCGAAGTCACATTTCCTTTAACATGGATATCTCCACTGTAGTCAATATCTCCTGTGGAAGAATCCACGTTGGCAAGTACTTCATATACATTAGAAACGAATACCTTATCATCTACTAGATAAACATGGCCAGATACCTCGGTAAACATCTGAAAACCATCGTCTGAGATTCTGATATTTTTTCCACATTTTAATTTTGGATTACTCACCTTACCAGGCGCAATTGTCTTTCCTGTTACCAACACTCCACTGGTTCCTGGAATTGCTGGAACAACTGTAGCAAGCAGATCACCTGCTTTTACATGTTGTATTAAGTCCAATTGATGATAGTCTACACTACCATCTTCATTTATTTTAGGCTGAGCGTTAACATCGGTTGCAAAGTGATATTCTACGTATCCATTTTTCCCTTGCTCAGCATCTTTTCCTTTTGCCAAAATGATATTCGTATTATAATGACGATCATTCATATAATTCATTATTGCTTGCTTATCTATACAAGCAAGTACCTTGTTAGCCTTTAAAATATTAAGTATTCCTTCCTCAGTAAGATTAGCTCCTCCTTGAGATGGTGGGAAGAAACGGCCAACTGCTGTCATTTCATCACTGCTAATAGAGACCAAAAGTGTCTCATTTACGGAAGCCATAAATCCTTCCTTTATCTTAATTTCTGTGTTAGGAGTTACATTTCTGCATGCTCGCATAACAGCCAAAGGGTCATATTCTTCCAGGGAAATCCCTCTTAAATACTGTATAACCTCTTCATAGGCTATAGGTTTTCCCCCTGATACTGGTGGTATAATCTTAATGTAGATTCCATCTGTTTTTATAACCAATTGACAATACCCATTGTATGCTTCCATTTCACCCACTCCTAAGCTTTCTTTTCAATTCTTAGAATATGCTGAGTAACTCTATGTTTGCTCCTAAACGAACTTTCATTTTCTGAAGTGCTTTCGTATGTAATTGGGACACTCTTGACTCAGATACCTCTAAGATATGACTTATTTCCTTTAAAGTAAGTTCTTCGTAATAGTACAATACGATAACTTTTCTCTCATTTTCTGTTAAATATTCTAACGCTTCCTCTATCATAATCTTTAGTTCTTGCTTTTCTACGACACTTTCAGGTTGTTCAAATTGAGAACTACCTCTAGCATCCATTCTCACTTCACTACCCTGTTCAAGATACTCATCCAAAGATACCAAATTCATACTTAAGGTTTGATTTTGCCACACATCTAGTTCATCAATGCTTATATTAAGCTCATGGGCCACTTCTTCATCTGTAGCAAGACGCCCTTGTTCTCCCTCAATTTTATGATATGCCTGCTCAAGTTTTTTCTGTTTTTGCCGTAGAGTTCTTGGTATCCAATCCAACCTTCTTATCTGGTCTAATATCGCTCCACGAATACGTAGACTCGCGTAGGTTTCAAACTTAACACCTTTTTGATAATCAAACTTGTCAATTGCATCAATTAAGCCGAAGGTTCCATATCCCATTAGATCATCATACTCTACTGTATACCCTAAATACATACTTAAGCGGCCTGCTACTATTTTTACTAGACTGGCATATTCAATTATAATCTTCTCTCTAATATCAGCCGTTTTTCTTTTCGAGTATTCAAGCCAAAGTTTTCTTCTTTCATCTTCACTCATAGCAACCTCCACAAGCACTCTTTACCCATAAAACTATTCTTCACTTGATTCCTGCTTTTCTTCAGCTTTTTCATCATTCTCGTCAGTTACTTGCGGTATTTCAATTCGCTCTTCTAATGTCTTTACAATTATAAACTTGGCAATTCTACCCACTATGTAAAAAATAATAAGAACCAACAATAATGTAATGAGACTTCGAATAATTTCAACTCCCTTTACCAAGCATATAATACTGGTAACAAGACCCGCCACAAGGGTAATAATCGCTGGTATATATTTTCCTTTCATAGGCCTCTCCTTTTATGATAAGCACTCCCTATATATATATGAGTGCCTTCCCTACTGACTTGATTAACAGCTGGCCAGTAGCTGGGTAGAATTCGATAGTTCGTCCATAATTAGCTCCTGTATCTTCCGCTAAAATAGGAATTTTAAGCTTATTCAGCTGCAACTTCGTTGCTTCCACATTTTTTTCTCCAACTCTCAATAAATCACTTGTACTCTGAAATCCAAACATTTGTGCACCACCAGCTATTTTGGCCGTAATTCTGCTTTGCATTGCACCTCTACTTAGCATCATATCTAATAAAGCTCTTATTCCTGTATCTGCAAATTTATACTTATTCTCATTATGTATAATTTTAGTACTATCAGGAAGCATAATATGAACCATCCCACACAATTTTATACCAGAATCATAAAGAACAATACCCACACAAGAACCAAGCCCTAATGTTGTAATAACTTCTGGTGCTAAACAGATGTTTAAATCTGCCATTCCAACTCTCACCATTGTATTCTTCTCCCTACATTCCTAACGAATTTAAAATTTTGCTATAAGACTCTTCTGTAGGTATTAAAATAAAGTAACCATTCACCTCAGTATCATCCTCGCAGAAATGAGATTGAATTAATAGTGCTTTGTCTCCCAGTTTCCCAAATTCTATGGCAGGAACACTTAAAACAGCACCAGCCATATCAATAGCCATGTATGGAACAGATGCTGTTATGCACATACTCGTTAACGCAGAAAGACTAGATAAATACGCTCCTGCTATAATGTTACCAATTTCATTAAGTGCTGACAAGTCAATATCTGTAAAATCCGAAAAATCGTCAAACTTTTTACCCATTAAAATATTGACTAAATTATGTGCACTAGATGTCTCCAACATAAACATCATCATACCATCGATATCATCAGCCAATGTAAGCAGTATACCAACAACTAAAACCTCGGGCCCTCCAACGATGTCTGAAAGCTCCCCTATATCGATTAGCTTTACTAGTGGAACACTCATATCTATCTTAGAGTTTAACATTTGGGACAATGCAGTCGTAGCATTACCCGCTCCAATATTACCAATCTCTTTCAGTACATCAAATTGGGCCTCATTTAACTGATCAAAGTTAAAATCATTCAAAAAGATACCCCCCTATACGTTCTCTTTGTCCTTCTCTTTATCCTTCTCTTTGTCACTAACAAAGCTTGCTAGATTTAGAATGGAAATCAAAGAATCTTTATACTTACCAATTCCACTTATATATTTGTAGTTCTCATTATTAGGGGTATAGGTAACTTTATCAATTTCATCCTCAGTTAATGTTACTACTTCCCTAACGGCATCAACAATTACTCCCATTGCTTCCTTGCCTTCTGGTTTTATAATGATAATACGAGTTGTATCTGTATAAGTATCATCCTCAACACCAAATTTCATACGGAGACTCATAACAGGTACAATGTCTCCTCTTAAGTTGATAACACCTTTAAAATACTTTTGAACTTTTGGAACCCTTGTAATCCTTTGCAATTTAACAATATTATCAATAAACATAATATCGATACCAAATTGTTCTGTACCTAACTTAACAACGATATATTGCTTGCCATCTAACACAGTATTTGTTTCCATGCTAATTCCCCCTAAACTAAAGTATTGGCATCAAGAATCAATGCTACTTCACCATCACCAAGAATTGTAGCTCCACCTATAAGCTTGCTTGTTTCCATATACTTGCCGATGGCTTTTATAACGATTTCTTGTTGACCTATTAAGCGATCCACTGCAAGACCAGCAAAGCGTTCTCCCTTAGATACAACGACAACTGTAAGAGATGATTGTTCTTCTTCCATTGCTGTGATATCTAAGACTTTGTGTAAGCGCACGATTGGTAATACAGTTCCTCTTAAGTTGATTACTTCTTGACCATTAACATACTTAATCTCCTCATTAGGAATATCCTCTATAGTCTGAATAGACGCTAGTGGAATAGCATACTTCTCTTCCGCTACTTCAACCATTAATGCCTGGATAATTGCAAGGGTAAGTGGTAGTCGAATGGTAAAGGTACTACCTTCTCCTAGCTTAGTTTTTGCTTCTATATCTCCACCAAGAGATTCTATCTTCGTCTTAACTACATCTAGACCTACTCCACGTCCAGATACATCTGTAATCTTATCTGCTGTAGAAAAGCTTGGTCTAAATAGCAAGTCTATGAAATCCTTATCTGTCATAGTAGCAGCCTGTTCTTCAGTAATTGCACCTTTTTGAATGGCTTTATTCTTTACAGTTTCAACATTAATTCCAGCACCATCATCTCTTACCTCGATAACAACATTATTACCATCTTGGTATGCATTAAGGAAGATGGAACCCTCTTCAGGCTTACCTAACTTTCGTCTAACATCGGCTGGTTCTAAGCCATGATCTGCTGAATTACGTAGCAAATGCATCAATGGGTCACCAATTTCATCAATTACTGTTCGATCAAGCTCAGTCTCTTCACCTGACATATATAACTCCATAGGCTTATTGAGTTTTTTGCTTAAGTCACGAATCATACGTGGGAAACGATTTACAACGCTTTCAATTGGTACCATCCTTACCTTCATAACAGACTCATGAAGAGAGGTTGTTACTCTTTCTAAGTATTCAATTTGCTCATTGAAATTGGAGGACTTTCTTTCCCCATTATCATTGGAATTGATTGAAACTAGACCATTTTTTGCAATAATGAGCTCGCTCACTAGATTCATTAGCACATCTAATTTTTCAATATCAACTCGTACAGAACGATTTACTACTGGCTTAGATGCAGTCTGTTTCTGCTCTTTCTTTACGGTTGCCTTGTTCTCTTGTTGAATATCTGAGTCTATAGTTTTTACCTCATTTACTACAACTTCTGGTCTTGCAATTGGCTCAATTACCACTTCTTTTATCTCAGATACGTTCATAATTTTTTTATAAACTTCTTGTTGGCTATTCTTTGTAATCAAGAACAAGCTAAAATCTAAATCGAATTTCTCATCCTCAATATCTTGAACAGCAGGTTGGCTTTTGATAATAGTACCTTCCTCTTCTAATGTCTTAAACACTAGAAATGCTCTAGCAGCTTTTAGAATACAGGTTTCTTGTATATACACTGTAATACCAAATACATTTTCACCTTCTTTATAAGCTTCTGCTATGGCATGATTCTCATGCTCTTCTATTTTAAGGTCCAAAAACTTCGCTTTAAAGCCTTCCATTTTCGTAGCCTCTTGAACCGGAGCAGAGCTTTCTAGATTAGCTACCTGTTTTACAGGAGCCTCCCCACGTAAAATTTCATTTAACGCTTTAATGATATCCTCATTATCCTCTGTACCTTCATCTGCCTGAGCTTGAATGTTTGCAAGATATCCCTCTAATGCATCCAAACCTTTAAACAAGATATCTACTAATCTGTCGCTAGCCTTCATCTTACCATTTCTAATCTCAGAAAAAACATTCTCCATATCATGGGTAAGTCTTTGCATCCTTTTATAGCCCATAGTACCTGCCATACCTTTAAGGGAGTGCGCTGCTCTAAAGATTTCGTTGATTGTTGCTTGATTTTCAGGCTCCTTTTCAAGAACCAAAATTTGCTCATTTAAGTTTTGTAAATGCTCCTTTGTTTCATCAATAAAAATATCTAAATATTGACTCATATCCATATTAATGCACCTCCAAATTCTTCATTATAACATCTGTCACCTCTGATAAGGGGACCTCCTCATCTGAATAGCCGGCCAAAGAAATTGCCCTTGGCATTCCATACACAGTTGATGTTTCTTTGTCTTGGGTTACTATGTAAAGTTGCTTTTTCATTCTTAATTTAATAATACCATTTAAACTATCATCTCCCATACCAGTAAGAACAGCACATACTATCCTGGAAAAATCAGTTTCTATCAAGGATTCTAATAAAACGTCTGCACATGGCCTTAATCCATTTTTTGCAGCTTCTTGGCTTAAGGAAAGTACATAATGACCACCAGGTCTTCGCTTTACCCTCATCTGAAAACCGCCTTTAGCTAAGTACGCAGTACCTTTTTCAATTACCATACCTTCCTCAGCCTCTACCACTTTAATCTCGCTTAAATCATCGAGACGGCTTGCTAAGGATTTAGTAAAACCCTCGGGCATATGCTGTACTATAAGTACTGGACAGTCTAAATTTCCATGTAGTAAGGGAATTATCCTTTGCAAAGCCTTAGGACCACCTGTAGAGCAAGCTATTACAATTAATTTGTCCATCTTACACCAATCCCTTTTCCCTTCTCCTTTGTTTTCTTTCCTCCTCGAAGACAAAATGAATGATTGCCTCTCGTTGGGGTAACTCAATTTCAGAAAATTCTACCCTTGTTTCATATAATCCCAAGCGATTTAAAACCATCTGCGAGGATATTACTCTTGACTTTAATATAAGCTCCCTATTCCCACTTTGAAATGGAATTACAACTTTAAGTAGTACTAAGTCACCTGATTTATAATGACAATTGGCATTATACCTTGCTCCACCACCACTAATATCTGTCAGCGTAGCCATCTCCCACTTATATTCTACCAGTTCTTCTAATTTACTTTCCTCATATAGGCAGTGCATGATCTCCATTATTATTTCCAGACGATAAAACTGCCTTCTTTGCTGACGCACAAAACCCGATAGAATACGTACGATAGCAACGTGTAAATTCATCTCCCGGTAGCGATCGATTACCATGGCTGTACATTGATAGCGACCACGTTTGGTGCAAATAAACACTTCATATTTCTCCCCAACTTGTAGCGTTACCATATGTCCATTTTCCATAGGCATACCAATATGTAAAAACTCATCATCATTTATATCTAATATAGAACTTACATATTGATGTCTCTCTCTTTTAATTTCGTCAATATTGTATATTTTTGTTAGACTTATTTTGTCGCCAATTGTGATTATAGATGCGTCCATTGTATCCCCCCAACAAATGCTAATATCTTGAGAACCGCATATTGCTAAAAAGTTGTCTTACCCCTCCTCGGTCCTTCTGCTCTACCTGTACCCCATTATGTATCATTAATGCGATATCCGTAATTGCTTTTGCTGCCGGCGAATTAGGATTTTGGGCCATAATAGGCTTTTGAGCCATGACCGCCTTCGTAATATTAACATCCGATAATATACCACCAAGATAGGTTAAGTTAACTGAAAGAAATCTACTTACAACCTTATTAAGTTTGGAATATAATTCTGTACCTTCCTCATATGTGGCAATACGATTTGCTACCATTTGTATGGTTGGCTTTTCATTGGTTTTTAGAAAACTACGGTTCACTGTCTTCATAACGGCATAGGCATCTGTAATCGACGTTGGCTCAGGTGTCGCCACCAACAAGGTTCTATCACTGACTCCAATAAATCTCATTAAGCCATTTGTAATTCCAGCACCTGTATCTACAATGACGTAATCTGCTATCTCATCAAGTTCATACAATTTATTTGCAACATTGGCAAACTGCCCACTATCAAGATTAGTCAACTCTGCAATACCAGAACCTCCTGATATAAACCCTATGTTATAAGGACATGGAGTAATAATATCCTTAAGGCTCTTTCCCTCATACATTAAAGCTGTCAGATTATAGGTAGGACGCATTCCTAGCATAACTTCAATGTTTGCCAAACCAAAATCAGCATCTAAAATAACCACTCGCTGATTTAGTTTACTTAAGCTAATTGCCAGGTTGATAGAAAGACTAGATTTACCTACCCCACCCTTTCCACTAGTAATAGTTATGATTTTAGCGGTATGTTGTCTCACATCTTGATGTTTGATTATATTACGTAAATTTGTCGCTTGATCCACTAATCCATACCTCCTAGCAATTGCTTCGCAATTTTTTGAGCATTCACTTTGCCAATATCATCTGGGACATTTTGTCCCCATGTTGTATAGGATAATGGAGCTTCAGTAAGCATTCTTATGTTTAGAATATTACCTACGGAACTTGTCTCATCTAACTTAGTAAATATCAAGTTATAATTTGTAATCATCCTATAGCTTTCAGTAATTTGCACCAAATCTTTATATTTGGTTGTTATGCTTAGCACTAGGTATACTTCTCTTAATTCTTCTGGTGTGGTTTCAATCATTTCTTTTATATCAGCAACCTGTTCCTCATTTTTATGGCTGCGTCCTGCTGTATCGACTAACACTAAATCAAAATCCTTAAACTCCTCTTGGACCTCTTTCAACTCACTATTAGAGTACACAACACGAAGAGGAATATTTAATATATTGGCATAGGTCCTAAGTTGCTCCACTGCCGCAATTCTGTAGGTATCCAGTGTAATTAAAGCTACCTTAATCTTGTTCTTAAGCTTAATGCTAGAAACAATCTTAGCTATAGTAGTAGTCTTTCCTACACCAGTTGGCCCAATAAAATAGATAAACTTTGTTCCCTCATGGTTTAAACTAATGGTCTTTGGTTGACCAAGTTTTAATACAATCTTCTGATAAACATGGGATAAAATATTATCTACGGTAGTATCCTTCGTGATACGATTTTCTACCTCTTTAATAATTCCTTCCACATTCTCTTTACTTACATCGTTATCAACTAATTTATCTACTATTAACTTTACACAGGCATTATCAAAAATACTTCCACTGCCCTCTTCTTCCTTAGCATTTTTTACAGATTCTAAGACAATCTGTTTTTCAATCATAGTCTGTAAGTTGTCTAACTTTACTTCAATAGCACTACTATCTTGATTCTTTGTTTCCTTAACTTCAGGAACATTAGCAAGAATATCCCCTCGTAGTAACGCTTGCTCATAATCTTTGTTAAATCCTGTCTCTTTACTAGGCGCTGGTGTATGATTCGTATACTTCATTCCACCATTTTCTTCATATGCAGCAGTTATCTCAACTAAAGGCTTACGAAACAAGCGAAAGACACCCTTTGGCTTAATGGATTTTATATTCATTACTATGGCTTCATTTCCTAAGTCCTCTTTTACAAGAATCATGGCTTCGTTTTCTGTCTCTGCCTGATACTTCTTAATAACCATTAAATAGTCACCATCCCTACTGATTGTAATTCTATTGAAGCATCTATTTCATTATAGGAAAGCACCACCAAATCCTTATAGTAATCTGATGTTAACTTTTTAAAATACATTCTCACAATAGGAGAAGTTATAATAATCGGTGTTTTGCCTAAATCTTCAAGCTTAGTAGTCTGACTTTTCACTGACTCCATAATAGATTGTACCTTGTCTGGCTCAAGGGTTAAATAAGAGCCTTGTTCTGTCTGTTTCACAGAAGCCATGATATCCTGTTCAATCTTAGGGTCTAAGGTAACAACACTATTATTATCAACCTCAGGGAAAAACCGATTCGTGATTGCTCGTTTTAGACTTTGCCTTACATATTCAGTAAGTACATCCGTATCCCTCGTTGTAGTAGCATAATCTGCTAATGTTTCAAAGATGGTAATCAAGTCACGAATAGATATGCCTTCTCGAAGTAGATTCTGAAGTACCTTCTGAATCTCACCAACACTTAGAAGCTTTGGAACAAGCTCTCCTACTAAAGTGGAATTTGCTTCACTTATATTATTAATCAGGTTCTGTACGTCCTGTCTACTTAACAGATCTGCTAGATTTCTCCTGATTATTTCCATTAGATGCGTTGCGATAATAGATGGTGGATCTACAACAGTGTATCCCATAGATTCTGCTCTTTCCCTTTGGCTTTCAGTAATCCAAATAGCAGGTAAATGGAAAGATGGTTCAAAAGTAGGAATTCCAGTAATCTCTTCTTCTACATAGCCTGGATTCATAGCCATATAATGATCGAATAAAATCTCCCCATCACTAATTGGAACCCCTTTGATTTTTATTAAATACTGATTAGGATTAAGCTGTATATTGTCACGAAGACGAACCATTGGAACTACACAGCCTAATTCTAATGCTACCTGGCGGCGTATCATAACGATACGATCCAGTAAATCTCCACCCTGATTAACATCTGCTAGTGGAATAATACCATAACCAAATTCTAACTCAATTGGATCAACCTGAAGTAAAGATACCACATTCTCAGGTCGCCGTATTTCTTCAGCACCTAATTCATCCTTGGCAACCTCTTCTTCTATTCCAACCACACCAATACGGTGTTGAATCTGATATCCAGCAAGTATAAAAAGTCCTCCATATAGTAGAAAAACAAAAGTATTTAATGGCGTAACAATTCCTAGAAATGCCATACTTCCACCAACTAAATACAATGCTTTTGGTATGGAGAATAACTGTTTCACAAGAATTTGTCCGATATCAGCTTCCTTAGAAACCTTCGTAACAATAATGCCAGTGGACAAAGATATAAGTAAGGATGGAATCTGAGAAACCAGACCATCACCAATTGCCAAAATCATATAGGTATCTAACGCCTCGGAAATTGACTTCCCATTTTTTAAGGATCCAATAGCAATTCCACCAAGAATGTTTATTACTGTGATAATAAGGCCTGCGATAGCATCACCTTTTACATATTTGGTAGCACCATCCATGGCTCCAAAGAAGGTAGATTCCATCTGAAGCTTCTCTCTTCTTTCCCTTGCTTGAGCATCCGTTATAGCGCCTGCATTTAAATCTGCATCAATCGCCATTTGCTTACCAGGCATAGCATCTAACGTAAACCTTGCAGTAACCTCTGACACACGTTCAGAGCCTTTATTGATAATAATGAATTGCACGATAATCAAAATGAAGAAGATAATAGCTCCAATTACAATATCATTGCCACCAACAAACTTACCAAAAGTTACAACTACGTTTCCAGGTTCACCTGTTGAAAGAATTAACTTTGTGGAGGATACATTAAGTCCTACTCTAAATATAGTAGTAAATAATAGTAAAGTTGGAAAGCTCGACATGTCCAATGCCTCTTGGGAAAATAAGCAATTGAACATAATGACTAAAGATAACGAAATATTAAGGGCAAGTAAAAAGTCTAACAACCAGGAAGGAATAGGTACAATCAGAAATACAATGGCTGCCAACAAATATAAGCCAATAAATATATCCGCTTTTTTCATTTCAGGCTCCTCCCTTTGTTACAATCTATGTAAAATATTCGAAATATCAAATTCATTCGGTGCTAGGAATGCTTTAACTTGTACACATAAGCTAACACCTCAGCCACAGCTTGATATAATTCCTGAGGAATCTCATCCCCAAGTTCCACATTAAAATACAACATTCTTGCTAGAGGCTTATTCTCTACAATCTCAATGTCATGTTCTTTTGCTACCTCTTTTATTTTGGCAGCTACATAATCTGCACCTTTCGCAATCACGACTGGTGCCTTAGAAGAGTTCTTGTCATACTTAAGAGCCACAGCAAAGTGAGTCGGGTTCGTTATGACTACATCTGCTTCAGGCAATTGTTGCATCATTCTTCTTTGCGCCATTTCACGCATTTTCTGCCTTATACGCCCCTTAATCTGAGGATCCCCTTCTGTCTGTTTAAACTCATCTTTTAATTCCTGTTTAGTCATCATCATATCTTTCTTAAACTTACGTTTTTGATAAACCAAATCTGCTATACCAACTATTAGATAAATAAAACTAATTTTAAGTCCTAGATTAATGACAATATTACTTATCAAAGCGATTCCTTGTTCTAAAGTTACATTGTATAACTGAGTTATAATGTATAGGTTATCTTTTAATTCATAATAAACTAAAAGGAATATTAACACAATCTTAACAATAGCTGTAACTAATTCAAAAATTTTAGCCTTAGAAAACATTCTTTTAAATCCTTGTAAAGGACTTATTCTATTAAATTTAGGAATTAAAGGTTTCGTGGTTATCTCCCACTTAACCTGAACTACAACTACTACAAATCCTGCTACTAATGCAACCAACATAAGTGGTAGCGCTATTATAATTATATCAATTATTGCATCATTGACTATAGTACTCGCTTGTCCAATATCAAACTTATCTTCTACTACTCTATCAATTGCACCATAATATTTATTAAATGACTCTAAAAAGTGATTGGCAACATAGCCAACAAATAGCTTTAACCCAAGAAAAATTGCTACTAAGGAGCCTCCTATAATAATCTCTTGGCTCTTGGCTACTTGACCTTCTTTCCTAGCATCTCCCAACTTCTTAGTAGTTGGTTCTTCGGTTTTTTCTCCACCTGGTCCATCTGCAAAAAACTGCAGATTATAAGACAATAATAATTTGTTTTCTATTTTCATTCTCTGTACCTACTAGGAGCCTGTCATACTTTTTATCATATATTCCATCATATCCTTCATTTCCGTCACAATAAATGTTGTTATTCCTGGAAGCATTTTAACTACAACTAACAAAACAAGCAAACCAACAAATATCTTTAACTGAAATCCCACTACAAACATATTCATCTGTGGTGATACCTTAGCTAATATTCCTAATACGGTGTTGACAATAAGTATAGCTGCAAATAGAGGAAGTATTATACGAAAACCTATCACAAAAAAGTCTACTAAAAACTTCATCATGATTTTGTACATTCCAAATGAAAAGATAGCCTTCCCTACTGGAATCAATTTATAGGTCGAAACAATGGCTCGAATTAAGTAATAATGCAAGTCTGTTACTAACAAGGTAAGCATTACCAAATAAGTAAGAAGATTTCCAGTAACAGTGACTTGAGATTGATTTATAGGATCAAACTCATTTGCCATAGAAAATCCAATTTCCATATCCAATAGCTGTCCTGAAAAACTAATGATTTTAGTAGAAATACTTGCCACAAATCCAATCAGCAGTCCTACCATCGCTTCCTTAAGTACCAACAGGGCCAAACCAAACACAGAAGTATAGTTAAGGGTTTCAACTGGAATAAGAGTAGCCACAATCATTGTCAGGAATACTGAAATCGCCGACTTTACCTTAAAAGGAATGCTTTTAATACTAAAAATAGGTGCTGTAAGTATAAATGCTGACATTCGTACTAATATAAGTAAATAAAACTCGACATTCTCTACTGTGATATTCATACTTTACTCCTAAGCATGTTAATGAATCCATTGGTCTAAATTAGTCATTAATTCCACAAAAAACGAAACCACATTATTCATAATCCAATGACCAGATAAAATCACAACAATTAATATCGCCAGTAGTTTTGGTACAAAGGTAAGGGTTTGCTCCTGTATGGAGGTAACCGTCTGAAATATACTAATAATCAAACCTACTACAAGGGATACTAATAACAATGGAGCAGACGACTTAATAATTACCCAAACTGCCTTATACGCTATTTCCATTACCGAAGAATCAGTCACAATTTAACACTCCTTGCTCTTAAGTTAGTAGAAGGTTCGAACTACTTGTCCAATAATTAAATTCCATCCATCTGCTAGAATAAATAGTAGAATCTTAAATGGCATGGATATCGTTGTTGGTGGTAGCATCATCATACCCATAGACATCAAGGTGGATGCCACAACCATATCAATTATTATAAAAGGTATGTAAATTAAGAAGCCTATAATGAAAGCAATCCTTAATTCACTAATAATAAATGCTGGAATTAAGGTAGTGGTAGGAATATCGTCCATGTTTTCAATATTCTCTGTATCCACTTCAGCAATATTTAAAAAAAGCTTTAAGTCTTTACGGTTAGTTTGCTTGAACATAAAGCTACGAATAGGTTCTAACCCTTTATCTATAGCCTCTTCTTGTGTTATCTCTCCTTTTGCTAAGGGTTGTACAGCAACTGTATTTATCTCTGTAAACGTCGGTGCCATAATAAAAAAGGTTAAAAACAAGGCTAGTCCAATAATCACCTGATTGGGAGGTGTTGTATTTGTTCCCAATGCTGTTCTTGTAAAATGAAGTACTATAACTATTCTTGTAAAAGAAGTCACCATAATTAAGATAGATGGTGCCAAACTAATTACAGTTAAGATTAAAAGAATCTGAAGAGTGCTAGCAAGACCTGTACTTCCAGCATTAGACGATATATTTAGATTAAATTCCCCATTCGGATTTGATGTAGGAGTACCAGCAGTCACTGTAGGAGAACTACTGGGAGTAGTAACTGTAGTAGCACTAACCTGATCCCCGGGCATTAACACCATAATACCAAACAAGCAAACTAATAGTATGTAAAGCCGCATTGCTTTCCGTGTTTTTTTCTTCATTTTGCTCATTAAATAACCTTACTCTTCTTTCTTCTCAGATTGCCCTAGAATAGCTTCATTAGAAGAACTCTTCTCAAGCTTGCTCTTTGATAATTTTAGTAAGTCTTTAAAACTGGCATGACCACTATCTGGTTTAGTAAACACCAAAGTATCCCGATCTAATTCTGTCAAACATTCAATGTGGTCCTTTGATACTCCAAGAGCAACTACTTTATTGCCCATTTCCACGATATAAATATACTTTGACTGATTCAAACGGAATACCTCTAACACCTTAATATTCTTAGTTTTCTGCATATTTAAGCCAGAGGTCGATACCCATTTTGTAACAAAATATGCTGCCACTAGAATCCCTATAAAAACAATGATTATAACAACCAAGTCAAGGAGTCCACCACCAGCGTTTAACGCTAAAAAAACAGAGTTTTTCACGTATAGATGCCTCCAATTATTCGCCTATTGCTTTTTTCACGGCTTCTAAAACGCGCTCTGCCTGAAAAGGCTTTACAATGAAATCCTTAGCTCCGCTTTGAATAGAATCAATTACCATAGCTTGCTGGCCCATTGCTGAACACATAATGATTTTTGCGCTACCATCAGCACCTTTAATCTTTTTAAGAGCCTGTAAGCCATCCATTTCTGGCATTGTAATATCCATTAATACTAAATCAGGTTTTGTCTCATTATATCGTTCGATTGCTTTTAATCCATTCTCAGCTTCAGCTATCACATTGTAGCCATTCTTTGTTAAAATGTCTTTAATCATCATTCGCATAAATGCTGCATCATCAACAATAAGTATATTCTTTGCCATAACAAATTCTCCCATCCTTTATCTATTTTATAATTTCTGTTACTCGTACACCAAAACTTTCTTCGATTACTACTACTTCGCCTTTTGCTACGTTTTTTCCATTAACAAGTACATCAATAGGTTCACCGGCTAATTTATTTAACTCAATGATTGTTCCTGGTGAAAAATCCAATATTTCCTTAATTGATTTATTAGTTCGTCCCAACTCTACTGTTACTTCAAGTGGAACATCCATAATCAACTCAATATTCTCCTGTTGGGTAAGAGGATTAATTCTAGCATTAAATGGTTGAAACTGAGCTTGTTTAACATTAACACCTTGGTGCATTCCCATCCCATACTGCATATTATCTGGCATGTAACCCATCATTGGTTGTCCACTCATTGGCATTCCATTCATAGGAATGCTACCCATTTGCATACCACCCATCGGCATTCCACCCATTTGGTTATAGTCATCTGCCATATTAATTGACATATCATTTTGAGCTGGACCATTTTCTTTAGGGGTTACTAAACTACTTTTTGTTGTCTTTATTTCTGGTACAGATCCAGAAACTGTGTGAGAAAATTTACTATAGAGATCCCTTGCAAAGGAAATGGAATATAACTGCATAATTTCACTATCGACTATATTACCAATTTCCATTTTAAATGAGACTTTAACAAAAGGTTCCTCACAAAGAGGATACATTACATTGAGCTGTTCCTCAAGTTGAACACGATGTGATTCTGGTGGGCTGATATCGACCACCCGCTCAATCATAGAAGATAAAGAAGTGGAAGCACTACCCATCATCTGGTTCATCGCTTCACTAATGGCACTTAAATGAAACTCATTTACTTCTCCATCTACGTTATTACCTTCACCACCCATCATCAGATCTGCAATCAACAGAACATCAGATTCTTTTAAAATTAATATGTTGTTACCATCCAAGCCTGACTTATATGAAATCTGTATGTACACACAGGGCTTGTCAAATTTGCTTGATACATCTTCCCAAGTTGCAAGTTCAACCTTTGGAGTCGTAATCAGTACTTTTCGATTGACTAATTGGGATAAGGTAGTAGCCGCAGTTCCCATACTGATATTGGAAATCTCACCTATGGCGTCCTTCTCCTCACTAGACAATTGCTCTATCTGCCCTACTGGGCTAGCCTGAGCCTCTCCATCCGAGGAAGAAATGCTATTTAATAGTGCATTTATTTCTTCTTGAGATAACATGCCATCCATATTGCTATTCCTCCTTGATTATTGATGTTACCCTAACAGCATAGCTTTCATCAGATGAACCTGGCAATGCTTTAAATTTGTTGACATTGCCCACATACACATCCAATTCTCCATCAATCTTAGTATTCAATCTAATAATATCTCCAAGCTGAAGATTCGCAAAATCCGTTACAGATATCGTACTTTTCCCTAAGATGGCTTTGATTGGAATTCTCGCTCTTGCTATTGCAGTTTCAATAAACTCATGATACACTTCTTTATCCTGTATTCGAACACTGGAATACCAGTATTTTGTATTTAACTTATCTATAATACTTTCCACACAGGAATACGGAATACATACATTCATCAAACCTTCCACCGATCCGATTCGGATGTTCATTGTGACAATGGAAGTCATTTCGTTTGGTGAAATTATCTGCGCAAACTGGCAATTAGTTTCTATACGCTCCAATCGTGGTTCGATTGGAAGAACACTTTGCCAAGGTTCTTTTAATAGGTTAGTACAGACGTTTATGATACGTTCCAATATACTTAACTCAATCTCAGAGAAGTCCCTCGTTTTTTCTAGCGGTATCCCACTACCACCAAGCATTCTATCCACAATTGCATACCCTAGATTATCAGCAAGTTCTAAGATAATACTACCATCTAACGGTGCAAAATCTATAATGCCCAAAATAACTGGGTTTGACAGGGCATTGGAAAATTCTGAATATGTAACAGCTTCTGAATTCATAACCTCTATTTGAACATTTTTACGTAAATAGGCAGGTAAATTCGTAGTTAATAACCTTGCGTAATGATCAAAAATAATTACTAGTGTTCTTAAATGCTCTTTCGAAAACTTGGAAGGTCTCTTAAAATCATAGTTTTTAACCTGCTTGTCATCGGTGCTCTTCATATCATCTGCATCTATCTCACCACTACTTATAGCGGCCAGCAGATTGTCTATTTCACTTTGTGACAAGACGTCTCCCATTTTGACACCTCCTAGTTACTATTGCTTCTATATTTCGTAATATAGTCTAATTTTAGCACAATATTTAGTGAAAATAAAGCAAATTTCTATCATTATTTATTGGAATCGTAAATTTCCGAACCCAATATTCAAAAAGCAATCGGCTTCGTCAAAATGTTTACTTATTTGTTCTAATACTTTCTTTTTTATCTCCTCACCACTTGACTGAGCCTGGGTAAAAGTATATTGAGAATAAACATTTGTTATTATATCTTTTATATACGTTTTATTACTATCAAATACTGCCGTAACGTCAGCATAAGATTTAGCTTTCTTATTTAAAGTTATTGTAACAGAAGCAATAGCTGCATAATGTGTCTTACCATCTACATCTGTTTTTAAAGTAATCGTAATATCTTTATCATCTTCTATGGTTCTATCCTCACGATCAGCCATCTTCACTTCATCACCGCTCTGATTATCAGGATTCTCTAACTCTAAATCAATAATATTAGATACCTTAGTAACCAACGTATTGACTTTATTTAAAGATGGCACCATAACAAACATAATAATTCCAGTTAACAGTAGATTTAAAGTAACCAAAGCCATAACAATTATGGTAATCATATTTTTTTTCATTGTAAGCTCTCCTATCAATATTAATCCAAACTACTATAAATTTTAAATTCTACACGACGATTTTTTTTCCTGCCCTCTTCTGTACTATTATCTGCAATAGGATCATACTCACTTCTACCTGCTGACTCTAACGTCTTTGGATTTAAGCCTTTCTTGTCTGTCATGTACTCCCAGACTGTACAGGCACGAGCCGTAGATAATTCCATATTACTTTTGTATAATACATTACTGGTAATCGGAATATTATCGGTATGACCTTCTATCTTGATTAGGTTGTCATTATAGACCTTTAAAATACTTCCTATTTTGTTCAAAATAGGAAGAGCCTCTTTCTTTATCTCTGCCTTGCCTGAATCAAATAAAATAGCACCATAAATAGATAGCTTTATATATTGGTAGTCCTTGTCCATTCCAACAGAAACATATTGTTCCAAATTGTTTCGGCCGATTAGTCCTACCAATTTATTATACATTTCTTCTGTTACCTTCTGCTGTTCTTCCTTTAACTCTTCCTTATACTTATCCAATTCATCCTTAGTCCCATTAGGATCTTGACTACTTTGAGGGTTCTTAACACCACCAGAAGACTCACCATCATCCTCACTATCACCCAAATCATTAAAGTATTCGCCGACATTTTGTAACTGGCTAATACCTGCAGATATCATGGTCCCTTCTCCAACTCCCATTGAGCCACTGTCAAAGACACTAAAATTGCTGGAGAAAGAGGCAACTACTTGTTCCCACTTTTCTGCATCCACCGAAGATAAGGAAAAAAGCAATATAAAGAAGGTAAGTAACAAGTTCATTAAATCACTGAACGTGGTCATCCACTCTGGTGCACCCTTTGATGCTTCCTCTTTCTTTTTCCTAGCCAACGTTTTCACCTTCCTCAGCTGACAAAGTATCACGTTGTACTGGTAACAAGAAGGATTTTAGTTTTTCTTCAATAACACGTGGATTCTCACCTGCTTGTATGGATAATAATCCTTCTACCATTACTTCCTTCATCATTATTTCAGATGCACTATTATTCTTTAACTTAGTCGCAATTGGTGTTGCAAACCAGTTTGCAAGGATAGAACCATAAAAGGTTGTAACTAATGCAACCGCCATATTAGGCCCAACAGCATCCAAATCGTCTAATGTCTTTAGCATAAGAATTAAGCCGATTAAGGTACCAATCATACCCCATGCTGGACCCATAGAAGCCATATTCTCCCAAAAGGAGATTTTATCCTTATGTCGCTCCTCCATACAGTTTAACTCAGTCTCCAGTATGTTACGTACAAGCTCAGGGTCAGTACCATCCACTATTAGCAATATTCCTTTTTTCAAAAAAGGATCTTCTAAATTGGCAGCTGATTCCTCTAATGCTAACAAGCCCTCTTTTCTTGCTGTGTTAGATAGTGTGATTATATGTTTTATGGTACTTGGTATATCAATCGATGGTTTTTTAAGAGCTTTTGTAATAGACTTAAATCCGCCAATATAATCCTTAAACGAACCTGACATCGTCAACAGGCACGTAAACGTACCACCAAATGTTATTACTATTGACATTGGATCATAAAAGTTCCATATTCCAGGTAACCCTTGATCTCCACCAACAATACCAAAAAACGTTAAAAACAAACCAACAACAAGACCAATAATTGTAGTTAAATCCAATTTTCTCACCTACCTAGTACTTTATTCTTGCCTAATATGATAGACAGTTTTAATAACCCCTTGGGGAACTTTCTAGAGAATATAAATATCTGCGGACAGCCTCATGCTGTCCGCATAATATCACTTAGGTTAACGTTTTAAATTAATTAATTCTTCTAACATCGTATCAGATGTTGTAATAATTCTTGAATTTGCTTGAAATCCCCTTTGGGTCGTAATCATTTGAGTAAATTCTGTAGACAAATCCACATTTGACATCTCCAAAACACCTGTTGTAAGACTACCACCACCTGTAGTAGGATCCTGACCAATACCATCGAACTGTCCAGAGTTTTGGCTTTGGGCAAACAGATTGTCACCAACTGCCTCTAAACCTGCTGGATTATTAAATGTCGCTACAGAAATCTGACCAAGTAAAATCAAGTCACCATTATCGTAGCTTCCGTATATCTTACCTGACTTATCTACGGATACACCAGTCATTTCACCAACCTTTTTACCATTTCCTTTTCCTTCAGGATCACCCATATCAGCTTCCAAGGAAGTGGTTCCACTTGTGGAATACATAGTAAGAGGTGAAAAATAAACATCAATTGGTCTAAAAGCAGGCCCAGGAATGGTAAGAGATGCAGCCTTTGTACCATCTTCTCCTATATAGGAGAAGGCTCCTGTAGCAGGATCAAATTTCAGAGCTGTAATCTCATCAGGATCACCTAGGGTACCATCATCATTAATCTCATATTCCGAGTTACCAAAGGTAATTGTCTCTCCGGCTATAGTTCCTAAAATAGACTTATTATTTGCATCTAACACATCCACTAGGGTTACATTATAAAGACTCTTATCTGTGGCGTCCTGTTTCACCTTAACCTTTGCATTAAATTTATTACCTAGAGAATCGTAAAATCCTATCTGACAAGTTCTTCCACCGCTAGTAGCAGAAATCTGCTCATCATACTGATCTATATTACCGGAAACAGTACATGAAGTAGTAGCCTGTGGTGCAGAATATAGATTTTCAGGTGCCATGATTTGTAATGGCTTAACAGTATCTATATCTACTTCTTGTGTTGCTCTATCTGCAGGCCAGCCCATAACATAATAACCACTATAGTTACAAAGGTATCCAGCCGCATCTACTGTGAAGGAACCAGCTTTGGTAAAATAGTTCGTTCCACCATTATTTACTACAAAAAATGCATCTCCATTAATCATGATGTCTAAAGGATTATCTGTTCTCTCAGATCCACCTGTAGTAGCAATAGAGGTATATACTGCATTAACAGAAGCACCAAGACCAATTTGAGTAGCATTTTTTCCTGCTGACCCAGTTACTTCATTGGCACCGGATGCAGATTGTGTTGTTTGATAGTAAACATCACTAAAACGTACCGAACTTGATTTAAAACCAACCGTATTAACATTGGCTATATTATTACCGATAACATCCATTTTTGTCTGATGAACTTTAAGACCCGAAACACCAGAATACAACGATCTCATCATAATTCAAACACCTAACCTTTCGCCTTATGTTTTTGCCTTCTCTGTCATTCAAAGGCAACGGCTCCCTTATAAAGGTCCAGCCGATTACTTATTACATGATGACTGCGCCATCAATATTAGTAAAGATTTGCTCGTCTTGATTATCCATAGCTGTAATTACTGTATTATTCTTAATACTAACTACAAAAGCCAAATCATCTACCATAACCAAAGACTCCTTTATGCCCTTCATTTTAGCTTTTTGTGTACCAGATTCTAGCTTCATTAGTTGTTCCCTTGTCAGATCAATGTTTCTGCTGGCTAGTCTTTCATTGGCATGCCTAGAAAACTTCAATCCTCCACGTTCAGTCACCATGGACTTTTCATTTAAGATTTCTTCAAAAGACCTACTTTGCTTTGCTATATCTTGTTTTTTAAGCTGATTACTATTTCCCTGCAGTTGCTCCCGCATTACTTCAATGGAGCTAAAACCATTATTTGATATGTTCATACTTACACCTCTTCCTGTGTAGTATTCGTATCTATTGGTTCATCTTTCACTTCAATTGATACCTTATTACTAACAATTGTAGCTAACTGATCATCAAAAGCAAAAACAAGATCATATTTACCCTTCTCTAAATCCTTAAAGGCATCTGCTTTAATTGTTAACGTCTTTCCATCTAAGCTAAGATACTCTTTAGGAATAGCAGTTCCGTTAACTAGTACTGCCATGCTATTTGCAACACTTGTAGTTCCAAGGTTTACTTTTACAGTAACATCTTTTGGATTCTCATGACTATATTCCAACTTAGCTTCCGTAACACTTGGAGCACCCTGTTTTAAAACGTAGAGTTCATCATAAACCTCACATACCTTACTGCTATCGTAAAGTTCACCATTTACACTCACCTTAGTACTTCCATTGGATATAGTTGTAAAATCTACTACACCAGTTATGTACTTATCATTTCCTACCTTATCTGTAGTAAGTATTTTGACCGTCTTACCTACTATATTCATAGCTTGAGTATTGGTATAGGTAGCATTTAGATTCTGCAACTGCTCCAATTGTGAAAATGTAGCTAATTGTGCAATGTAATCTGTATCAGAAGAAGGATTTAAAGGATCCTGATACTGCATTTGGGTTACTAGTAATTGCATAAATGCATCTTTTCCCAAGGCATCTGTTCCTATAGCCCGTTTACTTGTAGTGTTAATACTGGTATTCTCGTCCATTATTCCATCGGTTACATTTGCTACACCTGCCATTTTACTCCTCCTTTCTACTTATGCGGTATAATCTACCGTTCCATTATAATTCGTTCTTTCCGGTTGAGAAACCATAGCTTCGCCAGAATCGTCATTTAAATCAAGCCCATGAAATCTTGTTTTTCTATTGCCAAATCCATTGCCGGAAGCTTGTCCATTGTCCGCATCCCTACCAAAACCTTCTGAATAATTACCAATGGTTACCTCAACATTAGAAACCTTTAATCCTTGTTCCTCGAAGCTTTGCTTTAAGATATTAAGCGATGATTCTAAGGCTTCTTTCGTAACTTGATTCAATACGGTAAAATGGGCAGTCATAACACCTTCTTTTTGGGAAACTAATAATTCCACATGCCCCAAGTTCTCTGGATTAAGCTGTAACTGCATACTGGTCTGACTTTGATTAATCGTCAACTTAATCTGATCTACAATTTGGGTAATAATCTGCCTTACACTAACAGGTTCTCCTAACGAATTTACTCTGTCTGCTCCTACTTGAGTAACCTTTGTAGAAAAGTAATCCACAAAATCCGTTTTTGCTTCATCATGTCTGTTTTGCTCAACGTGACTTTCTCGGCTTTCTAGATGTTCTCCACTAGCTTGGTTGTTTGAAGAAGAGCTTTCCTTTTCTACTGTAACCGTCACCTCTTTCGTGGTAGTATTTAGGATGTTATCTTCTCTTTCTGTTGGTTGCTTACCAGGTTCCTCTACTGGAGTCTTTACTGTATAACCCTTGGCATAATCTTCTTCTATAAAGGTTTCAACCATCTCTTTAGTTAGGTTTAAAGAATCAGTACCTATTAACTGACCCATTTGTTCTTTTAGAAGATTAACAGCCTTAAAGCCTTCCTGTAATGCATTTGCTAGTGGTTCATTAACTAATGCATCCGCTACATTATTTGAATTAAAATGAGTTAGTATTAAACTCTGCAAATTGTTAGTATCTAAGAGATCTGTTACGGTTAACCCAGTTTCTTGCATTAATCCATTAAGCTCCTCTTTCGTAACACCTAAAAGCTTTTGTAATTGATTTAGAAAGCCCTGCAAGTACCCTTGTGCCTCATCTTGTAATCCGGTAGAAGCAAAATCATCTTCTTCATCTGTTTTCTTCTTGGTTTCCTTAAGAACCTCACCGTTTTCGTTAACAACTTCTTCCTTCGAATCTACCGGCTCTTTTACACTCCATAAGACCTCTTTGGAATCACATGTTTTAGTTGGGTCAGATTCACTTTTAAGAGATTCGTTAGCTTCCATGTTGGTCCCGTTTGTCGTTCTGGTTACAACATTTTCACTAAAATTGAGGGTTTCCTTACTTTGCATAGCCATAATAGTTAAAAAAGAAGTCTCTTTTTTAACTACCTTTTGAGAATCCGTTATAAAATCTCCCTTTGTCAAAGAGGGTTTTTTAATAGATTCCATCCTACTTGCTGGCATCTTAACACTTGTCATATTTTCACCTCCTTTTAATTTAGTTCTATGTCAATATGGCTACTGTGCCATAAGAGACATCTTTTTCGTAATCTTTGCACAGAAGTCTGCTTCCATCTCCTGCATAATCAAAGCACTTTTAGATGTATTCATACTCATAAGAATCTTAGCCACTAGGTCTAAATCTCCTGTCATAATCTGCAAAGCATTTGCAGCAGCCTCAGGTTCCATCTTAGAATAACGTTCCCCTTCAAGCTTTATTTTCTCTTCAATCTGCTGTTGTTCGATGACTTGTCTATAAATCTCAGCTGCATTTTCAGGATTTATACCTTCATAATATGCGATATACTCTTCTACACTTGGAGCCTTCTCATTCATAACCACATTGGTGTCAAACTCTAATACTCTTTTGTTAAATTCTTCAGAGGCTTCCTCAAAGGCCTTTAATCTAGCAACTTCAGTATTTAAATCCTGTATTGTTTTCTCATTTTCTGTCTTTGTGTTTTCTAGACTTTTAACCTGCTGTTGTAATTCCTTTACTTTATTTACTGCATCAGTAAGATTATCATATTCATATCCCTCTTCATCAGCAATAATCGTATCAGAGACCTCTGGCAAAATCCAATTTACTACAGGTACATCCTTTAATATAGGACGTAGCACTCCAGAGCCAATCTTACCAATATCAAGCTTTATGAAGATTATGATAATACTCATTAAAATTACTACTATAAATAGCCAAATAAGAATAGAAATTATTTTACTTATAATCCCCTCTTTTTCATCCCCTTCATTAATAGGAGTCAGTTTATTATTATTTTTAGCCATACTCTACACTTCCTCACTAATGTCCGCATTGTTATATTTATAGCTGACTAGTTCATCTGTTTCCTTATACTCCTCATGAGTTATCTCTCTCTTAAATTCTTCAAAAGCATTTTCTTTTAATTTCTCATGAGTTTTTCTATCAACCATCGCCTCATTCATTTTTATTCTCGCTCTTTCAAGTCTTTTTTCGGCAAGCTTGATGTTTCTTTTCTGCTCTTCTATATGATATTCCATTGTTTTTATAGCCTGATGGCAAAGAGTAATATCTTTGATTTTTAGTTTGTACTCCACTTCTCCTCTAAGTTTATCCTCGTAGAAAGTCTTCTTTAAGATTAGGCAATCTAGCTTATCATTTTCTTCATCAAGGTGATGCTTAGCAATAGCATACTCATTTTTTGCCTGTTCCTCTATTTTAGTTTTTATGTTTAGGATACTTTGTAATTTATATATAAACTTTGCCAACCGCCACACTCTCCATCAGACATTCTTGATAATCGCTACTATGATACTGTTTGAAGTAATTGTTCTATAATGGTGTCAAAATCAAACTTTTCATCTACATCCTGCTGTAGAAATTCATTTACTGCATCTATTTTTGATATTGCAAAATCAATTGCCTTATTGGAACCAGCTTTATATGCGCCAATATTTACAAGGTCCTCAGCATCTTGATAAGTAGCTAATATATTCTTTAATTTCCCAGCCGCCTCCTTATGCTCCTTTTTAGCAACGTGAGACATAACACGGGATATACTCTGCAGAATATCAATGGCTGGATAATGGTTTTTATTAGCCATCTTTCTTGTCAACATAATGTGACCATCTAAGATGCCTCTGGCAGTATCGGTAATCGGTTCATTAAAATCATCACCATCTACCAAAACTGTATATAAACCTGTAATAGATCCTTTTTCAGCATTACCAGCACGTTCTAATAATTTAGGCATTTCTGCATATACACTAGGTGGGTAACCCCTAGAAACAGGTGGTTCTCCTGAAGCTAAACCTATTTCTCTTTGCGCCATAGAAAATCGAGTTAGACTATCCATCATAAGTAGGACATCCTTTCCCTGATCCCTAAAGTACTCCGCAATACTAGTAGCGGTTTTCGCCGCTTTGTTACGTATCAGAGCCGGTTTATCAGATGTAGCAACCACGACAACAGAACGTCTCATACCCTCTTCTCCAAGGTCCCTTTCTATAAATTCACGAACCTCTCTTCCACGTTCTCCGATTAAACCGATAACATTAATGTCTGCCTTAGTATTTCTTGCAAACATACCAAGCAAAGTACTCTTTCCTACACCACTGCCTGCAAAGATACCGATACGCTGTCCTTTTCCTACAGTAATCAGTCCATCAACTGCTTTTACTCCCAGCGGTAACACTTCATCAATTATTTTTCTTGTTAGAGGATCTGGAGGAGCAGCCTCAACAGAATATGTAGTTGTACAATTAAGAAACTTTTCATCGATAGGATTACCTAATCCATCTAAGGTTTTCCCCAGTAATGCGTCCCCAACAAAAACCTTCAACGGTTCATGGGTGGTCTCTACTGTACTTCCCACACCAATACCCTCAACATTGTGATATGGCATTAATAGTATTCTATCATCTCGAAATCCTACAACCTCTGCCATAATAGAATGCTTTTTGTCCTGTGAAACAATAAGACACAAATCGTTCAAATTGGCATCTGGGCCAATTGATTCTATGGTAAGACCTACAATCTTAACCACTTTGCCAAGCTGCTTCTCATATGATCCATTAAGCAAATCATAATACTTCTTAAAATCAATTTGAAATGACATGTCTTCTCCTAACCTATATAAACCGTATTTACTAGATGAAAAAAGACATACACTAGAGATAATATGGTGTTGGCCGCATATCTCTTCTGTGTATATCGACATATTAAAATACTTAATTAAGACAAGGAGGCCTTATAACAAAAGCATTTTACTTTACTAGAAGCAGCTTTAAGTCTGTAATTAAGTTACTTAACTGAATATCCAAACTGCAATCAATATACCTTCCATTGGTTTCTATGAGGCACTGATTTTTACTTAAACTTCTATCCTCCACGATGAGAAGTTTAACACTTTCGCTTAAAGATTCCACAATGCGATCGCTATGAGATTTCACAAAATCAAAATCCTCTTTAGAAACCGATACAACAAAATCATTACTTTTTTCTTGATTGCTAATTGCCCTATTTATTAAATGGAGAATTACTCCCCTTTGTTCTTCAATAACAACATTTGTTATCTTTTCTATCAATCCAATAACTACATCTACAAACCTAGGCTCTAATTCTTCTAACAAAGCTTGGTAGTCTTCATCCTGTTTCTTAAGTTTCTCCTTAAGCTCAGCCTCTAAACTTTCAATCTCTTTAGAACCAGCTTCAAAACCTTTTATATATCCGAGCTTTTTCCCTTCTTCCACAGCCAGTGCCTTTATACCTTCTGCTTCTTCCTTTGCCCTATTTACTATGTCAATCGCCTTGTTTCTAGCATCATTCATTGTCTTTTCTGCTGACTGAACAATAAGTGCCTGTTCCTCGTCAAGCAGTCTTTGCATGCTAACAACATTTAGCCCGTTTACAAATTGGTCCTCTCCACCACTCATTTCACGGATTTCACTCCGAGACTCAACACTTTTGCTAGTGAGTGACTTAAAACTCGAATCTGAATCAATTATTTCCTTCGTGGTATTGACATAAATATAATTGGATTTAATAAGATTAGACAATTATCTCGTCACCTCCACCTCTAGAAATAATTATTTCAGCAGAATCCTCTAATTTACGGATAATATTAACAATTTTCTGTTGTGCCTCTTCTACATCCTTAAGACGTACAGGTCCCATAAATTCCATATCTTCCTTTATCATAGCGCTTAAGCGCTTAGACAAGTTATTAAAGATAACATTTTGAACTTCTTCATTGGCACCTTTTAAGGCAATAGCAAGTTCGTTATTGTCAACCTCACGAAGAACACGCTGTATGGACTTATCATCCAAAGATAAGATATCTTCGAATACAAACATCTTACGTCGAATTTCATCAGCAAGTTCTGGTTCTTCTATTTCTAATGTCTCCATAATGTGCTTTTCAGTGCTACGGTCAACCGTATTTAAAATTTCTACAATGGCATCGACACCACCAACGATTGTATAATCTTGATTTACCAAAGATGACAATTTGCGTTCTAGTATCTTCTCCACTTCCTTAATAACATCTGGACTTGTACGATCCATCTGCGCAATACGTTTGGCAACGTCAGCCTGTTTATCAGGAGTAAGCGAGCTGATAATTGAGCTGGACTGTCCTGATGGAAGGTAGGATAAAATCAGAGCAATTGTTTGTGGATGCTCATCCTGAATAAAGTTCAATAATTGAGAGGCATCTGTTTTTCTAATAAATTCAAAAGGACGAACTTGTAAGGAAGCTGTTAACTTGCCAATAACATCTTTTGCCTTTTCCTCTCCAAGTGCTTTTTCTAATAGATCTTTGGCATAAGCAATACCACCCTCTGCAATATATTGCTGGGCTAAACAAATTTCATAAAACTCGTTTATAACATTTTCCTTAACCTGAGGTGTTACACTCCTTGTATTTGCGATTTCTAGAGTCAGCTGCTCAATCTCTTCTTCCTTTAAATGTTTAAATACATTTGCAGATTTCTCAGGTCCAAGAGCAATTAACAAAACAGCAGCCTTCTGAACTCCAGTCATATCATTATTTTTTGCCATGTTAATTACCCCCAGTCCTCATTGAGCCAATTCCGAAGTAACTGCGCAACTGCCTCTGGTTTATCATCAACAAATTTTTCTATCATCTTTCTAGTATCAGATTTTTCTGAGAATTCAATATCTTCTAGATCTTGATTTTGCTTAGTAGTAGCAAGAAGCTCTTCTACAGAAAGTTCTGGTTCTTGCTCTGTAATCTCAACTGTTTTGGAAACTTTAAACACAACAAAGATAAGAAGACCAACAATTAAAGCGATTAAGCCTATCATGATATATAAACTAAAGTCAGTCACTGTTTGTTCTTTATCTTGGAATATTGGCTGATTCCAAGCAGTGATTGTTAAGTTTTTTGTATCTATACCAGTGGCATTTTTCACTAGCTGATACACCGTATCGTCCACTTCAGATTGAGTTTTTTCCTGATTTTGACGGATAAACTCACTCCAGGTCATCTCATCTAGCAATCCTTGCTCTTCTACATCTTCTTGCTTATAGACGGTATAGCTAGTTAGTACAATTGCCATACTTGATTCACTAGGAACCACTGCACCTACTTCATACTCTGTAGTGGTTTGCTTTTGGTTTGGTAGATACTCTTCTGTTACTGATTCTGTGCTGGTTCCAGAGCTAGTCCCATCCTCAATTTGATAATTGGTATCATCATCATTGGAATCCGTTCCTGGTGTACCACCAGAACCTGTAGACCCTTCTGATTTATAGGTATATTTTTTGCTTAATAAGCCCTGCTCCTGTCCTTCTGCTGGAGTGTACTCTGTATAAAGCTCACTTACCTTATCCATATCAAATTTAATGTTTGATGCACCTATTTCTACATCCTTATATGTACCATACTTTAGCAATACCTGTTTCACATTATTTACTATGACATTGGAGAGCTTCTCCTTGTAATCAATAACAGAATTAACACTTCCACCTAATGTGTTATTGGCATTGCCACCAAACAATAGATTACTATTACTGTCTATAATTGTAATGTTATCGGTATTTTTATTTCCTACGATACCAGCTAAAAAGGTCGCTACATATTCAGCATTCTCCTGAGACAACATAGATTCCTTTGCTAATGTCAACATTACACTAACCGTTGCATCCTCTGCCTCAGACATAATTGTATAGTCATCAATTGGTTTATTGATATATACTACAGCGTCCTTGATTCCAGAAAGTTTCATAAGTTTAGTCCTAACATCACTTTGTAACGCCAAATTAAACTTTTGTGCTTTATCACTTTCAGAAGTACTCATACTACTAGTCAAAGCATCCTCGTAGGAATAATCAGCAGCGGATATATCACTACTACCAACTGCAATCACAGAATCCGTCAAAGAGCCTTCTGCAACTAAGACTGTTACATAATCATCATCAATCTTGCTATCAATGCCCTGTTCCTGTAATAATTTAACAACTTGATTGGCCACAGAGGTATTATCATATTTCGCTAAGGTTACATAGGATACCTTATTAATAATCATAGCTAGAAGCACAATAGCTAGCGTAACAGCAACTAAAACACTTATCACTATGGTTTTTTGCTTTTTTGAATATTTGTTCCAAAAAGCAACTATTCTACTCCATATTTGTTTCAACTTTTCTTGCATATTACCGCTCCTCAGAATTTACTAGAACTGTAAATTCATTATCTCCTTATAAGCATCTAATATTGTTCTTCTTAAAGCAACTGTATAATTCAAGGAAACATTAGCCTTTTCCTGTGCAATCTGTAAGTCATGGGTGCTATCAGACAACCCCATTGCAAATTTTATTTCCTCTTCTTCAGCTACATTTGTTAAATTATTGGTTTCATTTATCTGATTCATTATGGCATTAAAAACAGAATCAAAGCTACTGGTACGATCTGTAGATGCTGTATTTCCAAGACTACTTAAAGATGTCCCATTATTTTTTATAGCATTATAATTCAAAGTATTCTGTATCCCTAAGACACTATTCATTTTCTATCCTCCAGTTCGCCAATACTATTCTATTACATTTATGATTTACCTACTTCCAATCCCTTCATAGCCATAGCCTTTGTAGCATTGAACGCTGTTACATTGGCTTCATATGCTCTAGAGGCATCGATTAGATTTGTCATCTCCGTTACAGAATTGACATTAGGATATGTAACATAACCCTCACCATCCGCATCTGGATGAGATGGATCATAAACTCTTTTCATTGCCGTTTCTGTATCTTCTACTATTTGAGTCACTTTAACACCTGTTCCAGAAACACCAACTGCATTAGCATAAAAATTGGAAAAAGCGGATACTCCTTTTTCAGCAAACACTACTGTCTTGCGTACATAAGGGGTGCCATCTTTTGTTCTTGTAGTATTTACATTAGCTATGTTCTGCGCAATAATATCAGTTCTAAGTCTCTGTGCTGTCATACCCGATGCACTAATGTTCATAGATGAAAAAACAGACATTTTCTCACTCCTTTAACTCTACTGATTGTTTTTGAGGTTATAAAACTATATATTCTTGAGTACATCGTTTAATCTAGAAAACTCATGTGATATCGAATCCATTAATGCATTGTATTTTATCTGGTTTTCTGCATAATTTGCTTCTTCCACATCAATATCTACATTATTACCATCCATTCTCGTACTTAATGAAGAATGATCCGTATAAATAGTACTATTTATCGTATTCAGATCCATCTGGTTTACGGCATTATCTAGTACAGAATCGCTATGTATTGCGTTCTTAAGATAGGTTTCAAAGCTGACATCCTGTCGCTTATAGTTAGGGGTAGACACATTGGCTATGTTGTTAGCCAACACCGTATTACGGGTCCAACTGGCATCTGCTGCTTTATCTAAAACATTTATATAGTTAAAAGCCGAGGAATTCACCATATTTATACACATCCTTTCTATTATCTATTATAATAAAATTCAACAAATATACAAGATATTTTCTATAACTAGAACTAAAATACTATATATAGTGCCAATTACATTATTTTACTCCGGCAAGCGATAATTATAAACTAAAAATTTACAAAAGGATATATAGGTCCCCCTATATATCCTTATATTTTGTCATACTAATTCTTCATCTTTTTTAACTCATCAAAAACAACATCATTAAGAACCTTTATATAAGTCCCCTTCATGCCAGAAGAGCGTGACTCAATAACTCCCGCACTTTCGAATTTACGCAAGGCATTAACAATAACTGATCTAGTGATACCAACACGATCCGCTATCTTACTAGCTACGAGTATCCCTTCAGTCCCCTCTAGCTCATCAAAAATATGTGTAATCGCTTCTAATTCAGAGAAAGAAAGTGTACTTATTGCAGACTTTACAATTTGAATTTTCCGATTCTCTTCAGCATTTTCTTCGTTTACAGAGCGCATCATTTCTAACCCAACTACTGTAGTCCCATATTCACTTAGAATAATGTCATCAATTATGTACTGCGAGTCACACTTATATAAGAATAAAGTTCCCAAACGTTCCCCAGCAATATCAATTGGGGTTATGACTGCTTGATATCTGTTTACATCCTGAGATTCAAACCCAAGAGTCATCAAGTTTACATTCTCCTTTGTTGAAAGCACATTTAACAAGCGCTCATTTAACATGGTATCGATGTAACCACCTACGCTATCCTTAATCAACTCGTGTATTTCATCAATATCAGCACGATTCTTCACGCCCAGCACTTTTCCCTTTTTACTGATAACAAGAATATTAGATTCCAATATGTCACTTAACACATCACATATATCATTAAATACCACCTTATGTGAATTATTATTATGTAACAATTTGTTTATTTTTCTTGTTTTATCTAGTAATTGTACGCTCATAGCAATCCTCCCGCACCCTGCAAGGTTTCCCCGCTCATAATTAGTCATACATTATCTGAATTTAGGTCAAACAGTGTACTACTCTGTAAATTCTATCACATTTTTTTTGCAAAAACAATACATTTTAAGTTATTTTGACATACTTTACCTATATAAATCTATATTTTTCACTTTTTCATGATAGTTGCAATAATAAAAGGAGATGATATATATAAATTCTGTTTTAACTAATAACAACCCCCATAACAAAAATGATATGGGGGTTGTTATTTGCTTATACTAAACTTAAAACTGATCGCCTATTTTTGCTCTACATAACCACAAGTTTCATCGTTGCAAACCAATTTATTTCCCTTTTCAACTAATACATTATTACAGGTTGGGCAATGCTTATCACTAGGCTTTTGCCAAGACATGAAATCACATTCAGGATTATTCTCGCACCCAAAATAACGCCTACCCTTTTTAGTCTTTCGCATAACTACTTCCGCACCACATTTAGGGCATTTTACTCCAATCTTTTCAAGATACGGCTTTGTAAAACGACAATCCGGGAAGCCGGGACAAGCAAGGAACTTACCATGGGGACCATACTTTATTACAAGATTACGTCCACATTCTTCACAAAGCTCTTCTGTCACTTCATCTTCTATTGTATATTCAGCTAATTCCTTTTCTGCAGCTAAAACGGACTCTGCTAAATCAGGATAAAAATTCCTAACAACTGTTTTCCACTTTACAGTACCAGCTTCAATACAATCCAATAAACCTTCCATATTTACAGTGAAATTCACATCAACAATACTTGGAAATGCTTGCTTCATAATCTGATTGACTACTTCACCAAGCTCAGTTACATATAAATTCTTATTCTCCTTGGCTACATATCTTCTTGCTAGGATAGTTGTAATCGTTGGAGAATAGGTACTTGGTCTACCAATACCAAGCTCTTCTAATGTCTTGACAAGACTTGCTTCAGTAAAATGTGCAGGTGGCTGAGTAAAATGTTGCTTATCTTCAAATTCAGAAACCTTTAGAACAGAATCTACTGTAAGGGATTTAGATAAGGTTGAATTTTCAATCTTATCCTCATCTGATGTATATACTGACATAAATCCGTCAAATAAAGTCTGTGAAGCTGAGCTAGTAAAACGATACCCTGCTCCATCAATCTTGATAGACGTAGTCTCATAACGGGCAGGCGCCATCTGGCTTGCCATAAATCTCTTCCAAATTAATTGGTATAAGCGGAACAAATCTCTAGGAAGACTTTCCTTTAAGACAACAGGTGAAAAATCCATATAGGTCGGTCGAATGGCTTCATGGGCATCCTGTATCTTACGTTTATCCTCTTTCCTCATTACTTCATCTTCAGCATATTCTGCTCCAAACTGTTTTATAATATATTCTCTTGCACTAGCTTTAGCTTCATCACTAATTCTAGTAGAGTCAGTACGTAGGTAGGTAATTAAACCAACACTTCCTTTTCCCTTAATCTCAACACCCTCATACAATTGCTGCGCTAATCGCATTGTTTTTTGAGTAGAATAATTTAAGTTTTTGGAAGCCTCCTGCTGAAGTGTACTAGTTGTAAACGGTAGAGGAGACTTCTTAATTCGTTCACTGGTTTTAATATCAGTAATCTTAAAACTAGCTCCTTCTATCGTCTTTCGTATGTTCTCTAATTCTTGTTTATTATGAATAGTCACTTTGTTCTCTGTTGTTCCATAAAATTTTGCTTCTAGAGGTTTTTTGTCTCCTTCAATTTCAAACAAAGCATTTAAAGACCAGTATTCTTCAGGTACGAATGCATTGATTTCTTCTTCCCTATCACAAATCACACGCAATGCCACGGATTGCACACGACCAGCACTTAATCCACGTTTTACTTTCGCCCATAGCACAGGACTAATCTTATAACCAACTAAACGATCTAACACCCTTCTTGCTTGTTGAGCATCTACCAAATCCATATCAATATCTCTTGGCTGCTTTATGCTATTTTTAATCGCATTCTTTGTAATCTCATTAAAGGTAATACGATAGGTTTTCTTATCTTCCAACTTTAATGCTTTGGAAAGATGCCAAGAAATAGCTTCCCCTTCGCGGTCAGGGTCAGTAGCAAGATATATTTTATCTGCCTTCTTTACTTCCTTACGCAACTTAGCAAGTAAATCACCTTTTCCACGTATCGTTATATATTTAGGTTCAAAATCGCAGTCCACATCGATTCCCATCTGGCTTTTAGGCAAGTCTCTTACATGACCATTAGACGCCAATACCTCGTAATTAGCACCTAGATATTTCTTTATTGTATTCGCTTTAGCAGGTGACTCAACTATCACCAGATACTTTGGCATTATACCACTCCTTATTTCTCTAGCATTATTCCAAAAAGCAAAGCTCGATTTCTAATCTGCTATTTTTTCGGCTCTAAACGTAGTCAATCATACACTACTTTTTTCACCCTTGCAAGTAAAATTGTTTTATATTTTCCTATAGTAAAGAAATATATACAATTATATACCAATTTATACTATCCTTCTGACAAAACTCTTATATAAAAATTTTTAGAAGTTTGCACAACTAGTCTCATTTTTTCTAGTTGAAGTAGCACCTTCATCAGGTTTCCTATATCTATTGTAAGTTGCTGGGATAACGAACTAATATGGGTAGGTTCTAGACTTAATACATTAAAAACTCGTTCCTCCTCTTCTTTTAAATCTACATAATTTCTACTCTTACTTGTTATCACTTCACTAGTTAGGGGAAGATTGTAGTATTCTAATAGTTCCTCTGGAGAAGTTACAATTTGAGCGCCGTATTTAATCAGTTGATTTGTACCCACAGAAAGAGGATCACTTATCCTTCCCGGAATCGAAAAAACATCTTTTCCTTGCTCTAACCCTTGATCAGCTGTGATTAGAGAACCACTTTTCCCCTTAGCTTCAATGACTAGTATCCCATCACAAAGCCCACTTATAATTCGATTTCTCATTGGGAAATGCCCCGCCTTAGGTAATACTCCTGGTCCGTACTCGCTTAAGATTCCTCCCTTTTGTTCAAGCCTCATATATAGTTCTATATTCTCCTTAGGATAGCAATAATCAATGCCAGAGCCAAGTACTGCCAGGGTATATCCTCCTGCCTCTAATGCCCCTTCATGGCCGTAGGAGTCAATTCCTCTGGCCATACCACTAATAACTTGTACTCCTGCTTTAGCTAGTCTACTACTAAAATACCTAGCCACCTCCATACCATAGGGAGAACAATTTCTAGCTCCAATGATAGCTAGAGAGATAGAGGATGCTTCTGGTAAACTTCCAATAGAATAGAGACCATAGGGTGGATCATAAATATCACGAAGTTTAAGTGGATACTCATAATCTCCATAAGAAATAAAAGAAATGTTCTTTCTCTTCATACTCTCCATCATTTTTTTAATGTTAGTGATGCACCGATTCTCTAATATAGTACTATAATCAACTGGTTTAAGCCCTTCTATATGTTCTAAATTGTGTATGTCACAACAGAATATATCTCTAGGATCAGAAAATGCCTTTAGTAATTTGGTAAGCTTAATTTGCCCAATTCCGGGTAAATTACAAAGCCAAAACCATAACTCCTTTTCACTCAAATCCGATACAACTTCCTTGCAAATAACTATAACCACCTTTCTGCTCATTATTGTCTAGCCCCAGTATTTCTTATCCTGACTTCTATAGCATACTGCCTCTGCAAGATGCTTCACTTTTATATCCTTACTCTCCTCTAAATCTGCTATAGTTCTGGATACTTTTAGAATTCTATGGTATGCTCTTACACTTATATCAAGGGTTTCAAAAACAGAGTCTAAGAATTCTTTTTCTTCCTTCCCTAAAGGACAATATTGCTTGATAGTACTTGGTGTTAACTCGGAGTTAAAGAAGAACTTCTCCTTTGCATACCGTTTCATCTGCATCCTTCTAGCCGTTAGCACATGTTGTCGCATAAGCTTCGAGTCACTGTCTTTATCACTACCACCAATGGTCTTATAATCCACCTTATCTGCTTCAATAACAAGATCAATTCTATCCAAAAGTGGTTTAGAAATTTTACTCAAATAACGCTTAATATCCATTGGTGAGCAATGACACAGACTACGGTCAGGATAAAAACCACAATTACAAGGATTCATTGAGGCAACCCACATACAGTTTGATGGATATTGATAGGAACCACTTAATCGATTTATCGTAATCTTTCCTTCCTCTAATGGTTGTCTTAATATCTCTAACGTAGACTTTTTAAACTCAGGAAGCTCATCAAGAAAAAGAACACCTCCCGTAGCCAAGCTAACTTCTCCTGGTCTAGCATACTGACCGCCACCGATCATCGCACGTTCTGTAATGGTGTGATGAGGGCTACGAAAAGGTCGATTTACTATAAGGGCTTGTTTTGCATCTAAAAGTCCACAAATACTATAAATCTTCGATATTTTTAGACTTTCTTCAAAGCTTAACTCAGGCATAATAGTGGGTATTCTTCGGGCAAGCATAGTTTTCCCTGTCCCAGGAGGGCCAATCATAAGAATATTATGCATTCCACTTACAGCAATCTCCAACGCCCTCTTACATGCTGCTTGCCCAACCACTTCTTTATAATCTTCCTGATACAGTCTCTCCTGTTCCGATAACATGGCAGAAACATCTACATAAGTAGGCTCAATCCATATTTTATTTAACAGATACTCTACAGCCTGAGTAATAGATTCTACCCCTATTACATCAATACCTGTTACTACACCACCCTCCAAGCTATTCTCCTTAGGGACGATACAGCGCGCAAAACCAGCCTCCTTCGCCATTAAAACGATAGGAAGCACTCCACTAATCTTACTAACATTTCCATTGAGACTTAGTTCACCTACGATTAAGGTATTTAAAAGACAGTCATTAGGCATTATACCTAAGGCTGAAAGAATCGCCACTGCAATAGGTAAGTCAAAAGCTGTACCTTCTTTTCTAACATCTGCAGGGGAGAGATTTATTGTAATTCGCTTTGGATGTAAAGGAAAACCTGCATTCTTTAAAGCAATTCGAACCCTTTCCCTTGCTTCTTTCACCTCTGATGCCAGGAATCCAACCATCGAAATCTGTGGCAGTCCTTCCGTTATATCGACTTCCACTTGAACTAATGTGGCTTCTAAGCCACTTAAAGAGCCACTAAATACTTTACTAAACATATACCTCCTATTCCAATTTCCATTGCCCCAACTCACCTTAGCAAAAGGTTTTATAGCGTGCAATATTTCTGTATAGAATAAGTGAATTGTTGTAAAAAAACCTCCTGTTTCTAAACGAAACAGGAGGTTACTTCTCAATCCTTGGAATCCAATATTTTTTTAATCTCATTCATAAATGTATTCACATCTTTAAACTCACGATACACAGAAGCAAATCTAACATAGGCTACAGGATCTAACTCTTTCAATTTATCCATCAAAAGTTCGCCAATCTTATGGCTAGGAATCTCCTTTTCTTCCATATTAAATATTGCATTCTCAACCTCTTCCACCAGCTCATTCATCTGATCTACAGATATTGGACGCTTATGGCAGGACCGAAATACTCCAGCTTCAATCTTACTACGATCATAAGGTTCTCTAGTATTATCTTTTTTTATAACAACTAACGGAATTGTTTCCACTTTCTCATAAGTAGTAAATCGCTTTTTACAACTGTCACACTGACGTCTTCTGCGAATTGTACTATTGTCATCAGCTGGTCTAGAATCTATAACTTTGGTGTTTTCGACTCCACAAAACGGACATTTCATACTGCTCCCTCCTACGTAATCAAGTATCCTATCAAAATTCCAGTATTCTCTAAGAATAAGTATATTATAAACAATTTTTGTGTCAAGACATTTGTTGATTTTTCTTAGAATTTACACTTTACCAACACTTCTTCAATATTAACATCGACTAAAATAATATCTGGTCCTATTTGTCTAATGCAGGTCCAATCGATGATATACTCATTCTCTCGTCCTAAAATACCCCACATTTTACATGGTCCTGGTACTATAATTTTTAAGATACAACCTGTATCTATATCAATTTCTACATCTCCAACAAACCCAAGTCTTTGGCAATTACACGCGTTAATAACTTCCTTTTGGCGCAAATCGTAGATTCTCATATATCCACCTGGTTTCTATAGGTTTCCCTTAACAATATATGAAGCATATAGGTTATTTTATTCCTCTAAAACCCTTTTCAACATACAAAAAAGGCCACAGCCTTTCCATCATAGGAATAGTCTTGTGACCTTTATGGTTATATTAATGGCTTAAGTAATTCTTCATATTACGTAATGCACTTTTTTCAAGCCTTGACACCTGCGCTTGGGAGATGTCTATCTCCTTTGCTACCTCCATCTGGGTCTTTCCCTCAAAAAAGCGTAACCTTATAATATTGTGTTCTCTATCTGGAAGTTTCTCCATTGCCTCCTTTATAGATATTTCTTCAATCCAGCTTTCTTCTTTGTTCTTTTTATCACTAATTTGGTCCATAATATATAAAGTGTCCCCGCCTTCTGAGTACACTGGTTCATATAAGGATACTGGATTCTGAATGGCATCTAGAGCATACACAATATCTTCGCTACTAATGCCAATCTCATTGGAGATATCCACTACGGTTGGTTCCTTGTCATTCCGTTTCATTAACTCTTCTTTAGCATATATAGCCTTATATGCGGTATCTCTAAGAGATCTACTTACCCGTATGGTATTGTTATCTCTTAAATATCTTCTTATTTCCCCAATAATCATCGGAACTGCATAGGTAGAAAATTTAACATTTTGAGTAATGTCAAAATTATCTATCGCTTTCATCAACCCAATACAACCAATTTGAAACAAGTCATCCACATTTTCATTACTGTTGGAAAAACGTTGTATTATACTTAATACCAGGCGAAGATTTCCCTTTATATAAAGTTCCCTAGCCTCCTTATCCCCATTTAAGATACGTTGAAATAATTCTTCCTTTTCTGCATTTTTTAACAGTGGTAACTTTGAGGTATTAACGCCACAAATCTCAACCTTATATAGAGCCATATTGCGACCTCCCAACATACAATTCCTGTATAAGACTTTCTATACATAAATGATTTACCACTTAAAACAGATTTATACTGCTTCATATTTTGTAATAATTACCATTTTCTGTTAAGCCCTATATTTGTTGGGAATCTATACAATACTTTCATATAAGTATTAATTGCCACCTTGACGAAGCAAAAAAATTATGATTTACTCTAAACGCATCATCTCCTTTTTTAAACGCTTAATAATCTTCTTCTCTAGCCTTGAAATATATGACTGTGAGATACCTAACATATCTGCCACTTCTTTTTGCGTCCTCTCATTGCCATCCTCTGTGTTGATACCAAATCTAAGTTGTACGATAATTCTTTCCCTTTCAGAGAGCTTAGACAAGGCACTGCTTAATAGTTTGCGATCTACCTCGTCTTCTATGCCCTTATAGATAATATCTTCCTCCGTGCCGAGGATATCGGACAATAATAGCTCATTTCCATCCCAATCCACATTTAAGGGTTCATCTATGGATACTTCCATCTTCGTTTTGTTATTACGACGTAAATACATTAAAATCTCATTCTCTATGCAACGAGATGCATAAGTGGCTAATTTGATATTTTTGTCAGGATTAAATGTATTAATTGCTTTAATAAGGCCAATGGTTCCGATTGAAATCAAATCCTCTACACCTATTCCAGTATTGTCAAACTTCTTAGCAATATAAACTACTAGTCTTAAATTGTGTTCCACCAGTAAGGTTTTAATATGATCATCATCCTCGGTTCCCAACCGATTGATGGCATTGGCCTCTTCAATAGGATCAAGTGGTGCTGGTAGTACGTCAGCACCTCCTATGTAATGAATCTCCCCTCTTTGCTTGAAAATCAAGTTCCTAAAATCCGGAATCACACGGAACTGGAACTTATTCGGAATAGAAATTTTTAATAGCATCTTACTTCCTCCCACATTATTTTTCCTTGCTATTCTATACAAAGAAGAATTGGTGCATTGATCCTTACATCAACTCTTCGTGTAAAATCACTTGATAATCCTTCTTACTGGATAAAGTTCCTTTGTACAAACAAGCAATTACATTTATATGACTATGTCGCTCCTCATTGACCTCTACCATTAGTTCGTCTAGAACTATACCACACATGGTACCATCCTCCTTACCAAGACTACGATATGGTATAATCTTTACCCGGGTATCATATTCCAACAAATCCTTCGTCATAATCTCATCCATTACCTTTTGCTCTACAATAATTACTGGTTTATTGGAGATAGGTTCTTTTAAGTGATTACCGGTGTCTAGAAGTCCTTTGACCACAATACACTTACCCTCCAAATATAAGGTTACTTGAAATACTGTCCTTAACCTCTGTCTAAATTCGTTGATATAACGAAACACATATGGAGATACAAGAAGTATGATAAGTACAATAAAAAACATGACCATAAGACTCATTCCATGATCAGCGCCAACTTTAAAAGTATTACTTATAAGCTTTTTTACTGATGGTATCCCCATAAAAAAATGAAGTATTCCACCAATAAAGATAGTCTGACCATATAGTACTAGAGATATGAAGATCAATTTGTTTAACTTATATCTTCCATAACTAATTAGAACCATGGTAACCGTAAGAATCACATATGCAAATAGTATCTCAACTAATTCTGGTGCCTGCCGTATCACAAGAAGAAGACAAGCGCCTAACGAACCTACCATACTTCCTAATACTAAACGCCATAATCTATATGTAAGTCTCATGAGCCTACCCGTCAGAAGTAGAATCACAAAGTCCATAAAAAGGTTCCAAAAAAAATATAAATCAAGATAAACAACTATAATCAAATACCACCTCCAGCTCTAATCTTGTATTAATTATATAACTGTTTTCTTTATAAGTTTGTCAATATTTGGAATTTCTATCTATAAATAATACTTCATCTTTTTACAATTTGTTCATTGCAAAATTTGTTATATTTAAAAAAATCCACATATATAATCTGTTATATACGTAGATTTTTTCTTAATTAGAGAAATATAAATTATATATACAATAAATATTTTACGAGTACCTGTCATATAATTGCGATTAGAATTTCTTTCTCTCTCTACAATTAAAAATTATTCCAATACTGCAAAAAAAAATCTGCAATAGTAATAATTACTATTGCAGATTTTCATCTTTATTTTGTTCTATGTTATTTACAAAATCATATTATTTATGTCGATTCTTTTGTAAAAACTCAGGAATCTTAATACCACTATGATCCTCTTCTACATTACTAATAGGTTTCACTGGCATTACAGGAGTTACAGGCTTAGATGCACTAGTCTGTTGACTTCCCTGTAAGGTAGCAGCTGTATTAAGATTCATTCCACTACGAGCATATGAACTCGTTGAAGATTGCTGCATGGTTGGAGTTACACTAGGCTTATACTGAAAATTAGGCTTAACACTATTATTAATAAAACTTGGAGCCTTAACTTGATTATTTGCGCCACTCTTCTCTAAACCTGTAGCAATAACCGTAATTGTACAACTATCTGGGTTTGTCTCATCATACATAGCACCGAAAATAATATTACTATTCTCACCAGCCAATTCTTGCACAAAGGTAGCAGCTTCATTTGCTTCAATCAAGCTGATATCGCCAGAAATATTAATAATAACATGACTTGCACCCTCAATGGTAGTTTCAAGTAATGGACTTGTAATTGCCTGTTTAACTGCATCAATACACTTGTCATCACCTTTTCCTACTCCAATACCAATGTGAGCTACCCCTTTATCCTTCATTACAGTCTGTACATCTGCGAAGTCTAGATTAATTAATCCAGGTACATTGATTAAATCTGTTATACCTTGAACACCTTGCTGTAATACCTCATCCGCTTTACGTAAAGCATCTGGCATCGTAGTTCTTCTATCTACAATTTCAAGTAATTTATCGTTTGGAATCACAATCAAAGTATCTACACTCTCTTTTAACTTCTCAATTCCATTAAGTGCATTACTCATTCTTTGTTTTGCTTCGAATTTAAAAGGCTTCGTAACAATACCGACAGTTAAAATACCTAAAGACTTACTAATGTCTGCTACGATTGGAGCAGCGCCTGTACCGGTTCCACCACCCATACCACAGGTAACAAACACCATGTCTGCACCTTTGATAATATCAGTAAGTTCTTCTCTGCTTTCTTCTGCTGCCTTCTCACCTACTTCTGGCTGAGCACCAGCTCCTAATCCCTTTGTCAGCTTCTCTCCTATTTGTACAATAGTAGGAGCTTTACAATTCTTTAAGTGTTGCTTGTCCGTATTCACGCAAACGAACTCTACCCCTATTATGTTTTCTTCAATCATTCTATTAACAGCATTATTTCCTGCGCCGCCAACTCCGACAACAAGTATTTTTGCAGATGAATCCGATTCATTATTTCTAATCTCCAGCAAGGTACTTCCTCCTTCTCATTCAATTCCCTTTTTTTATTCCCCATCAATTTATGCTATACAACTCTTAAACTCGTCCAAGGATAAAAACACAAGATATATGATTTTATTTTTCAACTATACCTTATATATACATATAATATAGTTTTTCTATAAAATAATCAACCCTTTCTTAAAGAAAATTTGGATAATACAAGCTTTTTTCAGAAAGGTTTAAAATCATCTCAAATTATACATCTAGTCAGACTTTTTAAACGGAATGTTATTCTGTCCTTTTGTATACTCTGATAAATCAAGTTCTCCTTTTAAATTATCAAGTTTTGGTAACATACCAGTGAGTTCTGCAATAGGCTCCTCATAGGATGTCCTATTTCCAAGCAAAATTTTTATATCTTTTGTATATAGAGTCACATTCTGATTTAGATCAAAATTGACTTTATCAACTGTTATTTCATAACGAGACAATAGCTGTGAAATATTTACTATCCTCGAAAATATACTTTTGTCGTCCACTCCTAATGGTTCATAAAGATTCATCCGTTTAAAATTAACACCAGTAAATACTGGTATATTTTCTATTGCTTCTTCGCTAATTTCTAGTACCTGCCCATCTTTATCAAAATAGATATTCTCATTCATGTACTTCACTGAGCCAACAATCTTCTTATAATGTACCACTAGCTTTAAGGTGCTACTATCTACATAAAAGCTTTCTATTTTTTGCACAAAAGGAATCTCTATTTCATCTCCAAATCGAAGCTTTAGATATAAGAAAAGTGTATTATTATCCAATAAACCTGATTTTACATAACTAGTAATTTGATCTTTGGTATAGTAATCACTTTCGCTAACCTCTATGTTCTTCAGCCGGAACTTAAAGCAGAAGATAATCACAAAAACACCTAATAGTCCAATTATAATCAGGAATTTCTTCACAGGAGATGTCTTTTTCCGAAACCTCATTTGTATCTTATCGCCCATGTTCCCTCCTATATTTCTTCTATTTTCTATATTCTATATGATACATTAGAAAGTAGTTAACAAGGCTTCCTCACTAACCTTTCCAATGTCAGCTCCCAACTTCTTTAAATCACTGCAGATATTTTCATATCCACGTTCTATATAATCAACGCCTCGTATTAGGCTGATTCCGTTTGCCATTAGGGCTGCAACAACTAAACCGGCTCCTCCACGCAGGTCATACGCTCGAAGCTCACTTCCATATAAAGAATCCACACCGCAAACTATTGCTACCTTATCATATATTCGTATGTCAGCCCCCATTTTTATTAGTTCACTGACTGTTTTAAATCTCGATTCGAATATATTTTCTATAACTACACTATTTCCATTTGCAATAGATAACACAGATAGTATTTGTGATTGCATATCTGTTGGAAACTTTGGATAAGGTAGGGTCTCTATAATGGGTACTGCTTTCGGCCTCCCATAGGCGCATATGTTAATATAATCTTTTCCAACACCTATACGACATCCCATTTTCCTAAGGACTTCCACTACAGCTAAGCTGTCATAAGAACAGTTTCCTTTAAGAGTAATATCTCCGCCCGTTCCAGCTACAGCCGCCATATAAGTAGACATGACGATTCTATCTGCCACAAGTGAGTACTCCACATCTCTTAGCTCCTTAGCACCTACTATAGTAAGGTAAGTAGTTCCTACCCCGCTTATACTTACTCCCATTTTCATAAGAAAATGACATAATTCTGTAATCTCTGGTTCTATTGCAGCGTTCTCTATAGTCGTAATACCATCGGCTAATGCCGCAGTCAGGAGTACATTTTCCGTGGCTCCTACACTATTTTTCTCAAATTTGATGTGAGCACCCTTTATCTGAGCAGTACTGCAAAAGACATATTCTTCATTTTGGATAACATCCACATTCATTTTACGAATTGCGTTTATATGCAGATCAATCGGTCTCGCACCGATGGCACAACCACCTGGATAGGATATTGTAACTGAATGGTTCCTACCCAATAAAGCTCCCAGTAAAATAATAGACGATCTCATAGAACCGACGTATTTTTTATCAACTACATTGTAATTAACCTCCGTTGCATTAATTACCAAGCTTTCCTGTTCCCAGGTTATAATACATCCTATGCTTTCCATCAACTTAATCATGGAGTATACGTCTGTTATTTTAGGACAGTGCTTTATTTTTGTTATACCCTTATGCAGGATTGATGCTGCCAGAATAGGTAAGACGGCATTTTTAGACCCTTGAATATCAAGGTCACCAAAGAGATGCCTTCCACCAACTACCTGAATTAAAGCCACTTGGCACACCTCTGACAACGACAAAAATATAGTATATTATATGTCAGGTGAAAATATGTGTGAATTCATCCTCTTATTGCCTTTCGTACTTAATCTGATTGGAAACACTCAAAGCAACCCCCATCTCCGCTAAGAGAATTGCTACAGAAGTACCACCATAACTGATAAATGGCAAAGGAATCCCTGTAGAAGGTATACTATTCGTTACAACGGCAATATTTATGATTACCTGTATAGCAATATGGGCTAACACTCCAACACAAATAAGTCCACCAAATAAATCAGGGGAGCTAATAGAGATAATAAATAGCCTCCAGATAATTAATACAAAAACTAAAATTACCATGATAGCACCAAACAAACCTAGCTCCTCACAGATAATTGAAAAAATCATATCATTATGAGATTCTGGGATAAAGCCTAATTTTTGCATACTTTTTCCCAAACCAACCCCAAAGAGACCACCAGAAGCTATAGCATATAGGCCTTGCAAAATCTGATATCCTTTTTCTTCCGTCTCCACGTTTAACCACACACGGAATCGTTCTGCACGGAAGGAGACAAAGGATATAAATGCAGCAATTCCCCCAACTCCCGCTAAGGCTACAACCGCATAATAAATCTTCTTTCGGCTAGCAACAAAACAAATACCTACCAATATTCCTGTAACGACTATAGCTGTACTAAGGTTTTCTATTACAATAAGCCCAATTAATGGTGCCAGAAGGATAAGTACCCTTAAGAATCCAAAAAATTTGTTTAACCGCTTTGGAGACAGTTGCACCACATATGCTACATACAGTATAGTAGCCACTTTAGAAAGCTCAGACGGTTGAAAAGAACCTATCACCGGAAGGTAAATCCATCTCTTTGCACCATTGATCTCTTTACCTACAAAGAGAACTAACACCTGTAAAAATATACAAAAGATATAAAGTAAGGTAACAGGCTTTAATCGTATTATTGGAAGTGGTTTTAATAATCTATGATAATCTATATTAGATAGAAATATCATCGCCACAATTCCTAACGCTACAGATAACGCTTGTTTTTTTAAGAAATACGTAGGGTCATTAAAGTTTATCTCCGCATTGTAGGAGCTTGTGCTATAAATCATTACAAGCCCAAATCCCACAATAAATAACGTCAAAAATAATAAGCTGTAATCGTAGTAGCTATGAAATTTTTTCTTTTTGCCTTTTTCTCTTTCATTTCTTGTCATTGTTCCACTCCCAGCTTATTGTTACTATTCACTCTTTTTATATATGAGTTTTTGCGCTAGGCGCCCATATTTACTTGGCAAGATTTCGCACTAATTCCTTAAACATATCTCCACGCTGTTCATAGTTTTTAAACATACCCCAGCTTGCACAGGCAGGAGATAATAACACACATTCCCCAGGCTTTGCTAGACGATGGCAAGTGAGCACAGCTTCTTCTAGGGAATCAACCATAAGGATATTAGTAAAACCATTTTTCTTTGCAGCTTCTGCTATCTTATCTCTTGTCTGTCCCAGTAATATTAAGGATTTAACTTTACCGTCAAATGCCTGAATCCATTCATCATACTTAGAATCTTTATCATAACCACCACCGATAAGCCATGTAGGAGTAGTCATCGCCTTTATCCCTTTTATGGCTGCATCTGGATTGGTTCCCTTAGAATCATTATAATACTTAACACCACCTACTTCTGTAACATACTCAATTCTATGTTCCACAGCATGAAAGGTGGTTATCGCCTTATGAATACAGTCAAATGGAACCTCCATAGCAATAGCCATAGCTACCGCTGCCATTACATTTTCATAGTTGTGAGTACCTAAAAGAAGAAGTTCACTAACATCGCAAATCTTTCTTACTGTCTCTTTTTCGACAAAGTATATGGAGTTATCCTTTAAATAGATTCCACTTGTTAGCTCTCTACTACTACTAAAATAAATTACCTTACAATTTAACTGTTCTCCAAAACTACGTAACACCTCATCATCATAGTTAAGAACACAGGTGTCCTCTTTAGTCTGATTCTTAGTTATATTACATTTGGCTGCAATATAGTTCTCCATAGTATGGTGTCTATTAAGATGATCCGGAGAAATATTTAATATAGCACTCACTTTCGGATGAAACAGGGATATAGTTTCCAGCTGAAAACTACTTAACTCTGCCACAGTAACGCTATCCTTGGAATTCTCCGTAACCATGCTAGTGTATGGAAGCCCGATGTTGCCTACTACTTGAACAGAAGTAAAATACGTCTTCATAATTGCTCCTGTTAAAGCTGTTGTCGTAGTCTTCCCGTTAGTACCTGTGATTCCCACTATCCTTCCTTGCTCAAAAGCATAAGCAAGTTCTATCTCTCCAAGAATAGGAATACCCTGACTTCTGATATAGTTAAGAAAAGGTAAATCAGTAGGAACTCCTGGACTTAATACAACATAATTAAACTGCACAAGTTCTTCCTCTGATAGCTCACCAATCACGATATTTACATTATATTCAGCAGAAATCTGCTTTCTAATTTCTTCCTTGTCAAGCTTTAAATTACTATCTAAGAGAGTTACCTTCCCATTATTTGAACAAATCAGGTTAGTAGCTGCCACACCACTTATACCAGTTCCAACGATGAGTACTTTTTTATTTCTTAGTTCCATTTAGTCCTCCCAAGAACATAACATTCTATCCTAATTATTTTCTTTTTATCTCTGTAATGCCATAAAACCCACTAGACACATTAAGGTGGTTACTATAGAAAAAACTGCAACTACACGAGTTTCTGACCACCCACAAAGTTCAAAATGATGATGAATTGGCGCCATCTTAAATAGCCTCTTCCCACCTGTTAGTCTAAAATATATCACTTGCAGCATTACACTGATTACTTCAATCAAATAGACAATTCCTACAATTGCAATAAAAATTGGAATACGAAGCACAAAGGCTGTAGATGCCACAAATCCACCTAAAGCCAAAGAACCTGTATCTCCCATAAACACCTTGGCAGGATATACGTTGTAAACTAAAAAGCCCAACAGACTTCCTGCAACAGCACATGTAATTGGGGATATTCCAGCTTCAGCTGCAACTGCAACCATAGTAAAAAATGTAGCTACTAAAATTGTTACTCCAGACGCCAGACCATCTAACCCATCTGTAAAATTAACGCCATTCACCGTACCAAGCATTACGATAAAAACAAAAGGTATATAAAGATAACTAATATCTAGTACCTTATTGCTAAAAGGAATCACTAGGCCCGTGCCTACAGAAGAAAAATTCTGCACATAAAACACAAAGACACTGGTTACTAGTAGCTGCCCTAGCAACTTCTGCCATGCTTTTAATCCTAGATTACGTTTCATAACAACCTTGATATAGTCATCTAAAAAACCAATCAAACCAAATCCTATGGTAGTAAACAAAATAGGAATCATATTAGGGTAGTCTTTGATAAACAATAACGAGGTAATCACAACACTGATTAGTATAATAAGGCCCCCCATAGTTGGGGTTCCTGATTTCTTCTGGTGACTTTCTGGACCTTCCTCTCGAATGTATTGCCCAAATTTAAGCCTTCTTAAAAATGGAATAAAGATTGGGCAGAGGCAAACGCATATAGCGAATGCTATAATCACAGGAATGGCTATATAGGAGCTCACATCTTCACCTCATAAATCCTTTTCGATTCTTGAATAATCAATTATTTAATTATAGACTATTCTAAATACAGAATCAAGTCGCTATTTTTGTCCACAACCTCACCTTCTAGAGGAAATTGTTCCGTTACCACATCCCCTTCTGTAGAATAGTATATAGATGTTAATCCTAATGACTTAGCTAGTTTTTTTACCTCTTCTACTGTTAAACCAATAAAATTAGGGATTGTAATTGTACTAATATTATTTTTCTTAACTTCTTCCTCTGTGTATTTAGGCTCAATCCCTAAGTAAGGAAGAATGTTATCAAAAAGTTCCCCGATCACAGGAGCAGCAATTGTACCACCATAATAGATTCCTTTAGGTTCATCAATTAATACAATAGCTAGGACTTTTGGATTCTCAGCTGGTGCAAATCCAATGAAGCTAGAGATATATTTCCCATTACCTCGTGGTAACTTTTCTGAGGTTGCTGTCTTACCACCAATACGAAAACCAGGTAAATAAGCCCTTTTTCCTGTTCCACTGGAAACAACTGCTTCTAATAGACTTTTCATAGTTTCTGAAGTCTCTTTTGATACCACATTTTCTGTAGTCTTATAGGATAAATCTTCAAACACCTGACCATCCGCAGTAGTGATAGAAACACCAAAATGAGGGGTAACCATGGTCCCTCCATTTACTACTGCACTTACAGAAGCACAAAGCTGTAAAGGGGTTATTTGAAAGCCTTGGCCAAAGGACATTGTAGCTAATTCTACAGGCTTTACATTTTCTATCTTATGCATAATAGAACTTGCTTCCCCAGGAAGATCAACTCCTGTCTTTTGAAACAATCCTAACTTCGTAAAATACTTATACATGTTTTTGACCCCAAGACGTTCACCCAAAGTCATAAAAACAGGGTTACAAGAATTCTTAATCCCCTCCACAAAGGTTTGAGAACCATGGCCACCAGCCTTGTGGCATCTTATAGTACGGTCTTCAATCTTTTTATAACCTGGACAGTAAAAAGTATCTGTTAATTTTACTACATTTTCTTCTAAAGCGGCAGTTGCTGTTACTATCTTAAATGCACTACCTGGCTCATAGGTATCACTAATACAACCATTACGCCACATCTCATTTAATAAATTGGTCTTTTGTTGATCGGTTAGACTCTCACTATTTTCTACATCATAATTAAGTGTATAAGGATCATTTAAATCAAACTCTGGATAATTGACCATGGCCATTAATTCTCCATTACTTGGATTCATAACAATAACCTTAACATTATTTGCGCTTTTCGCTTCGCAGACTTTTTTAGCTAGCTGTTCGGCATAGGTCTGAATATTAACATCTAAACTAAGATGTAAATCCTTACCTGCAATGGGCTCTTGTCTATCTTCTGCAGCATTCTCTATCTCAACACCTTTGGCAGTCGTTAACGTAAGGATTTTCCCATCTACCCCTTGTAAATAGGAATTATATTTTACCTCAAGACCAATGATTCCTTGGTTATCACTTCCCGTAAAACCTAGAACTTTTGAGGCTAGAGAACCTAAAGGGTAATATCTTTTATAATCCTCGTCTACCATAACGCCATCTAAATCATATTCTCTTATTTTATCTGCGATATCCTTTGATACATTAGATTTGATTCTCTCAATACTACTTACCTTTTCTACTCTTTTTCGAACCTTTTCATCAGACAAACCAAGCTCCTTACACAAAACAGCAATGACTCTTTCTGGGTCCGTTATTTGACTATGTATGACGGATATAGTACATACAGGCTTATTACTTGCAAGGACAACACCGTTGGCATCATAGATCGTACCACGTTCTGCCTTGATAGGTCGTTCACGCTCATGTAATTCTTCCGCTTTTACGCTATAATATTCGGATTTCGCAATCATCAAATAGGCTAGTCTTGAAATCAGACCTATAATTACTACGACAATAATTATCATGATAAACAAAGCACCACGACGATTATATGTACGATATTGATCCATCTACATCATCCTTATTCCTTTCACTTCTTTTATTTTATTACAAAAGGAATAAGGATATGAGTAAATTTCAAATTTTTCTATTGGGTTTCAGGGGAGACCACAGGTTTGGTAGCATTCTCATCATCTAATACATCATGATCATCGAGAGATTCATCATAAACTCCCTCATTAGCTTGTGGAGTTATATCCGTTCCTTCTTCTGGATTTGCTTCCTCACCTTCTTCTGGATTTACCACACCACCTTCTTCGTTGCTTGGTGAAGGACTTGGTGATGGACTTGGGGATGGACTTGGAGATGCATCCGTTCCATTTTGATTATCTGTAGAGTCCACAGTAGAGAAGATTCCTAAAAACGGGAATATCTCTGTCATAATATTTTTTGATAACTCGCAGGCAATGGAACTTGAATCGAAGTACTCTTCTCCTTCTGGTTCATCAACTACAACATAAACTACTACCTCTGGGTTTTCTACTGGAGCATAGCCGATGAAGGAAACTACATACTTATTCTCAGATCTTGGAGTTTTTTCAGCAGTACCTGTTTTTCCACCAATATCAAACCCTTCTATTTTAGCTTTTTGTCCAGTACCACTTTCCACTGTAGCGCGAAGGTATTCCCGAATCAACTCACTAGTATCTTCCGAGATCACTTGTCGCTGATACTCTTCTTTAACATTGCTAACTACAGCACCACTTTCTGTAGTAATTTGCTTTACTACATGAGGAGTATAATAGTAGCCACCATTTATACTAGAAGAAAAAGCAGCAGCCACCTGTACCATGGAAACTGACATACTTTGTCCAAAACTGCTTGTCGCTAGCTCTGTATCATTCATACCTTCTTCATTATACACAATACCATAAGCTTCCCCAGGCAAATCAATTCCACTTCTTGTACTTAAGCCAAAGTCATCCTGATAATAGCAGAATAAGGATCTACCTAATCTATTAGCCACATTCATAATTCCATCATTACAAGAGTAGGCTAAAACCTGCTCTAAATTGATTTTTCCATGGCCAGATCTTCTAGAACACCTAATATTGTGACCACCAATCACTTCAACACCATCACAGATAAAGGAGGTATGGGAGGTAACCTTCCCTTCATCTAGAGCCGCAGCAACCACTAACGGTTTTATAACAGAACCTGGTTCAAAGGTATCACTGACAACAGAGTTACGCCATAAAGCATTTAATGCATCCTGGTATTCCTCTTTTGTCATGTCAGCGATTTCTTTTTCTGTGTAATAGGCACTTAAATCTCTAGGATTATTTAAGTCATAGCTATTTGACTCAGCCATGGCATATATTTCACCATTGTTTGGATTCATCACAATGACTGAGGTGTTTTTATTCGGTATTTTTTCACCGAACTCTTTAATCTTCTGTTCCACAATGGTCTGTATATTAACATCTAATGTAGATACTAGGTTATAGCCATTGGTAGGGGGATTTATCACATCCTCTACTTTGTCCTCGGCATCAAAATACCCATATTGACTTCCATTAACACCATTTAGTTCTTCATTATAATATCCTTCTATACCATTGTTTCCTACGTTTCCAGAAAAGGTAAAACCAAGCACCTTACTAGCTAGACTGTTAAGGGGATAGGTTCTGATATAATCATCCTCAAACCAAACTCCTTTAATATAGTCTCCACCTAATTCCTTCTTCTTGTTTGCAACCATCTCTTCGTATTTTTGCTTGTCCTCATAAGAAATTTGTTTCTTATATACAACATAGCTTGATGTACTTTTCTCCTTTAAAACCAATCGAACATCTGCTTCATCCAATCCAAAGGCTTCTACAAGAATACTAATGGTAGGATCTACGTAAGGAGTGATTTCCTTACCACTTTTGTCCTTAGCGGTTGTAAGCATAATCTTAGGATCTAAGATTAGATTATAAATCTTAACACTTTTAGCCAACACAGTCCCATTGCGATCTACTATTGAGCCTCTTTTATAGGGAATAACCTTATGGTTATAGGTTTGTTGTGAAAGAACCTTTTTGGCATATCGATCTCCATCTGTTTTGTTGATGTAAAACAGACGACCAATCAATAGAATAAAAATTAAAATAATAACACAAAATACAAGCAAAAGACTTGCTTGCATTTTGGAGGTAAACTTTTTTATTTTTTGTTCCTTTGTACGTCTTCTTGTCATAAAAGCCCCCTATTTGTTGAAAATCTCATTTAATATGTCTGAGTTATCGCCATTAGGCACATCGGCGTATTGTTTTACATAATCAGGTTTTTTACTTTCATAAGTAATAATCTGATTATCTTTTGCCAATACCATTCCAAGCTTCTCAGAAGCTATTTTGTAGATTTCCGTAATAGACATAGTTGGAACATTATCAGCTATAGCAGCATTCTCATCTTGAAGAGTCATAACTTCTTTTTTAATAGAAGTAAGACCATTCTCCAAACTGCGGACAGTAGATTGTGCATTCAAATAACCAATTGTCATATATACAGTAAAACTTAAAGCACATACAAAAAATAATAGGGTGAGTAAATCGATACCTCTAGCTCTCTCCAGACGTCTACTCTGCTCTAGTCTCTCTCTTCGCTGTGTTCTCTCATATTCTTCACGCTGTTGTTGTCTTCTTATGTCATACTCTGGTTGCTCTACAGGACGCAGTTTTCTTACTGTATTACCATCTTCCTGATAGCGTTCATAATAATTACGTACAGTACTCATCAAATCACCCTTTTTTTATTTCTAGTTTCGTTCGAATACTCTTAGCTTAGCGCTTTTCGAACGGGAGTTATCCTCTAATTCTTCTCCAGTTGGCAAAATAGGTTTTCTTGTAATCACTTTACCCAAAGATTTTTTCCCACAGATACATACTGGAAAACTAGGTGGGCAAGTGCAAGGATTTTCACATTGCCGAAAGATATTCTTTACGATTCGATCCTCTAGAGAATGAAAAGTAATCACACATATTCTTCCACCCGGATTTAGCATTTCTATCATTTCGTTCAGTGTATCCTTAAGAACCTCTAGTTCTTTATTACATTCAATACGAATTGCTTGGAAGGTCTTCTTTGCTGGATGACCTGTATTCATTCTGATCTTTGCTGGAATAGCAGCCTTGATTGCTTCAGTCAGTTGAAATGTTGTTTCTATAGGGGACTCATTTCGCATTCTAACAATGTGTTTTGCAATATTTTTTGCAAATTTATCTTCCCCATAATCCCTAATAATGTGGTACAATTCCATTTCACTATAACTATTTACAATATCTTTCGCTGTTAACTCACTACGGTCGTCCATTCTCATGTCAAGTGGCGCATCTTCCCGATAAGAAAATCCCCTCTTAACAGTATCTAGCTGGTAAGATGAAACCCCTAAATCCAGGACAATTCCATCCACTTTTTCAATTCCTAATTCATTCAGCACCTGCTTCATATTGCAATAATTACTTCTGACAATAGTTACAATATCCTTATAAGGAGCAAGTCTTTCGCTACTCGCCTTAATTGCATCTGCATCCTGATCTATTCCGATAAACCTACCTGGTGTTTTAAGGTGACTACACACCTCACTAGCATGTCCCGCTCCACCCAAGGTACCATCCACATATATTCCATATTCTTTAATATTCAGATTCTCAATAGTTTCCTCAAGTAATACTGAATAGTGTTTAAATTCCATCGAATTTCCTCCTAAAAGCTTAAACCAAACTCTGACATATGTTCAGCCACTTCATCCATATCACTGTAATCATTGTTGTCTACCCAACGTTCCTTAGACCAGATTTCCACCTTGTTAAGTACTCCAACAAAAACTACATCCTTCTCTAACGCTGCATGTTCCCTCAGTTTGGATGGTATTAATATTCTACCCTGCTTGTCTATCTCTAAAGAAGCAGCTCCTGCCATAAAGTAACGTTGCAACTGTCTGGCCTCTTTACTCCCAGGAAGTTCTTTTAGCTGTGATACAAAGCTTGTCCATTCCTCTTTTGGGTACACAAATAAACAGCCATCTAAACCTAGAGTAACCACAAATTCTTCTCCTAATGCATCTCTAAATTTGGCTGGTACAATAATTCTACTTTTAGAATCAATTGTATGATTGTATTCCCCCATGAACATAGCATTCACCTGCTTTATCAAGAGAAAGCGCTGAAACCAATTCACATACCACCACTTTGTTGGTCTGTTCCACCACTTTCCACCACTTCGCTCCACTTATACCGTTATTTTAATATATTTTTGGGAATTATTCAAGCATATTTGGGTACAAAAAAAGGCAAATTCCTTGCAAGGAATTTGCCTTTCCTACATTTAGTTTATATTTTAAAATATCAAAAGAATGGCACAATATATAGTAATAAAAACATTCTTTCCCGTAGTAGTACTTTAGTCCCATGTTACATTTTAAGCTGTTTTTGCTTCTTTACGTGCCTTCGATATGCAATAATTACAACACCTAACAGCATCGCCCCCACACTTACCAGCTGTGATACTGCTATATTAGTACCCCATATAAGTAATTGGTCTGTTCTAAGACCCTCTATCCAGAACCTTCCTAAACCGTAGCCAAATAAGTAGAGTGTCACTAATTCACCATCCACTTTTTTATGTTTTGAATAGAAAATCATAAATATTAATAGCCCAAGATTCCATAGGGATTCATACAAAAAGGTAGGATGAACCTGAATATAGTCAATACCGTTAATCGTCTTAATGTTCTCAAGCATTTGATTTGTTATACTATCGGCTGCTACTTCACTCTTTTTTATTTGCATTGCAAAGAAACCATCTGTATAATCTCCAAAAGCCTCTCGGTTGAAAAAATTACCCCATCGGCCAATAATCTGACCAGTAATTAAACCTAGGATACCAGTATCAGCTAGAAGCCAGAAAGATATCTTTTTTATCCTAGCGTAGACTATAGCACAGAAAAAAGCAGTAATTACACCACCGTAAATAGCTAATCCACCGTTTCTTATGTTAAGAATCTGCAGTGGATGTTCAGAGTAATAGGACCACCTAAAGATTACATAATACAGTCTTGCTCCTAACAATGATAGAACAATAGCAATTAAAGCAAAATCCAGATACAATTCTGGATCTTGCCCAGTCCGTCTCGCCTGCCATCTAGCAACCAAATACCCTATTAACATACCAATGGAAATAATAATCCCATAATAGGCAATATCAAAACCAAACAAATGAACAGCTTTTCCTATATTATCTAGTTCAATTCCCAGGTTAGGAAACCGTATACTTACATCCAAAAACATTGTGCTCCTTTCCACCTAAGGAGTGCCACAACACATCTCTAGGTAATTACACATTAAATCTAAAAAGTACTACATCTCCGTCCTGCATCACATATTCTTTACCTTCTAAACGTACTAGTCCTTTTTCCTTCGCTGCAGCGTGACTTCCACAAGATACTAAATTATCATAGTTTACAACCTCTGCACAAATAAATCCTCTTTCGAAATCTGTATGAATCTTACCTGCAGCCTGAGGAGCTTTCATTCCCCTTTTAATGGTCCAAGCTCTTGTCTCTTGAACACCTGCTGTTAAAAAACTCATAAGACCTAAGAGACTATAACTTGCTTTAATCAATTTATCTAAACCAGATTCCTGGATGCCTAAATCTTCTAAAAATTCCTGTTTCTCATCGTCATCCAACTCTGCAATTTCCTGTTCAATTTGAGCACAAACTACGAATACTTCACTACCTTCATTTTTAGCATACTCTCTTACTTCTTTTACAAAATCATTACTTACTCCATCATCGGCCAAATCATCTTCTTTAACATTGGTTGCATAAATCACTGGTTTTGCAGTAAGCAAATTATATCCTGCAAATAATACAGCTTCTTCTTCATCCTCGGTTTCAAAACTCATTGCAAGCTTTCCGTCCTCTAGGTGTGCTTTTAGACGATTTAACAATTCTAATTCCTTAGCTAAGGTCTTATCCATCTTTGCCCCTTTAGCAACTCTAGAAATACGTCTTTCTAATATCTCAATATCAGAGAATATGAGTTCTAATTGAATCGTCTCAATATCACGCATTGGATTTACCGAGCCATCCACATGAATAACATTAGAATCCTCGAAACAGCGTACTACATGGACAATGGCATCTACCTCACGAATATTGGATAAGAACTGATTACCAAGTCCCTCTCCCTTAGAAGCCCCCTTTACCAGTCCAGCAATGTCCACAAACTCGATCGTTGCATTAACTATTTTTTGAGTTTTATATAAATCTCCTAATACCTTTAATCTATTATCTGGTACTGGTACAATTCCCACATTAGGGTCAATTGTACAAAATGGGTAATTGGCGGATTCTGCTCCTGTCTTTGTTAATGCGTTAAACAAAGTACTTTTACCTACATTTGGTAATCCTACTATTCCTAATTTCATATAATACTTCCTTTCCTTCCATCTATCCTGTAGAACCTATCATCAATCCTTAGATTCTATTACTATTAGAATACCTGTGTCAAATGTAACACTTACATTCTCCTCTATCATCACATTACTTACTCCCAGACTATTTCCTTGCATTAAAGTATACTTGTCTAGAGAATATTTAAATCCAAAAAGAGTAAGCCCTGTCACCTTCTCCGTAAAAGGCAATAAAGAGACGTAGTCACCATAACAGTCATTCCTATTCAGACTAAAATTGTCTCTTTGTAAATATATTTTATTGTTTCTGTCAAGTATACAAGCTTTTACTCCATAACACAATGTTATCATTAAAAGATTTATATTTGCAAGAGCATGGTCCATCCTTGTACCAGTAGCTCCAAAAATTATAATCTCCTCCTGCTTACCAAATCGTTTAATCGCCTGCTCCAAAGCCACTTGCGTGTCAGTCATATCTTTTTCTGGCTGTAACGATATAACCTCTGGTTTATTTTTAAATGCACCATTCTTATACGCAGTTAAAATTTCTTTGTCAACAGAGTCAAAATCTCCAACAATCATATCTACCGGCAGAGATAATTTGTGTGCTGTCATAAGCCCCTTATCAACAGCAATGACCCATAAAACATCATGGGTCATTAAATAATCTTGCACAAGCTCAACTTCTATATACCCGCCAGTAAGTATTACTCCTATTTTTTTTCTTTTCATTACCAACTGGCTCCTTATTTACTATGTTTTTGCAACTCTAGACGTTGTACAGTAAACACATATTTGCTTATTACATTAGAAACTTCAATAAATCGAACACCAATAAGCTTACGGTATAAACCATTTTTTTCATTAGAAATCCTTACTACTTCACCAACAGATTCAATGATTCCGTCACGAGTAATTAACTTAAAGCTGACAGCATCACCAACTCCTATATCCTCGTTACAACAAATACCTGCACCAGTCTCACTAATATCCTTCAATACTCCTAGTGCATTTTTTGTAAGCGTAGGATCTTCCACAACTGATATATCATCTTTATTATCTAGTAATAACTGCTTCTTACTTTCCTTAATCCAGTGAAACTTAATATCTTCTCCAATATATACACGATAGGCATTACGCCTATTGTAGCTTTCCCCTTCCATTGGTCCATACAAACAATGTACATAAGTACCATCTAGCATTTCCATAGTGCCAGTTAATCTAGACCATCTCCAAAGTCTTTGTTCATCCTTATAGATAAACTCGACCTCATCCTCCTCCTGAAAATGAAAACTTCTCCCGTTGCCCGTAATCAAGGTTACTGCAATGTGATCAGGAGCTACATCCTCAATCTTACTGATTAACCGAAGTCTATACCTGTCTCTGGTTACATAGATTTCAATAGATTTACCTAGTTTGAGTTCCCCCAGTCGCATCAGCAAAAACCTCCTTAAACTTCCGTACATTCTCTTTGCTATCACCAGAAAATACTGAGGTACCTGCTACAATAACATTAGCCCCAGCATCAATTAGCTCTCTAACATTATTAATAGAAATTCCACCATCCACCTCTATATCAATGGCATGTCCTGATTTATCACATAAGGCTTTTAATTCTCTTACCTTCTCAATGGTATGAGGCATTAACGTCTGACCTCCAAATCCCGGCTCTACTGTCATGATAAGAACCATATCAAGAAGAGGGAGAAAGCCTTTTATAGACTCTATAGGGGTATCCGGTTTCACAGATACAGAAGCCTTCACTCCAAGAGCTTTAATCATAGAAAGGGCATTATTAAGGTCTTCTACTGCTTCCACATGGACAGTAATAATGTCAGCACCAGCCTTTACAAATTCCTCTATATATCGCTCAGGTTTTTCCACCATTAGATGTACATCGAAGACTAGCTTACTAACCTTTCTAATAGAGCCAATTACGGGAGGCCCAAAAGTGATATTAGGAACAAACCTTCCATCCATTACGTCTAAATGTAGATACTCACAGCCAGCCTGCTCCACTTTATTAATTTCTTGACCTAATACTGCAAAATCTGCAGCCAAAATTGAAGGTGCCAACTTTATCATATTTCCACATTCCTCCATCTGTCTCTCAATATTAAAATACAAGTAATAGAAATCTATTACTTGTATTTCTTTTTATCCTTTAATTCATTGTATAACACAACATAATTCTCATATCGAATTTTACTTATTTTACCTTCTTCTAATGCATCCTTTACCCCACAAATCGGTTCATTTATATGAACACAGCCTTGAAACTTACAGTATGGCTCAAACTCCTTAAATTCTTGGAAATATTCACATAGTTCTTCTTTTTCAATATCCTCTAAATATAGAGAACTAAAACCTGGGGTATCAAATAAATAAGTATCTCGTCCGATACAAAAAAGCTCAGAATGCCTAGTCGTATGTTTACCACGTTCAATCTTCTCACTAATATTACCAGTTTCCATATTAGCCTCTGGGTAAAGAAGATTGATTAGTGAGGATTTACCTACTCCAGAAGGACCCGCTAGTACTGTAGTCTTTCCGTCTATTAAAGCCTTTAACTCATTAATTCCTTCTTCTTGCTTTGCACTGGTAAACACTACTTGATAACCACACTTATGGTAGGTATCTAAAAGTAACTCTATCTCTTTTTGATTCACAATGTCCATCTTATTAAAACATACAATTGTATTAATATGCTGACGTTTCATCATAATAAGAAAACGATCTAAAAGATTCAGATTAGGTGCAGGTTTTGCTGCTGCAAAAATAACTAAAGCCTGGTCCACATTGGCAACTGCAGGTCGAATTAATTCATTGGTTCTAGGCATTATAGTGCTTACATTACCAATCTTTTTATCTTCATCCAAAATAGCAATCTCTACGTTGTCACCAACCAAAGGTTTCAGCTTCTGGTTACGAAAATTCCCCTTTGCTCTACATTCATATACCCCATGTCGAGGTATATGAACGTAGTAAAACCCACCAATTCCTTTTATTATCTTTCCATGCATAAAATTATTCCTTATTGTTTTATTTAAATGTAACTTCTTTCGTTCCAGGAACTAGATTACCATCTAAATACACTTTTAAACTACCACTACTGTTAGACTTAGAAGTAAATGGAGTAAAATCATATGGAAGGTCATTGTCAGACGTAATAGTAGCCTCTTTATAAAGAGAAATTCCATCCTGAATCACTTCCACCTTTATATTATGAGATTCTGCAATTGGACCTAAAAGCCCCAAATCATTGGCAGTAATAGAGATTATATCAGATTTATACTCAACCTGCTTTGGCCCTAGACTTAGATTTACAGTAATGGTTGCTCCCTTATCTACGGAAGAACTTTTAGCTGGAGACTGACTCACTACAAATCCTTTCTTTATATCATTACTATATACAGCATCGCCTTCTTTATACACAAAACCAGCCTTTTTAATAGCATTCTGTGCCTGTGTAGCTGATTTATTTACCACATCAGGAACCAAAACCTTAGGCATTCCAGAACTTCTCCAGATAATAATCTTACTTCCCTCTGGAACCTCAGAATCTGCAGCTGGCTCTGTTCTAGTAATAGCATCCACCTCTACAGTCTCACTAGTCTCATAATCAACACTTACTGTAAAGCCTTCAGATTCAAGCTTTGTCTTTGCCTGTTCATAGGTTAACTTACTAACATCTGGAACCTTAACTGATTCTGGTCCTCCACTGTAATAAATTTTAACCGTAGCATCTGCAGGAATCTCTGTACCTACAGCAATCTCTTTACCTTCAGCATCTACAACACGTAAAACTTTATCAAGCTCTTCATCACTGATTTCTTCTTCATACATATACTTAATATTTGCTTCGGTTAATAACTTTTTAGCTTCTTCAAGGTTCTTACCAATCACATCAGGCAATGGAACCGAAGCCACAGGAGTCGCTGATGGAGTACTTGAAGGAATCGGTGTACTTGATACAGTTGGAGTAGGTGTAGCATTACCACTTCCACTTTTTCCACCACCGAAGAAGCCTAACATATTAGCAATCACTACAAACACTAAAATCGCAAGTATGGCAGCTAATGCAATACCACCTACAAAGAAAATTTTGTCAAGCTTTGGATTAATCTCATCCTCCTCATCATCCTCTTCCAGATTATCTATAACAGCATTCTGATCACTTCTCACATTTCTTCTTACCTCATAATCTAAACCACTTGCTCCTGCTGCCTTCTTAATCTGATTCACTTCCTGTTCAGAGATATTAATAGTAGGAGAATTATCCATAATAGGAGTAACTAATTTAACAAAGCTACCATTTGGCTCCACCATAGAACGCTTTAAGTCAGTAATTAATTCAGACACAGACAGATATCTACGCTCAGGTTTTTTCTCCATACATTTAGCTACGATAAGTTCTAGACTGTATGGAACCTGTGGATTAATCTGACGAACTGGGATAGCTTCACCTTGAATATGAAGTAGTGCTACAGCTACCGTATTTTCGCCTGCAAAAGGAACTCTTCCACATAACATTTCATACAATGTAACACCTAAGGAATAAATGTCACTTTTCTCATCACTGTAACCACCTCTAGCTTGTTCGGGACTAATATAGTGCACAGAGCCCATTGCATTGGAATTAATCGTATTAGAAGTAGCTGCCTTAGCTATTCCAAAATCAGTTACCTTTACTTTACCTTCACGAGAAATGATAATATTCTGAGGCTTAATATCCCTGTGAATAATATGATTATCGTGAGCGGCTTCTAATCCTTGAGCAATCTGAATGGCTATTCCAACTGCCTCTTTAATCTCTAATCTACCTTTTCGTTCTATAAAACTCTTTAATGTGATACCCTCAACCAATTCCATTACAATATAATGCAAGCCATCATCATCACCTACATCATACACATTAACAATATTAGGATGAGATAACCCTGCAGCTGATTGGGCTTCTGCACGAAACTTCAACACAAAAGAAGTATCGTTACTATATTCTGCTTTTAAAACTTTGATAGCTACAAAACGATTCAGTCTGTGGCAACGAGCTTTATACACGTCTGCCATTCCCCCAGAACCCACTTTTTCAATTATTTCATATCTATCATTAATGTACATACCTGGTTTTAACATAACTTCCTACGCTCCTTTATACCTTCATAAGAATGATCGCAATATTATCCTTGCCACCTTGATCATTGGCCTTCTCTACTAAAGCTCTACCTGCATCCTCAAGGCTTGCTTCATACTGCTTTACAATTTGAAAAATATCCTTATCTTCTAACATATTCGATAAACCATCGGAGCATAATAATACTATATTCCCCTCGTGAAGATCTATCTCAAAAAAATCTACAAGTGCGTTATCTTCAATTCCACCAATTGCCCTTGTTACAATATTTTTATTGGGATGAGTCCTAGCTTCTTCAGGATTAATTTCTCCATTTTCCACCATTATTTCAACTAATGAGTGATCCCTAGTAATCTGGGTTATCTCATCACCTATCACATATAACCTAGAATCGCCAATGTTTGCTACAATCATGCGATTATCGGATATTGTGGCAGCAACAAACGTAGTACCCATTCCAAAAAGAGTACTATCTTCCTCTGATTTTTTCCTAATAAACTTATTAGCATGCTGAATTGCATGATCTAATATGCTAATCGTAGTAGCTTCGTTACAACTCTTGATGTAATCAATAACTACCTCAACAGAGTATTTTGAAGCATAATCACCCGCATTGTGGCCCCCCATACCATCTGCTACAATAAAAAGATTAGGTAATCTGCCAATTTCTTGTTCACAACAAAACACATAGTCTTGATTTACTGTTCTTTTTCTCCCAATATCTGTGACAGAAAATGATTTCATAGCCCTCTCCTTTCTTTATGTTTTACTGTTTATCCATATAGCTTTTTCTAAGTTGACCACAGGCGGCGTCAATATCCGAACCCATTTCTCTTCTAATAGTAACATTTATGCGATATTTTTCAAGTATATTTTTGAAATTTAGAATAAATGAAGTGTCCGAATGTGTATAGTTTCTTTCTTTTATAGGGTTTACAGGAATTAAGTTCACATGACAGTTTAACCCCTTCAAAAGATGTGCTAACTCTGTAGCCTGCTGCCTATTGTCATTGACTCCTTTTACTAAGCTGTATTCAAAAGTAATTCGTCTACCCGTCATAGTAAAATAATACTGGCATGCAGATATTATATCGGCAATATTGTATTTATTTGCAACAGGCATCAATTCCTTTCTTGTCTTATCATTTGGTGCATGAAGAGAAATTGCTAGTGTAATCTGTAGCTTAAGCTCTGCTAACTCCCTAATTTTTTCTACAATGCCACAGGTTGAAACCGTAATGTTACGTTGGCTAATATTTAACCCTTGATCATTGGTTAAAATCTCAATAAAACGAATTAAATTATCATAGTTATCAAAGGGCTCACCAGTACCCATTACAACCACATTAGAAACTCGCTCCCCAGATAACTTTTGTATTTGATAAATTTGATCTAACATCTCAGAAGCAGTAAGATTACGCTCTAATCCTCCTAAAGTAGATGCACAGAACCTACATCCCATACGACATCCAACTTGGGAGGAAATACACACAGAGTTCCCATGCTTGTATTTCATTAAAACACTTTCAATGACACGGTTATCACAAAGTTCAAATAAGTACTTTGTGGTTTCCCCATTGGCACTAGTCCTTTGATCCACTGCTGTCACTCTACGTATTGTGTAAATATTTTTAAGCTTTTCTCTTAGGTCTTTAGATAAATTAGACATCTGATCAAAGTCGTCTACTAACTTCACGTGTAACCACTCATAAATCTGCTTTACACGAAAAGCTTTTTCACCTAACTCCAACATCTGATGGTTTAACTCATCCAAAGTAAGAGATTTGATATCTATTTTTTCTTCATGATCTGAAGATAAATTGGCTATTACCATTTTTATTACCTATTCTTTCTAAATCACTATTTATTCTCTTTTTTAAATCTAGCTACAAAGAAGCCATCTGCCTGATGCATCCCAGGGAGCAATTGGATGTATCCTTTCTTCGTTGTATCACTTAAGAGAGATTGTGGTAAATAAGAATCTAAGCTTTCTAACCTAAACTCTTTTGTACTCTCAAGCCACTTTACATTTTCCTCATTTTCGAGTGGATTTATTGTACATGTACTATAAATCAACGTACCACCTGGTTTTACATATCTACTTACCACCTTTAATATCTCCTTCTGTAGTTCAGAAAGAGAAGTTAGGTCTTCTTTTGTCACACGATACTTAATATCTGGCTTCTTTGTAATTACCCCAAGACCTGAGCAAGGCAGGTCTGCGATTACCACATCGGCTTGATTCTCTAAATTAGAATCAAAGGTAAGAGCATCATATTGCTCCACCTTAATATTGCTAAATCCTAAGCGACTATTATTATCCTCTATTAAAGCAGTCTTTTCTAAAGTCAAATCCCTAGAGAGTACTTTTCCAGTTCCCTTTAGTAGTTGTGCTACATGAAGGCTTTTTCCTCCTGGGGCTGCACATACATCTACTAGTAGATTTCCTGGCATAGCTCCTGCCACTTCTCCCACAAGCATAGAGCTTTCATCCTGTACCTGAAAGTATCCTTCTTTAAATTCCTCTAAAGAAGAGAGATAATTATAACCTGATATTTTTAAGGCATAAGGAAAATACGTTCCTTCTGTCACTTTAATATTTTGATTTTCTAATAGCACCTTAAGTTTAGAAGGTTCGATTTTATTTAAATTAACTCGAATGGTGGTCTCCTTTATACTACAGAATGCTTTAAGCATATCCTCCACCACTTGGTCACTGTAAATACCTAACCAGAATTCCACCAACCATAACGGCATAGAATACACTACTGATAGGTATTTCCCAGGCTCTTTTGACTTATCAGGATAGCTAAGCTCATTGATTCCCCTACTAATATTTCGTAAAACCCCATTTACAAATCCCTTAAGATTATAAAAACCTTTCTTCGTTGCCAGCTTTACCGCTTCATTACAAGCGGCAGAATCCGGTACACTATCCATATATTTTAGCTGATACACAGACATTCTTAAAATATTGCGAATGACAGGTTTTTGCTTTTTCACAGGAACTTTTGAAAAATGGTCAATAATATAATCTAACTCTAAGGCTCTTTCAATAGTCCCTTCACAAAGCCTCGTCAAAAAGCCTCTCTGTTGCTTATCCATGTATTGATATTTAAGGAGAGCTGCTCCTAATACTTTATGGCTATAGCCTCCCCTTTCCAACACCTCCATAAGAACCTCTAAGGCAATTTCTCTGATCTGCCCTTTCTCTTTGTGATCAGTTGTCACGTCTTCTTCCTCCAATAATAATCAATATACGAAGTAGCTGTAATATAGCCGCAGCGGCTCCTGCTACATAGGTAAGTGCTGCAGCACTTAACACTTTTCTTCCTTGTCTTAGCTCATCATTAGTTAAAATACCACTATCCTGAAGCATAACCAATGCCCTTTTTGAGGCATTAAATTCCACTGGTAGGGTAACTAGTTGAAAGACAACTCCTAAAGAAAATCCAATTACACCAATCAGTAATAACAAATTACCAGATTGACTAGTAAATAATAAACCAAGTAGGATAAATATCCAAGCAACATTCGTACCAAGGTTAACCACTGGCACAATAGCAGAACGTAGTTTTAATGGTACATAATGTTTGGCATCTTGACAGGCATGGCCTACCTCATGACAAGCTACTGCTATGGCTGCAATGGAAGAACTATTATATACAGAATCACTTAAACGAAGTACCTTACTACGTGGATCATAGTGATCTGTCAAACTACCAGCTACATGCTCCACACGCACATCGCTAATTCCTGCTCTTCTTAAAACCGTCTCTGCTGCACTGGCACCTGTATAGCCAGACATACTACGAACTCGCTGATATTTATTAAAGGTTGTTCTTACTCTAGCAGACGCGAACAAACTAATCACAACACCAATTAATACTAGAATATAAGTCGGATCATAAAACATATAAAATGGACCAAAAAATAACATAATAATCACTCCTTCATGTCATGGTTACTCTTTATTTTGCAACATAGTCCCCTCTGCCACCTCATATCCTCTTAAAAATACATCTACTTCCATCCTCTTTTTCCCTTCAAGCTGAAGCTCTAATAAGGAAAGTCTTCCTTCCCCAGTCTGAACAACAAGAGATTTCTTTGTTACTTCCACTACCTCTCCGGGCTTACCTTTCTCGTCCCCAGAAAGTACCTTAGCACTCCATATTTTTAGTGTCTTCCCATGGAGGCTGGTATATGCACTTGGCCATGGATTTAAACCACGAACCAAACGCTCTATCTCCACTGCTGATTTTGTAAAATCAATTTCCCCTAAGGATTTGGTTAGCATTTTAACATAAGTAGAATCTTCATCCTTTTGCTTTTCTCTCTTAATCGTTCCAGCTTCTAATCCCTCTAAGGTCTCAATTAATAAATCGGCACCCATTACAGAAAGTCTATCCCGTAAGGTTGCCCCAGTATCTGTAGGTTCTATTGCAGTAATGGATTTCAAGAGCATATCCCCTGTATCAAGACCTACATCCATAAACATTGTAGTAATACCTGTTTCCTTCTCACCATTTATGATAGACCACTCAATTGGCGCCGCTCCTCTAAGCTTTGGCAAAAGAGATGCATGCACATTAATACATCCATACTTTGGCATATCCAGTATGCTCTTTGGAAGAATCTGACCAAAAGCAACCACTACAATAACCTCAGGCTCCATAGCCTTAAGCTCTTTTATAAAAGCCTCTTCCTTCACCTTAAATGGTTGGTATACTGGTATGTTGTACTCCAACGCCTTTTCCTTTACAGGAGTTAATTGCATTACTTTTCCTCTGCCCTTAGGCTTGTCTGGTTGAGTTACAACACCGATTACTTCATGTCCTGCCTCAATAAGCCTTTCTAATGTTCCCACTGAAAACTCTGGGGTTCCCATAAATACTACTCTCATAGCTACCTCTTTTCTATCTTAAAGATGCTTATCCTCACATTTTATTTTATATTAGATAAAGTGCCTTAAGGTCGAGTTTATGATGACACCAGCCTTCGACTATAAGACACCCTTATTATATCCATTCTATTAGTAGAATTCCATTATTTCACAAAGAATTCATATACATTTAAAGAAGTTTATTCCTCTTCCTTCATCAAATCTTCTACATTCATAAGAGCCCCTTCTACCTTATCTACATAAAGATGCCCATCTAAATGATCGATTTCATGTAAAAGTGCACGAGCCATAAGCTCCTCACCTTCTATTTCAAAAGGCTCCAGCTCCTTATTTAAAGCACGAACCTTGCAATAATTTGGTCTTGTTACAACACCAACTTTACCAGGAACACTTAAGCAACCTTCCGTACCGGTCTGTTCACCGGAAGTTTCAACAATTTCCGGATTGATTAATACTACTGGTTCATTCCCTTCTGGAGAGCAATCAATTACAACAACTCTCTTAAGAATTCCTACCTGAGGAGCAGCAAGGCCAACTCCTTCTGCTTCGTACATGGTATCTAACATATCTTCTATTAGCATGGTTAATTTATCATCTACAACAGTAATTTCCTTTGCTTTTTTAGTAAGCACACTATCACCAATAGTTCTTATATTGCGAATTGCCATATTTTATCCTCTCTTTCTATAAATCACAACACTTTAAATTATAACCGAATTATCCGTTTTATACAAGATAGGTAATAAGGAATAAAAGGATTAGGAGTTGTGAGTGAACTCACAACTCCTAATCCTTTACTTTTTCACTATATTTGGAATTTCACCATTAAGTACCTGTTCAATATAACCTTTGGCTTCTTGAATCTTTTCTTCATCTATATACATTACATAACCAGCTTTACTCTGATTACTATAGGTAGTACTAGAACCACCTTTTCCACTTACTCCAAAAGTAGAGATATTCCAGGAAGATCCTTCGTCTAGCTGCATCTGTACAAGAGCTGCTATCTCATCATATTTAATATTCATAAGGACATTATCCTTAACAGCATCCATGATGCTTGTAAAACTACTTAATATAGCCGGAGAGGCAATTTTCTTAATAATTGCTTTAACAATCTCTTGTTGGTTCTTATTACGTTGTAAATCCCCTGATGGAAAAGCATGACGCTCACGAGCAAATGCTAACGCTTTTTTACCATCCACCACATTCTCTCCCTCTTTAAAGGTTTCCCCATGTTGTGCCGTAAAATCATAGTCAGAATGTATAGTGATAGAACCTAAGGCATCAACCATGGCCTCAAAGCCTGTAAAGTTTACCTTGGCATAATAATTAATCTTTATCCCATATAACATCTCTAAGGTTTCCACAGAGCATTCCACTCCATAAATACCTGCATGAGTCAGTTTATCATACTTATCTCCAGAAACTGATGTTTTTACAAAATAATCACGAGGAGTAGACGTTAACAGAATCTGTTTCGTCTTTGGATTAATGGTAGCAATCATATTAACATCACTTCGACTTGTGTTGGAGATATCACCGTAGGTGTCAATACCAGATATGAATACACTAAAAGGCTCCTCTGTAATGCTATTAACCCTATTATTATTTGTTGTACTAGTTACATGTTGATAGGTATTTAAAACCCTTGTTTCACTATTAAAATTCGGGTATTCTTCAGTAATATCAGATAGAAGGGCCGAATTTAAAATAATAACGTTACATTCCTTATTATATAAAGCCTGCACTAAACTAAGGCTGTCGATATATTCTCTTGTAGAAATTTCCTCTGCTAACTCATTCTGAATTTTTTCTAATGTCTTAGTATAAGCATCATGTTTCTGTGTAATATCTACACCAAACTCTTCATCCTTTACATCCTCTAGTTTCTCTGCAGGGCTATCCTTTAAGACGATAACTTGAAATTCATTTGTAACCTTGGAATCCGTTACTGTTTTACTAGTATCATAGCCAATATAGATATAATAAGAGCCTACACAAAGTAACACACAAAAGAGAGCAATCACTACTTTAAAAGGAATATGAGCTTTCCCTCGGCTCCCTTGTCCCATTACCATTAGAACCAGCAAAGCAATTAATACAGAAGCAATTGCAAATATATATAATGGCTTAAAGAACTTAATCATGATAAGTAAAGTAGTCAAAACTACCGTTAGTAGTGCTTGTACACTAAGAAACACAAGGCCAATCTTTCTTGCTTTTAAACGATCAAGCATTGTTTGCCCTTTATTAACATTCCTTTCTTTCAAATTCCTTCCTCCCTTTTTTCATTCAAAGTTGACACCAAATAATTGTACTCCTTTTTTTTCATAGAAGCAAGTAAAATCGCCCCTAAAACTACTTATTAGGGGCGACTTAATATAACTTATAAAATCTACTTAGAAACGCATCGGAATCAAATCAATGTAATCATCTAAACTTCCATCGTTCATAAAGCACTCAATAATTTGTCTTCCTAATGGATTTAACTCATCTACTAAATATTGCTCCAATTCTTTTTTAAAGAAATCTGTAAGAATCTTAGCTCCAGCATCATATCCATCTTCACCAAGCTCTGGCTGAACTTCTGGCTGTAAGAAAGCTCTTCTTAAATAGTGTCCATCAATCTTTAATGATTCTAAACAATAACCAAGTAAAGTACATCTAGATTCTACTAAATGTCCTGGTTTAAACTTAGCACTACCACGTCTTGCAATATACTCTCTTGCGATCCATTGTGGCATAAATCCAACTTCGTAAATACCTATATGTTGGTTTGGTATTAATATATATCTTGTACTTGGGGAAGCTAGAATCTGTTCTAATAACAGGTTAGCTTGCGTCACTCTTCTTCCTGTTGCAAATGGCCAGTAAGAACCAACCCCTTCACTACTCATTCCCTTTGTATCAAGAATACTTGGGTTATTATATCCTCTTGGTGCAACTAATCTCCAAAGCCAAGCAAGTGCAGGTGGAAGCATATGAAAGATTCCTAGAATGCCATAACTTGGATTTTGTCTAGTGGCAGGCGGAGTTCTTACACCAAAGCTTCGTACATCAACCTCCACTGGTTCATCAACAATGTTTTCAACCATTTTTCTCGGTAAGATAACACGTGGGTTTGGACAAGGCTTACCATTGGAATCCATAACATGTTCCCAAGGTAGACATGTGGAATTAGCTACACCCTCTAAGCTAAAGAATACAAGTGGCTTAGTCGGCTGAATAAAACTCTTTTCCAAAGAAGGAGCACTTCCGTAGTGAGTGATATGATCCACACGTAAAAACCAACCAGCCTCTGCATCCTTTAATACTAACTTTTTACTATCATTTTGCATTGTATGGTTACAAAGAGCCATATCATCTGTAACCGGTCTTAATTCACAGGTTTCAGTTAAATCTAAATAATTTTTCTCCTTAGTTAAGGTGTTTCTTGCCATAATAATACGCTGATCCATTTCTCGATGAATTGGCTCTAGCATCTCACTCTTACCACCACCTGAAGCACCCTCATGCATGATAACAATTTCATTGTCGTAAGGAGTGATAACCTTTACAGTAGAGGCATGGCAGGTAACCCAACCTTCTTCCTCACCAATATTAAGAAGAACACTATAGATACCCTTTTTCGCACTTGGTCCTGGATATAAATTATAGGAGAATACTTCATGTACTAAATCTGTTCTGTTATGAACTACTACCTGCTTACCATCAAAATGTGTATGCCTAAATGGGGGAGCTAAAAATACAATAGCTCTTGGCGTAAACCCTTCCTCTATCTCATCATAACATAAAAATCCTTGAAGGTCTGCTAGAGCTGCACCAAAACAAGATGCATTACGTGGTCCTATAAAAAGTGCTTCATAACCATAAGTATCTCCACCAGCCATAAAAGGTACACCAATCAGATCCTGTTCACTTAACCACTCTAGTGTCTCTTTTCTAGTCTTAGAAAAATCATGTTTATATACCTGTTGGTAAGTTGGCTTGTCGGTAGGTTTGTTATCACCAATCAACATACAATCCGGATCACGACGTCTCATGTAATCCTCTACAAAGTTCACCACAATACCATTTTTACATCTAGTGACATTAGCTTCTGAAACTTTACCTTTACCTGGTACCTGATAAGCGATCTCATAATGATCTATCTGGTCATCTCCTAAAGCCAAATGAAATAATTCTTCCCTTGACTTAGGAAAGTAAATTGAGTTGCTACGGTCCAGCATATCTCTAACTTCTAGAGATAAATTAAACTTCTTAAGTACGTCTTGCATTCTACTACCTCTTTCTTATGATTTATTTATTGTGAATAGCATAATCCCATAATCCATTCTAAACACAATTAAAAACCGGCACCCGAAAAACGGATGCCGGTTTATATACAACTTAGTTTACTAATTTGTTTTATCTTCCAACATACATATTATTAATCATTCATTTTTATCCCATAAAGTTACTATGTCCCAGCTTCACCACCTCTTCTGTTCACCAAAATAGGGTATGCCTCTGGTACATTTTGTCACATCATGTTGTAAAATGAACTCTAAGACATTTTATTTCAAAGTTTCAAAAATGTCAACACTTATTTTATCTATATACAGAAACAGGCACATTATTTCTGATTTGCTCCTCCAAATCCTCTTTCAAGGTTAGGATAATAATCTTCTCGCCTGTTTTTGTACTTAAATCCATATGCGCACTAACAATATTGATGTTAAATGCTTCTTTGATTAGCGTTTCTAGATTATCCCTACCTTGTTCGAAAAGTAGCGTATTTACCTGTTTAAATAAGGAAATACCCTTATCAGAGGTTGCCAAATGCTTTTCACCTTGGCTTAAATAGCTAATCATCCGTATCACAATCATGTCATTAATAATATAGCTACGGATTGTCTTTGGTCCTCGTCCTGAATTGACTACCTCAAACTTACTGACAATTTCACTTAACTTTGCTTCTAATTGGCCCTTTGTCATACCTATCAAACGCTCCCTCCTATTGTTAGTATCCACTTATTGGATTGAAATCATATTGTATACTACAATTTGTAAAAAAGGAAGAGTAATCAACAAATCCCTCCATGAAATTCTTGATATCCTTTAATAAATCATAGTCCTTCGCTTTAATATGAATAACAAAACGATAAGTATCATTGATCTTACCTAGAATACCACGGGTAGGCCCTATTACCTTAAGTGTTTCATCAAACTCCGGCTTTACAAAACCCTCTTTTATCGCATTGGCTATAAGTATACTCGCCTGCTTAGCATCCTTTTCTCTTTTTGAGGTTATTAGAATAGCTAAAATATTAGCAGCTGGAGGATATCCTAGCATATTACGAAACATCATTTCCTGCTCATAAAACTCCTCATAATCATTATTCTTAGCGCACTCAATGCTATAATGCTCTGGGTTGTATGTTTGGATTACAACCTCACCAGGTTTTTCACCTCTACCGGCCCTCCCCGCTGCTTGTGCTAAAAGCTGATAGGTACGCTCAGAAGCTCTATAATCACTAGCATACAAAGACAAGTCTGCTGCAATGATCCCTACTAAAGTCACATTCTTAAAATCATGTCCTTTTACAATCATCTGAGTCCCAACTAAAATATCCGCCTCATGATTAGAAAAGGCAGCAAGTATTTTCTGATGTCCTTCCTTACCTGAAGTGGTATCTGTATCCATACGAAGTACCCTAGCACTAGGAAACTCCTTTTTCACAAAATCTTCGACCTTCTGGGTCCCTGTTCCAAAAGTTGCAATATAAGGGGAGCCACACTGTGGACAATGTTTTGGCGTAGGAACTTCATAGCCACAATAATGACAAAGTAGTCTTCCATTATTATGCGCAGTCAGTGAGACGTCACAATGTGGACACCCCATAACATGTCCACAAGCCCTACACGAAACAAATCCAGCATATCCTCTACGGTTAATAAATAGCATAATCTGTTCCTTTCTTTCCAAGCGGTCCAGTATTAATGCTTTTAGCTGTCTAGAAAAAATAGAACGGTTTTTTGCCTTTAACTCTTCTCTCAAGTCTTCCACGTATACGGTAGGTAATGCGCCTTCTCCTGCACGTTTCGACAGTGTATAAAGCTTATATTCACCTAATTTTGCTTGGTGATAAGCTTCTATGGATGGAGTGGCAGAACCTAGAATCACTGCTGCCCCTGCAAGCCTTGCTCTCTCCATAGCCACTTCTCTCGCATGGTATTTCGGCGGCATCTCACTTTTATAGCTTCCCTCATGTTCTTCATCTATAATAATCAGTCCCAAATTCTGAAATGGGGTAAATAGAGCTGACCTTGGGCCAATCATAACATCAATAAGCCCTTCTCTCGCCCTAGTACACTGATCATATCTCTCGCCTTGAGAAAGTCTAGAATTCATAATGGATACCCGATCACCAAACCGACGGTAAAAACGATTCACCGTTTGATACGTAAGGGCTATCTCTGGTATGAGCATAATGACTTGTTTTCCCTCTGCCAACACTCCAGCGATAATTTCCATATAGACTTCCGTTTTTCCACTTCCGGTAATTCCATGAATGAGGTAAGTATTTCTTTGACCCTCCCTAAAATCGTTAAGAATATTTGTAGTAATTTTCTCTTGCTCCTCATTAAGAGTTATTGTTCCTTGCTCCACAGACAGATTCTTTATGGGATTACGATAGACTACTTCTGCAGAGGATACAACCACCTTCTGCTCTTCCATATCCTTTATAGTTGGTCTTCCTATATTTAGTTCTGAGGTTACATAATCATAACTTAACGTTCCCTTTTCAATTAAAGACTCTAACAAACGAATTCTCGCCTTGTAGTTCTTTTTCTTATAAAGAGATAGTGTATCGAATGCCTCCTCCTTGGTCACCTGAAGATGAATGTATTTCTTTTCTATATTCTTCACACTCTTCTTTATAGGAATTACCGTACGAAGAGCATCATTCATTGTAGCACCATAGTTATCCTTAATCCAGTAAGCTAACTGAATAAGCTGAGATTCGATGACGAGACTTCCTTCTACGATTCCAATAATAGATTTCATTCTTTCTACAGGAAATTTCGCTTCCTTACCCAACCCAACCACATAGCCTGTCCGTTGCTTATTGCCTTTACCAAAGGGAATATTTACCAAAGTGCCAATTACCACTTGTTCTTCTAGGTCTTCTGGCACAGTATACTGATATGTTTTATCTAAATTTTCATGACTAATATCCACGATTATATCTGCAAATATCACACACTGCACCTCCTTTTTCTCTATTATACTATATTTTGATTCAAATACACATGATTCATTAAAAAATGAGGGTTATGGCTTCCTTTACAATGTATCATCACCATAACCCTATCTATTACTCTGATAAGTTCATTACAATCTCGTCTGTATGCATTCCTCGAGAACCCTTTACTAAAATAGCATCTCCCGTAAAAAGAATCTGTTTTAAGTAGGTAGTAGCTTCTGTGTTATTGCAAAAAGCATGTGTTGTAATTCCTACCTTTCCTTTTTCTACTGCCTCACTAATGGCTTTAGCACTTTCTCCAATGACCACTAGCTCTTCAATACGCTTACCTTCTAGGGCATCTTTTACAATGCTTTCCCCCACCTGATAATGTAATTCATAGGAAGCTTCCCCCAGTTCCAAAACATCAGCTAGTACTGCAATTCTTCTTCTAACCCCTTCTAGAGAATGAAGAACAGCAATTCCACTTTTCATTGAGTCAGGGCTGGCATTATAGGTGTCATCTATGATAACAAGACCATTCTTCTTAAGTATCTGTCCTCTCATAGCAATAGGCTCATACTCATACAGCCCCTGTTTTCCTAGCTTAGGGTCTATGCCAAGCTGTTCCCCTATAGCTAATGCTACCACTCCATTCATCACATTGTGATCTCCTAATACCTTTAAGATAATCTCTTCTTTATACATATCACTAACATAGGTAAAAATAGTACATTCCTGCTTACTACATACATTCACAGCCCTAAAAGCATATTCTTCTCCAATGCCATAAGTTTTAATTGAAGTCTTTACTAATGCCTCACAAGTCTTCTCTGATAACGGAATCGTCTCCTTTTCTCGTGGCAAAGAGTCTTTAAAGGAAGTGATTTCTTTTAATAACACATCCTGCCCATTGATATATAACACACTATTTTCTGTATTCTCGTCAATTATGTTTAACTTCTCTCTTCGAATATTCTCCTTGGAGCCAAGTTGGGCGATATGGCTTACCCCAATGTTAGTAATAACAGATATAGTTGGTCTAGCTATTTTAGAAAGCTTCTCCATTTCTCCAGGTTCACTCATTCCCATTTCAACAACTGCTACTTCATGACTCTTCTCGATTCCAAATAGGGTCAAGGATAATCCCACTTGGCTATTCATATTTCCTTGGGTTTTTACTACCTGAAATTTGGTACCTAACACTGATGCTATCATTTCCTTAGTCGTAGTCTTTCCTACACTTCCTGTAATGCCCACAACTGGAATATCAAACATGTTTCTATAATACCCTGCTAAACTTTGCAGCGCACGAAGGGTATCATGAACCTTGATATAGGCAGCTCCTTTTATCATGTCATCAGGAACATCAGCAGTAAAAACAGCTTTAGCACCTTGGTCTATGGCACCAGCAATAAACTTGTGACCATCCACTCTCTCTCCTATAATAGGGACAAACAAAGCCCCTTCTATAAGCTCTCTAGAATTAGTGGATACGCTGGTAACCCTTATATTTTCATCTCCTGACAGAAGGACTCCTCCCACTGCTTTTACTATTTCTTTCACCGATAGTGCTTCCATGACTCTTCCTTTCTATCATTCATTTAGAAGATATTGTTTTTTTATATGGTATAGGATCGTGCGCTCATCCATAGGATAATGCACTCCTTTAATTTCCTGATAATTTTCATGCCCTTTACCAGCCAACAAAATGATATCACCTTTCTTTGCTATCTCAATAGCATAGGATATGGCCTCTACTCTGTCAGGAATGGCTACATAAGGCACTCCTACCAAATCTAAGGTACTAGTAATATCATGAATAATCTCCTCCATAGACTCATCTCTTGGATTATCACTTGTAACGATAATCTCATCTGCAAATCTAGCTGCAGCTTTTGCCATCTCATATCGCCTTATTTTTGCACGATTGCCACCACAGCCAAATAGACAAAGAATTCTAGAAGGATTATAGCTCCTTAAGGTTTTTAAAACACTTTCTAGACTGACAGCATTATGTGCATAATCAATCATTACCGTATAATCAGGCGATACTGGTACTAATTCTAAACGTCCCTTTACTTTTATCCGGCATAAGGCTTCCTTAATCTTCTCTTCCGGAATATGAAAATGCATTGCTATCATAATGGCAGCCAAGGCATTATAAATATTAAACATACCGGGCATCCATATCTCCATGGTAGTATTCATCAGCCCACCAACATAAAACTGTATCCCTAGTTGAGAAGGTTTTTGTACTAAGCTTAATCCATAGGCATATAAGTTAGCATTCTGAGACAAGCCGTAGGTCTTTAACTTGCAGGTATGTCCTTTTATTATTCTGTCTATATCCGAAGCATCTCGGTTTACTATGCCGATATGACACTGCTTCATGAGTAAGCTTTTACATGCTACATATTCATCATAATCCTTATGCTCTCCTGGCCCAATATGATCTGGGGATATATTAGTAAAAATGCCATAATCAAATGTAATGGAAGCCGTACGATGTAACATAAGCCCTTGAGAGGATACCTCCATAACCACTGTAGTAATCCCTTCATCCACCATCTGCCTAAGATAGCGATGAATCTCAAGGGCGTCGGGAGTAGTATTACCTGCCTGAATGCTTTGACTACCTATCAAGATCTCAATGGTACCTATTAAACCAGTGGAAATTCCTGCATTCTCTAAGATTTCTTTTATCATATAACTAGTCGTGGTTTTCCCTTTTGTTCCGGTAATTCCAATGGTCACTAGTCGTTCTGCTGGATAGTCGTAAAACGCAGCCGCCATATAAGCAAGAGCAAGCCTTGTATTATTTACAAGAATTAAGGTAACCTCATCTGGTACCTTAATTTCCCGCTCTGCAACGATGGTACACGCTCCTTTTTCAATGGCTTTATAAACGTAATCATGACCATCACTTTTATTACCACAGATGCAAACAAATACTGCACCTTCTTTTACATCCTGGGACTTATGTTCAATGGCTGTAATGTAACGGTCCAATGAACCATTTACCAACGTATAATGGATTCTCTCAAGCAGACGGTATAATTTCAAATGCATCACACTCCCATATACTGATACTACAGTATATTGGAAATTAGGATAGAAAAGAACTTTCCTTCATATAGGATTCGATGGCTTCCTTTTCACTATAAGCATGCTTTACACCCTTGATTTCTTGATATTGTTCATGTCCTTTTCCTAGTAAAATGATAATATCTCCATCCTTAGCATGATCCATACTATAGTGAATTGCTTCCACACGGTCTTCAATCTCAATATATTTTCCATTTGCTTTTTTAAGGCCTACTTTAATATCTTCATTAATCATTTCTATGGATTCGTCTCTTGGATTATCACAGGTCAGAATAGATAAATCGGCCATCTTACCACAAAGTTCACCCATGTCATAACGACGAAGCCTAGAACGATTTCCACCACAACCATATACACAGACAATTCTAGGTGGATCATATTCCCTTATTGTAGTAAGAAGACTTTCTACACTAGCAGCATTATGCGCGTAATCAATCATGATTGTAAAATGATCCTTCACTGGTACAATCTCTACTCTTCCTGGTACCTTTATGCTCTCAAGTGCATCTTTTATAAAGGAGATAGGAATCTTAAGCTCCTTACATACGAAGATAGCAACCAATGAATTATACACACTAAACTTTCCTGGTATACCTGTCTGAATAGTAGCATCTACCACTCCTCTTACATCGAAGGATATACCAAGATATCCCGGTTTACGTACTAACTGCAAATTACTAGCCTTTAAATCTGCCTCATGTTCTAGGGCGAAGGTCATAATCTCACAGCTGTGGTCTTTAATGATTCCACTATAACTCTTATCATCCACATTCACTAAACCAATCTTACATTGTTTAAATAAAAGGCTTTTACAGTACATGTATTCTTCCATAGAGGCATGCTCATTTGGTCCAATGTGGTCTGGGGAAAAATTCGTAAATACACCGATATCAAACATAACTCCCGCCACACGGTCCATCTTAAGACCTTGAGAAGAAACCTCCATTACACAGTACTCACATCCACTTTCCACCATTTCGTAAAATAACTTTTGTAACTCATAGCTTTCTGGTGTAGTATTGGCAGTTTTCACTTTACGTCCATCTATAACTGCTCCAATGGTACCAATTACGCCAACCTTCTTAGAAGCCGCTGTTAAAATAGCCTGAATCATGTAAGAGGTGGTAGTTTTTCCTTTTGTTCCAGTTAAACCAATCATAGTCATCTTCTTAGCAGGATAACCAAAATACGCAGCGGATAACAAGGATAATGCTCTTCTATTATTGTTTGTTTTCAGTATCGTAACTCCTTCAGGATAGATATGATCTGTCTCTTCTACTACTATAGCACTACATCCCTTTTGCACTACATCATTCATGTATACATGAGAGTCCCTTTCCGTTCCCTTAATACAAACGAAAATACCATCCTTTACTGCCTTTCTTGAATCATAGATCACGTCACTAATCTCAACATCTAAATTCCCTTGTATTAATTCGTATTCCATGTTCCCTACTAAGTCTCTTAGTTTCATATTCTTATATCCATCCTTCTATCTCTATTTTTATAGCACTCTCTATACTACTTCTCTAAATTCTACACCAAATTGTCTGTTATTAGACACGACGAAAAGCCGGCAACAGCCAGCTTCTCAATCTACTATTTTTCAGTGTATTCTATTTCGCTTTCAAATACCGTATGAGATGGTCCTGTCATAAAGACATGATTGGTCTCCTTGTCCCATTCAACAAGAAGGGGACCTCCAATCTGCTCCACTATTACCTTACGATCACACATCCCCAGTAAAACAGCGGCCACTACAGCTGTACAACAACCGGTTCCACAACCAATCGTCTCTCCAGTACCTCTTTCCCATTCCCTCATCTTTAGGTAGTCTCTTCTTACAAATTGACCAAAGGTAACATTGGTCTTATTAGGAAATAGTTCTCTATAATACTCCAATGCTTTTCCGTAGCCTTCTACATCAAAATCACTAACATCCTCAACAAAGGTTACTATATGCGGATTGCCCCATGACATTGAGGTGATATGGAAGGTTTCATCCAGAATCTTAACCGGCTGGTTGACAAACTGGGTAAGTGGGGTATTTACTGGAATCACCTTAGTATCTAGTCTTGGCTCTCCAATATCAGCACGAATATTCACAGCCTTACCATCCTCCACTGTAAGCCAAAGTTTCTGAATTCCACCTAAAGTTTCGATGGTAAGATAAGTTTTATCCGTCAGCTGATGGTCATAGACATATTTCCCTACGCTTCGAAGAGCATTGCCACACATTTCGCCTTCTGTTCCATCTGGATTAAACATTCTCATTTTAAAATCTGCAATAGTAGAAGGACAGATTAGCACCATCCCATCGGAACCAATTGCAAAATGACGATCACTAACAAATCTAGCCAGTTTATTCACATCCGGTAGTTCTTGATGAATTGCATCAATGTATACATAATCATTACCGAAGGCTTGCATCTTAGTAAATTTAATTTTCATCCTAGTTGCCTCCATTAAGGGCACGATCTAGATCACCTATAATATCATCCACATTTTCAAGCCCTACTGATAATCTCAAGAAGGTTTCTGTAATACCAAGCTTTTGTCTAGTTTCTTCCTTCAATGACTCGTGAGTCTGTGTTCTAGGGTACGTAATTAAAGTCTCAGGGCCACCTAAGCTCTCTGCAAACATAATCATGTCTACTTCACGAAGTACCTTTTCTACCGTCTCAAAACTATCTACATTAAAGGAAATCATTCCGCCAAAACCAGTAGTCTGTTTCTTAGTAATGGCATAATCCTTATGGTCTTCAAAGCCTACAAAGAATACCTTTGTTACCTTTGGTTGCGTTCTTAGCCACTCTGCTACCTTGATCGCATTTTCATTGTGACGATCCATACGAAGTGGAAGCGTCTTGATGCCACGAAGTAATAACCAAGAGTCTAGTGGTGCAAGTCCGTTACCATGAGATTTTAACTGAAGTCTCATGTGATCTGCTAGCTCCTGTGTATTTACCACTACGATTCCCGCAATGGTATCATTGTGACCGCCTATAAACTTCGTACCACTGTGTACAACTGCATCCGCGCCTAGTGTAAGTGGCTTTTGGAAATATGGAGTTAAGAAGGTATTGTCAACTACAGTAAGCGCTCCTACTGACTTAGCAAGCTTACTTAATTCGCTGATATCTGCTACCTTCATCATCGGATTGGTTGGAGTTTCTATAAATAACATTCTTGTCTTGTCAGTAAGATGTGCCTTTACTTCTTCCAAATTGCTCATATCTACATAAGTGAAGGTACAGCCGTATTTAGTAAAAATGTCTTCTCCAATACGGTAAGTACCACCATAGATATCGTCAGATAATAGTACATGATCACCAGGATTTAAAATGGTAAACAAAGCCATATTGGCAGCTTGTCCACTAGATAATGCAAATCCCTCTAACCCTTCCTCAAGAATTGCCATTGTTCTTTCAAGCTCTTGTCTAGTAGGATTTTGTAAACGGGAGTAATCATAACCTGTAGATTCTCCTAATCCTTTATGACGAAATGTAGAAGTTTGAAAGATAGGAAAGCTAACTGCTCCTGTCATAGGATCATGACCTAAAGCTCCATGCACTGCCTTAGACTCAAATTTTAAATCTTCTTTTCTACTATAATCGTTATAATTACTAAAGTTTTTCATCATCCACCTCGTAAATTATTATTTTGTATTATATTCTATATATACCTAACTAAAGTATTAAATTTACACTTTACTATTATTATAGTGAAACCTACATATAGTGTCAACTGAAGAGAAGTTGCATAAAATACTACAAACTATGCAAAAAGTGCTGCCACTAGACCTTTTTTCACCAAATACTAGACAAAACTTGATGAAACAGATAAGATAAGTAAAGATTTTAACAAAGGAGTTCAACAATGGCTTACGAAATTCTAGTTTTAGATATTGATGGCACACTAACAACCTCAGAGAAAACAATTACAAAAGAAACCTATGAAGCAATTCGTAACATTCAAAAACGAGGACACAAGGTGGTATTAGCCTCTGGCCGTCCTACACCAGGGATACGTCCTGTGGCAGAGGAGCTTAATATGAGTAACTATGGTGGCTATATATTAAGCTTTAACGGAGCTCGAATCATTGATTGTTCCACCAATGAAATTATTTATCAAAGAGTGGTATCTAGTAGTCTTCTTCCAGAGATATATGAAGCTGCTGTAGAATATAACACTGGCTTAATTACTTATGATGAAGATAAGATTTTAGTTGCCAATGAAGTGGATGATTATATTATAAAAGAGGCTAAAATTAATAAATTACCTTATGAAGTAATTCCAAATTTCTTAAACTATGTTACCTTTGACGTTAACAAATGTCTGATGACTGGTGACCCAGATCACCTTGCCAAAGTCGAATTAAAGATGAAGGAGCGTTTTAAAGGAAGACTAAATATCTTTCGATCCGAACCTTATTTTCTTGAAGTTGTTCCACTGCATGTTGATAAGGCGGAATCTCTTAGTAAGCTTCTTGATACTCTACACCTGTCTAAAGAGCAAATGATTAGCTGTGGAGATGGTTACAATGACATTACCATGATACAATATGCTGGAATGGGCGTTGCAATGGCCAATGCACAGCAAAAGGTGAAGGAAGTCGCTGATTATATTACACTAAGCAATGATGATAACGGAATTGCCCATGTAATCAATGAATTTATGCTTTAATTTGCAAGATATTGCAATGTATAAAATAGACTACTTAGATGAATCCTAATGATAAGAAAGACAAGTTAGGAGGACGCATCTATGGAAGAATATAAGCATAACGAACAAGACTTTAATGCTTTAAGTGTAAATATTGATAAAAGTACCTGTGACTATTACGAGAATTTGTACAGTATCCCTACTAGCTCCATGGCAGATAATATTTACTCAGAAGCGGAATATGGGAATTATAAAAATATATATGAAAGGGTAGATCCGAACTGCCCGTAGAGAAATAAATGGGCTGTCAAGTAAATTTGACAAGCCCTTTTTTATTACTTCTATCCATCAAAACCATCTGGAAAGAAAATGCATTTTCTCTAATGAAATTCTCTTGTCAGTTTTATTGATTTCGTGTAAAATAGAGCGTACTTGCGAAAATACAGTTCGTTTAAATAATAGAAAAACGACTAGTTAAAGGAGTTTTGTAATGAGTATACTTAATGTTACCAACTTAAGCCATGGTTTTGGAGATCGTGCTATCTTCCATGACGTTAGCTTTCGCCTTTTAAAAGGAGAACATATCGGTTTAATAGGTGCCAATGGAGAAGGAAAATCAACCTTTCTTAATATAGTAACTGGGCAGCTGATGCCAGATGAAGGCAATATAGAGTGGGCCAAAAACGTCCAAGTCGGATATCTTGACCAACATTCTGTTTTAAGTAAAGGAATGACAATCGGAGACGTTTTACGTTCCGCCTTTTCTCATTTATTCACTTTAGAGCAGAAAATGAATGAGCTATGCAATCAAATGGCTGAAGCAGACGAAACTTCTCTAAGTATTATTATGGAGGAATTTAGTGAGATACAAGATACTCTAGATGCTCATGATTTTTATATTATTGATACTAAGGTAGACGAAGTTGCTAGAGCCTTAGGGTTACTAGATTTAGGCCTTGACCGTGATGTTTCAGATTTAAGTGGCGGACAACGTACCAAGGTACTTCTTGCAAAGCTATTGCTGCAAAAACCAGATATCTTATTATTAGATGAGCCTACCAATTACTTAGACGTGGAACATATTGAATGGTTAAAGCGTTATTTACAGGAATACGAGAATGCCTTTATTCTGATTTCTCATGATATCCCATTTTTAAATAGTGTAATCAACCTAATTTATCATATGGAAAATCAAGAATTAAATCGCTATGTTGGAGATTATGATAAATTTCAAGAAGTCTATGCAATGAAAAAATCACAGCTTGAAGCAGCCTATAAACGTCAACAGCAGGAAATCAGTGAATTAAAAGATTTTGTTGCAAGAAACAAAGCAAGAGTATCCACACGAAACATGGCCATGAGCCGTCAGAAAAAATTAGACAAAATGGATGTGATAGAGCTAGCAGGGGAACGTCCAAAGCCTGAATTTAAATTCAAAGAGGCTCGTGCTGCAGGACGTTATATCTTCCAGACCGAAAACCTAGTGATTGGTTATGATGAACCATTATCAAAACCTTTAAACCTCACCATGGAAAGAGGGCAAAAAGTTGTATTAACAGGCGCCAACGGAATCGGAAAAACTACTCTATTAAAAAGTATCTTAGGTATACTTCCACCATTAAGTGGTAAGGTACACTTAGGAGACTATTTATACAAGGGGTACTTTGAACAAGAAATGACAGGAGCCAAGAACAACACCTGTATTGAAGAGCTTTGGACCGAATTTCCAGGCTACACTCAATATGAAGTACGATCTGCATTAGCAAAATGTGGACTAACCACCAAACATATTGAAAGTCAAGTTCGTGTGTTAAGTGGTGGTGAGCAGGCTAAAGTTCGCTTATGTAAATTAATCAATAGAGAAACCAATATCCTACTACTAGATGAGCCAACAAACCATTTGGACGTAGATGCCAAAGAAGAGCTAAAAAGAGCTCTAAAGGAATACAAAGGTAGTATCCTTTTAATTTGCCATGAACCAGAATTCTACGAGGATCTTGCCACTGACGTTTGGGATTGTTCTAAATGGACAACTAAATTATTATAGAAAAGAGTTGTCGTACTAGCTATATAAATACAGCTAATGCGACAACTCTTTCTGATACATATTCTAATCCACTGTACCAAATCGACTAAGTGGCCAGATTCTCAGACACACTCTACCCATCATGGTTTCTTTAGACACAGGTCCAATAATTCTACAATCCTGACTAACTGCTCGGTTATCACCCATAAGGAAGTATTCATCCTCTCCTAAGGTTAATGGTTCCTCTATGATACCAGGATCACCCATATCACCATCCACATAGTCTTCTAAAAGCTTAGTTCCATTAATATATACTCCGTCTTCGGTCATCTGGATAGTATCTCCTGGTAACCCAATAACACGTTTAATCCAGTATTTCCCATTGTCAAGTTGACTTCCATCGGGAGCTTCAAACACTACAATATCAAATCTGTCTGGGTTAGAAAAATAATTTGATACCTTCTCCACAAACAGCTGATCTCCTTCAACAAGTGTATCATACATGGATTCCATAGAAACCTCCACCTTTTGTATGACAAAACGATTAAGTAGTAGTGCTAAACATAAGGCTGCCACAATATAAATCGCAGTGGATAAGAGCTCTCTTAACAATGATTTCTTTTTCTCAGGCTCATTGATAATGATAGGCTCTAAGTCATCGGGATTAAGTTCTACTTCCTCCCTATCAAAATCATCCCCATTGCCTTGTCCATTTATCTCACTTTCTGACTTTTCGTAGTCCATGTTACAATAACCTCCCAATAAACTTCTCTAATCAATTACTCCTATTTTATTTAACGGCCAGATACGAAAAAAAGCTCTACCTATAATAGAATCTTTCTTAACTAAACCCACAGCACTAGAACGACTGTCTGTACTTCGATATCTATTATCTCCTAATACAAAGTACTCGTCCTCACCAAGAAGTATACCATCTTTAGCTATGCCCGCATCATATAGATACTCTTCCCCCTGCGGATCATCTAAGGCACTTCCATTGATAAACACCTGACCTTCTTTGATCTCAACAAAATCTCCAGGTGTACCAATCACTCGTTTTATATAATAAGTATCTTTATTTCCTTCATACGCTCTAAATACAATAATGTCATATAATCTTGGTCCATGCAAGCGATAACTTACTTTTTCCACCAACAGCCCATCATCCGTATGTAGCGTATCTTGCATAGAAGGACCCTCTACCTGAACATTCTGAATCAAAAAGGTTCTAATTACTATAGCTATGAAAAGTGCTATTATAACATAGATTATTAGACTTAACCATCCACGTTCTTTCCTTTTTACGCTTCCCTCTTGTTCATTCATCTACATATCTCCCTGTATCATGAAAGCACCTTCGTAAATAACGAAAGTGCCCTCCTAAACTTAGTATTTATTTTTCTTCTTCATCATTTACAATCTTAACATCACTTTGATATAATTCGTCGATTGCAATTGATAATGGCTTTGGACATTTGGCATCAACCATTGGTTCTGCACCATCGATAATTTGTCTTGCTCTCTTAGCTGTTGCTAAAACAATAGAATATCTACTGTTAACTACAGGTTGTTCTCCTGGCTCAACCTCACTATTCACTACTGCCATTAAATCTGTATAAGATGGGTGTAACATATTAAAATGCTCCTTCCTTCATAGCTTTTAATTCTGCTGTTATTGCTTCTATAAATACTTTGTTTTTCTCTACCTTTAAATGTTGTTGCTGAATTAGCTGATGTGTGTGCTCCACACATTCCTCTAGTACGTCATTGATTACTAGATATTCATACTGAGACATATAGCTAGCTTCCTCATACGCTCGATAAAGCCTTTGATTAATCACCTCTATAGACTCGGTTCCTCGTCCAATCAAGCGATTTTTAAGCTCCATGATACTTGGAGGCGTAATAAACAATAATAAGGCATCCGGAAACAGTTCCTTAACCTTTATAGCACCTTGGATCTCGATTTCAAGAATGACATCCTTACCTAACTCTAATTGTTCTTCTACATATGCCTTAGGAGTTCCATAGTAGTTCCCTACATATTCAGCCCATTCAATTAACTGGTTGTTCTCTATCATACTCTCAAATGCATCTCTTGTCAAAAAGAAATACTCTCTACCATTCACTTCTCCTTCTCGAGGAGCTCTTGTAGTAGCAGAAATAGAAAGTTGATACTCATATTTATTTAACAGTGCCTTCATTAAAGTTCCCTTACCTGCGCCGGAAAACCCTGAAACCACTGTCAAAACACCTTTATTACTCATTCATTTCACCTTTCAAAACCTGGGTACTAATCTCTGAATCACCTTTAAGATTTACACGTCCCGCAATTGTCTCCGGTAATAAAGCAGATAACATTAAATGACCACTATCCATTACAATCACAGCTCTGGTTCTTCTTCCACAGGTGGCATCTATGGCTAGTCCATTATCTTTTGCACTTTGCACCATTCGTTTTACTGGCGCAGCTTCAGGACTAATAATTCCCACAATTCTTTCTACATTAACAATATTACCAAATCCTATGTTTATTAATCGGTTCAACTTACTCACCCTATTCAATATTTTGAATCTGCTCACGAATCTTCTCTATCTCAGTCTTAATATCAATTGCCATATTGGAAACTTCCAAATCATTAGCCTTAGATAAAATAGTATTCGCTTCACGGTTCATCTCTTGAGCAATAAAATCAAGCTTTCTACCTACACTATTACCCTCATCTAGAGTGCTCTTGGTATGATTAATGTGACTCCTTAAACGAACGGTCTCTTCATCCACACAAATCTTATCAGAATATATAATTAACTCTGTAGCCAATACAGATTCGTCAATCTTAGTGTCCCCTAAAAGCTCCTGTACCTTGTTCATAAGCTTCTCACGGTACTCCTTAATAATCTGTGGTTCTCTCTCTTCAATAAATGCTACCTTATCATTAATCGCATCCAACTTCTGAAAGATATCCTTCTTAAGATGATCACCTTCTACTATTCTTGTTTCCACAAAGCGCTCACAAGCTTCTTTTATAGTAGTCTCAAGCAAAGACCATATCTCCTCTTCATCAATATCCTGTTCTTCTAATGTAAGAACTTCAGGATATCTAGATAGTGAAGATGCCTTTAAATCATTCTCTAGACCAAAATCTTCGCTTAATTTTGTAATATTGGTATAATATGCTCTAGCAATGTCTTCATTGTATTTTACACAGAGCTTACTTTCTGTATAGTCCTCATAGGTAATAAAAACATCTACTTTTCCTCGTTGAATATATTGTTTTAATAGATTGCGAATAGAAGCTTCAAAGAAACTAATCTTTTTTGGCATCTTAATTGTAACATCACAATACCTGTGGTTAACCGCCTTTATCTCCACAATAAACTTCCTGTTTTCAGTAGAATTCTCACTTCTACCAAAACCCGTCATACTCTTAATCATGTTGGCTACCTTCTTTATTATTATTTAACCTTCTTTTTTGTAGAAAGGGAATCTATGACCAATAAAACAGAATTTGTCCATACATAATTAATTATATAAAAATCCGGACACTTAGTCAAGTAAGACTACCAGCCTGTCTTTATCTATTTCCCTATGAAAAACCATGATTATAAGCCTTAAACTATGGTCATCAAGTATTGCAATCCATAAATCACCAAATCAGACAAAAGAAAGCACATAAATACTCCCGACAAAGTAAATCCACCACGCATAACAAGTACCTTTGCTAAGTCCTCACTTCCCAGTTCTGATTCCCCTGGATACACAATCTTACTCTCCATATGAGAAATATATAAATAATTGGCGAACATACCAATCACCACATCCACCGCTACATATAACACAGCCCATGGAAGTAAAAAGCTCTTCATGGTCGGATCTGAGACATTATCATAAAGATTATAGCCAACTAGAGTAAACATTGCCTTACATACCATAGTAAGTAATCCATAGGCATACATCTTTCTACTAAAAAACCAGTACACATTCAAAAAGAACGCAGCCCAGTTCCAGCTTATTTTTTTCTTCTTCTCCTGTAACTTAGCATAATATCTTTCATAATAAGCGATACTCTGCCCAAAAAACACCTTCCTTGCTTCCTCCTTAGAGGTAATCTTCGGTAGCTTCATCCCCCGCATTGCCTGACCAAAGAGGGAAACCTTTCTATCTTTGTTCATCCCCTCACTACTAGGTCTATTAGCACCACCATCTTTAAGATTCTCCTGAAATTGGTTACCTTCATGGGTATAATATACTCCAGCATCAAAATTCTCTGAATTTCGATCCTCAAGCTTTGGCTCTATGGCACGAAATTCACGTGGAATATCCTCATTTATGGAACTTACATCTTGATCTATTGTAATCTGGTTATCCCCAGCATTCTCCTGATGATATTCAACAGGTTGCTCTTCTAGGGAAGTCAAATTATCTTTTAAATTATTATCATTACTCATAAGACTTTCCTCCTATACTATTATTTAATAATACCCTATTTTCATATTACGTCAAGAAAAAAGATATTAAAATTATATAAACATATGTCCATTCTGCAAATATTGAAATATATGGTACCCTATGATAGAATTAGCTTCATAAACTTAGGGTTTAAGGAGAATAATCATGGCATTAGACGGCATCGTAATATCCAATATAGTAACAGAGCTAAAAAACAACCTTGTAAATGGTCGTATTAATAAAATTGCTCAACCAGAAAAGGACGAGCTATTATTCACCATAAAAAACAATAAAGAGCAATATCGACTTCTTATATCAGCAAGTGCAAGTTTGCCCCTTATATATCTGACAGAAACCAACAAGCCAAGCCCTCTTACGGCTCCTAATTTCTGTATGCTACTTAGAAAGCACCTAAATAGTGCTAAAATAGTATCTGTTACCCAACCTGGGTTAGAACGAATTATAGATCTTGAAATCGAGCATCTAAATGAATTAGGGGATGTATGTATAAAACATCTGATGATCGAGCTTATGGGAAAACATAGCAATATCATTTTCTGTGATGCAGATAGAAAGATTGTTGATAGTATTAAACATATTTCCGGATTAGTCAGTAGCGTACGAGAAGTACTGCCAGGACGTTCCTATTTTATTCCTCATACCACAGAGAAATTAAATCCACTTTCCCTATCTTTGGAGGACTTTAAGATGAATATCTTAAAGAAACCCCTTCCTATTGGTAAGGCACTTTATACTTCACTAACTGGATTTAGCCCTCTTATCTCCAATGAACTATGCTATAGAGCTGGGTTAGACAGCAGTATCCCAGCCAATGCATTAGGGGAAGAGGAAGGGCTTCGTCTCTACAAAGAGATTTGCCTACTAACTGAAAATATTAGAACTACTAACTATACTCCTACTATTATATACGACGGTAAGGAACCGATTGAATTTTCTTGTACACCATTAACTTGCTATCTCGGTAAAACAGCAGTAGAATTCCCTTCTATATCAAAAGTTTTAGAGACATATTATAAGGACAAAAATACGGTAACTAGAATCAAGCAGAAATCAACCGACCTACGTCGTATTATCAGTAATTCCATTGAGCGTAATATTAAAAAGTATGATTTACAGTTAAAACAGCTGAGGGACACAGAAAAACGTGATAAATATAGAATCTATGGAGAAATGATTAATACCTACGGTTATAATCTTTGTGAAGGTAGCAAGGAGTTAGTATGCATAAACTACTATACTAATGAAGAAATTGCAATTCCACTGGATAAAGACTTAACTCCTTCTGAGAATGCCAAGAAGTATTTTGACCGTTATAATAAATTAAAACGAACCTTTGAGGCTCTCTCCAAACAAATCACAGAGACAAAAGATGAACTAGACCACTTAGAATCCATTAGTACCTCTCTTAATTTTGCTCTATCAGAAGATGATTTGGTACAAATCAAAGAAGAATTAATTGAATCTGGAGAAATGAGGCGTAAATCCTCTGGTAATAAGCCAACTAAAAAGCAAAAAATTAACAGTAAGCCATTTCACTATATTTCCTCTGATGGTTACCACATTTATGTAGGAAAAAATAACTTTCAAAATGAGGAACTCACTTTTAAATTTGCTACAGGAAACGACTGGTGGTTCCATGCCAAACAGATGCCTGGTTCCCATGTCATAGTGAAATCTAATGGAGAAGAGCTACCTGATCGTACCTTTGAAGAAGCAGGCCGCCTTGCTGGATACTATTCCAAAGGAGCAGATGCCCCTAAGGTAGAAATTGATTATACCCAGAAGAAGAATGTAAAAAAACCAAGTGGTGGAAAGCCAGGTTTTGTAGTATACTACACCAACTACTCCCTTCTTATAGAACCAGATATAGAAGGTATCACAAAAGTTGAATAACTAGAAAGGAGTCTCCATGATTACAGCAGACTATCATGTTCATACTAGCTTTTCTTCCGATTCCATAGCACCTATGGAGTCCATGATAGAAAGAGCCATAGAACTAGGTTTTACACGCATTTGTTTCACCGACCATATGGATTATGATTATCCTGATAAATACAATTTTTCCTTCGTCTTTGACCCTAAGGAATATGAGAAAAAGCTAAAGACACTAAAAAATCAGTATAAAGAGCAAATAAGTGTCTTAATGGGTATCGAATGCGGAGTGAGACCATACCTAGCTAGTCGCTTTAAACAGCTTATTAAAGAATATAAGTTTGATTTCGTCATTGCTTCTAGTCATTTAGTAGAGGACAATGATGTGTATTATAAAGAATATTGGGAAGGGATTACAGAAGAGGAAGGCTATTATAAGTATTTTCAAACAATCCTAGATAACCTTAATAGTTTTGATCAGTTTGACGTATACGGACACTTAGATTATGTAGTTCGCTACGGCCCATCTAAGGGTAATAATTTTAACTATGAATTATATGAAGAACTGTTTGATGAAATATTAAAGAAACTGATCTCAATGGGAAAGGGAATCGAAGTGAATTCTTCTGGTTATAAACATGGCCTTAATCGACCTCATCCTACGAAAGAAATACTAAGACGATACAAAGAGCTTGGAGGTAACATCCTAACCATTGGCTCAGATGCTCATAAAACAGAGCATCTAGCCAATGACTTTGACGAAGTCAGAAAACTTCTATTAAGTCTTGGTTTTACCAAATACACAGTCTTTGAAAACAGAAAACCTATTTTTATTGACCTATAAACTAGCTATATCTCATAAGTTAAAATACTCTCTCCCTCTAATGTCTTTATGGTAAAGCAGCCATCTTCATAGACCATATAGCTTGAAGGATTCCCTTCCTTCGGAATAGAAACAGAGCCAGGATTTAAATAATGAATATTTTTGTCTTTCATCGCTTTTAGCACATGGGTATGTCCATGGATTAACAAATCTCCATCCTTTAAAGGAGGTAGGTTGTCCAAGTTGTGATGATGCCCATGGGTTACAAAAGCGGTTTTTTTATCAATATATAATAGCATAGAGTCTGACAATACTGGAAACTCTAGCACCATCTGATCTACCTCTGCCTCACAGTTTCCTCTTACACAAAGAAGCTCATTCTTATTGGCATTTAAAAGCTCGATTACTTCTTTTGGGGCATATTCCCTTGGCAAATCATTTCGAGGGCCATGATATAACAGATCTCCCAATAATATTAATTTCTCAGCTTCTTCTCTTTTATAGGCTTCCATTAGTTTTCTACAATAATAAATAGAGCCATGGATATCTGATGCAAACATTAATTTCATAACATGTATTCTCCTATTAAGCTTTTATAACTAAGGTAAAAGCCCCCTATTGATTGAAAGGGGGCTTATAAGTTACCTTGTTCTTATTATATAGTAGTATTAATTGTGTTATACAAGCTGGATAAATTATAGGTTCCCGACTTTGTATAAGTTTTCGCTCCAGCTGACCAAGTAGATGCATTTGCTATAGCACTAGCTTTTTGGCTGGTTTTAGAAGCAAAGGAATTAAATCCTGTAAATAAAGTCGTTAACTCATTGATATCTGCTTTCTTCAGTTTAGCTTCATCAACCGTAAGCTTATTGTCAGAAGCGATGGTAATTCCGACTTTAGAAAAACTCTTTTTATATGCAGCCGTTTGATTAGTCATAAATAAAGTTTTTTGAAGAACACTGGTTGAATCCACCTCAGAAGCAGAATCTAAAGTATCGTTATAACTGTCTACAAAGCCTTTTACTGCTTTATAAATAGCATCCCGATCATAGTCCTTCGTTACACTAGAGACTCCGGTGTTAACATCCTTAACCGTAATGTCTGTTTTCTCAAATAACTTACCTAAAAGTAACTTATTTGATGCCTCACCTAAATTATCTGCACTACTTTTTACTTCAAGCAAACCCTTTTTCTCCAAGGATTCTGTATTATTTGTCGCAGATTCCTTATTATTGGATTCCTGTTTTGCATAGTAGCTTTTAAGCAGCTTTTTATAGCTTCCAGTTCTGATAGAGGAATAGTCCCCTAAGGTATTGTACAAGCTATAACCTCCAGAAGTAGAACTATTACTTCCGAACAAATAGGAAATACTATTGGTTGACATTATGCTTCCTCCTTTCTTTCATAATCCTATTACTATTACTATTACTTAGTTACAAGGCCTAACTTTACTAGTCCTTCACTTACAGTATCGACAATATATGATTATTATTTAGTTGGAAGCACGATAATTTTAATCAACTAGCACTAAACCTATAGAATAGTACCTCCACCTACAACATAATCCCCATCATAAAACACCACAGCCTGTCCAGGCGTAATAGCCCGTTGAGGCTCCTCAAAAATACACTCTACTTTATCCTCTTCTACTTTACGAATCACTGCTTTTGCACCTTTATGGCTATAGCGAATTTTAGCAGTTACCTGCATTTCGCCTTCTAAGTCCTCTATGGTCATAAAGTTAAGGCGATTGCACGTAAGTCTATCAGAGAACACATCTTCCGAATTACCAATGACAACCTCATTGGTGTCAGGACGAATGGCAACAACGAAAACAGGATGTCCCATACTAAGGTTTAATCCTTTTCTCTGTCCAACAGTATAGTGGATAATCCCTTTATGGGTACCGATGACCTTTCCATCAGGAGTAACAAAATTTCCACTCATAGGCTTTTTACCTGTTGTATTTTCTATAAATCCTGCATAGTTATTATCTGGTACAAAACAGATTTCTTGACTATCTGGTTTATTGGCTACCTTAAGATGAATCCTATCAGCGATCTCACGTATCTCATCCTTGGTATACTCTCCCACTGGCATAAGAGTATGACTTAACTGGTGCTGAGTCAGGTTGTATAAGGCATAGGTCTGGTCTTTAGCTGCAGTAGCAGATTTTGCTAAAGTATATCTACCATTAGGAAGTTTCACCACTCTTGCATAATGACCTGTAGCAATATAATCTGCTCCAATCTCTAGGGAACGTTGTAAGAGAGATTCCCATTTTACATAACGATTACAAGCAATACAAGGATTTGGTGTATGGCCCTTTACATACTCATCTACAAAGTAGTTAATTACATTTTTCTTAAACTCATCACGAAAATTCATGACATAATAAGGAATTCCAATATCAGATGCTACACGTCTGGCATCTTCTACTGCACTAAGACCACAACAGCCTCCGTTTTCCTCCAGGGAGCAGGTATCCTCAGTCTGCCAGATTTGCATTGTTACACCAATGACATCATAGCCAGCTTCTTTTAATAAATAAGCTCCAACTGACGAATCCACTCCTCCGGACATTCCTATTACAACCTTTTTCTTCTCCATTGGGATACTCCTTTTTGTGACTAGCTATTAATACTCTTCTTCAACATGTTCGTCTTCGTGAATATCACTCTTTGGCTTTTTTAAACCTTCAATCTTCATATTATTTTTCTCAGCATAATCCCAAAGGGCTGCATGGATTGCTTCTTCAGCAAGTAAGGAGCAGTGTACCTTTACTGGTGGAAGACCATCAAGAGCATCCATAACTGCTTTATTAGTAACCTTAAGAGCTTCTTCTACAGTAAGTCCCTTTACAAGCTCAGTTGCCATACTACTAGTTGCTACCGCAGCTCCACAACCAAAGGTCTTAAATTTACACTCTTTAATAACTCCATTTTCATCAATGTCAAGATACATTCTCATGATATCCCCACATTTTGCGTTTCCAACGGTACCTACACCGCTAGCATTTTCTATTTCACCAACATTTCTTGGATTTTGGAAATGATCCATAACTTTTTCACTGTACATAGTATTACCTCCTAAATTTTAAGTTATTTTCTTTCTATGCTTTTCATGTAATCTTCGTATAATGGAGACATAGAACGAAGACGTGCTACAATTTCTTTGATTTTTTCGATGGTGTACTGAATATCTTCCATGGTTGTCTCTTCGCTTAAGGTTAGACGTAGGGAGCCATGAGCAATCTCATGAGGAAGGCCAATTGCCAAAAGTACATGAGATGGGTCTAGGGAGCCTGAAGTACATGCAGAACCACTAGAAGCACAGATACCAGCCATATCTAACATAATTAATAAGGACTCACCCTCAATAAACTGAAAACTAAAGTTTACATTATTAGGAAGTCGATTTGCACGATGACCATTTAATCTTGTAAATGGAACTTCCTTTATTACAGTTTCAATAAGATAATCTCTTAAATAAATTTCTTTCTCAGTACGTTCCTTCATCGTAGCAACTGCCATTTCAACTGCCTTACCAAAGCCTACAATACCTGGTACATTCTCAGTTCCAGCTCTACGATGTCTTTCCTGTGCCCCACCATGAATAAAGGAACGAAGCTTTAAGCCTTTACGAATGTAAAGGAAACCAATTCCCTTAGGACCATTTAGTTTGTGGCCACTAGCACTTAACATATCAATATTCATGTCATCCACATTTATTTCAATCTGTCCAAACGCTTGCACTGCATCTGTGTGGAATAACACACCATGCTTTTTAGCAATTGCACCGATTTCTTTAATTGGTTGAATAGTACCAATTTCATTATTTGCGAACATTACGCTGATCAAAATAGTAGTTGGACGAATGGCTGCCTCTAACTCATCTAGCTTTATAACACCATGTTCATCCACATTAACATAAGTTACTTCAAACCCTTGCTTCTCTAAATACTCGCAAGTATGAAGAATGGCATGATGCTCAATCTTAGAAGTGATGATGTGATTACCTTTCTCTTTATAAGCTTCTGCTGTTGCTTTTAACGCCCAGTTATCAGCTTCAGAACCACCACCTGTAAAATAGATATCCTCCATATTGGTACCTAACGCATTGGCAATTGATTCTCTTGCATGATTTACAGCTCCCTTATTTTGTGCTGCAATTTCATAAACACTAGATGGATTACCAAATTTCTGTGTAAAATATGGAAGCATAGCCTCCACTACCTCCGGTTTTGTTGGGGTAGTTGCCGCATTATCTAAATAAATTACTTTCTTATCCATAATCAACGCTCATCTCCTATTATTTATTTCTATCGAATCTAATATCATCTATTACTTTAGCAGGAACAACCAATGTTTTGGTCTTTATCCTTATTATTGCCCTTAAGATTTCGTCCCTCTTCTACTAGTTCAGATAACATTAAAGCATCTACTGCTGCATCAATGCTATCGCTGATACGTTTCCAAACATACTTGGTAACACACATATCAGAGCTATTACAAGTGGAAGTACCACCATAAATTTCTGCGCAGTCAACTGGGTGAAGATCTCCTTCTAAGGCTCTTAGAATATCCCCTACGGAAATTTCCTCTGCAGGTTTCGCTAGGCTATATCCACCTTGAGCACCTCGCTTGCTGTCTACAATCCCGGCTTTACGTAATTTGGCAATAAGTTGTTCCAAATAGCTAATGGATATACTTTGACGTTCAGCTATACTGCTTAAAGCGACTGCCTCTTCCTCTGAGTGTAAAGCCAGATCTAGAACTGCTCTTAATCCATATCTTCCTTTTGTTGAAAGTTTCATGGTATTTCCCACCTTCCTTACTGCTTTTACCTTGTGTAAGCATTTGTCACAAACGAAAATCTGTATCATTATTAACGGTCCTATACATAGTATATGAATTCCGACTATTTTAATTCCGAGTAATTTAATTGGATTTCTGACGTAATAATATCACTCTTCTATCCTATAGTCAATACTTATTGAATGTATTTTCTCAAGTACAAATATTTTACTATTTCAAGGAATATACTTAAGTAACAAAATCACACTACAGGTCCATAAAATGAGCAAACACTCCATTATAAAAGGGACATTAATCTTAACAGTTGCTGGTTTTATTACCAGAATCATAGGCTTCTTTTACCGCATTATACTTTCCAATGCCTTAGGGGCAAGAAATATGGGCATCTATCAACTGGTATTTCCGGTATACGGAATCTGTTTTACTCTCTTTGCCTCCGGAATTCAAACCTCCATCTCACGTTTAGTAGCTAGTCAAACTGGAATCTATGGGGAAGGACACAATCACAATATCACAAGAATTCTAAGGATTGGCCTTGGCTGTTCTCTCACCATCGCCATTTCCCTTAGTGGTTTAGTATATTTATTTGGTGATTTTATTGCTACTAGGCTTTTAGCAGAACCCTCTTGTGCAGACTCCTTGAAAATGCTATCCCTTGCATTTCCTTTCTGTGGAATTACCTCCTGCATCAATGGTTACTACTATGGTATGAAAAAAACTACAGTTCCAGCCAGTACTCAGCTTATAGAGCAACTTACTAGAGTACTATTTGTAATTACAATTTCCTACTTTGCTGGTGGAGGAAGCACCTCCATTACCTGTGAAATAGCAGTTCTTGGTTTGGTAATGGGTGAACTGACTTCCTGTGGCTTTAACGTTCTTAGTCTTTACAGAGAAAGAAAGAAACATTACAAAAGAAAAGAGACAGACCAAATCACTATACAGAGAGAACGTCGAGTAGTTAAAATGCCAAGAATACTTCGAGAATTAATGAAACAAGCGGTGCCACTAACTAGCAATCGTCTTTTACTAAGTGTCCTGAGTAGTATCGAGTCGGTGCTAATTCCCATTATGTTAAGGCAATCTGGTTTAACTGCTTATGAATCCCTGAGCATTTACGGTATCTTAATCGGTATGTCCATCCCATTTATTCTTTTTCCATCAGCCATACCAAATTCTTTTTCTGTGCTATTACTTCCTGCCATCTCAGAAGCGCAGGCGAAAAAGAATAATGATATGATAGGAAAAACCACTGCTATTTCTATAAAATACTGCTTACTGATTGGTGTATTAAGCACCGGATTCTTCGTTGCTTTTGGAAAAAACCTTGGCATAGTTGTCTATAACAATCCTATGGCAGGTGATTTTATTGTAAGTTTAGCGTGGCTTTGCCCATTTTTATATCTTACCACTACCTTAAATAGTATTATAAACGGGCTAGGTAAGGCCCAAATTACATTTTTCAACTCTATTATTGGAGTTGTCATTCGGATTCTTGCTGTAATTTTCATTATTCCTAAGTTTGGAATCTATGGCTATCTTACAGGCAATCTCATTAGTCAACTGTGCATTACCATTTTAGACTACCGTGCTATTTGTAAACATATCCATTTTAAAACTCACTTTATGGATTGGCTCATAAAGCCAGGGATTATTGTGGCACTACTAGGTTTTATCTCATCCATATTAATTAAAAGACTGACTTTAGAAATGTCTATACATCCAGGATTGATTCTATTATTATGTGCTAGTGGTTTTTGTGGTTTATATCTTCTCATCTTAAAAATGAGTGGAATCTTCTCTACAAAAGAACTAAAAGCATAAAATAGAGTTTCGCTTACAAATCAATTTTCTGTGTATCAAAAATACGGCTAGATTATTGTAATCTAGCCGTTTACATTTAATTTCATTTATTTATATTTTAACTCACACAAATCACTATATAACATATAACTATTCTTTCCATCAGACTTCACCTCATATAAAGCAAGGTCCGCATGCTCCATCATTTCATCATAGGTACTTCCATCCATTGGATAAACAGCAATCCCTATGCTACAGGAAACCTGAAGTTTCTCCTCATTGTATTGGAAGGTGCGATTAAATATTTTACATATGGACTCTGCCTTTTGTACAATCTGCTCTCTTCCAGAAACATTTTTCATTAACACTACAAATTCATCTCCACCTATTCGACCAATGATATCATCCCCACGGAAATAATTGACCATATTAGACACAATGGTAGTCAATACCCGGTCCCCCTGTAGGTGGCCGTAGGTATCGTTGACATGCTTAAAATCATCTATATCAATAACAAATAAGGCATGTCTCTCATACTTCTTACTTTTTTTAATGGTATCATTAATCTTATCACTTGTAGTCTTTTTATTATATACATTGGTCATCAAATCTCTTTGAGCTTTAAAACGAAGTCGGTCCAGTTCTCTTTTTTGAGCATCTACATTGACAATTCTACCAAACACCTTATTCGGTAAACCTTTGCTTTCGCAAAAGCTACTACCATTTATATGACACCATTCGTACTCACCACTCTTGTTTTGAAAACGAAACTCATAGGAAAAGTTACTTTTCCCAATATGTAATGAAGTGCAAAACTCTTCAAACACGGACTGATCCTCTGCATGTACAAAAGGAAGTTCCACTAGTGCTTCTGAATAATTATAGACAGTAGGATTTCGTCCATATACACTTAGATAGCGTTCTGAATGATTCATAATGTCAGATTGTATATCATACTCAAAAATAACATCATCGGTAAGCTCAATAATCTGCTTATATCTCTCTTCCCTACCAATATACACTTGGTTTTCTTTTATTGCCTTCCTAAGCTTAGCATGTAATACAAAAACCAGAACAAGTAAGAAACACATGACTAAAAGAGCCAGTACCAATAAAGGTTGACTACATAGCATATATATATTAGTCATAACTAAGAATACTCTAGTCCCCATATACTCCCAACACCTCGTCAACAAACATCAAGCATTATGATACATCTATATTATCGTAAAATCAAGGAAATAACAGTAGTTTTTTTCTAATATAACTATTTTTATCCAATAGTAATACAGTAAAATAAATAAGTTAGTCCTGGGGAAAAAAGCAATGCTGGTAAATAGTTGGCAATTTTCAACTTTGTAGCACCTACCAGGTTTAGTCCCAATCCTAGTATTAACAGAGAACCTACACAAGTTAAATCCCCAATAGCCCCCTCATTTAAAATTGGTTGCAATAATCCAGCAAAAAGAACAAGGGATCCTTGAAATAGTAATACAAAAAGAGAAGAAAACAATACTCCTACACCTAGACTTGCAGATAGCATTATGGATGAAATAGCGTCTAATACTGATTTGGTAAATAACATCTCGTTATCACCAGATAGTCCTGCATTAAGAGAACCCACAATAGTCATTGCTCCAACACAGAATAATAAACTAGAGGTAACAAAACCCTCTGCTATCGTACTTTTCTTCTCATTAGTAGTAGTCAAAACACTATGTACTTTATTTTCCGCACCAAAACTTGCCTTCTTCTCTACCCATTCAGCTAGATGATTCAATCTTTTATCTATATCGATCCAAGCACCCAAGATACTGCCTAAAACCATTGCTATAATTACAACAATCGTATTGTTTCCTTCTAAAGAGCCCGAGATTCCTATATATAATGTACATAACCCTATAGCTAACATAGCTGCATCTGTAATTTTTCTAGGAATACCGATATTAAAGATTAAACCTATTAAACTTCCTACCAGTACCGCTACTGTATTTACTAATACACCAACCATGCTACTCTCCTTAGTTATTTTATATCAAATTAACATAAAGTTTATTATAGCACAGTTCCTATTTTTCCTCAAGCAATAAAAAGGAGGCACACCCCTTTCGTGAGCCTCCCTTACTTTATCAATTTTGTATTACAAATCAGTTGTTTCCTCAGCACAGTTTTTACATCCCGTATCCTCAATGAAATCATTGGTTTCCGTTACAGTATCTCCTGTAAGGAGTCCACAATTTGTGGTTGAAGTACCTACTACTGCAGTTGCTGAATATGATAATGGTATTCTCACTCGCATGTTTTGTCTTACATAAAACTTGCATTTTTGTGAGGAACCTGAACATGGAATTGTACTCACCATAGGCATACCACAACTATGAGTGGTAACACATCCATGTCTTACAATTGGTGTTATTTCAACTGGAGTACATACTTCTATTCTTTTATATATAATGGTATCTCGGCCGATCATTTCATCAACAACTGGGCCCCCGATCTTAAGACTACTTAGGAGTTGACTCCCACCTTTAACTAACAAATCAATTGGACCTATAGTAGCAGCTTTAGCAAGTTCAAAGGCAAAAGTAAATATGGTAGGTTTTAACTTAGACAAGGAAGTAGGTTTAAATAAAACCTTTAACCCATAACTGCCATTATTGTTTCTATCGTCTACAATACTTAGCTCTCCGTTATGATATACATTACCATTCAGTGTCATCGTTGGGTTTATGATGTCTTCTAATGTTATGGAAGGGCTGATAGAAAGAAGAAAATAACTTAAATCCTTAAGCCCTGAACTTTCTTTTCCTTTTGCGGTCACATTATAGACAAATTTTTGATTAATTCCTTCTGGCGGATCTAGTACAGACTTCTCGGTGTCTAGCTCAAACTCAAACGGCAGATTAGAACCCTCTACCGACGAATAATCTGCGTGAAAATTGAAAAGTTGCAATGCACTCATTCTATTCATTCCTTAACTATATCATTATTATTGGACAAATGATTGGGACACTCTATCTCAACATCTATATCAAAAGGTATTTCTACACAAATCTGTTGATACATAACGAACGTACCATCTCTTCTTTTGCATACTCTTCTTCTTCCAGAATAGGACTTTACTTTTCCAAGATCAACCTGTGGAATAAGATCAAACCCATAAGAGATATCCAATGGAATGGATATTGTTACATCACCATTTCTGTCTTGTTTTTGATGATCCCTTCTCTGTATACTCACCTTCATCATCCCATTTCTCATTAGTTATTATAAGATATGACATGATTCTCTATATTGTGCACTATTTTGCATAAATACTATGATAAAAATAAGGTCATTTTTTTCATTACTTCCTCTTTTACAGCCTCTATTTGGTATGACATAGTCGAAGTCATAGTAACACACCCCTGAGCAAAAGCCTTCTTTACCCCATCAGCGGCTGCTCTGTCTAAATCTGTAAAAATATTTACCTTGCTGATGCCTCTTAGTATGGCCTCTTTAAAATCATGATTACTTAACCCACTTCCACCATGTAATACTAATGGAACAGATACCATATTAGCAATGGTCTCAATTCGTTCAAAATCTACTTTTGGTGGCAATTTATAAGCTCCATGTGCTGTTCCAACTGCTATCGCTAGGGCATCCACCTTAGTTCTCATTACAAAGTCCTTGGCCTCTATAGGATCAGTATAAAATGCAGACGGATCATCAATATAAAGGTTTCCTTCTATAGAACCCTCATTATCACCCACATGGCCAAGCTCTGCCTCCACTGTAGCTCCATAAACATGTGCAATCTCAACTATTTCTGCAACCTTCCTTACATTTTCTTCATAGGTGTCTGTAGAACAATCATACATGATAGATGAAAAACCAAGCTGTAAGGCAGTAATACACTTTTCAAAAGTCAATCCATGATCATAATGTACCACTATGGGAACACTAGCCTTTTTCGCCATTGGTATTAGAATGGACGCAGTCTCCTCTAAAGCTGCAAAAGGAAGAAGAACCTCAGCAGTGCCTACAATTGCTGGGCATTTCATTTCCTCTGCAGCTGCAATAATCCCTTTTGCTTGTTCTAAAGTGATGGCATTAAAGAGCCCTACTCCATATTTCCCTCGTTTAGCTGGAAGTAAAACCTCATTGAGATTTACTAACATCTCTTATATCTCCCTTCTTTTTCCCATCCATTGTCGATGAGAACTTTTAATTCCTCTAGCGGCAACAAACCGCTTAGTGCATCATAAGCAGATACACACGCCGCCCCCGCTGCTGCCGCTAAACGAATGCAGTCCATAAAAGAATAACCTTTCATGGCTGCTGACAAAAATGCCGCTATACAGGTATCTCCTGCACCAGTGCCTGACAAAACCTTATTTGGAACATAACTGGATTCGAATCCCTCTTTCAAACCCCAGTCATAACTATCCAAAGGTAAACTTTGCTCCAAGCTACTTAGTATCTCACAGGAACTAGTCTTATAATACATACCTAATGCTCCACATTTTATCACTACAAGTTTTGCACCCATTGCCATACATTGCTTAGCCAAAGGTGCCACGTCTTTCTCAATATCTAACACACTGATAATATCTATTCCCTCTGCTCGCCTTTTCAGCTCTTCATAACGAGCTCTGTCTATCATAAAGCATAATTCTTCTACACTAGGCATGAAGAAATCTACATAAGGTAAGGTTTTTTCTAAAATATGCTTCCAGTTTACATTTGCAACCTCTGTGGACGGATCTACTGCAGCAAGATCTAGGGAAGTCACTATTCCGGCCTTTTTTACCTTCCTAAATAATCGCTCTAACTCCTCGCCCTCTCTATCATAAAGAGATTTCATCAATGGAGGATATCCAAAATGAAATACGCTTACCCCCTCTAAATCATCTTCCTTGATATCATCTGACATAAATCTATTATTAGCACCGGGGTTATGTAAAAATATACGATCCACACCTGGCATTGCAAGAACAATAGAATAGGAGGTAGAGGAGGAAGAATCAGTAATTAGTTGCTGCCCCACATCATATTCCTTAAGTAGATTCATAATTAATCCACCAAACTCATCCTGACCAACCTTGGCAATAAGAGAAACCTCTATCCCAAACTTCTTCATTGCTAGGCCTGTATTAGCCACTGCCCCACCAGTATGAATATCCACTCCCTCCATTTGAATTAGAGTTCCAGGAGTAAGCAACTCCTTTTCTGACTTCCATGAGGTAACTGGAAAGACTGGAGTGATATCTAAACAAATATGCCCTGCTACAATTGCTTTTTTACTTGCCTCACTACTTCGTCTGCTAATTGTACTCACATCCCTCTATCGCTTTTATCTCATAAATTACTACCTTTTAGTATAAACTATTTTTCTTATATATTAGTGACTATCTTGATGTTTTGTCGGTACAAATAGGATATCTCAACTTCAAGGTATCACTTGTACCACTAGATAACAAATAGTATAATATAGGTAATATATAAGTAAAGTGAGGTGGTAATTTGTCAGACCAAATCGAAATAATCAGACACCCCTACATAAAATTTTTAAATATCTTTATTGTGGAGTTAACCTATCGTAGTCCTCATTTTCACCATGATTTTGAGTTATTACTAATTCTTTCTGGCAATGCCACTTTATTATATCAAGGAAAAACCTATTCCTTACAGCCAGAAGATATCATTCTTCTAAATCCTAATGAGACCCACGAGCTTCACACAACCACAGAAGGACTTACTACTTTGTGTATGCAATTTTCTCCCAAATTTTTTGAGAATACCATGCCTTCCTTAAAGTTTCTTTCCTTCGATGCATTACATTTAAGTCATGTCCTTTCTAAAGGCCAATTACACACCATACGTTGCCTCTTTATGGAGACCTGTTATCAATACATGAAACGCAGTGTAAACTGGCAATTAATTAGCAGTAGTTTATTAGGACTACTAGTATCTACTTTACTAAAATATGTTCCTTGGCATACCTATTCGGAGGAAGAAGTCTACGCTTCTGATTTACGTCGTAAACGTGTGGAATACATTATAAAATATGTGGAAGATAATTATGCAAATAAAATCCTGCTATCAGATATTGCAAAAAAACAAGGGATTAGTACTGGTTACCTCTCTCATTTTATTAGGGACAATTTAAATCAATCCTTCCAGGAGTATGTCACTAGTGTACGCTTTCGCCACGCCATACGTTTGTTAAATAGTAACAAGTCCCTTATAGATATTTGTTTAGAGACAGGGTTCTCCAACACCCGTTATTTAACAAAGGCTTTCTTAAAATATCAGGGCGTAACACCAAAGGAATATATAATGAGTGCTCAAAAGCCAACCGAGACGAAAGAAAATAACAGGACTACAGAATACATGTATAGCCATGGGGAAACTCTTTCCCTCTTAGAGCAAAGGCGCATTCCTTTTGAGGACGTTATAATAGATATTCTTTAACCTACCTAACCTTTTTTGTATCACACTCCTTATTTCTTTACGTACACTATAGTAAATAGAAGTAAGGAGATACTTTCGTTGTATAAAAACAATCAATATAGATGCCCTCATTGTGGAAAAACCGTATCCTATAACACTATGCCTACTGGTACATGTCATTCCTATACCGATTATGGTCCACAACCAATAGTGTTCAATATTCATGAAGCTACTAATAGAAATTCCGCTTTCCGCTCCTCATTATGGACAGGAACTCACCTTCAATTAACCGTTATGTGCATTAATCCCGGAGAAGAAATTGGCCCTGAAATTCATTACGACTTAGATCAGTTTGTCAGAATTGAAGAAGGAACAGCTACCGTTCGGTTCGGTTCCAAAAAGAACTGCTTTGATAAGGATATTGCTGTAGATTGCAATTATGCAGTTATTATCCCAGCATGCACCTGGCATAATATCATCAATACAGGCTGTGTTCCATTAAAGGTATACTCGATATACGCACCTCCTGCCCATCCTTTTAATACCGTTGAGATGACAAAGGCTGAGGCAGAGGCCCAAATGCATCCTAAACATTAATTTACAAAGGGAGACTCTCACATAGCTATTAAGCTGTGTAGAAGTCTCCCTTCTTCTATCTATTTTGCTTCAGTTATTTCTTCTGTTTGCTCTTTCACTTCATTTGTACTTTCACTTTCGATTACAACTTCCTCTTTTTTAGAAGCAGAAGAGGTAGCATCCTGTCCATTCTTATTTGCTTGGCTGCCACCACACCCTACTGTTACGATACTTATTCCTAAAGCCAATCCTAAAGCTACTAAATTCTTCATTCTCATACTCTAAAGTCCTTTCTATGATACTTCTCCTAATGGTAGAAGTTGATTAAATTTATCATTAGTTAGTTTCGACTAACTATAAGGTATCATATCATGGTAGAATTATAAAATGTTTTAGTATATTTGTATAAATTTATAATTTCTTTGAAAGGAGCTACTATGTCTATTGAGTCTCTTTTAAATCATAGTGAATTGTTTTCCCTCCTATACTTCGGTCATTCAACAGAAGCCAAGCGCTTATATAAAGAAAAGATAAAGGAATTAAACAACAGACCCATTAAGCAAATTCGTCTTTTTCTATCCTCCTTAAACATAGGTATGTATCATTATGTATTAAATCACGAGAAGGTCTCTCTTCATAAAAGTTGCTATGATAATGAAGTATTGATTGCCCATTGTACCTTCTTAAACTACTCTTCACTGGGAGATCAAATTTTAGATTCTTATATAGATAGTACGGAATATCTTATTGAAAAGCATAAAAATGAACATATAAAAAAAGCCATCGCATATATACATGAACATTTAGATAATCCTCTTAGCCTAACCAAAGTCTGTAAAGCCGTCTCTTTGAATCGCTGCTATTTATGCGATTTATTTAAAAAGGAAGTTGGAATGACCTTTAGTGAATATGTGCTAAACCAGCGAATTACCTTAGCCAAAAAACTACTTATGACTACTGCTTTACCAATATCCGGGATTGCTATGCGCTGTGGTTTTCAACAACCCTCTTACTTTTGCACTTCATTTAAAAAAGTAGAAGGGGTTAGCCCTTCTACCTTTTTAAAAATGAATACTATATAAAATGTTACATCTTATGCTTTTGCTGCTTCCTCTTTTATCACAGGCTCCTTTATGCGAACTAAAGCCTGCTCCACTTGATGTTCCTGTAATTTGATTACTTGTATGTTCAGACCTTCTGTAGTTACCTCCACAGTAGAACCATCCTCTGGAATACTTTCAAGAGCATCAAAAATCAATCCGTTGAAGGTATCATATTCCTCACAAGGAAGAGAAACTCCTAAGCACTCTGAGACTTCCTCTAAAGAAGTACTACCATGTATTCTCCACGTATTTTCATCAATTTTTTCTATTGGTGGTATCTGACTTTCAGGAGTCTCACTATAACCTAAATCTCCAACTAATTGCTCAATCAAATCATACATCGTAACAATACCAGTCATTCCACCATATTCATCTAATACTACAGCCATATTATTTCGACTGTGTTTCATATTCCGAAAGAGCACATCTGCCTTTACACTTTCTGGCACAAAATATGCTGGCTTTACAGCCTTCTCAATCACCATATCATGTGTCTTATTCACTAAGCGGAAATAATCTTTGGCATTTAATATTCCCACCACCTTATCTACGGTGTCCTCGCAAACTGGGTATAGGGTATGACGACCATCATGAATAATCTTTTCCCACTCTTCCATAGAATCATCTAACCATAGAAAAGAAATGTCTGTTCTGTGTATCGCTATTTCTCCAGCGGACAAATCATCAAACTCAAATACATTCTGAATAAACTCTTTTTCCTGATGGTCGATAGTCCCTTTTTCACTTCCTGCATCTACCATCATACGAATCTCTTCCTCGCTGACGTTTTCCTCTTCTGCATTTGGGTCAATCCCAAACAAACGTAGCATACCATTAGTGGATACTGTCAAAAACCATACTATAGGCGCGAATACCTTAGAGATTCCACTAATAAGAGATGATAAACCAAGTGCTAGGCTTTCCGCCTTTCGCATAGCAATTCTCTTTGGCACTAATTCACCGAATACAAGCGTAAAATAAGATAACACGATTGTAATAAAGACAACTGCAATAACATTTAAGGTTGATGCTGGAATACTAACCCCTAAATCAACTAGCCACTTAACAATGCCATCAGAAAAGTTTTCTGCTGCAAAGGCACTTCCCATAAAACCAGACAGTGTGATGGCTACCTGAATTGTCGCCAGAAACCGAGCCGGCTGGCTAGTTAGCCTTGCAAGTCTAATGGCACGCTTGTCTCCTTTTTCTGCCATCTTCGCTAGTTTATTGTCATTCATAGAAATAATCGCAATCTCTGCACAAGCAAATACTGCATTTAACATTATTAAAAAGACCTGTAACAAAATCATAAATACAATGGAACTTCCCAAAACAAATCCTCCTTAAAATACATCTATACTTTATTAGTTAATTTTTATCAAAAAACACACAAAAAGACACAGCCTATGTACTTATTCTCGTAACCATAGACTATGTCCATTCTGATCTTCTTTATAATATAACGATGGAGGTTCTCCGTTCGAACTGTCACTAGTATCCATAGTTTGCTTCCCTCACTTTTGAATTAGTGTATTTAGCTCATTATATCTAAGTAGAGAAAAAAGGTCAATAAAAATACTGTTAAGATTCGCTCAACTCCACTTTGTCTTGGCAGAACTCATCGATACTTCCTGCAACAATTTTCGCTGCTACTACTGCTTCAATTACTGTTTTTGCTCCACTTACCACATCTCCGCAAGCAAAGACACCTTTTTTAGTGGTATGTCCTTTTGTATCAGTAACTAAAAGTCCGAATTTAGTCTCTAATTCTGGGCTTGTTGATACAATATTATTCTGAGGAGACTGGCTTACAGCGATGATTACATGATCACATGGATAAAACTCCTCTGAATTAGGCACCACCTCTAACACTATTTTATCTTCTTGTGTAAGCACCTTTCTGGTGGCGGCAAGGACTACACCGTCATCTCTTATTTCAACTGGGCTCTTATAGAAGGAGAAACTAACTCCTTCCTCTTTTGCTTCATGAATCTCCGCCTTTGTAGCAGTCATGTCCTCTAGACCTCTTCTATAACAGATTGTAACATCCTTTGAGCCATAGTACTTCGCACTTCTTGCGGCATCCATCGCTACATTTCCAGCACCAATAACAACAACCCGTTCTCCAAGCTCATAAGCTTTTGGATTCTTTAGGTAGTCTATGGCATATAAAGAATTCCCTAGTGTCTCTCCCTTTATCTGTAGGGTTTTCGGATTCCATACTCCAGTCCCAATGAAAATAGCGTCATAGCCGTCATATAACAGCTTATCAAGTGTAATGACAGGTCCTACAATAGTATTTGGTTTGATTTGTACATTCAGTTCACGAAGCTTCGCCTCGAGATTCTTAAGTATACTTCTAGGAAGTCTAAATTCTGGGATTCCATAGGTTAAAACCCCACCTATTTTATCCCTTAACTCAAAGATTGTAATATCATAGCCTTTTTGAGCTAAAAGAATGGCCACGGTAATACCTGCAGGACCAGATCCTACAATGGCTATTTTCTTATGATTCCTTTTTACTTTGACCTTCATAGGTTTTTTTAAGTACTCTTCTGATAGATATCGTTCAATATCACAGAAGTTCACGGGTTCCCCCTTAATGCCCCGAATGCAATAGCCTCTACACTGATCCTCATGGGGACATACAATTGCAGTCACTGCAGACAGTGGATTGTTTTCAAAAAGAATTTGAGCTGCTTTTTCTAATTCCCCTTGCTGAAATAACTCAATAATCTCAGGGATTGGGGTGTCAATAGGACAGTGATTCTGACATTTGGGGTTTTTGCATTTTAGACAGCGAGAGGCTTCATTTTGTAAGTATTCCATAACTGGTTATTCCTGCTTTCTATCATGTTTTCCATAGAATAATGTGCTGTGTTAACTGAGGCTAGCCATATTCCTCCATATAACACAAGAGCCCTATGTGGTAACATTAGTTATATTACCACATAGAGCTCTCAAATTATACCATCAATTATTTACAAAAAGGATTTTCTGTCTTATAAAGCATTTCTTTTGGCTGATTGAAGCCAATTTCTTCTGCTCCAAGATATTTTAGTACTTCAAAAATTGCTTTCCCGTAGTGTCCAAATGCAACTGCACCATGATGAGGGAAATTATGCTGAATCAATACATGACGATAGAATCTTCCCATTTCCTTAATAGCAAATACACCGATTGCACCAAATGATTTTGTAGCAACTGGAAGCACTTCACCCTCCGCTACATAGGACTTCAAGTGGTTGTCAGAGGTACTCTGTAGACGGAAGAATGTGATATCTCCAGGTTTGATATCTCCCTCTAAGGTTCCCTGAGTTACTTCTACTGGAAGGTTTCTAGCCATAATCTTCTGATATTTCATCTCACAGGAGCCTAACAAACTAGTACAGGTGTTACCACAGTGGAAGCCCATGAAGGTATCCTTATGAGTATAGTCAAAGTTATCTTTGATTGCTTCTTCATACATATCAGCTGGTACAGAGTTATTGATATCAAGTAAAGTAACAGCACTTTCACTAACACAAGTTCCGATGAATTCACTTAAAGCACCATAAATATCAACTTCACAGGAAACTGGAATTCCACGGCCAGTTAAACGACTATTTACATAACATGGTACGAAACCAAATTGAGTTTGGAATGCAGGCCAGCACTTTCCAGCAATGGCTACATACTTACGATATCCTTTGTGCTCATTTACCCAATCTAATAAAGTTAACTCATATTGTGCTAATTTAGGAAGGATACTAGCTTTCTTATTGCCAGCTCCAAGTTCTTTCTCCATATCAGCAACAACTTCTGGAATACGAGGATCATTAGCATGCTTGTTAAATGCTTCATATAAATCTAATTCAGAGTTCTCTTCAATCTCAACACCTAAGTTATATAACTGTTGGATAGGTGCATTACATGCTAAGAAGTTCATTGGTCTTGGTCCAAAGCTAATAATCTTTAAGTTTTGGATTCCATCTATTGTACGAGCGATTGGTAAGAACTCATTGATCATCTTTGCACATTCTTCTGCAGTTCCTACTGGATATTCAGGGATATATACCTTTACATTACGAAGCTTTAAGTTGTAGCTTGCATTTAACATTCCACAGTAAGCATCACCACGACCATCCATTAAGTCATTTTGGCTTTCCTCTGCTGCTGCAATGAACATCTTAGGTCCATCAAAGTGTTTTGCAAGTAAAGTCTCAGAAATCTCTGGACCAAAGTTACCAAGATATACACAAAGTGCATTACACCCAGCCTTCTTAATATCTTCTAATGCTTGCACCATATGAATCTCACTCTCAACGATACAGATCGGACATTCATAAATATCATCAGCATTATAAGTATTCTTATAAACTTCAACCAATGCCTTTCTACGATTCTCAGCTAAAGATGCTGGGAAACAGTCACGGCTTACAGCCACAATACCAACTTTTACTTTTGGAATATTATTCATCTTTTAATCCTCCTATTTTACACTAATGTTTTCGCCTACTAAACCTACAAATGCTGTATCATCAAGACCTGCCTCTTTATGGGCAATCAGCCATTTGTTCTTTGCTGTAATTAACTTATCTTCTCCGTCTTTATGTAACTCATCCAAAGGAAGGTTTGTATCCTTAGGAAGTACTACTACACAACGAAAGCCCTTATCTGTTGCATTACATGGTGCATAGTGAAGAGTTGTAGCATAAAGCTCCACCCCACATCCCTTTTTTAGCAAAAATGCTTCTACCTTAGAGGTATCATATGTAAAATCTTCTGTAATGTCTTGTTGGCATCCTAATAACAAGATCAAATCCTCAGCTGCCACATTGATCTCAGAAGAGCGATGGTACTCCAACGCATTCAACTTATAGTTATGTCCGTTGCAATAGCCCACCTGAATTGGAAGCTCTCCAAAGCATACTGTCTTAAATGTCTCATATACTGGTAAAGCTTCTAGCTCCTTAACAGAGGGAAGATATACAACGTCTTTATCACAAGGCGTATTCTGCATTGTTTCCACTAGCTCAGTAAAATCAATTCCGGCTACAACCCTTCCATACTTATGAAAGGCTTTGTCTGTCACTTGATTAATCTTCATCTTGTTCCTCCTGTATCGTCTTTAGAAACATACGTGCACGTGCACATCTACTAATAGCATACCACATTTTTAGAAAGTTTCAATAGATATTTTGTTAATTTGATAATATTTTTGTATGATTTAATGGAAATTGACTTTTATAGACTGCTATGTTACTATATATTAAATTATGTGCTTGTGCACAACACACTAAGATACACTACTTTTAAGATAGAGTAAGGGGATATTATGGTTACGATTAAAGAAATTGCGGATCTTGCTGGGGTATCTAGAGGAACTGTTGACCGAGTAATCAATCACCGTGGCAACGTAAATCCAGAAACCGAGAAAAAGATACTAAACATTTTAGAGCTTATGAATTATAAACCAAATCGGGCTGGTCTTGCCCTGGCAGCCGCTAAGAGAAATTATACCATCGGTATAGTTTTATTTAGTCAATCTAACCTATTCTTTGATGATATTGTAGCTGGTATTCATAAGGAATTAGAGGAGCTAAAACCTTACGGAGTTAACGTCATCGTTAAGCGAACTGGCTTTAATGCCAAAGAACAGGTGGATGCCATAAGAGAATTAGAACAGGAAAACATTGCGGGGCTTATC
>JAEZGY010000075.1 GCA_023416695.1 Bacillota bacterium | reverse complement strand
GTACCAATCTGTCCACCACAGGCAAAAATAAGCTCTGTACCTTCGTTATACCAACTTGCTGCCATAGATTGTACTTCTGGAGATGCTAAAAAAGTTCCAGAATAATTATACTTGATATTTACATCCTTGATACCCATCTCTTTGGCTGCATACTCAGCACCTTCAACAAAACCATATCCGTAACGAACAACTGCTGGAAGTGCAACACCACCAATAAAGCCTAGATTCTTATAACCATCTTTTACTGCTGCATAACCAGCTAGAAAACCAGACTGTTCATCAGAATAAAAAATTGGATATACATTTTCTTTAATCGTGAAATCTTTTTCCGCTTCATCATGTGGTTGGCTATCTAATAGGATAAACTTAACATCAGGATACTTAGTTTGTGCGTTATACACAGGTACACCAAATAAATATCCAGGACATACGATAACTTTTGCCCCACCTTCTACCGCCAAATCAATTGTTGTCTCAATTGCAGCTGTCGTTTTTTCAGCTGGCTGATAGTATTTATAGCCAATGTTATGTTCCTCACCATAAGCTTTTATACTTTCCCATGCTGCTTGATTAAACGATTTGTCATCAATGGTACCCATATCAGTAACTAGAGCTAATTCATAAGATTTTCCTCCTCCAGAACTACATGCAGTTAAAGCAAACATTGCAACTAATAAACAAAGTGCGGACAATACGCGTTTCATGAAACATCCTCCTAGAATTGTATCTATTTTTTTTACATTTTGGATAATATCATATATTTTTTGATTGTTCAAGTGTTATATCAGTCATATTAATAATATTCATAATACTATTAAGTATATTTTATAAATATTCTTATTTTTTATATAAAAAGAGAAAATACATAGCATTTGAACAAACAATTCAAATGCTATGCTATAACTCATAAGATATCCTTATCTAGCACCTTTATCATATGGTACACCTGCTGCTCTTGGAGCCTGTGACCTCTTAGAGGTAAATGCCAGTACAATAAGAGTAGCTATATAAGGCACCATTTTGTAGATATTGTTTGGTATATTTAGATTACTTAAAATTGCAATTCCTGAGTAGGAAGCTGCCAAAGCCTTCATAAATCCAAAGAATAAAGAAGCATATAAGATTCTAATAGGATTCCACTGCCCAAAAATTAATACCGCTAAGGCTAGGAATCCGTATCCAGCTACTGTAGCGTTAAAGTTGGTAGAAGTTGGGATTACAAAGACTAACCCACCGATTCCACCTAAGATACCAGAAATTAAAACACCAGCATAACGAACACGGTACACGTTAACACCTAGGGAATCTGCTGCTTGAGGATGTTCCCCACAAGCGCGTAGTCTTAGACCAAAGCGAGTTTTGTATAATACTATAGTAGCCACAATTAAAATACCAAAACCAATATACGTGGTAATATATGTGTTCTCAAAAAACATTGGTCCGATCACAGGAATCTTTGACAGGATTGGTACCTCCGTGATACGAAACGTATTATTAAAACCAATTTGTTGTACTCCAAAGATTTGTCTTGCAAAGAAGATCGCAAAGGCTGGGGCAAACATATTAAGGGCTGTACCGCTAATTACCTGATCTGCCTTCATATTGATGGATGCATAAGCATGTAAAAGAGAAAATACCATTCCAGCTACCGCCGCAATTAGAATCGCTAGAAGTAGTAAAACTTGACCGCTTAAGGTATTTTGAAACATGCTAATGAATAAAATACTGCAAAATGCTCCAAAGGTCATAATCCCTTCTAATGCTACGTTAACTACACCACTTCGCTCAGAGTACATTCCACCCAGTGCTACGATTAAAAGAGGAATCATGAAATACATCGTCTGCTGTACTAAAAAATATAAAGTTGACATTATTCCTCTCCTCCTTCATTTTCGCCATTTAGGTTCTCAGATGGCTTACCAATGTGTAGGGAATCCTCTTCCCTTTTTGCTTCTACCTTAATTTCCTCTATTCTATTTGCTTTCTTCTTATTTCTTCGTTGTATCATATTCTTAAGAACTAAAGCAAATGCACTGAAGTAAATGATTACGGAAATGATAATATTAATTACTTCTGGGGAAAATGCTAAAAGCTGTAGATAAAAACCACCTTGCGTAATATAAGCAATGAAAATAGCTGCAAATAAGATTCCGATTGGATTACTCAAGCCAAGTAAAGCAACACTGATTCCTGTAAATCCTTCATTAGCCAAAACATCAACAATCTCTATATATTTACCAGAACCAGAAAGGTATAATAAACCTCCACCAAGTCCTGCAAGTGCACCTGCAATGAGCATAGAAATTATAATACTTCTCTTTTCGTTGATACCAGCATACTTACTAGCATCCTTGTTATAGCCTACTGCCTTTAACTCATAACCAAAGGCTGTCTTATTTAACACAATGTAAATAATAATCACAAAAATAATAGCGATTATAATTCCACCACCTACACCAGAGCCTGGGAATACTTTGTCTAATCCCATTTTAGGAATTTCCGCTGTCTTCGCTACTGAATTACTTTCATTCTTTAACTGATTAAATAACTGGGCATCGCTTTTAACCAGGAAATTGACTAAATACATACCGATATAATTCATCATGATACAAGAAATAACTTCGTTCACATTACAGTATGCTTTAAGTAGACCTGGAACAATGGCCCAAATTGCGCCAAAAACCATAGCCACAAGAAGGGCTACTACCCAGTGGCTTGCCCCTAGTCCACTAAATTTAATACCTACGTAGATACCACCAAAAGCACCTACAATAAATTGTCCTGGAGTTCCAATGTTGAATAACCCTGTTTTAAAAGCAAACCCAATACTTAAACCGGTCATCATAATCGGTGTTGCATAATAAAATACTTTGCCAATTCCTCTTGAGCCGTGTGTAACTGCTCCTGAAATAATTTGCATAAAACCTGCCCAGGACTCGGCTGGGTTACTAATTAATAGAATTAGATAACCTACTAAAAGCCCTATTACGATAGCAATAATGGAGGACAGATATGCACGTTCTTTTTTTTCTTTCTTTTCTATTTTACCGCTAATACGTCCTCGCTCCCTTCTGAACCAGCCATATATAGACCTAACTCTTTTTGCGTCGTTTTCTTTGGATCTAATTCCCCAACAATTTTCCCTTCATAGATAACTAAGATACGGTCACTAAGATTCATAACTTCTTCTAATTCAAAGGATACAAGCAGGACACCACATCCCTTATCTCTTTCCTTAACTAACTGATTATGAATAGACTCGATTGCACCTACGTCAAGACCTCTTGTTGGTTGCACTGCGATTAAAAGGTCAGGATTTCTATTGATTTCACGTCCAATGATTAATTTCTGTTGATTACCACCTGACATACTTCTAGTGATAGATTTTGATCCCTGTCCACTTCTAACATCATACTTCTCTATTAAGTGCTGACTTCTTTCCCTAATCTTGTCAAACCTTAAAAAGCCTGCTTTTTGAAACTCAGGTGTAAAGTACTCCTGTAGTACTGCATTTTCCTCTACGGTATAGTCTAGTACAAGACCAAACTTATGACGGTCCTCAGGAATGTGACCTAACCCATGAGTATTTTTATAACGAATGGATTTATTGGTAACGTCCTCACCGTTTAATATTACCTGTCCAGAATCCTGTTTCATAAGACCAGTGATTGCCTGGATAAGCTCACTTTGGCCATTCCCATCGATACCCGCAATACTAACGATTTCACCACGTTTTACTTCAAAGGATACATTGTCCACTACATATGTGTGACTACCCTCACGTTTGGATTTTACCTTCAAATCCTTTACCTTTAGTACTGTATCCTTGGTTTCTGCTGGTTTTTTCTTGATGTTCAGGTCAACTTTACGGCCTACCATCATCTCAGACATAACGTCTTTGTCAGTATCCTTAACATCCACGGTGCCAATATATTTTCCTCGACGAAGTACAGAACAACGGTCTGCTACTGTCTTAATTTCATTTAACTTATGGGTTATGAAGATGATAGACTTTCCTTCTTTTACTAACCCCTTCATAATATCCATTAGTTCGTCAATTTCTTGTGGAGTAAGAACAGCCGTTGGCTCATCTAGGATTAAGACTTCATTGTCTCTATATAGCATCTTTAGTATTTCTACTCTTTGTTGCATCCCTACAGAGATATCTGAGATATAAGCATCAGGATCTACCATAAGCTTATATTTCTTACTTAACTCCTCAACCTTTTTTCTAGCTTCATCCATTTTGAGGAAGCCACCTTGTACGGTTTCCATTCCTAAAATGATGTTTTGTAGTACTGTGAAATTATGAACTAGCTTAAAATGCTGATGTACCATTCCGATACCATATGCATTTGCATCTAAAGGGCCAGTAATCTTTACTTCCTTTCCCTTTACCTTGATGGTTCCAGCTTCTGGCTGATACAGACCAAATAACACACTCATAAGTGTGGATTTACCAGCACCGTTTTCTCCAAGCAAGGCATGCACCTCTCCTTTTTTCACCTGAAGAGTAATATTGTCATTGGCAATGATACCAGGGAATATTTTTGTAATGCCTAACATTTCAATGATATAGTCCATGATTTCTCCTCCTTTCAATGTATCTAGTAAAAGGGCAAATTTTCTTGCGATAACACTTACCCTTGTTTTCACTATTTTGTAAATCTATCTAGTATTAATATTCAATCTTTCTTAAAAATTCATACCATTTTTATAAAAGAGTTTTGCAGGGCATAACAATAGCTGTTGGAATTTGCTATATTAACATCTTAATAAGCAAATGCAACAGCTATTATTATTTTCTGTTATTCCATTAACCTACATAACTAATGGTAACTCGTTCAACAGAAAGGTCAGTAACATTTTCTGCATCAGTATTTGATTTCACAGTAACTTCACCAGAAATAAGCTTATCATAGATAGCTTTGTAATCAGTTTCATTAAACTGTGTAAAACGTGAATTTTCCATCGGAAGACCAACACCCTCTTTAGTAGCATCGAGGGTTAGTATTTCACCACCTGGGAAATTACCGTTGTAATAAGCCGAAATGGCATCTTTTACAGATACAGATAACTGTTTGATAGCTGAAGTAACAACAGATGTGGATTCGCTTGATTGATCAACATCAACACCAATCACTTTTCCACCAGCAGCTTCTGCCGCAGTCATAACAGAGTTACCAATCTGTCCACCGCAGGCAAAAATCACTTCTGTGCCTTCGTTATACCAGCTCGCTGCCATAGCTTGTACTTCAGGAGATGCATTAAAGGTACCGGAATAGTTGTATTTTACATTTACATTATCGATACCCAATTCCTTTGCTGCATATTCTGCACCCTGAACAAAGCCATATCCATAACGGATAACACCTGGAACTGCTATACCACCAATAAAGCCAAGATTTTTATAACCATCTTTTACTGCAGCATAACCTGCAAGGAACCCTGATTGTTCTTCTGAATAAAAGATAGAATATACATTATCGTTGATTTTGAAATCTGTCCCAGCTTCATCATGTGGCTCGCCATCTAAGAGGATGAAATTTACATCGGGATATTTTGTCTGTGAATTGTATACGGCAACTGAAAATAAATATCCTGGACATACTATTACTTTTGCCCCACCTTCTACCGCTAAATCAATCGCTGCCTCATAGGCTTCTGTAGATTTTTCAGCAGGCATATAGTACTTGTGAGAAACATCATTTTCTTCAACGTAAGCTTTTACACCTTCCCATGAGCCCTGATTAAATGATTTGTCATCAATAGTAGCAACATCAGTAATCAAAGCTATTTCGTAGGTATTAGACCCGCCTGTACTACATGCAGTTAGTGCAAACATTGCAACTAATAAACTAAGTGCGAACAATACGCGTTTCATGAAACATCCTCCTATATTTTTGTCACTTTATTTTATGCAATAAGGATGATAGCATAAAAAAACGGGGTATTCAACCCCGTTTTCAGATATTGCATTATTTACCATTAATTTGTTTAGACTATTTAACAACTATTCTGATAATTTTGCCAGTACTTCCATAATACTTCTTTCCACCCATTAGCTTGTATGGTCTGACTTGAATGTAAAGTGCCTTACCTCTTGTTAATTTGGTCTTAGTAAGTGCCGTTTTAGTGGTATTTCCCCAGGATTTATATGTACCATTCTTAGAATTGGAATAAAAAACAGTATACCCTGAAGCATAGGCAGATTTCCCCCATTTTACAACTACCCTTCTACTGTTAGAGGAAGCTTTTATGGTAGTAACCTTCTTTGGTACAATGTTAAAATAAATTGTTTTTGTTCCTGTAAGATTAGCTCCCATTCCTGTAATCACTATCTTTGCCTTGCCTGGTCTTACATTACTTGTATACTTCACTCTATAATCTTTATTCCTAACTAAGACTTTACTACCACTTTTTATACTAAGTTTTGGTGTAATGAACTTTCCTGTATAACTTTGATTACTAATCTTATCCACTGTACAGGTGCTTATTTTGCGTTTGGCTATGTTAAACGTAGTTGTAAGAGTACCAGTATAATTATTCATTCCAGATACTGTTACGGTAGCTACTCCCACATTAACATTGTTCTTATAGACAATAGAATAGTTATTGTTTTCTATGATAGCTCCAGCTGAATTTACCATAATTAAGCTTGGTGTGATTTTACTACCTGTATAGGTCTTCGTCCCAACCTTAGCAATGATTGAATTCTGAAGATTGAATGGCTGTATAGTAAATGGAATACGCTTTGTTCCCATATACTTCCCTATCCCAGTTAGGATTACATAGCCAGTCCCCGCATTTACATTGTTCTTATAGCTTAAGGTATAATCCACACCTTCAACTAGGATACCCCCATCTAAGGTTACTTGTGGCTTAGGTTTCTGCTCTCCTCCTGTATAAGAAAGTGGTGCAATTGGTTCTACTTGTGGTTTCTTTATAGAAACACTATAGCTACCAATCATCGCTCCATTATATGAAACTTCTAGTTTTCCATCTCTTACAGCAGCTGCTACCTGCGCTGTCACATCTTTCTTCCCACTACTATCTCTGTTGTAGACTTTGAATTGATAATTATCAAAATAGATACCATTAGCCCTAATATTATCTATAGTTTTTACACTAACTGGCACATATACAAACACCCATGGATAGAACTCATTATTATCATCATCATAGGCTCCTTGTACAGGTGTCCCTATCTCATATAATGTTCCGTTGGAGCTTAAGGCTTTCACAATATCACCCTTACTTCGGGTTAACACTTCATTAAAGGCTTTTTCTGTCCCCTGTCTTACAGCAATTTGAAGCATATACTGACTAGTCTTTTCAGCACTAGCAAGAGCAGATTGAAAGACTGTAGTCACACTTTCTGCGGTGGGAGTTGTAATTAAGGAATGCTTAAGCTTATAGTAGGAATAGTACCAATAGGTATCTGTAGAGCTTGCCGCTGGCACCTTATACATCTCATCAAAATAGGTATAATCGTAGGTGTGTGTCTTATTAAACATCTTAGTGCTAGAATTAAAATACTGATATAAAACACCTGTACCTAGTTTAGACGCATGATCACCTACATCATCCCAGGTAACGTCTACCCCGTACCAAGTCCCATTATGTCTCACAAGATTCCAAGCATGTCCATCACCCAACCCATAGCCTATGGCATAGATACTTTCCATTCCAGCATAATTCATTAGCAACTGAAAGGCTTTTGCATACCCTTGGCAAACTGCCTTTCCCTTGCCAAAAATACCATAAATATTATGAGCCCAAGCCGCTTCATGAGGCTTACCATTCCCATCAAAGGCATAGGCACACTTATCAATAATAAGGTCATGGACAACAAGTTCAATAAACATATTACTAGAACCTTTGGCTTTTAAGGTATCAATCTGTTTTGTATAAGCCTTTAACCCCTTATCAATTGCATTCTGAACCTTTGTCCTTGTAGCCCCCGAGGTATAGGAGGTATCAACAGTAAGATAAAGCTGTGTAACCTTAGAGCCAGAAGTCCCATAGCTCACTCCATCAATCCAATAGAGCATAGGATTATCAGCTTCAAATGCAAAGAAAATCTTTGATAGATCTTTTATGTACACATTATAAGACGAGATGTTGATTGCGGTAGTTACATAGCCATAACTTCCATCTGAATAAGTAACCTTTCCTGCATTCTTTCCGCTGTTATGAAAACTATATCCAATCTTCTTTAGCGCATTATAGGCCTTTTTCCCTTCAGTAGACAAAGTACTATAACCATAGCTACCACTGTACTTAGCAAGATTTGTACTATTAACCTTTTTAGAAGAAATGGCATTAGTAGTATTCTTCTCATCTTCCATCACAGACTTCACTGCTCGTATGGATTTACCACTTATCCCACCTTCATTTACTATATGAGAGGATAAACAATTCAATTGATCTTCTTGCATTACTACTTGAGATGTCTGTACTTCAGTATGAAAAGCAAATAGAAATGTTAGCGTAAGAATCACTCCAGCTAACAGTTTTATTCTCTTTATTATCATTCTGTTTCCTCCTGTAATACTTTATGCCACCATAATAGCTGATAAATATAGCAAAAGTGTGTTATAACTCATAACTAAGTCCCATTTTACATGATTAATAATAGATTGTATATCTATAATCTTTCTAAAGTTTCTTTAATAAAATATTACAAGAGGAAATAAAACTATTCTACTTCTTTATTGATTAACAAACTAAGGTGTTCTTGTAGTATATGAATTCCCATGGTGTTTTCTCCCCCTCTAGGAATGATAATATCCGCATACTTCTTAGAAGGTTCTACAAACTGCTCATGCATAGGTTTTACTGTATTTCCATATTGAGTTAAAACTGATTCCACATCTCTTCCACGTTCATGAATATCTCTAGATATTCTTCTCATTAATCGTTCATCCGCATCAGTATCCACAAACACCTTGATATCCATCAACTCTCTTAAACGGGCATCCTCTAATATCAAGATACCTTCCACAATAATCACTCTCTTTGGCTCTACCAAAACAGTTTTCTTGGATCTTGTGTGTTGAGAGTAATCATATACCGGTCGATAAATACTCTTCCCTTCCTTTAGACTCTTTACGTCTTCAATTAGCTTGTCTGTCTCAAAGGAGGATGGATGATCATAATTTAAGTTCTTACGTTCCTCTAATGGCATATCATCATGAGCCCAATAGTAGCTATCATGGCTAATGAGCTCAATGTCATTTTTAAAATATTCTTTTATCATGTTAACAATTGTAGTTTTCCCAGATGCAGAGCCACCCGCAATTCCTACAATACAAACTTTACTCATAGAAATCCTCCAAACCTTTGTATTACCTGTTTTACTTGCCTCAGGTCAAAATTTACATTTTTCTAAACATTATATCGTATAACAGTACAAATATCATATGTAATATTAACCATTTTATGATAAAATTTTGTAATATTTTAATTTTAATTTTAATTTTCTATTTACCAATGCAACATTCTATGACTATAATGTGTATATTATATGAAGAAGTAAGGGGGGTACTCATGCATCCAGAATCCATCCGGCCGGATGATTCCTTTGAAGCCTTGGTTACAGAATATGAAAAACAATTATATCGAGCAGCTTTAGCCATCCTAGGCAATGCCTCAGAGGCCCAGGATGTTGTGCAAGAAGTTTTTATAAAATTGTATGAATTCTCTGGTGACTTTAATTCTAAAGAGCACCAAAAAGCCTGGCTTCTTAGAGTAACCATAAATCTTTGCAAAAACAAACTTCGCTCCAGCTGGTGGAAGAAATGTGCTCCTTTATTAGAAACCATTCCAGCGAAAGATGAAGAGCAACATGATTTACTCGAATATGTTATGTCACTTCCGGCAAAATATAGAACTGTCATCCATCTTTATTATTATGAAGGCTATTCCACGAAAGAAATAGCTATTCTTACCAGGCAAAAGGAGTCTACCGTTCGTTCTCTTATGGCTCGTGCAAGAACGCAGCTAAAAGATAAGCTATACCAAGATGGTTTTTCAGAATCGTAAAAGCCTTTATTACATATCAGACTCTACAGAAAGGAGCTAGAACCTTGGAAAACAAATCCTTTAACAATGACCATAAAAGCGATGATAATAAGATAAAAACCGTATATCGTAACTATATGGATAACATAGAAATCGACAGTAGTTTCCACCAACAACTACTCCGTACTCCGTCAAAATCTACTGCTAGAAAGGTTGCAAGAAAATCAACAATCAGACAATTAAGTCATCTAGCAGCTACTATCAGTATTGTAATTATTAGTTTTGGGCTTATTGCAGCCTTAATGAATCTTAATGGAGGTAGTAAAGACTCCGCATCGGCGCCGTATCAGGAAGATAGTTCAAAATCATCTGAAGATGAAAATGACTACATCAAATCTCCTGAGGATCAGACTTCTAATGAAGTGGATAAGGAAACCTCCAACAGCACTTTCCCAATCTTTTTCTATAGCGATGGTTCATCAACCTATAATTATTTCACCAAGAACTATGAGTTGGAAAAAGACTTTTTGCTTCCTGAGTACTCATTTGATGATGGGATAACGCCAATCTATAAAGCTACTGATACTTCAGAGAAAACCCTTAAAGCTTGGCTTCCTAAGGGACTTATTAATAACCCCAATCTGATAAGTCAGGAAATAGAAGCCCACAGTGGAGTCTCTACCCTAACCACCATATATCAGATGAAAACCGATAACTCAGTGAAAACCCTTGCAGTTAATATACATCCAATCTTAGATTTTGAGAGGAATTTACTGGTATCTGCTAACAGCAAAGAACTCTATAGTCTTATCCCAACAGAAAACCCCGAGTTACCAAGTTCTATCACTGACTATACAGGTACTCTTCTATATCCTATCTTTACGAAAGCTTCCCTATCAAAGGAGATTCTTAACTCTAGGGTATATGAAGGTGATAATATAACAAGCATATCCTTTGGTATTTATACAGATGGCTATGTTATAACTTATGATTCCTATGGACTCTCTGTTGAAGAATTAAGTGATTGGCTATTTAATTAACGATAATTGGCGCTATGTAGTTACATAGCGCCTCTACTATTTATACCACCTTAATCTGACACATCTTCATTGCAAGAAGAGCATTCTTATGGCTTTCAGGTGTAACACCTGCCAGACACTTTTCTCTAACCTCCACCTCTACCTCAGGTACAGCGGCTTTAATAACCATCGCATTACTGATAACACAGATGTCTGTACAAAGCCCAATTAAAATCACCTTAGATAGCTCCTCCTTAGTAGATAGTTCCTTTACATACTGTGCTAACTCTATGGAGCCAAATCCTGGTTTCTCGATTATCTTACCTCCACCTTCCTTAGCCAACACTTCTATTCTGTCTTCTAGTTTCCAACCTTTACTTCCCTTTACACAGTGAATTACAGGCAGATTACGTCCTTCTAACGTATCAAGATAGTCTTCTGTATGAGTATCCATAGTATATACTACTTGCCCAGAAAACCCCTTAATTTCATTAATTACATGTTTAACTATATCCTTAGCTTCCTCTGTCCCCAGTGCTCCATGGATAAAATCATGTTGCATATCTACAACAACCAGTAGCTCCATTCTAATCCGCCCCTTTTTCTTTTGAGCCAATTATAGGTAAGACTTTCCTTCTTGTCAAGATGCTTATTCCACAAATATGGTACAACTCTTATAACTCAATCTTAACATGATAGGTCTCGAGCCAATAGTTCATTTCTATAAGATACGCATATAGCTGAGGTGTTGCCATAAGCTGTCCAAACCAAGGAATTCTATACTCCGTTTTAGAATCCAGATAAGCCCGTATTACTGTCTGGTTAATAAACTGATTTAAGGGCGCCTGCTCATTGTCCAATATGTCTTTTAAGCGAGTTTTTAGTATTGCCTCATACGTAGGGTGATAGGTCTTTGGATAAGGACACTTTGGCCGATACAATACCTCTTGAGGCAATAGATCTTTAGCTGCAGCTTTTAGTAAGGCTTTTACCTCATTGTTATGATATTTATACTCCCATGGTACATTATAGAGATATTGAATTAGTCTATGATCTGCAAAAGGCACTCTGACTTCTAGACCTGCAAACATAGTCATTCGATCCTTCCTATCAAGCAAGGTGGTCATAAACCAGGAGGTGTTTAAGTAACTAATCTCACGGTATCTAGCCTGCTCTTTTGTCTCACCTGGAAGTTTTGGTGTTCTTCTCATAGTTTTCTCATATTCTAAGCTCACATATCCCTCTAAATCAAGACTTTCTAACAGCTCTCTTTTTAGAATGCCCTTTCTATAATCTAGATTTTTAGACCACGGAAAAACAGGCCTGTCAAAGACTTCTTGATCGCGAAACCAAGGATAGCCTCCAAATATTTCGTCTGCACACTCTCCGGAAAGAGAAACAGTGTGTTGTTTCTTAATTTGCTTAGAAAAATAAAGTAGCGAAGAGTCTACATCTGCCATACCAGGTAAATCCTTGGCTAAGACAGCATCATATAGACAATCTGCCAAATCCTCTTGGGTGCACATAAGAAAATGATGCTTTGAGCCAATATAATCTACCATCTTTTCTACATAAGGACGGTCCTCACTTGGTTGAAATGTAGACGCTGTAAAATGTTTGCTATTGTCCTCATAATCAAAGGAATAGGTGTGGAGTTCTTTTCCCTCTTCTACCATCTTCTTGGCTGCAATAGCAGATACAACACTAGAGTCTAACCCTCCTGATAGCAAGGTGCAAATTGGTACATCTGATACAAGCTGCCTTCTTATGGCATCAAACAATATTTCTCTAACTTCTTCTACTGTAGTTTCATAGGAAGCAGTATGCTCTCTAGCCTCCAGCTTCCAGTAGCAATATCTCCTCTGACCATTTTTGTCAATCAACATAGAGTGGGCAGGAGGAAGCTCATGTATGCCCTTATATACACCACAACCAGGGCTTCTAGCAGGCCCCAAACCGAACAATTCACATAGTCCATAGCTATCAGTCACAGGCTCTATTCCTGGGTAAGCAAATAGGCTTTTCATCTCTGAGCCAAAGACCACGGTTTCCCCAGAAACCGCATAGAATAATGGTTTTACCCCAAAGCGATCTCTACACATAAATACTCTTTGTAAATAAGAATCCCATACAGCAAAAGCAAAAATTCCATTGAGATAATCTACGCAGTGTGTTCCAAATTCCATATAGGCAACTAATACCACCTCCGTATCGGAATTCGTAGCAAACTTTCTCCCTCTCTCTATTAGTAAGTTACGTACCTCTATGGTATTATAAAGCTCTCCATTGTAGATAACGACAAACTCATTTTCTCCATCCTTCTTCTTCATGGGCTGTACTCCGCCAAGAAGATCCACAACAGCAAGACGTCTATGTGCAAAAGCAACATGACGTTCCACATAAGTTCCACTATCGTCTGGTCCTCTTCTTTTTAGTGTCTCCCCCATAGCTTCCACTATGTTGGTATAATAATCAGGATTTTTATCAAATCTTTTGGTAAAATCACAAAACCCTGCAATTCCACACAAAACATTTCACCTCTAAACATAATGTCCCTTCATTATATGAGGCAAAGATGAAAAAGCACCTTCAGAATCTAAAAAGAGGCAGTCACCCTACATGTGACCGCCTCATTTACTACACTTCTTTTCTTCTTAAAATATCAAATGCATTTAACTCTATGCCTAAATCAACAAAGATCTTCTGTTGTGGATGTGGGCAGCTTTCCATATCATTACCATTCTCATCCGTGATTCTCTTTACAGTAACCAAAATGTTTTCTCCAGATGGTTTCATAACCTCTAGTTCTTCACCAACCACAAATTTATTACGCTGTTCTAACTCGTAGAGACCTTCCTCATTCTGTCCACTGATTTTACCAAGATAGCTGTATCCCTTTATATAGGTATTATTATCATAAATCTGACTCTCAGAGGTAGTCTTACCATAGAAGAAGCCTGTAGTATATTTACGATAGGTACATTTTGCAATTTCATCCCAGTAGTATGGAATATTGGCCTCATAAAGAGAAGGATCCTTAAAATAATCGTCGATTGCCTGACGGTAGGTTCTTGCAACACTAGCCACATATAAGGCTGTCTTCATACGACCTTCTATCTTAAAGGAATCTATACCAGCCTTCACTAAGTCAGGTATATGATCAATCATACATAAGTCTTTGGAGTTAAAGATATAGGTTCCTCTCTCATTTTCCTCAATTGGCATATATTCTCCCGGTCTAGTTTCCTCAACCAAATGGTATTTCCAACGGCAAGCATGGGTACAAGATCCCTTATTGGCATCTCTTCCAGTCATATAGTTGCTTAATAGGCATCTTCCTGAATAGGCCATACACATTGCTCCGTGAATAAAGGTCTCAATCTCTAAGTCTGCTGGAATATTCGCACGAATACCAGCTATTTCCTCAATAGAAAGCTCCCTTGCAGTTACCACTCTTGTAGCACCTAGCTTGTGCCAGAAATTAAAGGTTGTAAAATTAGTATTGTTAGCTTGGGTACTAATATGACGTTCTATCTCTGGACAAACCTCTCCAGCTATCTCGAAAATTCCAGGATCAGAAATAATAATCGCATCTGGCTTAATTTCTTTTAATTCTTCAAAATATTTTCTTACTCCACTTAAATCACCATTATGAGCAGTGATATTCGCAGTAACGTACACCTTTTTCCCATACTTATGGGCATAGGCAATACCTTCTTTCATATCCTCCTTACTAAAGTTCTTCGCTTTAGCACGAAGGCCGTATAACTCTCCACCAATATATACTGCATCTGCCCCATACTGGATAGCAACCTGAAGAACCTCTAGGTTACTAGCGGGTATTAAAAGCTCTGGTTTCTTTATATCTAACATGTTTATCTCTCCATTTTCTAAATACATCTTTTAACTGTTACCTTTTACTACTTAAGGTAACTCCATCACCAATAGGTAGTACAATGGTATCATAGGCCTCATGATGTGTCAAAGTAAACAAGTATTCTCGCATTCTACTGTGAATGGTACGATTTCTTCTTGTTACTCCAAAACGGGACTCCACGACATCACCATCCTGCAATACATTATCTGATACCAATAACCCACCTGTTTCCAATAAAGCATTAATATTCTCAAGGAAATTAATATATTGTCCCTTTGCTGCATCCATAAAAATAAAGTCAAAGGTTTTCTTTTCTGCTACTAAATCATTTAGTACATCTTTAGCATCACCTTCTAGCAAGGTAATCCTTCCATCTGTATCTACTTTGCTAAAATTCTCTTTTGCACGATCAATTCTTCCTTGATTTCTCTCAATGGTTGTGATCATTGCATCTGTAGAAAGATATTCCCTCATTAAAAGAGAGGAAAAGCCCACTGCAGTTCCTACTTCTAGAACCCTTTTTGGCCTATTGTTATGCATTAAAAAACGAAGCAGCGACTGGGTTGGCTTTTTGATAATTGGAACATGAGTTGCAAGAGCATCTTTCTCTATCTCCCAAAGGTATAGAGGTAAATCCTGCTCCAGTGAAGATATATAGCTTAGTATTCGTTCATCACCAATCACATTCGTTCTCCTATCTATTTCTTACTTTTATTACAACAATTCAACAACTTATCTTACAATATTTCCAATATAAAATCAACCAAACACAGTAGATAAAATTATCCAATTATACTGGCATCTATTCGCGTTTTTCCTACAAAAAGTAAAAAGCGTCACTTAGAAGTGCCGCCCTTTACTTATGTTATTCAATATCACACTCAATATCACCACTAGTTGTTGTTACCTCACATTTGCCACCAGAAGCAGAATGCGGAACATCTATATCTCCACTGGATGTATCGGTAAGGAAAATCTTTTCCGTCAAAAATGTACCGGAAACATTACCGCTACTTGTCTGAAGCCAAAGAGAAGCTGCATCACATTTATACAACGAAACATCACCGCTACTACACTCAATACGAATGTTTTCACTTGTAATCACATCGGAACAATCAACCACACCACTTGTTGTACTTCCAGTTATACTTTTACATTTAATTCCTGACAACTCTACATCTCCACTAGTCGCGCTGAATGTTATATTATCCTGTACTGTAACATCCTTAATCGTTAGTTCTCCACTCTTTGATTGTACGCTCAACTTGCTTGGCGTAGTCTCTCCAACATAAACATCTCCGCTTGTGGTTTTAGTGGATAGTTCTCCTTTTACTAAGGCAGTGAAATTGATATCTCCGCTTGTAGTCTGAACATCGGCACTATCAAATGAAAACTGTTCAGGAATTGTAATATCACCGCTTTGGTTCTTTGCATAGAGGGATTTGTATTCCTTTTCTGGTAAATAAACTGTGATTTTCATGTTTTCCCAATAAACACCTATATGTTCATACCATTTACGATTATCATGTCGTTCAATAGTAAGTGTGTCATCCTTAACCTCAACAGAGTGATATACCTTGTCGTTTTCATAACAGACAACCTTACAAGATTCATCCTCTGATGGAAGAAGCATAACATCGCATTCTTCACCATTTATAGAAATATTTAAAAACTCCTCGTCAATCGTATAGGCGTTCGTTACAAAAGAGACTGTATTCATTTCAGTAAACTTAAAATCTTTTACAGCCATTGCTCCAACTGATAATACAAGACCAACCACTATCATAATCCCCGCAACCATAATTGCTTTCTTTATAGTAGTTCTCATTGTACATCCCCCTTTCCTATGAAACATAATTTGATACCGAGAAGCATCTTCTTACTTAAACGTATAATACTTTTTACAATCTTATTAAAACCAAAGAAAAGCAAGATGGCTATACCACTGCACACAAGCCCTATACCGACAAACAATACAACCCCAGAAAATTCACCGGCTGGTAGGAAAGCAAATGCACCTAAAATTCCTGCAACACCTCCAGCTGCAAAAGAAATATCAATAGCATACAGCGATATAATCAACGACCAAATCACAATATACACAGACAACAATACACATACTGCAGCGAAAAAAAGTGGCACCCATACTGGTGAACCAAGAACGAGCAGCGTAATTTCCCAGGCTTTCAATACACGGTTGGGTTTAACCTTAGCCTTTACTAATTTGGGGAGCGATGTTTCAGATAAAGTCTTTGAAACAATATCATTCACTGAGCCGATTGCTGCAGTTGCTTCCTCTTCAGATAAACCATCCTCCATTCGATCTTCAATCATTTCACTGTAAAAATCAATCGACTGTTCAATATCCTCCTGTGGTAATCCTGATAAAGCGTTACGAAGAGCTGCAAGAAATTCTTGCTTATTCATTGTCATATTCCTCCCTCATAATAAACTTATAAATGGACACAATCTCGTTCCATTCTTCTTTGAAATCCTCTATTCGCTTGAGTCCCAGTGTCGTAATATGGTAATATTTTCGGAGTCTTCCGCTATGCTCAGCAGTTCTCACTGAGAGCAACTTAGCTTCCTCCAACCGTCGTAGAATCGGATATAACGTTGACTCTGATATTTCTACATACTGTTTCATATCTTTGATAATCTGATACCCATAAGAATCTTCATTTTTAATAGCAGCGAGGACACAAACATCTAAAAGACCACGTTTTAACTGAATATCCATCTAATACCTCCCTTCACATAATACTATACTACGCATAGTATTATGATGTCAATATGTTCCAGCAAAAAAATTCCGTATGTATAAAAAATAAAAGCAAAAAGACAGGAGGAACACTATTAAAAGCCTTTCTCTCTGTCTTTTTGCCTTTATTATATAACTACTATAGCTTACACTTCTTTGATCTTAATTAGTAGAAGCTGTGGTACCAGGCTCAAACTCATTGGTTATGACGTCAAATATCATGTCATAGTTCATATCTGATCTTACCACATAAACTCCTGGTAAAATATTCTCATCCGTCAACTTCGCTCTGACATAAAAGGAATACTTATTCTCAATAATTTTATACAATTCTAACTTAGAAGCAACACTCATGGTAGACTCATCTTTCTCAATGATAAGTTGTCTCTCAATAGGATTGGTCTCATCTACCCGTACATCACCAAATAATTGATAGGAAAAGTCATAAGCCGCACTGCAAGCCTTCAATATAATAAACACCACTATACAATAGAACACTGCATTAAGTAGTACATGTAGTATACCATTGGTGACACGAAGTGCTACCTTGGTCTTTACTGATCTTTTAGCCATCTTATCCCTCCATGCTACCAATTATACCTTTAATTTCTTAGTAATACAAGAATAAAGTATCCTATACTTCCATGATAATTGGTAATATCATTGGATTACGTTTTGTCTTCTTCCAAATGAATTCACTTAAAGAATCCTTCACTTCATTCTTAATCTTGCCCCAATCTGTAATACCATGATCTAAGCAACGCTCTAATGAAGTTCTTACACATTCTCTAGCCTCATCCATAAGGTTCTCAGACTCTCTAACGTATACAAAACCACGAGAGACAATGTCTGGTCCTGAAAGAACCTGGTTGCTGTATTTCTCAAGGGTCACTACGATAATAATCAAACCATTTTCTGATAAATGTTGACGGTCACGAAGTACAATATTACCAACGTCTCCAACACCAAGCCCATCTACTAAGATAGCACCACATGGTACACGACCAGTTATTGCTGCCTTCTCCTCAGATAACTCTAAAACATCTCCGGAAGAAATGAGGAAGATATTCTCCTTTTTAATCCCTAAGGATTCACATAATTCTGCATGACGTTTCAAATGACGATACTCCCCGTGAACAGGAACTGCATACTTTGGCTTTACTAAGGAATAGATTAATTTAATCTCTTCCTGACAAGCATGTCCAGATACGTGAGTATCTTGGTAAATTACTTTAGCTCCCTTCATGGAAAGCTCATTAATTATCTTAGATACCGCTTTCTCATTACCTGGAATAGGGGAAGAACTTAATACAATGGTATCTCCTGGCTTAATGGAAACCTTACGATGAATGGAGGAAGCCATTCTTGAAAGGGCTGCCATAGCCTCCCCTTGACTACCTGTTGTAATTAATACAATCTGGTCATCTGTATAATTCTTCATCTGTTCAATATCGATTAATATATTCTCAGGAAGATTAATATAGCCAAGTTCCACTGCTGTGGTAACGATGTTCACCATACTTCTTCCTTCTATAACCACCTTACGGCCAAATTTGTGAGCAGAATTAATAATCTGTTGCACACGGTCTACGTTAGACGCAAAAGTAGCAACTATAATACGATGCTTTGAGCTTTCTGCAAATATATTGTCAAAGGTCTTACCAACTGTACTTTCTGACATGGTGTAACCTGGACGTTCCACATTAGTACTATCACAAAGAAGAGCTAGTACACCTTTCTTTCCAATCTCACCAAAACGTTGTAGATCTATTGTTTCACCATAAACAGGAGTAAAATCTACTTTAAAGTCCCCTGTATGAACAATAATGCCCGCTGGGGAATAGATTGCAAGAGCAGCTGCATCCGCAATACTATGATTTGTACGAATAAACTCTATACGGAAGCATCCTAGATTAATGGACTGTCCGTACTTAATTACCTTACGTTTTGTACTCTTTGTTAAATTATGCTCTTTTAATTTGTTCTCAATGATACCCATTGTCAGTTTAGTAGCATAAATAGGAACATTAACCTCTTTTAATACGTAAGGTAACCCACCTATATGATCCTCATGACCATGAGTTATAACAAAACCTTTTACTTTACTGATGTTTTCCTTTAGATAACTTACATCTGGAATTACCAAATCGATTCCTAACATATCATCGTCTGGAAAGGATAATCCACAATCCACTACAATAATACTATCTTCATATTCAAATGCAGTAATATTCATTCCGATTTGCTCTAGGCCACCAAGAGGAATCATCTTAACGCCTTTATTATTTAATTCTTTTTCTTTCATAATTGCACCTCCATTGAAATTATGTAAGTCACAATCGACAGGCGCAATCTTATTAGAATTAATGGGAAACCCTATTCTTTTGACATTCTTTACAATATCCATAAAGCTTTACTTCATGGTCAAGAGTCTCAAAACCCATAGCCTCCTTAATTTTGTTTTCTAGGCTATCTAGCATATCCCCTTCAAAGGATAATACCTTGCCACAGTCTAAACATATTAAGTGATGGTGATGATGATGATTTGTCATCTCACCCTGTTTCTTTCCAATCTCATATCGCACATAGCCATCATCCAGATTCAATTTGTCAATCAAATGCAAATCTGATAACAGCAAAATGGTGCGATAAACCGTTGCCAAACCAATCTCAGGATACTGTTTACGAACACATTCATATATCTCTTCCGCTGTTAAATGTGTATCCGGTCTACTTTGTAACACATCTAAAATAGCTAATCTCTGTGTTGTAACCTTGAGCCCATTCTCCTTTAGCAACTTTTTAAACACCTCATGATTTGTATTCATCTAAACCTCTTTTCCGCGCCATTAATAATCCTAAATTGCTGTTAATGCGACAAATAATCTGTAGAGACGAATGCTCTCATATTGTCTATCCCTAATTCTAATGATTGCCTACGTTTACGTTCTTACATATATTTAAAAATAAAAATTTACTTATTTTAACTTATAATTTTGTATATAATCCTAATTAAATCTTTTATCCATTCTGTCTAGGATTCTCTTCTATAGCAATATCAATATCATCCATCATAGTCTCAAATACTTTTGAAATGGCTTCTAATTCATTATCATCTTCTACAATATCATAAACTGCATCTTCCCCAAGAATTTCTTTCTCCTTTAATATCAAGGCATTTGCTTCTCCATCGTCCTCTTCTGAGTCTGCGATTAACAAATAATTAACTCCATTCACTCTCGTCTGTTCTAAAACAAAGAACTCTATCTGCTCATTGTCTTCTGTGGTAAACACTATTCTTTCATTTTTACTAGCCATATTAAATCTCCTTACTGCTTTGATGGTTGTACTGAGCATCTAAAAAGCTCTGCAAAATAAATACAGCAGCAACCATATCTACAACCTCAGCACGCTGCTCTCTTCTTTTACCGCTTTCAATCATAGACTGATGGGCTGACACAGTACTTAACCTCTCATCCCACAAAAGAACTTCTACACCTGTTCTTCTTACGAGCATATCTCTAAATTCTTCTGACTTGCGTGCTCTATCGCCAATCGTATTATTCATGTTCTTTGGATATCCTAATACAATGGTCTTCACCTGGTACTCTGTTACTAGTTCCTCAATTCTGGACAACGTCTTCCTTAGCTTATTCTCTTCTTTCCGCCTAATAACTTCAATACCTTGGGCAGTAAGACCTAGCTCATCACTGATAGCGACACCTACAGTAACAGAGCCATAATCCAATCCTAATATTCTCATTCAATTACCTTTTACAATATCCTTTGTCTAAAAATTTCTTTTAATATAATCCCCAAATAAAACCTCTAAGATTTCATCTCTCTCAACCTTCATAATTAGGCTTCTAGCACCTTTATGGCTCGTAATATAAGTTGGATCTCCGCTCATTACATAGCCCACTAACTGATTCACAGGATTGTATCCTTTTTCAACTAATGCCTCATAGACAGTTCTAATGATGTCTGTCACCTTAAGTTCAGGTTCTTTCTGTACTTTAAAATACTGTGTATTATTAATTTCTTGCATAACATCACGTCCTTACAGTAATACTTTCCATAAACTACTAAGAAACTCAAATATTACTATTATATTAATACATCTTTGCTAAAATATCAATTGATTATTTCACAAAGGAGTATTTCCTCTGTTAAAGGCTCACAGACTAAAACCTCTAAAATCTCATTGGACAGGTCCTTTTCTGTCTTGATGGCAAG
>JAEZGY010000072.1 GCA_023416695.1 Bacillota bacterium | reverse complement strand
GATTTTCGCAGATTACTCTGATAGATCCTTTTCTTTTAATGATCTTGCATTTTTCGCAGATCGGTTTGACTGATGATCTTACTTTCACAGTAAATCTCTCCTTTCAAAAAGTCCACTTGCTATTATACCAAAATTAGAAGCAAAAAGCAAGTGAAATTTTACTTGTCACGCCAAATAATTCTGCCCTTTGTTAAGTCATAAGGAGAAAGTTCAATTGTTACTTTGTCTCCTGGCAGAATACGAATGAAGTTCATTCTTAATTTGCCACTGATATGTGCTAACACTTTGTGGCCATTTTCCAGCTCAACCTGGAACATTGCATTTGGTAGTTTCTCTAATACTGTACCTTCAACTTCAACTACGTCAGTCTTTGACATCATTTACCTCCTAAATCATAACTTGACCTACTATCTTGTATCACCATTGTTTTACCAATTAATTTACGAATATGTGCATCTAGTAGATGACTCCTAATTTGAATCAACTCTTCAAATCTCTTAGAATCTGCAACATATTGCACATGTTTAACCTTTTTCTTCTTTGGCTTGTTTAAAGGTCTACATTTTCCATCCACAAGATATACATATTCATTTTCGACATTTATTATTACAAAAAGATTGTTTTTATCATGCCCAGCTATTGATTTCACTATTGTACCTATTGTTAAGTTATCCATAGTCTTTACCCTGCTTTATTATTTGTATAAGCTAAGAATCTCCGGTTCTCCCTCAGTAATTAGTACCGTATTCTCGTAATGGGCAGACAAGGACTCATCTTCTGTTACAACAGTCCAGTCATCCTCTAGCCAGCATACATCACATCGTCCCATGTTTACCATTGGTTCAATGGCCAGTACCATTCCTGGTTGTAGACGAATTCCTCTGGTCTTCTGTCTAAAGTTAGGAATCTGTGGCTCCTCGTGAAGCTCTTTGCCTATACCGTGTCCTACTAAGTCTCTAACACAGGTATATCCATGAGCTACTACATAATCTTCAATGGCGGCAGATATATCATGAAGATGATGACCTGCCTTGGCAAACTTAATTCCTTCAAAGAAGCTTTGCTTCGTTACTTCGATCAGACGCTTCGCCTCATCAGTAATAATGCCAACTGCATGAGTTCTTGCAGCATCTGAGTGATAACCTTTATAGATAACACCAGCATCTAAGCTTACAATATCTCCTTCGCGGATAATACGTTTTTTACTTGGAATTCCGTGTACTACTTCATCATTTATTGATACGCAAATGGAAGCGGGATAACCATTATAGTTTAAAAAGGATGGAATACATTGATAACTCTTAATGAGATCAAAACCCTTTTTATCCACTTCGTAGGTAGTGATTCCTGGTTTTATAAACTGTTCTAGTTCTTCATGAACAGCCGCCAGAATCTTCCCAGCCTCTCGCATCAATTCTATCTCTTGTTTTGATTTTATTGTTACTGACATAATATGTGGTCACCTACGATTATTTCTGTAAAATATCAACTATCTCTTCAAATAGTTCCATTAAACCCTTAGTTCCATCCACATCCACTAGAATACCTTTTCCTTGATAAAAATCTACTAATGGTTGTGTCTGTTCATGGTACACATCCAGACGTTTCTTCACGGTTTCTTCCTTATCATCATCTCTTAAAATAAGAGCGCCACCGCAAGCATCACAGATTCCTTCTACCTTTGTTGGAATGTTTACAATGTGATAAGTTCCACCGCATGCAACACAGGCACGACGACCTGACATACGATTAATGATAAAATCATCTGGAGCTTCAATATTAATTGCGTAATCCAACTTCTCACCGATTACAGCTAAAGCATTATCTAATGCTTCTGCCTGAGGAATAGTACGTGGAAAACCATCTAAAATGTATCCATTCTTACAATCCTCTTGTTGCAAACGATCTACGACAAGATCCACAACTAATTCATCTGGTACTAAGAGACCCTGGTCCATATAAACCTTAGCTTTTGTGCCAAGCTCAGTACCATTTTTAATGTTTGCCCTAAAGATATCTCCAGTAGAAATATGAGGTATTGAAAACTTCTCCGCAATTTTCTTTGCCTGCGTTCCTTTACCTGCGCCAGGGGCCCCCAACATCACTATTTTCATTAACAAAATCCTCCATATAGTAAAATTTATCTTAAAAATTTAGTTTACTCTGGCTTAATTCATTGTCCTCTGAAAAGTGAACAGTGAAAAGCGAAGAGCAAGTTATTCCACTTATTCACATTATTGTCATAAGTTATACACACTATTCATATAAATGCACATTGGTGTTATTTAACTGCTTTACCCTTTTCACTATCCACTTTCCAAACTATATGTTTGTAACATACATATATATCCAGTTCTATCTAAACTTCTAAAAACACAAGAACCCATCGCTTTATAGTAAAGCGATGGTCTTCTTATGTAGAAAATCTATTTAGTCATTTAGAAATCCTTTATAGTGACGAACTAGCATTTGTGATTCTATCTGTTTAATGGTTTCTAGAACTACACCTACAATAATGATAAGGGATGTTCCACCAAAGGAAACATGTGCTCCAGTAGTACCCTGAACAAGAATAGGAACTACACAAATAATAGCAAGTCCTACAGCACCGATGAAAACAATATTATTTAACACTTTATTCAAGAAGTCGGAAGTAGGTTTACCTGGACGAATACCAGGGATAAATCCACCATTCTTTTTCATATTGTTTGCAATTTCTGCCGGATTAAATGTAATCGTTGTATAGAAATAAGCAAAGAAAATCAACAGTACTAAATAAAGGATCAAACCAATTGAATACTTAAATTCACTTAAGCTCTTAATATTAAACCAAGAACCAGTATTTAATAACTTCAGAATCTTTTGACCGAAGCTTGCATCTACACCAGAAGCAGCTTGTACATTAAAGAAACCTGCTATTAATCCTGGGAAGGACATAATAGAGCTTGCGAAGATAACAGGGATAACACCAGCGGTATTAACCTTTAATGGGATATGAGAGGATTGTCCTCCTACCATCTTTCTTCCTTGAACCTTTTTGGCATATTGTACTGGTATCTTTCTTTGTCCACCATTTAAGATGTTAATCATAACAACTAGTGCAACTAAAATACCAACAATTAAAACAATAGCAATTATTTTCTTCACCATATCAGGTGGAGTAATAACATAATTTACTACTAAACGACCAATGTCTTCTGGAACCTTAGCAAGAATATTAATTGCTAAGATAATAGATATACCATTTCCAATTCCCTTGTCGTTAATCTTTTCGCCTAACCACATTAAGAAAGCAGAACCTGCTACTAATGCACTGATAACAATAATGTAATCAGTAGCGCTTGTTAACAATAACTTAGGATCAGAGCCTGAAGAGAAACCGAACGCCATAGCAGTACCTTCAATTATTGCTAACACAATTGTAAGGTATCTAGTATAGGATGCAATTTTCTTTCTTCCAGTCTCACCATCTTTATGCATTTCTTCTAGACTTGGAATAGCAATTGTCAACAACTGCATAATAATAGATGCAGTGATGTAAGGTGA
>JAEZGY010000066.1 GCA_023416695.1 Bacillota bacterium | reverse complement strand
TTAGACCCATGCTTCTCATCTCTGCCTCAGATAATGGTACTGGCTTTGATCCTGGACCAACAAATCCAGTCACGCCTCTTGTATTACGAACTACATACCAAGTATCATCGTTCATAATCATGTTAATAAGAACATAAGCAGGAAACATCTTCTTACTTACTTTTTTCTTACTACCATTTTTCATCTCTACAACTTCCTGCATCGGAACAGATACTTCTAAGATCTGATCCTGCAGATTTCTGTTTTCAATGGTTTTTTCAATATTTGCTTTTACTTTATTCTCATAACCTGAGTAAGTATGCACAACATACCAATTCGCTTCCGCCATCATATCACCCTAACCTAGTACCCCAAAGATACCTAACTTGTCAAATGCACCTCTATATAATGTATCTACTCCAACAATGAGTGCTCCTATCACAACGGACACTACAATAACTGCAATTGTCTGTTTAATAAGAGTTGGTCTATCAGGCCAAGTAATCTTCTTAAACTCAGATTTTAAGGATTTAAACTTACTTTTCTTTGGAGCCACATCCTTAGATTCTTCCTTCTTTGGAGTGATCTCAACATTATTAACAGCTTCTCCCATATCTTTCACATTCCTTTCATGCAAATATAATGATATATTTACTGACAGTGTTCAATAGATTAACCTATTGCCTTACATAAAACCTCACTACTTAGTTTCTTTGTGTAAAGTGTGTGATTTACAGAACTTACAATATTTCTTAGTTTCCATTCTATCTGGATGTGCCTTCTTTTCCTTAGTCATATTGTAATTACGTTGTTTACATTCTGTACAAGCTAATGTAATTTTTACGCGCACAGCTTCCACCTCCGCTATTAATTCTATTTGTGTTATTGTTTACAGTCATCATTGATTTTTAGGCATAAAAAAAAGACCTCTTCCATCGCTAGTTTAGAATAGCATAATCTAAGAATTCCGTCAATAACTTTTGATAGAAATATAGCTATTTTACAATAATTAACTGTAAAATCCCATCTCCATATGGCAAGAGCTCTTCTAATAAATATATTATAAAAACAGCTGCATACCATATTAACACTTTGGTAGGCAGCTGTTTTTATATTTATTCTCTTATTTACTCTCTTACTTCTTCATGCTTATCTCGTTCCAACATATAATCAGTTGGACTAATTCCTACATACTTTTTAAATATACGACTAAAGTAATTAGGATCATTATAACCTACTAAAAAGCAGATTTCTTTAATTGTTTTATCTGTATTATTAATCAACTCTCTTGCTTTAGTTATACGTAAATTGTTTACCCACTCTACATAACCAAAACCAGTGGCTTCTTTAAAAATCTTGCTAAAATGCTGAGGACTAAGATTTACATAAGTTGCAATATCATTTAACGTAACTTCCTCTGTAAAATGTTTATTAATATGTCCTATAGCAACATTTACAATGCTAGTCTTACGATCCACCTTCTCAGTCTTTAATGCTCTTAAGATGGTGTTGAATCTTCTCCATGCCCAACTCTCTTGTTCCTCAACTGTATAGTTAAGGATTTCATTATATTCTAAGTAATAATCAAAACCTATATTCTGGCCCTTATACTCTCTTTTAGTTTCATAATTAATAATATAAAACAATTCCAGCAAGCGGTTGATTCTCTCCACAGAAGAAAGAGGCCTTAAGGATTCAATAATATTAGAAAATACTTCATGGGTCTCATGTCGATTATACTTAATATCTTCCACCAAAACATTCATCAATTCATAGTACTCATGAATGACAGGATAACTTTTATACCTAACTTCTTTATAATGAAGCACAGGACCTTCATTTATATATTTAGTACATCGTATGGTCTCTAAATAGCTTTCATGAATATAATCGATAGATTTTACACTACCTATAGCAATAAAGGTATCTATCCCAAAGGTTTCTTTTAATCCAGCATGAACCTGCCTAGCTATTTTGACAGACTCTATTTGAACTTCCTTAGCATCTTTGTTTTTATCAGCAGTTACATATACCATAATTCTGTGCATCATCTGGGGTCCAATTGCACACTTCTCCCTTGTACTAATAATCGCCTTTACTCTTCTTTGCACTTGGGTAACAACACGATCCAAGTTCAAATATTGATCTCTATAATTTGGGGGAATGACAATATTCATCATATACCCATATTTCCCAACACCAATAAGATCTATATATTGATTTATTTCAGCACTATAACTAGGATTAAATAAAATACCGTATATAAAATGCTGCTCCACAAAATGAAGAGCAGTATTAAGTACATGCTCTTCTTCTCTAAATTTCTGTATTCTATCAGACTCCTCTTGAAGACTGATAATTTCCCTTTTAATTGCTTCATAAAGCTGTTGTGTGGTAACCGGTTTAAGAAGGTAATTATTAACTCCAAGTAACATGGCCTCTCTTGCAAATCCAAAGTAATCATAAGCAGACACAATAATAATATGTACGCTTTTATTAAAGCTTCGGATCTGCTTAATCGTCTCTAGACCATTAATACCAGACATTTTTATAGCTATAATAATAAGGTCTGGTTCTTGGTTAATTGTTTCAACTACAGCATCATTTCCGTTTCTTGCAACACCAACTATTTTTGCCTCTTTTAGCTTGTCACTTAATACTTTTTCAACCAAACCTACTGTTGATGAATCCGCATCGGCAACCAATACTTTAAACATCCGCTTTATTTCCTCCGTAAAGACAAACAGTTAGCATGTACTACTTATCCATTTCGAATCTTGACTTGCTATCTTGTATTTCTATTTCACTTTGTATAATTGTAATTGATAATTCTTTCATTAAATCTATTTCATATATATCTACATCATTCCCATATTTATCTGACACAACTCTCACCACAGGCCGAAGCGGCATGCTACGGTTTTGTCTTACAACCACTCCATAGGTCATATCAGATAATCTTACCATGGATCCATTTGGGTAAATGGCAATCTGCTGTATAAAACGCCCAACAAGATTGGTATCAAATTTACTTCCAGAGTATTCAATCAGGTAATTCACAGCCCTTTCATTGGACCATTTCTTTCGATAACACCGATCTGTAGTCAGTGCATCATATACATCGGCTATCGCAACTATTCTTGCAAAATCATGAAGATTTCCTGCCTTTACTGCCCTTGGATAGCCAGATCCATCCATACGCTCATGGTGAGTAAGAGACACTATCCTAGATAACTCGGTAATCCCAATACATCGTTTCAGCGCTTGATACCCCAAGACGGTATGCTGTTTAATATACTCAAACTCTTCTGGTGTCAGTTGATCTTTTTTAAATAACACCTCTTTATCAAGTAAAACCTTACCCATATCATGAAGCATAGTTCCTACTGCTAGCTTCTGCAACATACTTCGACTATACCCAAGTTCCTTAGCTAACAAAAGGGAGTAAACGGTAGTACTTACAGAGTGAGAAAAGGTATAGTCATCTGTAGTACTAATGTCGTTCAAACTCACTTGTACGTCTTTGTTATATAAAATATCATTTATAATACTATCTACTGAATCAACAAGTCCTTCTACCTCTAGGGTACTTCTCTTGGCAAACTCCTTTATTGTGGCGCGTAGAACTTTTTTACATTTTACACGAGTTTTTTCGGAAATGGCATCTGGAATAACAATGCCATCACTTTTATTGTCTTCTATGTAAACATATTCGATCCCCATATTATGTAGGTTGTGAACAAACCTACCTATATCCCTCTGACCTGCTTTAAGGATTAGGCAATCTTTGTGATAGACTGACCTTGCCAAAACCATATCCTGTCGCAGCATGGATGTCGAAACAAGTCTCATAGTACCCTCCCTTATTCTAGTTGTATGTTGCATATTTTACCATATGTGTTTTTTTTCATCAATATACTAAATAAAAAAACGCTAATTGCTAATTTTGCTGACAGATCCTCCTTTGACTAAGATGACTTTCATCATCACTGTATCTAATGAGGTACCCATTGGATTTTCTATTAAATTAATCAGCTGTCTTGCAGCTTCCGTTCCCAGTTTATCTGCATCCTGCATAATTGTTGTCAGTTTTGGTTCTAGCACTTGTGAAACAGGCATACCATCGTATCCAGCTATGGAGAGGTCCTCTGGTATCTTCCATCCTTTTCTTCTAGCCACATTCATAACGCCTAGGGCGGAATAGTCATCTGGAGCAATGATACAGGTAGGAGGATCTGGTAAAGCAAGAAGCCTCTCCGTTACTTCTTCTGCCTTATCCACACTTCGATACATCCCTTCTACTATATACTCCTCTGGAACCTTTATTCTACTTTCTAATAAGGCATGGTTAAATCCAACCAAACGATTGTGAGTAACACTAGATTTTGTTCCATATATATAAGCTATCTTTGTATGTCCCATAGATATGACATACTCTGTTAATTGCTTCATTCCCTGCATGTTATCTGAGAGTATACAAATGGCCTCATTAAATACTTGATCAATTGTAACAACAGGGAAGCTACTATTTACTAACTCAACGACTTCAGGGTCAGAGAAGTCTGCACAAGCAATACAGATTCCATCAAAATTTCTCATACGACAGTGTTCCAGATAGGACATTCTCTTACTACCAATGTTACGTTCTATAAACGTAATATCATAACCTTGCTTCGCAGCCCTTTCCTTAAAAGAAGCAACTATGTAGGCAAAGTACTCGTTTCTTAGACCTTGATTCGAGGCATCCTCATACAGAAGTCCAATGTTGCAGGTCTTTTCCCGGTTCTCATTTAATGATGATTTTATTGAGTAGCCCATAGCATGTGCCGTTTGCAAAATTTTAGCTCTTGTCTCCTCACTAATATCGTGATAACCATTAAAAGCTTTGCTGACCGTAGAAACGGATACATTACATTGTATAGCTATATCCTTTATTTTTGTCATTTTATCTACACCACCAAATTCCTTGATTCTTTGTGTTATTTTACTATATCCATTATAGGATATACTTTATTTTCTAACAAGTAAGTCTTTTATCTTTTTGTGTTTTTTTGACTTTTTTACTCAAATTAGTAAGAATAACAACCACATATTCTACATAAAATGGTAATGAGGTTTTTTACCATCTAATAAAAAATAACGAATATAATCGTCCAAAAGAATAGCCACAAATGAAAGTAAGAACCAACAAACAGAAAACACTAGACACACTTGTCCTAAAAAATTATAAGGTAATTTGGAATAATCCCATACATTAAGATGGAGCCATAGATTCACAATAATCCCTGTAACTAATTCAATAAATGTAATCAGAAGACAGGAAATAACCATCATACCTAATAGGGATGGATTCCGGCTTCCTTCGTTAAGCCCACCTATTAGAAGAAAAGCGAATCCCCCTGCTATTAACATAGAAATATGTGTACTACCCTTAAATAGCATTTCAATGATACCATAGAGAAAACCGCCTATTAAGAATAAAAAAACTGATTTCAAAAATGGAAATCGAAAACTCATAGCAACCTCCTATTACCTTCATATGGGCATTGACATATAAAAGAGACCTTATTAATAGGATTCGTTATTAGTGTTTCCTAAACATCAAATTATAGATTATTAAACATAAGGTAAGCTATGAGGCATTTAACATTTGTGGAATATCTTCACTTTGCTTTTTTTAATTAAAATAGCGTGGAGAGAATCAATAAATCCTCTTCCACGCCATTTTTAACTTTATTATTAGTTGGCTGCTACTAAATCACGAATTACCTTGGTAGGACACTTTTCTGCGCATTTCCCACATTTTGTACATTTACTTTGATCAATGTAAGCTAAGTTATTCTCTACATGAACCGCGTCATATTCACAAGCACGAACACACATGCTACAACCGATACATCCAGCATCACACTTCGCTTTCACATCTTTACCTTTGTCTAAAGAATTACAACGCACTAAGAACTCTGCTCCAGCAGGCACAATCTCAATTATTTGTTTTGGACAAATAGCTACACAGTTTCCACATGCAGTACATTTCTCTACATCTACTTTAGCAATACCATCCACGATATGAATAGCATCAAATGGACATGCCTTTACACAAGAACCAAGTCCCATACATCCATAGCTACAAGCTTTTCCGCCTTCACCAGGAGCTGACATAGCAGCTACACAATCCGTAGCCCCATAATAATTGGAATTAATACCTGCCTTTTCACAGGTACCAGCACATTTTACAAATGCTACCTTCTTCTCTGTATGCCCGGCTACTACTCCCATGATCTCACCAATTTGCTCTGCTACTGGTGAGCCACCAACAGGACATACTGTTACTTCTGCTTCTCCAGCTGCAACGGCTTTTGCTGCTGCATCACAACCTGCATATCCACAGGCTCCACAGTTAACACCAGGTAATACTTCTCTTACCTTGATTTCTCTTTCGTCTACATCAACCTTAAACTTTTCAGCAGCCACCCCGAGAAGGATACCTATGATTGCCCCAGTAAGAGCCACTACTAAAGTGGCAATAATAATATTTAACATTGTCCTCCCCCTCTCTTAGAATGTCAAACTTGCAAATCCATAAAAAGCAATTGCCATAAGACCTGCAGTTACAAGTACGATTGGAGTTCCTTTTAAGGACTCACTAAAATCATTGTATTCAATTTTTTCACGAATTCCGGCCATAATAACAATAGCAATAAAGAATCCTACAGCAGTACCAACACCATTTACTACACTTTCTAAAAAGTTATAGCTACTCTGTACGTTTAAGAGAGCAACACCAAGAACTGCACAGTTTGTAGTGATAAGTGGAAGATATACACCAAGTGCATTATAAAGACTAGGTATTGATTTCTTTAAGAAGAGCTCCACTAGCTGTACTAATGCTGCAATTACAAGGATAAACACGATAGTCTGTAAATATTGTAGTTCAAGTGGTACTAAAATAAACTCATAGATTAAACTAGCCATGGCAGATGCTATGGTAATAACGAAGATTACGGCTCCACCCATACCAGCTGCTGTCTTTGTATTTTTAGATACTCCTAAGAAAGGACATAAACCTAAGAATTGACTTAGTACTACATTGTTAACTAATGCTGCGGTTATTATGATTAAAATTATCTCTTTCATCTAAATCAATTCTCCTTTCCTGTTTCTGTTGCTTTTTTAGCTGCAGCCGCTGCTTTTGCTTTGGCAAGCTTTTCTGCTTTTACTGCTGCCTTTTGGGCTTCGATTAACCCTTTGTTACTAGCACATACAGAGCCAGCACAACCAGAGCAATTACCACCACAAGCAATATCTCCATTGCCACGGTTCACATTAGTTGCACTAGGAGCCTTAAATTTATTCTGAAGTCCTGTTAATAACGCAAGAACAAAGAAAGCACCAGGCGCTGCAGTAAAAATACTAATCTTATAATCTTGTAGGAAGCCAATGGCATAACCAAATACGGCACCATCACCTAAAAGCTCACGTACTAAACCAATGGCTGTTAAAGCAACGGTAAAACCAATACCCATACCAGCACCGTCAAAGGCAGATAAACCTACACTATTTTTAGATGCATAAGATTCTGCACGACCTAAGATAATACAGTTAACAACGATTAGAGGAATGTATACACCTAAAAGTTCTTGTATTGCCGGAAGGTAAGCTTGAATAATCAACTGTACTGCAGTTACAAAAGAGGCAACGATTACGATATAAGCAGGAATTCTTACCTTATCTGGAATCACCTTACGTAACGCAGCAATCATCATGTTAGAAAGAATCAATACTACAGTAGTTGCAATACCCATATATAAACCACCAGAAGCAGACTTGGTTACTGCTAAGGTAGGACACATACCTAACATAAGAACTAAGGTAGGATTCTCTTTAATGATACCATTATATAAACGTTCTATATATTTTTTCACTATTGCACCTCCTAGTTTCCAATGATGTTTTTCACATAGTATAAGCATCCATTAACCGTATTCACTATTGCATTAGTGGTTTTAGTTGCACCACTGACAGCATTAATCTGATCAGTACCATTAGCATTACCATCTTTTACATAGCTAATTTCAGGAGCGCTTAATCCCTTAAACTGATTCTTAAATTCAGGCAAAGATGCATTAGCACCAAATCCTTTTGTCTCAGAGTTGCTTAATACTTCAAGTCCAGTAATGGTTCCTTCAAGATCAATACCAAGGGAAATCGGAACGTCTCCACCATAACCTTCACTAGAAGAAGCAGTAAATACATAACCGATTAGGTTATCACTACTATCATAAGCACCATAGATCTGAGTAATGGTTACATTGCTGATACCGGCTTTTTCTTCTAATAATACTTTAGAGGTCTCACCAACTGTAGCAAATTCACCTTTATCATCCTTAAAGTTAGCTGCATCTTCATAAACTGCAGAGTATGCTTTTCTGATTTCCGCTGCTTTCTGCTCAGCAATTACTGGAGCAGTAAGCATATTTACAAATGCCAACAATAAACCTGCAACTAAAGTAATTACAGTTAATGCAATGGCATCTTTAATAATTGTATTTTTTCCTTTACTTGCTGACATTCTTAGCTGCCCCCTTTCTACCAAAAGCTGTAGGAAGTGATACCTTCTCGATTAAAGGTACTAATAAGTTACAGAAAATAATCGCAAAGGAAACACCTTCTGCAGAACCAGCCCAGATTCTAAAGATACCCGTAACAATACCAAGTATTACACCATAGTAAAGTTTACCACGCTTTGTCATAGGGCTAGTGGTATAATCAGTCGCCATAAAGAAGGCACCTATGATAAGACCACCACCACATACTTCGGCTGCAAGATAAGTGAAATCAAAACCATGTCCTGCAAATAGACCCATAAACAAAGCAAAAGTAGCAATATATAACACTGGAATTCTCCAGGAAATTACTTTACGAATTAATAGATATGCTGCACCAATTAACAGCATTAATACAGATACTTCACCAATACATCCATATTTATTCCCTACAAACATATCCCAAAGGGTAAGCTTGTTGGTACTTAATACATCCGCTGCAGCCACTGCAGAACCACTGTCCTTTAATAGCTGTAATGGAGTAGCACCAGTAAGTGCATCTGTGGAGGTTCCCCATTCCGCCATCTGCTTACCAAAGGAGATCAAAAGGAAACAACGTGCTGCTAACGCTGGATTCATAAAGTTTTGACCAATACCACCGTAAAGCATCTTAACAATTAACACTGCAAAGACACTACCAAGAATGGCCATCCAAATAGGAAGTCTTGGTGATAAATTAAGAGCCAACAAAAGACCTGTTACAAAAGCACTTAAGTCGTGAATGGTAACTGGTTTTTTCATTAACTTTTCATACAAATATTCTGTTAAAACACTTGTAAGGACACAGGCAAGAATTATAAAGAATGCATGCCATCCAAATTTATAAACACCCCACGCACTGGCTGGGAACAACGCAATAAGAACATCTGCCATCAGAGTCGTGGTGGAAACCTGACTCCTAATATGAGGAGATGATGATACGTTTAATAATTTACTCACAATTTGCACCTCTCTCTGTATTTATTTCGCCTTTTTTCTACTTGCAATAACGGCTTTTCTAGCCTTTTTAAAGTATTGAGTTAAAGGAATCTTTGCTGGACAAGCATACGTACAGCAACCACATTCGTAACATTCCATACCTTGAAGACTAATAAACTTGTCTAAGTCCTCTTGCTTAACAGCTTTAGCCATCATAGCTGGAACTAACTGACATGGACAAACCGTTACACAACGTCCACATTTGATGCAGTTGCTTTGTTCTACTTCTGCAACAGGATCCATCTTCATTGCTAATAATGCAGAGGAAGCCTTTGTTACAGGAACATCAATATCATATAAAGCCATACCCATCATCGGGCCACCAGCAATTACCTTCTCAGGCTCTTCCGTAAATCCACCTGCTACTTCTACAAGTTCCTTGTAGCTTGTACCAGTTTTCACAATAAAATTACCAGGCTCTGCGATAGCATCTCCAGTTACTGTAATGACACGACGAATACTTGGAATGTTTTCACAAACAGCTTGATAAATGGCATAAATAGTATCTATATTATTTACTACGCAACCAACATCTGCTGGTAGTAAACTAGAATTCAATTTTCGCCCACAAGTAGCGTATACTAATTTTCTTTCTGCTCCCTGTGGATACTTTGTTTTTAATACTTTTACAGAAATGTTACTCTCATTTTCAACAGCTTGTTGCATTGCCTGAATTGCTTCAGGTTTATTTGCCTCGACGGCAATAATACCTTTTGCATTAGGGAATAAAGATAATACTATTTTTAGTCCAGTAACAATTTCATTTGGATACTCTAACATCATGCGATAGTCAGAAGTTAAATAAGGTTCACATTCTGCACCATTGATAATGACATAATCAATGGCATTGTCATCCTTTGGTGTTAACTTTACATGAGTTGGAAACCCTGCTCCACCCATACCGATAATACCAGCCGATTTTACTGAGGCTCTGATTTCCTCTTTGGTCATCTTGGTATAATCTCTTTTAATGCCATAGCCTTCTACAGCCTTATATTCACCGTCATTTTCAATAATAATAGACTCTACCATATTCCCAGATGCCACTAGGTGTTTTGCTATAGCCTTTACCTTACCAGATACTGAACTACAAATGGATGCAGATATAAAACCTGTTCCCTCTGCTATGGTTTGTCCCATTAGCACTGTATCCCCTACAGCTACTACTGGAGAGGCAGGAGCGCCAATGTGTTGCGATAACGGAAACACTAAATCGCCTTTAGGCATAATTACTTTCATAGCTTTGTCTTTTGATAAGTTCTTTCCATCGTAAGGATGTATGCCGCCTTTAAAAGTTGCCATACCCATAGTTAATCCCTCTTTCCTTTAATATTCTAGTATGCCCTTTATATAATGCACGTTGTTATCCTTTGAATACTATACCAACAACCAAACATACCTTAAATTTTAACACAATTTTTAGTGTATTTCTATAAACATCTGGCTTATTCTTGGTTTTTATTAAGCACAATCTGTAAATTTAAGAAAATTTAGCCAACAATACGTCTTCATAGGAAATTAATGTAATTTTATACACAATAAAAAAGCACCTAAAGGTGCTATTTTAGTATACACCAACCCATATATTACACAATATAAAAGGATTATTCAATAAGAGATATCTGCCATTTTATATTTATTATGGAACTGTTGGCTATTAAATTCAAAATCCCGTATATGATTTACAAAATCCGCATCTGATTTTAAAAAATAATCATATTCTAAATGTTGTTTCCCATCATTTGAAATCGGATCATCCCAGGTACAATCAATATTGTACCATTGGTTATTTAATTTCACGATATTCCATGCATGGCTTACCCCTTTACCAGAACCAGTGATGATTCTGCAATCAATCCCTGCCTCTTTCATCATAAGGTAAGTAAGTATGGCGTAACCTTGACACACGGATGCTTGGCCTATTAGGTTATCATAAGCTGAGGAGTGGATTGCACTAATATCATAAGACGAATTGGAAATAATAAAATCATGGATACTCTTTATCTTGTTGTAATCATCCATAGTTGATATCTTTAATGCCTTTAATATATTCCTAACCTGTGCAAGAACAGCTTCTGTCTCCTCCCTGGATTCATTATAACTAATGTTATACTCCACTTGATATGCATTAAATAAACCCCTAATTGTTATCTGAGTTCCTTTATAGTTATATCTTAGGTAATCGTAATCCAAATTAGTAGTAGGATCATCCACCTCAAAAGCTTGATTTATGGCATCACTAACAAACCCATGTACTTCCTCAGAATTACCTTGTATACTTAACGTGACTGATGGACTTCTCTCAAGCATAGCTTTTCGGAGACTCTCTATATACTTCTCTTTATTGTCTTGGGTTGACTCTGTGTCCATCTGATCAAAGTAAATGAATATATCTAATTTTGTCAGTACAAAAAACAATACCAATCCTATGACTCCAACTAGCAACAAAAACTTACCTAGAAATTTCATAAATCCTCCTGTCGATTTCATGACATATTCCTTTAAGTCAAATAGATTTCTCTTCTTTCTCTTCTTATTATACGAGATTACTAGTAATCTTGTGTAATAAAAAGAGGAAGCTCTATAAAGAACATCCTCTTTCCCTATTGCTTGTCCATCTTGGCTAGTTCTCATACTAGGTTATATCCATCTATGAGAATTATTCCTCTACAGAATCATTATCTGTAAGTGCCATCTCATACTTTTCGATAATAATTTTTTGAATTCTGTCTCTTGTCTCAGAATTAATAGGATGAGCAATATCGCGATATTCGCCATCTCCAGCACGTCTACTAGGCATTGCAATAAAAAGCCCCTTCTCTCCTTCAATAACCTTGATGTCATGAACTACAAATTCATTATCCAAGGTAATTGATACTACAGCTTTCATCTTGCCTTCCTTAGCTACTTTACGCACCCTAACGTCAGTAATTTGCACTGTCTGTACCCCCTTTAGCTATTGTATATTAGTTTTATATAATGTGGGATTCGTCCAATAAGGCCTCCTCCCAATTTTATATCTGCTATAAACTCCTCTATTACAATATATATCTTTCATTATGTTCTACCACAACACGAGGGTGTCCTGGTTCTCCCACATAAGTGGAATTTGCTCTAATTGTATCTCTACTCTCCACAATACAATTTTCAATGTAAGTATTATCCCCTATAAACACATCATTTAAGATGATAGAATTCTTAATTACTGTGTTATTACCAATATAGGCTTTCTTAAACAAGATAGAATTACTAACCTCACCATTAATAATACATCCACTGGAAATAAGACTGTTATTCACCTTACATCCTTTATTGTACTTCGCTGGTGGAAGATCCTCTACTTTAGAGTAAACATGTGGATACTGTCTATAGAAATAGTTACGAATACCTCTATTTAAGAAATCCATATTTGTATTATAGTAAGATTCTACTGTAGCAATGTTACTCCAGTAGCCATCAAATTCATAGGAATAGATTCGCTTCACACCTGTATGACGCGCAATGATATCCTGAACAAAATCATGTCTCTCTTCTTGGTCTGCTGCCTCCAAGAACTCAATCAACTGTCTTCTACGAATAATGTAAATACCTGCAGAAACCAAACTGCTGTTGGATATAATCGGCTTCTCCTCAAATCTAGTAATCCGATTCTCACCATCTACCTCTACACATCCAAATCGGTTAGCTTCCTCAGTAGCAGAAAGTCTCTTGGTAACTATGGTAATGTCAGCCTTTTTATCTATATGATATTCTAAAACCTTGCTATAATCCATTTTATAAACGCCATCTCCAGATGCAATCACAACATATGGCTCATGACTATTCTTTAAGAAATTAATGTTCTGATACATAGCATCTGCAGTACCACGATACCAGAATCCATTATCCGCAGTTATGGCTGGTGTAAAGACATACAAGCCTCCCTGCTTTCTTCCAAAATCCCACCATTTGGAGGAATTCATATGTTCAGTAAGTGACTTAGCGTTGTATTGAGTGTAAACTGCAACCTTCTGAATATGAGAATTAGACATATTGCTAAGTGCAAAATCAATACTGCGGTAACCGCCTGCAATCGGCATTGCAGCAATCGCCCTACGGCTAGTTAACTTGCCCATCTTGTTACTGTTGCCACCTGCTAAAATAATTCCTATTGCCCGCATTATCTGTCACCTGCCTTTATCAATGTCTCTCCGCTTAAAAGCTTATTATCTACATAATCACTAGCAACAGTATGTCCGGATATTGCTGTATTCTTACCAATCTCAACATTGTCCGGGATCACTGAATTCTCACCAATGGTTGCAAGACCATCCGCATAAATATCAGGTTTTATTTTATTAGGCACATCTTCACCAACACCAATTCGCACATTCTCGCCAATCACAACTCGGTCAGCAATAATTCCTTTATTAATGTAACTGTTTTTATGTATGACAGCTCCGTTCATAATAATGGAATCTCGAATTTCACAGCCTTCCTCGATTGTAACACCTGATCCAATAACTGAATTTGTTACCTTACCGAATATCTCTGTGCCTTCGCCTATAATAGCTCTATTAATCTCCGCATTCTCAGAAATATACTGCGGTGGAAGAGTATCACTCTTGGTATATATCTTCCAGAACTCCTCATACAAATTAAAAACTGGAACTAAATCAATCAATTCCATATTCGCTTCCCAATAAGATGAAAGTGTTCCAACATCCTTCCAGTAGCCATTATACTCATATGCAAACACTCTGTCTCCACGCTCATGACAATAAGGAATAATATGTTTTCCAAAATCACAACCAGGCTGGTCCTTCAATGTGATAAGCGCTTCTCTTAATACCTTCCATGAGAAGATATATATACCCATACTTGCCAAGTTACTTCTAGGGTTGGCTGGTTTCTCTTCAAACTCTAGAATTTTCTTGTTCTCATCTGTAATCACCACACCAAATCGTGAGGCTTCTTCCATAGGCACTGGTATTGTGGCCAAGGTAATATCCGCATGATTAGCTTTATGGTATTCCAACATAACTTCATAATCCATCTTATAGATGTGATCTCCACCCAAAATAAGTACATATTCAGGCTTATAATATTCCATATATTCTAAGTTCTGATATATGGCATTGGCTGTTCCTGTATACCACTCGCTGCTTGTGCTCTTCTCGTAAGGTGGTAGTATAGAAACTCCTCCAATATTACGATCTAGATCCCATGGAATACCAATTCCTATATGTGTATTTAGACGCAATGGTTGGTACTGAGTAAGTACACCCACTGTATCTACACCTGAGTTAATACAATTACTTAGAGGAAAGTCTATTATTCGATATTTTCCTCCAAACGCCACCGCTGGTTTCGCAACCTTGGCAGTTAATACGCCCAAGCGGGATCCTTGTCCACCCGCTAAAAGCATGGCAATCATTTCTTTCCTAATCACGTAATCACCCCTTGCTGTAAGATTCCTTTATAATTATACCATGAATATTCAAAAAAGTGAACAAATATTGCTAATCTTTTACTCATTTTAATCATTTTTCTGCGATTTAAGAATAAAATTGCAAAGAAAATTATTTATGCATAATCATTTTATTTTTTTTAGAATAAAAATTGGTGATTTGCATAAAACAAAAGGTCTTCTTTTCCAAATGTATTGTATTTTTAATTCAAATGGTTATAATAACAATAGATTCCCCAATAATTTATAGAATAGGACGTGTATTGTACATGTATAAGATTGATTTTGATCACCCATGCCATATTTACTTTATGGGCATTGGTGGTATTAGTATGAGTGCTTTTGCTGAATTGTTACATAGTGAAGGCTTTACTATTAGCGGTTCAGACATGAAGGAAAGCAAGATAACTACCCACTTAGAATCTAAAGGCATCCATATATTTTATGGACAAAAGGCCTCTAATATAACTAGTAATATTGATTTAGTAGTTTATACCGCTGCTATTAGCAGTTTTAACCCAGAATTTGTAGCTGCCAAGGAGGCTGGAATTCCTATGATGGATCGAGCTGAGATGGTAGGTCAGGTAATGGCTAACTATGACACTCCCATAGCAGTTTCTGGAACCCATGGCAAGACCACAACTACTTCCATGCTTTCCCATATCTTTCTATCTGCAAAGAAAGATCCAACCATTTCTGTTGGAGGTATTCTGAAGGAAATTAATGGCAATCTTAGAATAGGGCATAGTGAGAACTTTATAACAGAGGCCTGTGAATATACTAATAGTTTTCTGAAATTCAACCCAAAGATTAGTATTATATTAAATATAGAAGCAGATCATCTAGACTTTTTTAAAGATTTAGACGATATACGAAATTCCTTCTACCTGTTTGCAAAGAGATTACCACAAGATGGTGCTTTAATTGTTAATGGTGAAATAAAGGACTATAAAACTCTGTTTTCCGATCTGAGCTGTAAGGTTGTTTCCTACGGTTTTGACAAAGATAGTTTTGACTATGCAGCGGAGAATATCTGCTTTAATGAACAGGGCTTTGGTGAGTATGACTTATATATAGAAGGAAACTTTGTACGACATATGCATTTATCTGTTGTAGGTATACACAATATTTCTAATTCCTTAGCCGCAATTGCTGCTGCCGTTTTCGCAGGAATCTCTTTAGATGACGCCCAGGATGGTCTAGACCATTTCCAAGGTACAGATCGTCGATTTGAATTAAAAGGAAAGATTGGCGGAGTTACGATTATCGATGACTATGCTCATCATCCAACAGAAATTGCAGCTACATTAAACGCTGCCAAACGATATCCTGCCAATGAAGTATGGTGTGTATTCCAACCACATACCTATACCAGAACGAAAGCCTTTTTAAACGAATTTGCTGAGACTCTCTCTTTGGCAGACCATGTTGTTCTAGCTGATATTTATGCTGCCAGAGAGGCTAATCCAGGAGACATTTCCTCCAAAGACATTCTAAAACTCTTAAAAGATGCGGGAGTAGATGCCTATTATTTCCCTAGTTTTGATGAAATTGAAAACTTTTTATTAGAAAATTGTACTAACGGTGATCTGTTGATAACTATGGGTGCAGGAGATGTTGTAACCATTGGTGAAGCTCTTCTTGGCAAATAGTTATCCACTTTATCCACAACCTTATCAACATTTTTTTCAAATAAGGTTGTGGATATTTTTATCTCCACTTATTTACTATTTTAATTGATTCTACGTGCTAAAATCTCTTTATCCACTTGGTTTTCGCCATTTTTTACAATAATTTACATTACTTTTTCTGCAATGTTATCCACTTATTCCACACAATCCACAAATTAATTCTACATGCCTAGTATTTGAAATCGCCTATTTTCTTAATTTTTTTTCTGTGCTATAATGATGTTTACTTGTAAAGAATTATTTTTGGGAGGCAATATGAATACTATATCTCTTAGGACCAATCATACTAATGATGTGACGGTCATTTCAAACATATTTATAGATAATTATATGCCGACTGCTAACGGTGCCTATGTAAAAGTGTACTTGTATTTACTGCGCTGCTTAAGTAATCAATTATTTGAAAATTTAAGTATTTCTACCATTGCTGATCGTTTAGATGATACTGAGAAGGACATTCTTAGAGCTATCACTTACTGGGAAAAGGTTCAACTGATTACCGTAGCTAGAGACGAACGCAATCAGATTACAAATATCACCTTTAATAGCCCATCACAGATTACGGAAGACTCCGCTGAGGCAGGCACTCTAACCGCAAACAATACGAGCTCTGCTCTCGCTCTTTCTACAAATGATATTCTTAATACTTCTGATAAAACCGTGAAAGCCACACAATTTGATAAGCCTACGTATACGAAGGCTCAAATTAATGAGCTAACTAAGGATAATAATGTAAAGCTGATAATGGGTGCCGTGGAAAGCTATATGCAGCGGCCGCTAAAACCTACTGATATGCAGCTGATTCTATATCTTTATGAGGGGGTTGGATTTTCTTCTGATTTGATCATGTTTTTATATGAACATTGTATTTCTAATGGGAAGAAAAATTCTAATTATGTGGAAGCGGTAGCCTTATCCTGGGCCAACGAAGGCATAGATACGGAGGAAAAAGCAAGGCTATATACCAATCAGTATAATAAAACCTATCAGGCAATAAATAAAGCCTTTGGTCTTAATAGAGCCCTAGGTGATATTGAGATACAGTTTATTACACGCTGGATTATGAAGTATAGTATGCCTTTAGAGTTGATTATTGAAGCATGTAATCGTACTCTAATTAAGGTTAATAAGCCAGATTTTAAATATGCAGACCGCATTTTAGATAGTTGGGCGACGAAAAAGGTGAAAACCTTAGCTGAGGTGAAACGATTAGATGAGGCATACTTGAAACAGAATTCTCAACCTAAGTTACCAAAGCAACCTGTTGTGAATAAAGCCCCAGCAAATAAATTTAATAATTTTACCCAACGTAATTACACCAAGGAAGATTTTCAGAAAATGGAGCAGCTTTTATTAAAGAAGCAATAGGAGGACAACGTAAATGGCTCTTACCAACTGGCAGTATGATATGATACAAAGAGAATATGACAGTAGAAAACTAGAAAATAAACATATTATGAAGCAGCGCCAGCAAAAGGCCTATTCTAGGATCCCCGCCTTAAGACAGATTGACGAAGAACTCATTAATCAATCCATAGAGGCAGCCAAACTCGCTATCAAGGGAGAACCCTCTGCCATAGAGGAATTGAGGGAGAAAAATAAAGAGCTTATGTGTTGTAAAACAGAGTTACTTATGTCCAATGGTTTCCCTATGGATTACCTTAATCCTGTTTATACCTGTAATATTTGTAAGGACACTGGCCAGGTGGATCAGGAGAAATGCCAGTGTTTTAAGCAAGCTGTTGTAGACCTTCTATATTCTCAATCTACCATTCAAGAAATTATAAAAAAAGAGAATTTTAATAGTTTCTGCTACGATTACTATTCCAAAGATGTAATAAACCCTATTACAGGGTTAACCCCTTATCAAAATATTTTAAAAGTAGTCACTCTATGTAAAGACTTTATTGATAAAGTGCCAGAGAATTATCAAAATCTTCTTATCTATGGTAATGCTGGTGTAGGGAAAACCTTTTTGGCCAATTCTATTGCCAATGAACTACTACACAAAGGAGTTACCGTTCTCTATCTCACCTCCTATCAACTATTTGAGTTGTTAGAGAGGAATAGGTTTGGCAAAAACAGCGAACAATATAAACAGCCTATGAATATGGAAGAGGACTTTATATACCATTGTGATGTTTTTATTATAGACGACCTTGGAACAGAGTTAAACAATAGCTTTGTTACAAGTGAGTTATACAACTGCATTAACGAACGCCATTTACTAAAAAAATGTACCATAATATCAACCAATTTAACACCTGATGAATTATCTGCAACCTATAGTGAAAGAATCTGCTCAAGAATTATGGGAGATTATACCTTTCTTAATATATATGGCGATGATATACGGTTTGCAAAACACTTAAGAACCTAGGAATACATTGCGATTTATGGTATATTTTGTCCTTGACGAAAACTGGGGATAATGGTATAACCTTTTATGGACATTGTTACCAGTCATATGATTTGGGTATCAAAATTTCTGATTTACCAGCACTTCAGGGCTTTTGATATCCAAATCATATAACAGTATATTAAATATAAATGGAGGATGCACTCATGCCGCAACAAGACAACAATTTGGAAATGATTCCTGTAGGTACTTTGGGGATCATTGCTCTTGAAAGTAGTCGCAAACTAGGGGATAAGGTAAATGATTACATTGTAAGATGGAGAAACGAGCGTCAAAGTGAACACTCAGGAAACATAGTTTTCAAAGCCTATAAACGTGATTCCTATCTTCTTAACGCTTCTTGTCCACGCTTTGGAACAGGGGAAGCTAAGGGTATCATCAGAGAATCTGTAAGAGGTTCTGATGTTTACATCTTATTAGATGTATGTAACTATAGCCTAACCTACACTGTAAGTGGACATCTTAATCATATGTCTCCTGATGATCATTATCAGGATCTTAAACGTATTATTGCTGCAATCGGAGGTAAAGCAAGAAGAATCACCGTTATAATGCCTTTCTTGTATGAAGGTCGTCAGCATAAACGTAGTTCTAGAGAATCCTTAGATTGTGCTTTAGCCCTTCAAGAGTTAACTAATATGGGTGTAGAAAGTATTATCACTTTTGATGCTCATGATCCTCGAGTGCAGAACTCTATTCCTCTAAAAAGTTTTGAAACTATTATGCCTACCTATCAGTTTATTAAGGCTTTACTAAGAAATGTTTCTGATCTTAAGATTGATGCTGATCATATGATGGTAGTTTCTCCAGATGAAGGTGCCATGGGAAGAGCCGTTTATTTTGGAAACATTATGGGCGTAGACGTAGGTATGTTCTATAAACGTCGTGATTACACTACTATAGTAGATGGGCGTAACCCAATTATTGCTCATGAATTCTTAGGTACTGACTTAGCAGGCAAGGATGTAATTATTGTAGACGATATGATTTCCTCTGGCGAAAGTATGTTAGATGTGGCAAGAGAATTAAAAAGACGTAGAGCAGGAAGAATCTTTATCGCTGCTACCTTTGGTCTTTTCACCAACGGTTTCACTAAATTTGACAAAGCTTATGAAGAAGGTTTATTTGATAGAATTCTTACTACAAACTTAGTTTATCAGTCTGAAGAGCTTTTATCTAAGCCATATTACATCAGTGCTGATATGTCAAAATATATTGCCTTGTTAATCGACACTTTAAACCACGACGCCTCCATAAGTGAGTTGTTAAGTCCAACAGAAAAAATACGAACAGTACTTTCTCTCTATGCACAAGGGAAAGCTATTTAAATCACTTAAAAAGCCATCCAAGGAATTCACATTCCTTGGATGGCTTAATTTTATACCGCATTCTTTCTTAAGAATTCTAGATAATCCTCTTCCTTAATTGGTCTTGAGTAGTAATAACCTTGTAAATAGTCAACTTGTAAATCACTCAGCCGTTCTACTTGTTCAAGAGTCTCCACTCCTTCTGCAACTATTTTTATATGTAAATGATTAATCATTGAAATGACATTATTTAAGATAACGTTAGCTTTATATCCATTTTCTTCAAAGCACGGCCAAATCAAACTTTTATCTAGCTTTATGAGATCATACTGAACCTCAGCAATCTTAGATAGGTTAGAATATCCTGTCCCAAAATCATCCATTGAAAAGCTACAGCCCATTTCCGTTAACTTCTTCATATTCTTAACTAACAACTCCCCAGATTCTATGGCTGTTGTTTCTGTTATCTCTAAATTAATAAAAGACGGTGAAATCTGATACTTACTCATGATAGATTTCAGCTGTCCTGGTAAATCGGAATCCATACATTGGATTGCGGATAGATTCACCTCGATATATTTAACCCCCATTTTATGGATTTCGCTTCGGTAAATAAACTCGCATACCTTTTCAAAGATACAAGCCCCTAGCTCCATAATAAGTCCTTTTTCCTCTGCTATTGGTATAAACTCTTCTGGGGATACAAAACCCAAATCTCCGGTATTGGTTAATCTGACTAAGGCTTCCGCTGATACAAATGCTTTGTCCTTTACGGAGTAAATTGGTTGATAAAACATAGTTATCTCATTATCACTAAGGGCCTTCTCTACCAAATCAGCAATTCTATTATGTCTGATACGTTGCTCAATGATATAAGAATTAACTGTTCGAACGCCCATAGTACCTATATTCCTTTGTTGTCCCATAAAATGAAGTACGTCATGAAGCTCTTTTTCATCCTTGGCGTATTTAGGACATTGTACCATAGTGATTCTTGGTTCTAGGTGATAGAAGGACGTCCCAAAGCTCCAAGACTCCTCAAATCTCTTTTGTATGATGCTAACCTGGTCCACTAGGCTTTCACAACACTCACCCTGCTTATCCATAATAATAACAAGATGGTTTCCAGAAGGATGATATACTCTCATATGAAGAGTCTTTTGTACATACATAGAAATCGTAGCTAACATCTCATTTGCTACCTCTTGACCAAACATTCTATGGATAGTACTATACTCTTCAACAGAGATATTTACTACACAAAAATGCTTCCTGCGGCCAAATGCCTGAGCTAGCATTTTCTGATAAGCCATACTATTAAATGATTTGGTCTGCTCATCCAGATACTCTCTTGGATTTTCAAAGGAGAGATAGATAATTAGTACTAACAAGGAAAGCGCGAGTCCTGAAATCAAGAGATTCTTTGCAAAAAATTGAATAATGGCAGCCATTACCCATATTGTAATGCCAGCATATACGCTAAGCACACGCTCCTTCGATATCACCTTGCGGTACTTAATGGTAGCTATTAATGCAGCAATAACATAGGTGAAACAACTAGCGTAGAAAGCAGTAACCATAGGACCATAGCTATATATCAAATTACCTTCATTTCTATAATAGAGCTTACCAAAAATAACAAAAACGATTGCAATAAAGAAAGGGACCATACGACCAATGATCTGTAAGAGTGTTCTTCTTTGCTCCCGTTTACCTAGATAATCAATGTAAAAATATAAACAGACAAGGGATACATTAAGGCTTCCTATAAATAATTGATGACACAGTCGATTAATTGTAGGTCCGACTGTCTCTAAATATATGATAGTGTGAACCGTTATAATATCAAATATCAAGTTTGCACAAGTACTAATAAGTAATACTGAAAACCATTTTGTAGATACTAGGGGAAGTTTTTTACTTTTCCCATAAACTATTACAATTACACTTAATATTAATATAGCCGCCACTTGAAATCGTATATTCCCCATAGGCATAATCCTCCCTAATTCTCATCTGTACTAAAAAACTCTTCAATGTCTAATTCATCCTCTACGTCAGTAATATCATCTGGAATTGGGGAGACTTTGGTCGGCTCTTTAGTTTTATTTGGTGTTTTCGTTACCGTTGGCTTATTGGTCGTTATCGGTGTCTTTGTCGGATCTTGCTTATTAGATGTTTCTGGTTCTTTTGTTGTAGCCGGTTCTTTTGTTCTTACTGGAGGATTATTTATCTTTGGTGTATCTGTTGGTGTTGGTGTCTTTGTAACTTTTGGACTAGGGCTTACTACATCTGGTTCCTCATACTCTGGAAAATTAACTACCTTTAATTCCTTATGTATCTTTGTCATAAAACTGTTCCATATTTGTAGTGGATAAGTTCCACCTGCTAAATCCTTTATTTCTTTTGGCATATCATAGCCTATCCAAACACTGGTGGTATAGTAAGGTGTATACCCTACAAACCATCCATCATAATTAGAGTTGGTGGTTCCGGTCTTACCTGCAGAAGGCATCCCAGAAAGACTATAGCCTTTCCCGGTTCCTCTAGTAAGAACCCCCTCCATCATGTCAGTCATAGCATAACAAGCTTCTTCCCTGTAAATTGGCTTTTCTTCTATTTCATCTTCTACTACCGTACTCTCATCCACATCCACAATAGATACAATACAAGTAGGAGTTCTGTATTTTCCATCGTTTTCAATAGTACTATAGGCTGCTGCCATCTCTAGTGCACTAACACCATAGGTTAGCCCACCAATGGATGCGGTAGGAAGATAATCTTGCTTTGTCAACTTCTCAAAGTTCATCTGATACAAATAATCCATACAAGTAATGGGATTAAGTTCCTGAAACAACTTGTATGCCACTGTATTTCTAGATAACTCTAAGGCCCTTCGAAGGGTAAGCTTTCCTAAATATCGTTTATCACTATTCTCTACTCCATCCTCTATCTTCTCATCCACCACCTGTGTACTAGGTGTATATCCTACCTGTAACGCTGGTAAATAATCAATTAAAGGTTTAATAGCACTTCCGGGTTGACGAAAACTTTGGTACGCTCGATTTAAAGTGTAACCCTCTGTATCTTGGCTCCTTCCACCTACAATAGCCACAACTCTTCCTGTACTATTATCTATGCATACCGAGGAACCCTGCATATCGTAGATTCCCTCCGCATTTTTTGAAGTAAATATCCCTAGGCCTTTATCTAGGGAATCTTGTAGCTCATGCTGTTTCCCCATATCAATAGAAGTTTTGATACGATACCCCTTTGTAAACAACATATTCTGGCATCGATCATACTCCTGCCGATAATTTTCCATATAAGCTTGTTGATCTGTATCATCCTCAAACTGATTTCTAAAAATAAAACCAGATGCCTCCATAAGGGCACATGTAGCAGCATATTTCACATAAGTGGTTACGTAGTTTTGCTTTTCTAAAGAGGTTTGCTTTAAGGTAATCTTTTCTGTAACCGCCTTATTATACTGGTCCTTTGTTATTTTCTCATCCTCTAGCATCTGTCCCAGTATACGGTCCCTTCTTTTTATAGTGTTGTCCATATTTATAGTAGGATCGTATAGTGTAGGGTTGTTTGGAATGGCAATTAGGAAGGCTATTTGTGAGAGACTTAAATCCCTAACATCCTTACTAAAATAACCCTTACTAGCTGCCTGAAGTCCGTAGTACCCATTAGCAAAATAGATATTGTTAAGATAATACTCTAAAATCTTAGTCTTACTATACCTCTTTTCTAACTCTACCGCTATAAAGATTTCCTCTACCTTACGTTCCCAACTTACCTCATGGGACAAGAAAATATTACGCGCAAGCTGTTGAGTTATGGTACTAGCCCCTTGGGTAATTTCTCCTTTATGTTTCAGTATGTCTAAAGCCGCTCTGACATTAGCGATAAAATCAACACCTGAGTGAGTATAAAACTGCTTATCCTCAATACATACTGTTGCATCTAATGCCTCTTGTGGGATGGATGATATTTTTAAGTAATAAGTGTCTTTTTCTGACTTAAATTTACATATCTCTTGCCCATTTGAATCGTAGACTAGTGTTGTCAAATTCTTTCTAAACGTGTCCTCCGAACTATTTCCCACTAGAGTCTTAGCTTCCGATTGAAGCCTAAAAATGTCTCGCCCATATTTTATGTAAAATACAGCTAATGCTACTGCTAATAGCAATAATACCGTCAACAAAAACACCTTAAATGCTAGCTTTATTTTCCTTCGTAAAGGACTTATCACTTTTTTAGGTTTCTTCTTTCTTTTTACCATATTAGTTTATTTCTCTTTTCATCTCTTATACTACAGCTGATAAGCGTTACAAGCTTATATGATGGTAAGTAATTCCTAAATTGTCACAAAGCTTTCTCTCTCTGTCCTGACAAGTAAAGAGGATGATCTGCTGGTCCTTTGGCAAAATTTTTAATACCTCTTCTAATCTCTTATTATCATAGTAGACAAAGGTCTCATCTAGAATAAGAGGAAGCTTAGAATTAGGGAATAAGTGTCCTGCAAATATCATTCGAAGAGCAAAGTATATTTGATGAATGGTGCCCGTGCTCAATTTCTGGATGGAAATCCTTTTATTATCACGTTCCACAAATATGTTCATTTTCTCATCCACATATACCCTACGATAATTACCATTGGTCAGTTGCTTTACTACATTGGATAGCTCTCTACTAATCTCTTTCCCAAAAGATTCATGGATGGCAATAGATAATTCTTTAATCTTCTCTGCTGCCAAATCGATCATCTTAACTTCTCTACTTTTCTCTTCATAGAGACGATAAAGCTCTTGCTTTTTACTAAGTAAGCTATCTTTCGTAGCAAGCTTTTCCTCTACTTTCTGAAGCTCTATGGAAAGCTCTAAAATACTTCTTTCCTTTGCAGTATTTTCTTCCTTTAGCTCCAGAGATAGATTCTTAAATTGTAATTCAAGACGATTCTTAATCTGTTTGGCAAACTCTAAAACTGTCATTTGCTCCAAATTAAATTGCTTCTGATAGACAACAAGTTCATTCTTAAGCTTCTCTTGTTTATTTAATAAAAGAGTAAGATATTCCTCTTCCTGAGGAGTTCTTTCTGCCGGATTAGCTTTTGCTAAAATAGCAGGTAATATAAAGATCGCCCCTAAAACCGCCAGTAGTAATACAAAACTTCCAACTAAGAATGCTGTATTCTGTAACACCACTCCTATTACACAACCTACTAATGCAAGAATGCAAGCAATAAACAAAAGTTCATAGCTTCTACCTTTCGCAGATTCTTTCCTCACTTCATACTGTCTTTTACTAACTGTTTCTTCATATTCCTGAATTTGATCCTGCAGCATTTGATATGCATAAGCTTTATCTCCTACCTGCTGCTTCATATTCATAAACTCATTGATTTCTATTTTCTTCTGCTGAGATACTTCCTGATTCTCTAGCATTTGAAGCTGTTGTTCTAGTTCCTTCTTTTTCCCTTTTACAGCCTCTATCTCTTCTAGTCTGTCCTCGATCCCTCTGATTTCTTCTTTTATAGTATCTAGATTAATCGCCTTTTTTTCCTTCTTCAGATTCTCCATTGCACTAGAAATTGAAACATTACCATGTTTGGCTGTGGTTAAGTTTGTATAATAATTTTGCACCTCAGTTACAAAGGACATATCTGTTTCTGGCTTTAATTGCTCAATACTAATGGTATTCTGAAAGGTAGTACGATTTACTCCTTCTAAAATTGGAATACGTTGTCCTGCCTCCAGATTGGTTTCCCTTCCAGAATCCAACTGATACATGACACTTTCCTTAGTCTCTTTATAAAAATTACGGTTGATTCGATAAAATGAACCATTCATTTCAAGATCTATACTGCCACTATAAGAAGTAGGATTATCCCAAGGTTGGTACTTACTATATAAATCGTCTTTCCCTTCTCTTCCCCTAGTTTTATCGATTCCGAACAACATACCCTTGATAAAGGCATGAATAGTAGACTTACCAGATTCATTGCAACCCTCTACAATGTTAATTCCATCCTCTAGGTGGACCGTTTTGTGATGAAACTTCCCAAAATGACTTACATTAAGTGTTTTAATATACAATTTTCATCCCTTTACCTTTCCTTTATTTTGGAATCTGTAAATGCTTTTACTCCATAGTACAGAGCCAAATCTTTCTCCTCATCGCTCATATCCATTTCTCTAATATGTTCTATATACATACCTATAATATTGTCTTGATTTTCATAACATAGCTTCTCATAATCATAATCTGGATATGTGTTATTAATCACCTCTACTACATTTCCCACGGAATATAGTACCTCCTTTTCCAGCAACAGCTCACTAGAAGTTGCTCCCTCTAATAGTATCCTATATATATGCTCTTTTCCTCGTTCCCGGATAAGCTCTTTCACTTTATCGCGTATGCCATAGAGTGTCATTCCGGACTTTGTTTCTACTACTAACTGCTCATAATGTCGTTTGGAGAAGCTTACAAACTGAAGATAGCAACCCCTCTCTCCTAAGGTTCCGTAAATAAAACCATGGACCCCAGTTTCTGTTTTGTCTAATGGTTCTAAGGATCCTGCATAAGCTGCCTTACTTCCAATACGCTCCGGTTTATGTATATGACCTAACGCCACATAATCAAATGGAGTATCCATTAGCTCCTGTCGGTTTATCGGATTATTATTGGAATCTCCTCCATGAGCTAATAAGATATGGTAGCCTTCTTTATTCAGTGGTCTTATGCCTTTTAGACGATTCTCCTTTACATCCTGTGTCTCATAACTATATCCATAAACATAAGTATGTAGTTCTTCAATAAAATAAGTCTCCACCTTCTCCTTAGAAAGCACCTTTACATTAGATGGCCAAGTCTCCTTTTCATACAATGAACCTGGTCCTATATAATCATGATTTCCTGCAATCAATACAATCTTTGTTCTATTTAATTTTTCAAATGCATAAAAGACCTCTGATAGTTCCTGTCTACTAGGCTGACGATGAAACAGATCCCCAGCAATGAGCAAAAGATCGACTTCCTTCTCTCTACAAAAATCTATAACCCTAAAAAAGGTCTCATACAGCTCTCGTTTCCTGGCTTCACTCCAGGGATGTCCCAAATCCGGTTGCATTCCCAGATGCACATCTGCAATATGTACAAATTTCATACAAAACCCTTTCTTTAAATGGTCTTTCCTACTTTTTTTAGTCTAGCATAGGCAAATTTTCTAGTCAATCACCTAATGTATCTATTATACATAAACTTTTCAAGAAAAACACTCGATATGTATTATAAACAGAAGATTATAAAGCAAAATTTAATATCTCTGTTATTGACTTTGCCTAGGAATTCACTTATACTTTATACACATTCAAGAGGACTCTGTTTTTTAGTAAAAATAAGCTGTCTAAGACCTTGAAGTACATTTATTCCATAAGTTTCGATCACAGTATTACAATATAACAGGTAGATTCGCATATACTATATTATGGTCTTAACCTAACTTATGCGAGCAAGAAAGGATGTGATTCGATGAAGATTGAAAAGATTAGTGAGAATCAGATTCGCTGTACCCTTAACAAAGAAGACCTAATGGATCGCCAATTGCGTTTAAGTGAACTAGCTTACGGTACCGAGAAAGCTAAATTGCTTTTCCGCGATATGATGCAGCAAGCTGCTTTTGAATTTGGATTCGAAGCAGACGATATTCCTCTTATGATTGAAGCTATCCCTATTTCTCCAGAGAGCTTGATACTCGTTGTTACAAAAGTGGAGGATCCTGATGAATTAGATACTCGTTTTTCCAAATTCTCTCCTGAGGAGACGGATGAGGAAGTCGATGAGGATGAAGAAGAGGATGATAATTCTTATGCAGATGAGATTATTAACTGTTTTAGTCAGTTAGATGAACTTCTCGATATGGATAAGAACTCTTCCAAAGAGACTACGGACAAGAATGATCTCTATGAAACCAATGCAGATACTACTAGCGATGTTAAGCGTCCTTCCAGTGAGTATAATCCAAAGCAAAAGGTTTACAAAGTATTTTCTTTTCATTCTCTTGAAGAGGTAATACAGCTTAGCACTAACCTAATAGGTTTATATCATGGTGAGAATGATTTATATAAAGATACAGTAAGTGGCACATACTATCTAGTTCTGAATAGTTCTGACCACACTCCACAAGAGTTTAATCAGATTTGTAACTTCATTTCCGAGTATGGCAGAATGGAAAGAAGCACTTATGCATCTCTTGCCTTTTATAAGGAACACTATGATGTTATTGTAAAGAATACTGCTATTCAGATTCTTTCTGTTATGTAAAACAATATATAACGAAAGAAACCAAAGTGTTTTGCTTACAATTCCCAGTGAAATAAAAAGTGCTTCTCCTTCTCTATATTGAGACGGGGAAGCACTTTTTGATTATCAAAATAGCAAGCACTATTAAGTTTACTATATCTTAAAGAGTAATTCTTATTATTTACTCTCAAGGTATGCATTTAAGTCTGCAACCAATGCATCTGCATCCATTCCGTGAACCATAGCTGCTTCCTCTAAGCTTTCAGCCTGAGCAGATGGACATCCAAGGCAATGCATACCAGCATTTAATAAAATAGGAATAAGTCCCTGATCAATCTGAATCACTTCAGCAATCACCATATCTTTTGATATCTTAGCCATGTTTTTACCTCCCATGTTAATATAGATTTTTGAAATAAGGTTATTATATTCCACATCTCTCATGTCGTCAAGGGCAAGGGGTGGTGTTTTCCAATCATTTCTACCGATAAAATATATCATTTGACTGTATTTATCAAATTTGTCATTTTGCCTTATCTCAACATATTTTTATTTTTTCCACAAACATTTCTTATAGTAAAATTTTCATTACAGAAAGGATTGTATACAAAATACACAAATCTTTTGTTTTTATTATAAAACACCTTTGGTAGCCTTCTATATTATTGAACTTTTTTATTATTTACTGCCATATACTGGCCGCTCCAGTTGGTTGACGGATACCTAAATCTTATCATATAATACACGAAGACAGGAATTCACCAAGTCCCATAAATTGGTGTTCTCATCCTATTTATTTGCTTTAATAACAAAAGAAATTTTGTAGTTGATAGACTATATGGAGTAACGGTAATTGATGTTTTAAGAAGGAGGAAACGAAATGAAGGCAGAATGGTTAGGATTTAAACAAGGAAAATGGTCTACTTCCGTTAATGTTAGGGACTTCATTCAGGAAAACTACACCATGTATGATGGCGATGATTCCTTTTTAGCTGCCCCAACAGAAGCTACAAAGAAGCTTTGGGCACAGGTTATGGATTTATCCAAAAAGGAACTGGAAGCTGGTGGTGTATTAGATATGGATACAAAGATTGTTTCCACAATCACTTCCCATGGCCCTGGATACTTAGATAAAGAGTTAGAAACTATAGTTGGTTTTCAAACTGATAAACCTTTTAAGCGTTCTCTTCAACCATTTGGTGGTATTCGTATGGCGCAAAATGCGTGTCATGAGAATGGTTATGAAGTAGACCCTGAGGTTGTTGACATATTTACAAAATACAGAAAGACTCATAACCAAGGAGTATTCGATGTTTACACTCCTGAGATGCGTTTAGCAAGAAAGTCTGGTATTATTACCGGTCTTCCAGACGCCTATGGTCGTGGTCGTATTATTGGTGATTACCGTCGTGTAGCTTTATACGGTGTTGATATGCTGATTGAAGATAAGAAAAATCAGCTTAGTACTTCTCTAGTACGTATGACTTCCAAGAACATGCGCCTAAGAGAAGAGCTTTCTGAGCAGATTCGTGCTTTAGGAGAGTTAAAAGAATTAGGTAACATTTATGGCTTCGATATCTCTAAGCCAGCAGCAAATGCAAAAGAAGCTATCCAATGGTTATACCTAGGATACCTAGCCGCTGTAAAGGAACAAAATGGAGCTGCCATGAGCCTAGGTAGAACCTCTACCTTCTTAGATATCTATATTGAAAGAGATTTAAGAAATGGTGTAATTACCGAAGAGCAGGCACAGGAATACATCGATCACTTCATTATGAAGTTAAGACTTGTAAAATTTGCTCGTACTCCTGAGTATAACGCACTTTTCTCCGGTGACCCTACTTGGGTTACAGAATCCATTGCCGGTGTAGGTGTAGATGGACGTCACTTAGTAACTAAGACTTCTTTCCGCTATCTTCATACTTTAGATAACTTAGGAACTTCACCTGAACCTAACTTAACCGTTCTTTGGTCCACTCGTCTTCCTAGAAACTTTAAGGAATACTGTGCGAAAATGTCTATAAAATCTTCTTCTATTCAATATGAAAACGATGATTTAATGAGACAGACCCACGGAGATGATTATGCAATTGCTTGTTGTGTATCCTCTATGCGTATCGGTAAGGAAATGCAATTCTTTGGTGCTCGTGCTAACTTAGCAAAGTGTCTTCTTTACGCAATTAATGGCGGTGTAGATGAAAAACTTAAGATTCAAGTTGGACCTAAGTTCCAGCCAGCAGAGGGTGAATACCTTGACTATGACGATGTGATTCAAAAGTTTGACGATATGATGGAATGGTTAGCAGGATTATATGTAAATACTCTTAACGTTATTCATTTCATGCATGATAAATACTGCTATGAGAAAATTCAAATGGCCCTTCATGACAGAGAAGTTAAGAGATACTTCGCAACTGGTATTGCTGGTCTTAGTGTTGTAGCAGACTCCCTTAGTGCTATCAAATATGCTAAGGTAAAACCAATTCGCGACGAGAACGGTGTTGTTACTGACTTCGAGGTAGAAGGTGATTTCCCTAAATACGGAAATAATGACGACCGTGTTGACCAATTTGCAGTAGATCTTGTAAAGAACTTTATGGATAAAATTCGTAAGCATCACACTTACCGTGATAGCTTCCCAACTATGTCTATCTTAACCATTACTTCTAACGTAGTGTATGGTAAGAAGACAGGAAATACACCAGACGGAAGACGTATCGGAGAACCTCTTGCACCAGGTGCTAATCCAATGCACCGCAGAGATACTCACGGAGCAGTCGCTTCCCTTGCTTCCGTAGCAAAGTTACCATTTAAACATGCACAGGACGGTATCAGCAACACCTTCTCTATTGTACCAGGAGCTCTTGGTAAGGATGATCAGCTGTTTACCGGAGAGATCGATCTCGATGCTCTAGGTGAATAATATGAATGAAAAAAAACAAATTGACAACATTATTGAAATGCTAGATAGCTGCGTTTTAGATGGTGTAGGTCACATCAATCTTTTAGTAAACCCTAGTGACGGAGAGGACCTACAGGTAAAAACCTATAAAAGCAACGACTGTTCCCGTGGAAACCAAGCATGTGCTGTTCCAACCATACAGAAAGGCATTGATGAAGAATAGGAGGATCATTTATGGCAACTCAACAAATCGATAACTTAGTTCAATTATTAGATGGTTATGTAGAAAAGGGTGGACATCACCTTAATGTAAACGTATTTACAAAAGAGACTTTACTGGATGCACAGAAGCACCCTGAATTGTATCCTCAGCTAACCGTACGTGTTTCTGGCTATGCAGTAAACTTCAATAAGCTGACAAAGGAACAACAGGACGACGTTATTTCCCGTACTTTCCACCAAAATATATAAGATGTTAGGTCGAATTCATTCTATTGAGAGCTGTGGTACAGTAGATGGGCCTGGTATTCGCTTTGTGGTATTTACACAAGGCTGTCCTCTTCGCTGTAAGTACTGTCACAATCCAGACACATGGAATTGTGACGGTGGTACCCTTATGGAGGTATCTCAGATCTTAGAACAATATGAGGCATGTAAGGAGTTCCTGAAAAACGGGGGAATCACTGTTACGGGCGGGGAACCCCTACTTCAGATGGATTTTCTTATAGACCTATTTACTAAGTGTAAGGAAAGAGGAATTCATACTTGCATTGATACCTCTGGAATTGTATATCAATCAGATAATGAGGTCCAACAGCAGAAGCTTAAGGAGCTTATGGAGGTAACAGACTTAATTCTATTGGATATCAAGCATATTGATTCCACCAAGCATAAAGAACTTACAGGGGCTGATAACAAGGGCATACTTGGCTTCGCACAGTATCTGAATGAGAACAATATACCAGTATGGATTCGCCACGTAGTAGTTCCTGAAATAACCACAATAGAGGAAGACTTATATCAATTGGGGTACTTTTTAGGACAACTAAAAAACATCAAAGCCCTAGATGTGTTACCATACCACACTATGGGTGAAGTCAAATATGAACGCCTTGGAATTCCATTTCCTTTAAAGGGCGTTAAAGCTGCCACGAAGGATGATGCAGTTCATGCCAGAAATATGATTCTTAAAGGCATGAAGGCACGTATTAAGGGATAACGATCTCTATGTACTAAATAAAAAACCTGTCCTAAAGTATTGTATTATTCCCACATTTAAGTTAAAATATAAGCGAATTTACTTAAAAAGGAGGATAATATTATGGCACATGTAATTAAAGATACTTGTATTAGCTGTGGAGCTTGTGAACCAGAATGTCCAGTTAGCGCAATTTCTGCAGGAGATAGTCAATATGTTATCGATGCAGACACTTGTATCGATTGTGGCGCTTGCGAAGCTGTCTGTCCAACAGAGTCCATCGAAGGCTAATCATAAATCATTTAATAGTCATTAGGACTATACCGAGTTATAGACCAATATAAAAGGAGCTGAAAGCACTTCGTCCTATGATGTGCCAAGCTCCTTTTTATTTAGTCTTTTCCAAACATTCTTTTTTTCTTCCTCTTAGATATGGTAGCCGCCACTTCCTGTCTACTTTTCTGAACTCCTCTAATTGTCTCATCTAACTTCTTAAATCTCTCTTCCTCTCTGTCCTCTCGAATACGAAGTAGGTAGTCCATCTCCTTGACAACAGAATCTGTAACCTTTTCTGTTACTGCTTCCGTAATATCTACATTATTCTCTCTTACGGCATCTAACATAATACGTTTCATAATATCCTGAAACTGATTCATCTTCTCTGTAGTAGATGACTTTATCATCAAGTTATGACTCTTTGCTTCCATAAGCTGTGAAGTGGCATGTCCACCTTGTGAATCACTTGCGTTCTCTTCCACTTGTTCTCTATGTTCCATTACTTGCTGCCTTTCTATATCTAGACCCATTGCACGAAGATTCATCTCATCTTTAAGCTTAAGAATTCCTACACGGTCTAAATCTTCTATTTTCTTTATATCTGGAAGCAACAGCTTAATAGCTTTCAGTTGGTAGCCCAGATCCTTTAACTCCTTAATCTTCAGTAATAACTCAATATTCTCTTCAGTGAAACATCTATGCCCCATATTATTACGATTTATAGTAAGATCCAACTCGTCTTCCCAATATCGAATAGTATGTGGTTTAATATTTGTCTTCTCCACTACTTGTGAGATTACATAGATACTGTCGCCCATACCATACCTCCTTTATCATACTTTAAATTATAGCATAGGAAGAACGATTTTCAATAAACATTTCCATATATTTACATAGTTTTCATCGACATGGAATCAGACCATGTTCTAAAATCATACATTCTTTGAACAATTACACTAATTCAAGCAAAATATACCGTTGGTAAAAAAATATTTTTACCAATTGTATTAACAGTATATTCCAATACTCCTAAATGTCCTTTATAATACATCTAAACGAGGAGGTATCCATATGAAGTCAAATATAAGTGATATAATACGCAGCCACCGTAAAAGTATGAATTTAACACAAGAACAGCTTGCTGAAGCGGTAGGAGTTACCATAGGTGCAGTCTCTAAATGGGAATCTGGCTTGTCTTCCCCTGATATTGCAATGCTTCCCGTACTAGCTGATTTCTTTGAGATATCCATTGATGTGTTATTAGGTTACCAACTAACCTGTAGAACTGCAACATCTGCTTCAGAGAAAATCCATAATCTTTGCCTGCAGAAAAACTATAAGGATGGAATGATGGAAGCGGAAAAAGCCTTACAACGGTTTCCGAATCATTTTGAAGTGGTTTATGAAAGTTCTGTGCTATACCATATTGAAGGGGTAGAAGAAAATAACCATTCTTCTCTTTATAAAGCCCTCCAACTATATGAAACTGCATGTAGTTTAATTTCACAGAATACCAATCCTTTAATTAGCGAATCAAGAATTCACTCCAGTATAGGTGAGGTTTATATTTCATTAGGAGATATAGATAAAGCCATTGAACACCTGAAGAAATACAATTCCTCTGGCTTAAACAGCGCAATGATTGGTTATCTGTTGACGATGGTTCAGAAATACCAGGAGGCAATACCCTACCTCTCTGATTGTCTATTAGAATCAATAGTAAGCTTATTCCGTACGACACTAGGTCTTGCTAACTGTTATGGAAACGATAGCGACTTTTCCTCGGCCTTAGATGTTCTAGAATGGTTTTCTACTACTCTTAAGGGATTAAAATATCCAAACTCCATTTCCTATATCGATAAAGCTTTAGTTGTGGTTAATACCAGCTGTGCTCAGGTTGCTGCCTCCATGGAGGACAGTAAACTAGTAGAGCA
>JAEZGY010000011.1 GCA_023416695.1 Bacillota bacterium | reverse complement strand
GAGATTTAAGAAGAGCTCGTGCAGCTGCTGAAAATATCGTTCCTAACTCTACTGGTGCTGCTAAAGCAATCGGTTTAGTTATCCCAGCTTTAGCTGGTAAATTAGATGGTGCTGCTCAACGTGTACCTACTCCAACTGGTTCTTTAACTGAATTAGTAGCAGTAGTAAAAGGTGAAGTTACAGCTGCAGACGTTAACGCTGCTATGAAAGCTGCTTCTTCTGCTTCTTTTGGTTACACTGAAGAAGAATTAGTATCTTCTGATATCATCGGTATCACTGAAGGTTCTTTATTTGATGCAACTCAGACAAAAGTTACTCCACTTGATGGCGGAAAGACTTTAGTAAAAGTTGTATCTTGGTACGACAATGAAAATTCTTACACTAGCCAGATGGTTAGAACAATCAAATACTTTGCTGAATTAGCTTAATTGGTAAACGAGCAGTAGTATAATTTGTAAGGTAAATACTTTACGATCTTAATAGGTCCGGTCTTTGTAAGGTAATCAATCCATATTGATTCTACTAAGGGCCAGACCTATTTTTAATTAGAAAGGAGTATCACCATGTTAAATAAAAAATCAGTAGATGATATCAATGTTAAGGGAAAAAGAGTATTGGTTCGTTGTGACTTCAATGTTCCATTACAAGAAGGAAAAATTACAGATGAAAACCGTCTAGTAGCTGCTCTTCCTACTATCAAAAAGCTTATTAATGATGGCGGTAAAGTTATTCTTTGCTCTCATCTTGGTAAACCAAAGGGTGAACCAAAACCTGAATTATCTTTAGCTCCTGTAGCTGTTCGTTTAAGTGAATTGCTAGGACAGGAAGTTAAATTTGCTGCTGATCCAGAAGTTGTTGGACCAAACGCGAAAGCAGCTGTTGAAGCTATGAAGGATGGCGATGTTGTTCTTTTAGAAAACACTCGCTATAGAAAAGAAGAAACTAAGAATGAAGAAGCATTTAGCAAAGATTTAGCTTCCTTAGCTGATGTATTTGTTAATGATGCATTTGGAACAGCTCATAGAGCTCACTGCTCCAACGTAGGTGTTACAAACTTTGTTGATGAAGCTGTTGTAGGATACTTAATGCAAAAGGAAATTGATTTCCTTGGCAATGCAGTAAATAATCCAAAGAGACCATTTGTAGCAATTCTTGGTGGCTCTAAGGTTTCTAGTAAGATTTCTGTAATCAATAACCTTCTTGATAAGGTGGATACTCTTATCATCGGTGGTGGTATGGCTTATACCTTTATGAAGGCTATGGGTGAAGAAGTTGGTAAATCTCTTCTTGAAGCTGACTATCTTGACTATGCAAGAGAAATGATGGAAAAAGCAGAAAAGAAAGGTGTTAAGTTATTAATTCCTGTAGATACTGTTGTAGCAAAAGAGTTCTCTAACGATGCTGAATTTAAGACTGTTGGCCGTGGAGAAATCGAAGCTGATTGGGAAGGTCTTGATATCGGTGAAAAGACTCGTGAACTTTATGCTGATGCAATCAAAGATGCTAAGACTGTTGTTTGGAACGGACCAATGGGTGTATTTGAGATGTCTAACTTTGCAGCTGGTACAATTGCAGTAGCTAAGGCTTTAGCTGCAATTGATGCAACTACTATTATTGGTGGTGGTGATAGTGCAGCTGCTGTTAACCAGTTAGGATATGGCGACAAGATGACTCATATCTCTACAGGTGGTGGAGCTTCTCTTGAATTCTTAGAAGGTAAAGAACTTCCTGGAGTTGCTGCAGCAAACGATAAATAATATTACTTGGGGACGTTCACTGGTAATACCAGAGACGTCCCTGTTTATAGTGCAAATTATAAAAAAGTAAGAGTATATCATACTAAAAGGAGAAGTATTATGCGTAGAAAAATTATAGCCGGAAACTGGAAGATGAATAAGACTCCTAGTGAAACCGTTCAATTAATTGAAGAATTAAAACCATTAGTAAACAATGAAGAGGTTGATGTGGTATTTTGTGTACCTGCTATTTCCTTAACAAAAGCAATGGATGCTGCAAAAGGAAGCAATATTCAGATTGGTGCAGAAAACATGTACTTTGAGGAGAAAGGTGCTTTTACAGGCGAAATCGCTCCTAATATGTTAACTGACATTGGCGTAAAGTATGTAATCATTGGACATTCCGAAAGAAGAGAATATTTTGCTGAAACTGATGAAACAGTAAATAAAAAGGTGAAAAAAGCGTTTGAACACGGAATTACTCCAATTATTTGTTGTGGAGAGTCTTTGACACAACGTGAACAAGGTGTTACAATTGATTTTATTCGTCAACAAATTAAAATTGCATTCTTAGATGTTACCGCTGAACAAGCAAAGACTGCTGTAATTGCTTATGAACCAATTTGGGCTATTGGAACAGGAAAAGTAGCGACTACAGAACAAGCAGAAGAGGTATGTGCTGCTATTCGTGTTTGCATATCAGAAATCTATGACGAAGCAACTGCAGCTGCAATTCGTATTCAGTATGGTGGTAGTGTATCTGCAGCTAGTGCTAAAGAATTATTTACACAGGAAAATATTGATGGTGGTCTTGTTGGTGGTGCTAGCTTAACACCTGATTTTGGTAAGATTGTAAACTACAATAAATAGTATATTTCATCTCTTGGCAGGTTAATCGCCTGTCTTGAGAATTTGCGCTAACAGCGAGCCAAGCACGAAGTGCTTTAAATAACAAAAGGAGAGGCATCAGATGTTTACATCTGACTGCCGACTCTTAAGGGAACCAACTAGGGCTAAGTGTGAGAATAAAAAGGAGCAGAAATTATGAGTAAAAAACCCACAGTATTAATGATTTTAGATGGTTATGGATTAAATGATGTAGTAAAAGGAAACGCAGTAAAGGAAGCAAAAACTCCTGTTATGACAAAACTTATGACAGAATATCCTTTTGTTAAAGGTTATGCTAGTGGTCTAGCTGTTGGTTTACCTGATGGACAGATGGGAAATTCTGAAGTTGGTCATTTAAACATGGGTGCTGGTCGTATTGTATACCAAGAACTAACTCGTATCACAAAAGAAATTGAGGATGGTACATTTTTTGATAATGAGGCTCTTTTAGCAGCTATGGAGAATTGTAAGAAAAATGATTCTGCTCTTCATATGTATGGTCTGTTATCTGATGGTGGTGTTCACAGTCACAATACTCATTTATATGGCTTATTAGAGCTTGCAAAACGCTGTGGTCTTACTAAAGTCTATGTTCATGCATTTTTAGATGGTCGTGATACAGCGCCTACTTCTGGAAAAGGCTTTGTTGAGGCTTTAGAAGCCAAGATGAAAGAAATTGGCGTTGGTAAAATAGCTTCTGTTATGGGGCGCTACTATGTTATGGACCGTGATAATCGTTGGGAACGTGTTGAAAAAGCTTATGCTGCATTAACAGACGGTGTAGGGGTTATGGCTGATAGTGCGGTAAGCGCTGTAGAACAATCCTATGCAAAAGGTGAGAATGATGAATTCGTTCTTCCTACTGTAGTAACTGAAAATGGTAAGCCAGTTGCTACTATTAAGAACAAAGATAGCGTAATTTTCTATAATTTCCGTCCTGATCGTGCCAGAGAAATCACTAGAGCTTTTTGTGATCCTAATTTTGATGGCTTCGTTAGAAAAAATGGAATGTTAGATTTAACTTATGTATGCTTTGGTGAATATGATAAAACTATTCCTAATAAGCTTGTTGCATTTAATAAGGTGGAAATTAAAAATACTCTTGGAGAATACTTATCTAAATTAGGTAAAACACAGCTACGTACTGCTGAGACTGAAAAATATGCTCATGTTACGTTCTTCTTTAATGGTGGTGTTGAGCAACCATATGAAGGAGAAGAACGCATTCTTGTAAACTCTCCAAAGGTAGCAACATATGATTTACAACCTGAAATGAGTGCTTACCAAGTTGCAGATAATCTTTCTAATGCAATTAAATCAGAGAAATATGATGTGATCATCGTAAACTTTGCAAATCCTGATATGGTAGGCCATACCGGAATAGAAGATGCTGCAATTAAAGCAGTAGAAGCGGTTGATGCTTGTGTAGGTAAAGTATACGATGCCTTGCTCGAAGTAGATGGCCAAATGTTTATTTGTGCAGACCACGGTAACTGTGAGCAATTAGTGGATTATGAAACAGGTGTACCTTTTACAGCACATACAACAAATCCAGTTCCATTTATCTTAGTAAATTATAAGAAAGATTATACACTCCGTGAAGGTGGTTGTTTAGCAGATATTGCTCCAACATTATTAGAAATGATGGAAATACCACAACCGGTTGAAATGACAGGTAAATCTTTATTAGTTAAGCAAAATTAAAATAAGAAGTGGTATTTCAATAAAAAATATGATTTTTGTTGAAATACCTGTCTTATTATGATAGAATTATTGCGTTAAGCATTAGGAGGTGTAAGGGATGGCTGTTCTTAAGGTTATTACGATAATTGCATATATCGCAATATGTATTGGTTTAGTTATAATTGTACTTATGCAGGAAGGTAAATCTGCTGGCTTAGGTACTATTAGTGGTGCTGCAGATACTTACTGGGGCAAGAACAAAGGTCGTACATTAGATGGTTCTTTAAACAAAATAACTGCTGTACTGGCTGTTTTATTTGTTGTTCTTTCTGCATTACTTAATATGGGATTTTGGGAATAATCAATGATATTAACAAGTGAAGGGCGCTTCTTTTTAGAAGTGCCCTTTTTATTATTTAATTTAAAGTTCTACAGAAACTTACTAATACATTTGATGTACTGTTTCTATTATGGTATAATTTACAGATAATAGTTTGTAATGACCTATAAATATCATGAAAAATTTAATTTTTATTACAAAAGGAGGCAAATTGTATGAGAAAAATAACTTTACTTAGTAGAGCAGTCGTTGTTGTATGCATTATGTTAAGTACTTTAATTGCGTGTAAATCTTCCTTTGCCTATACGTTTTCGGTTGAAACAGGTGATAAAATAAAGATAAAACTGGATACATCAAGTGATTGGTCTATTAAACAGAAGGATGGTAGTTTTTCTGTTAATTATAATGGAGATACTATCTTACAGGGCGTTTTTGGTACAACAAAAAATTATGAAGATTTAAAAAAAGCTGTTTTAACAGACGAAAAAGCGAAGTTAATTGAAGAATCAGAAAAAGATGGAAATACATATGTATTCTATAACTATAATGGTACAACAGGAGAGGAAAATAATATCATACTCATGGTTAAGGATGCAAGTACTTGTGTTATTTTGGGTAGTACCTCATCACAGTCTGAAGTAGAAGAAGCTTTTAAACGTTTGATTATATCCAAGGATTAATGAAGAATAAGGGCTTATTACTTATAATTATGTATAACTTATGCTATAATATTTTTATAAGATTTAGTTCCCATAATACAAAAGGAATACAACAAGAAAGGCTGGCATTCTCAGATGGATAAACAAATATTAGAACAAAAGAAGGAAGTTGTATTTTCGTATATAAGCAGCAAAGAGTACCGACCATTAAAGTTTAAGGAATTAGTAGTGACTTTGCAGGTTCCAAAGAATGAAAAAGAAGATTTAAGAGAAGTTTTAGAAAGTTTGGTTAGTGAAGGTAAGATTACCATCGATGTTAAAGGTAAATTTAAGGTATCAGCAGATAATGTAAAGGTAGGTACATTTATAGGTAATAGCAAAGGCTTTGGATTTGTTGAAATTGAAGGTGAAGATCAAGATATCTTCATTCCTGAAAATGCACAAAAAGGTGCTCTACACAATGATATTGTGCAAGTTAAAGTATTAGAAGGTCAGACTGGTAAACGAAGAGAAGGTGTGATCGTATCCATTTTAGAACGTAAGACGGATGAAGTAGTGGGAACCTTTGCTAAGAGTAAAAACTATGGATTTGTAGTTACAGATAATCAGAAGTTTAATAGAGATATTTATATTCCAAAAGAATTTAGTAAAGGTGCTGTTACGGGGCATAAGGTTGTAGTAAAGATAACTGACTATGGCAATAAGGACAAGAAGCCTGAAGGTAAGATCGTTGAGATTTTAGGGCATATTAACGATCCTGGTGTGGACATTATGTCTATCGTGAAGGGGTACAATTTACCAACGGAGTTTCCTGGACCAGTAATGAAATACATTGATGATATCTCTGATGAAGTTAATCCGGATGATATTGGTGGTAGAGTTAATATTCGAGATTGGCAGATGGTAACCATTGATGGAGAAGATGCAAAGGACTTAGATGATGCCATTACCATTAGTAAGGAAGGAGAGATATACAAACTAGGGGTTCACATTGCTGATGTCTCTAATTATGTTAAGGAAGGGTCAGTATTAGATCAAGAAGCACTAAAAAGGGGCACTAGTGTGTATTTAGTCGACCGTGTAATCCCAATGCTTCCTCATAAGCTTTCTAATGGCATCTGTTCTCTAAATGCAGGTGTTGATCGTTTGGCTTTAAGCTGCTTTATGGATATTGATTCAAAGGGTAATATAGTAAGTCACAAGATTGCAGAGACGGTAGTTAGGGTAACTAGACGTATGTCCTATACCAGTGTTCAAAAAATATTAGATGGTGACGAAGGTGAACGAAAAGAATATGAACCACTAGTACCAATGTTTGAATTAATGCAGGAGTTAGCTGCAATTTTACGAGAGAAGAGAAGAAAAAGAGGTGGCATCGATTTTGATTTTCCAGAAAGTAAGATTACTCTTGATAAAAAGGGAAAACCTATTGATATTAAGCCATATGAACGAAATACAGCAACCAGAATAATTGAAGATTTCATGCTAGCAGCAAATGAAACTGTAGCGGAGGATTATTTCTGGCAAGACATTCCATTTGTGTATCGTACCCATGAGGCACCTGATGAAGAAAAAATTCAAAAATTAGGTATTTTTATAAATAACTTTGGCTACACCATAAAGGTTGGTCAGGATGAGATTCATCCAAAGGAGGTTCAGAAGCTATTAGATAAAGTGGAGGGCTCACCTGAGGAGGCATTGATTAGTAGACTTACCTTAAGAAGCATGAAGCAAGCCAAATATACTGTATCCAATGATGGACATTTTGGATTATCAACCAAGTATTATTGTCATTTTACCTCTCCGATTCGTCGATACCCTGATTTACAGATTCATCGTATTATAAAAGAAAATCTACGTCGAGGAATGAGTGAGAAGCGTTCCAATCACTATGAGAAGATACTTCCGGATGTTGCTGCACAGTCTAGCGCAATGGAACGTCGTGCAGATGAGGCAGAACGTGAAGTTGACAAGCTTAAGAAAGCACAGTATATGAAGCAGTTTATTGGGGAAACCTTTGAAGGGGTTATTTCTAGTATCACAACCTGGGGCATGTACGTGGAACTTCCTAATACCTGTGAAGGCATGATCAAAGTGACGAATTTAAAGGATGATTATTATTACTATGATGAGGAAACTTATACCATGGTAGGTGAGCACACCAAGAAGGTATATAAATTAGGTCAGAAAATCAAAATTATAGTAGATGGTGTGGACTCTTTAGCACGTACAGTAGATTTTGTTCTTGCTGAGGAAGAGAAGGAAGAAACAACAGAGTAAGAGAGATATATATAAATCACAAAGGAACAGTGGAAGACGCTATATATTATGGTGCTCCACTGTTTTGTTTCTTACCTTAATAAAATCATTGGTTGAAAATTATTTACTTTTCGATATAATAGAAATAGTATGTAAGATTGGAGAAATGAAATGGCAAAGGAAACGAAAAAATTAATTGCCAATAACAAAAAAGCCTTTTTTGATTATTTCATAGAAGAAAAATATGAAGCAGGCATTGCACTTCATGGAACAGAGGTTAAGTCTTTACGTCTAGGAAAGTGTAGTATTAAGGAATCTTTTATTCGTATAGAAAAGGGAGAAGTGTACATTTACAACATGCATATCTCTCCTTATGAAAAAGGTAATATATTCAATAAAGATCCCTTAAGGGTGAGAAAGTTATTGTTGCATAAATACGAAATTAATAAATTAGCAGGGGAAATCCAACAGAAGGGTTATACTTTAGTTCCGTTAAATGTTTATTTGAGTAAAAGCCTTGTTAAGCTAGAAATTGGTCTAGCAAGAGGTAAAAAACTATATGATAAGCGCCAGGATATTGCAAAAAAAGACCAACGTCGTGAAGCAGAAAAAAGTTTTAAAGTTAAAAATCTATATTAAATGTTTTCCATTGACAAAATAGAAAATTTATAATAATATCATTATCAGACGTTTATATATGAATAACATTACTATGCAATTCGGGGTAGTAATGGTTTCGACAGGGGTTTTGAAGTTGGAGAAGCTATCCGTAGGTGATACGTTAACTCACAAAAATAAATATAAACGCTGAAGATAATTTAGCTTACGCTGCCTAGTGGCAGCTGTCTGACTTAAAGCACCTACACTTTAAACTCAGGCATCGACTTTGTAGGAAACGACATATACAAAGCTTTGAGTATGTGGGCGTATGATGAAGCTACTGAAATCGAAATTATGTCAATTTAAGTTCGATAGAGGGAATGTCAAATAATTGACTATGATAGTAGAAGGACAATGAATGGGCTTTTGGACACGGGTTCGACTCCCGTCTACTCCATTATGGAAGATGAAATCCTGGAAGTTATTAAATGCTTCCAGGATTTTTTTGTTACATATTAGATTGAGACTAAAATTACAAGATTCTAATTTTACTAAATACAAATAATAATGTAAAATAAAGTATAGAATTGAAATTTTTACAAGAAAACCTTACAATAAAGATATATTAGTTATAAAGGATAATACCTATAGAGTGATTTATCTGGGAGGGAAATAGGATGCCAAATGATAAATGGAAAGTACAATGTTACACATTTTCTAATAATAATGATTATATGAAAGCAAAAAAAGAGCAGGAGACAATTGCCTATATCAGAGCTAATACAAATCTTGATAATATAAAAGTTGTTGCCAAATTGTATGCAAATTTAATTCAAAAAGAGACTTTTGATACAATAATTGGGTATAATTTTCTTGAGGAGTTACGACAACTACTTTTAAAGGAAGAGGTCATAACAGAAGATTCACTTCTTCCTATTCCTGTTAAAGCAAAGGGAGAAAAACTACTAAGCGAATCAGCTGCAAATAGACAAGTAGATAAATATAAGGGCTTATTTGAAAAAGTAAATCGACAGAAAAAAATCAGTCTATTTGCTAATTTTTTATTGATCATAGTTATAATTGCTATGATGGTTATAGCTTTATTAAATAATAATAATGACCAAAGTAAACTAGAAGCGGAGATTCTTAATAAGTATTCCTCTTGGAAACAGGAATTACAGCAAAAAGAAGATGAGATAGAACAGAGGGAAGAATTATTAAATCAAATACAGGATGGCAAATAGAAGATATCTTATAAGAAGTAGTTTTCACAATTTCGTCATAGAAATATGGTAATTTAGGAGTATTAGATAATTTAAAGCATTAGTTTACTTCTTTGATGGAAAGGGTAAGGTGATTAAAATGAGCAACTTAAAGATTCTAGTAGTAGATGATGAAAGCAGAATGAGAAAACTAGTTCGTGACTTTTTAGTTCGTAATAATTATGATGTAATAGAGGCGGAGAATGGGGAACAAGCAGTGGATATTTTTTTTGAAAAGAAAGATATTGCACTAATTATCCTAGATGTAATGATGCCTAAAATGGATGGTTATCAGGTTTTAAAAGAGATACGTCAATATTCTAAGGTACCAATTATCATGTTGACAGCCAAGAGTGAAGAACGTGATGAACTTTTAGGATTTGAGTATGGGGTAGATGAATATATATCTAAGCCGTTTAGTCCTAAAATACTTGTGGCAAGAGTAGAAGCAGTTCTTAGGCGTTCAAATAGTGATGAAAATAAAGTATATGAGATTGGTGGAATTACCTTAGATAAATCAGCTCATTTAGTAAAGATTGATGGGAAGGAAATAGAACTTAGTTTCAAGGAATTTGAGTTATTAACTTACTTTGTTGTAAATCAAGGAGTTGCGCTTTCTAGGGAGCGGATTCTTAATAATGTTTGGAATTATGATTACTATGGAGATGCTAGAACTATAGATACCCACGTAAAAAAGCTTCGTAATAAAATGGGAGATAAGGGAGATTATATTAAAACAATATGGGGAATGGGATATAAATTTGAAGTAATATAGGAATGGAGGAAATAACAATGAAGCATTCCATTCGAGTAAAGATGATAATAAGCTTAATTGTCTTATTATTAGCTTCTATTCTTATATTCTGGTTCCTGAATGTTAAGTTCTTACCAGATTATTATGTAAAATATAAGGTTAAGACGATAGAAGAGACACGTTTAGAAGCGGAAGATATATTTGTAAAATATTTAAGCAGTCCCGATGTATATAAGGATGATAAATTCTCTAGAGATATGAGTAAGCTAGAGGGAAATAATAATGTATCTATCAACATTTTTACATTACGTAATAATTTGCTATTACAGCAAACAATGTATGATACAGATTATCCACTGAAAATGAGTGGTCCACAAATTACTATTATGCAGCAACGTATCAATAATTTTTTTAAATCAAACACCAATCCAGAGGTGGAAGAACTGAAGTCTGATGAGAAATACCATTTAATTAAGGTATATGATGACACTTCTCAAACTGATTACATTGATTTGTTTGGTGTAATAAATAATTCTAAACATTTTATCTATATTAGATCTAACCTAGATGGAATCTATGAAGCTGTCAATGTTGCTAACCGATTTTTGGTTTACGTTGGTATCATTGTGGTGATTATAGGTAGTCTTGTTATGCTTCTGATTTCGAATAATTTCACTAAGCCTATCTATGATCTTTCTCATATTGCCTATGCTATGTCTAATTTGGACTTTTCTATAAAGTATGAAGACAATAGAAAGGATGAGCTTGGATTATTAGGTAACAGTATAAATACGTTGTCAGAGCAGTTAGAATTAACCATTTCTGAATTAAAGTCAGCCAATAATGAATTGCAAAAGGATATTGCAAAAAAGGTTGAGATCGAAGAAATGCGTACAGAATTTTTGTCTAATGTAACTCATGAACTAAAGACACCAATTGCATTGATTCAAGGTTATGCAGAAGGCTTAAAGGATAACATTTCAGATGACATTGAAAGCAGAGAGTTTTATTGTGAAGTAATCATTGACGAAGCAATGAAAATGAATAGTATGGTTAAAAAATTATTATCTCTAAACCAAATTGAATCAGGCAATAATGTGATAGAATTCAATCACTTTGACATTATTCAGGTAATAAAATCTGTTGTACAAACTTTTGAAATTGTTGGAAATCAAAAAATGGTTACATTTATGTATGAGGGTGAGAGGGAATGCTATGTTTGGGCTGACCAATATATGATTGAAGAGGTTATTACAAATTATATTAGTAATGCCATGAATCATGTTAAGGATCCAAACATTATTAAGATTAAATCGTATATAGTTCGGGATGGTATTGTGAGAGTATCTGTTTTTAATACTGGTGATTCCATTCCTGAAGAGGATATTGAGAATTTATGGAGAAAGTTCTATAAAGTCGATAAAGCAAGAACAAGAGAATATGGCGGTAATGGAATAGGCTTAAGTATTGTAAAAGCTATTATGGATGCCCATAATCAACAATATGGTGTATTTAACACTGAAGATGGTGTAGAGTTCTGGTTCGAATGTGATGGACAAGTAAAATAGTGCATAATTTATTTCCTCTTAAATAGGAATAAAGCAATTTTTTATATTATCATTGTTTTCGGTTTGGTTTAGTGTTAGAATTATAAATAATGACAGCTATTATTTAGGAGGCCACATATGAAGAAAACGTTTATAGTAGCACTAGTTCTTATGGGGTGTTTTTTGACTGGCTGTGCCAAAGAAATCCCGCTTGATAATTCAAATAATGAAGTGGTCGCTGAATATGTGGCTGACCTATTGTTGCGTTATGGATCTGATGATGCGAAGAAGCTAGTGTATACAGAGCCTACAAAGAGTGCAACAGAGCCACCTGAGGTAGAAGCGACACCAAAAGCGACACCGACTACAGAGGTAAAGCCTATTGTCACTAAAAAGCCGGACAAGCCTTCCGCCTCACCAATAGCTTCGGATAACCCTAATATTAACACCAACCTAACGGCAAACACTACACCTGTTAGCTTAAGCGATATTTATGGGGTTAAGGATGTTTCAATATCCATAAAAAGTAGCAAAGAATATGTTTCTTATCCAGAGAATGCATCAGCTTATTGTATTACAGCCCAGCAAGGTTATAAATTATATATTGTAACTCTTTCTGCTAAGAATAACAGTAACAAGAAAACTGATTTTCAGTTGGGGAAGAAGGGGATTACATATTATCTGTATTTAAATAATAAGTGGTATTCTTCTTTAAGTACTATTTTAGAGAATGATGCACAGTATTTGGATGTAAATCTTGCCTCAGGTAAGTCTACAGATTTTTTAGTTGCTTTTGAAATAGAGGAAAAATCAAATACAAAGGATACCAACTTAGTATTATTACAAGATAAGAACTCTTGCGAGCTTAGGTTAAATTGATTATTTGTATAAGATGAAGGAGTGGGATTATGGAATTCGTAGAGAGAAAGAGAACAAGACTTTTTGGCTTACCTTGGACGTTCACCAAATATACGATAGATGAAAACAAGGTGACAATTAAGTCTGGTTTTCTTAGTATTGTTGAAGATGATGCGTATATGTATAAGATTCAAGATGTAAGACTGATTCGAAGTTTCTTAGACAGAATGAATAGGACAGGTACTGTGGTTTGCTATACTGGTGATATTACGCATCCAGAGTTAAAACTTTTACACATTAAACATTCCAATGAGATTAAGGACTTTTTAAGAACTGCTTCAGAAGAGGCAAGAATTAAGAGAAGAACCTTGCATACTATGGATATTGCGAATGCTGCTGAGTTTGATGATGTAGAGGATATTAATGTCATTCAATAAACTTAAACAAACTCATCCAGAACTAATCAACTGGATGAGTTTTTAATATATTTCTATTAATGAAAAGTCTTATTTAGTCGATATTAATAATGATTTATATTGAAAAGCTACAACATACTATCAAAGAATTTAATAGATAAACATTGGAGGTATGGATTTGGAGACTAATATATTACTAGAGAGTGGTACTAATGAATTAGAGGTGCTTGAATTTTGCGTTGGAAATCAACACTATGGTATTAATGTTGCAAAAATCAAAGAGATATTACCTTATAAAGAACCTACCTTAGTTCCGAATTCTCATAAGAGTATTGAAGGCATTTATATGCCTCGTAATGAGATAATAACAGTAATTAGTTTGTTTGAAAGTTTACATATTCCCCGTACAGAGAACAAGAAAGAGATGCTTATTATAACCAACTTTAACCAATTAAGTGTTGGTTTCCATGTGAGTAAAGTGCTTGGGATACATCGTATATCTTGGGCAGATATTCTAAAACCAGATCATACAATTAATGCTAATGGAAGTGGTTTGGCTACGGGAATTATTAAGTTAAATGATAAGCTTATTATAATATTAGATTTTGAAAAAATTGTAGCAGATGTTAGTCCTCAAACGACGCTTCAAATAGATGAAATCAAAAAGCTTGGGCCTAGAGAACGTACTGATAAACCAATCTTAATAGCAGAGGACTCTCCTATGTTATATCAATTGATTAAAGATTGCTTGACTCAGGCAGGTTATGATAACTTGATTCTTACTTCTAATGGTGAGGAAGCATGGGAACGATTATCAACAATAATCGTGAAGGGTAATATTGAGAAAGATATTGCTTGTATCATTACGGATCTTGAGATGCCAAAAATGGACGGACATCATTTAACTAAATTGATTAAGTCCAATGAAGCTTTAAAAAAGATACCTGTTATCATATTCTCTTCTTTAGTAAATGATGAAATGAAGAAAAAGGGAGAAAAATTAGGAGTGGATGCCCAAATTTCCAAACCTGAAATAGGTATACTGGTTGAAACCATGGATAAGATGATATTTCATAAAAAATAAGAATGTCATGTTTACTATAAGAAAACACGATATATATCGTGTTTTCTTGTTAGAGCAGTACTATAAAGCCAAGGATCCTGTTAATTCAGAATTAATAACATAATATACAGTACGTTCAGTTGGCTTTATGTATAGTTGTATGTCCTTTATATCTTTTAGTTTTTTACCTTGATTTAACCATAGTTGTTTTATGTTGGTGATTATATTTTTTTCATCAACTTCAAGATTGTCATATTGTATTATTGTGCTAGTTTTCATAACGATAATGCCTCCTTTATGATAAAGTATTTTTACTATAAAGCTAATTGGAAAAAAATGCAAACTTTTTTTGGGATAGTTTATGAACGGTGGTGATGATATGGCTTATTGCAAAATATGTAATACTATAACTCCAGGTGAGGCAGATGTATGTGATGAATGTAATAAAAAGCTTTTAATGGATGATGAACTATATTTGGATAGATTATTGGCATCTGTGACTGAAAGCCAAAATTCAATGTTAAACCAAACCCTGAATTTAGTAAATACGGAGCAAGATGAGGAAAACAAGTCTAAATGGCTTACTGATGAACAACTTGAAAGGCAAAGTTCAAATGATGATGATTGGAATTTGTTGAATCAGACTATGAAAAAGAACACGGATGGAAGTACAGATATTAATGTATACCATAAAGACATTCCTTCTGAGGGCGCATTAGATGAAGTAGAGAGTATTTTGGAAGATGATTATGGTTCTGTTTTGCAGGAATTAGCGAATCCTTCTGAACAAGATTATGATGACAGTTTTCTTTCAAATCATACATTGCCAGAGTATGAAGATATTATGGATGATTTACTACTTGTGGAAAACATGGAGAATCAGGATGATATTATGAGCTTTCCAGACCATATGGTGGAGGAGGATGCTGAGAACTTCTTGGTTAACCATGAGGTTTTTGATTCTCTAGATGAAAATCTCTCAGGGTTAGATGACAAGCCATACTCACTGGAGAACATTATTTCAAAGACAGATGATGTTGTATTAGATGAGGATACATTTTTATCTAGTATACTGGAAAATAATATACAGGAGCCTGAAATACAAGAAACTTATGAGCTAGAAAAAGAAAGTTCTGACCTTAATATGGATACATCAGACCTTGCAGAAGAATTATCCTTAAGCGAGACCTTAAATGAAGAGTATGATAATTCCATTAACGAAAAAGTTTCTATGGATATTGATTTTGTGGTACCAGATTTTATTAGTGAAGAAGTTGTGACTGCTAATTCTGATATTGTAAGTATTGATACGGTAGAGGAAGCTTCTAATAATGAATCTGTAGATTCTAAGTCTGCAGTAGAAGTAAATGATGAGCTTTTTGAAATAGACCAACTATTAGGTGAAGTTACTAATATAGCAGACGAGTTTAGTTTAGAGAATATCATGTCAGTTGGAGTAATGCATGAAGAGGTGGAAGAAGGGTCCAGTAAAATAAGTACGTCGGATGTACTCAGTAGGTCCCTAGGTGCAGTTTCTAGTTTAGAGGATACATCTTTAGAGGATGAATTTAATAGTATACTACCATCACAAAAGCCGATAGAAGAGACTAAAAAGGTAAGATTGGCTAAGAAATTATTTAGTAATGTTATGCCAGATGATCCTGAGTCTGAGAAACATAGACTTGAAGAAGAGGAAATACTGGCTCAAGAAGCAAAGCAAAAGAAGGCGGAAGAAAAACAACAAAAAGCTATTCTCAAAGAGGAGAAAAAAGCAAAAAGGGCCGCTTTAAAGCAAACCAAAGAGAAAAATCTTGCAGATGAGAAGTTAAAGAGAAAGAAAGCTAGAGAAGCAATAGCAGCATCTTATGTTCCAGAAGGGAAGATTAACAGGGCTGGGGCGTTTATCGTATTTGTGATGGCTGCTTGTTTGGCATTTGTAATTATAAAAGGTACCTCCTTCGCATCCTATCACCTATCTATAAACAGTGCCAAAAAAGATTTTGGTAATTCTAGATTTGATGAAGCATATGAGACCTTATCAGGTGAGAAATTAAATGAGAAGGATGAGATTGTTTATGACAAGTTACAAACTATCATGGTAGTTAAAAAAGAACTAAATTCTTTTTATAACTTCAAGAAGATAAATATGGAGTTAGAAGCCTTGAATTCAATTATAAAAGGACTAGATCGCTATGAAAGATACTATGCCAATGCAAAAGAATTAGAGGTAGACAAGGAATTAAATGCATTGAAAAAAGAAATAGTATCAATACTTCAAGAGAATTATAGTTTGAGTGAAAAGGACACTATAAAGTTAATCGCTATTCAGGATGACAAACTTTATACAGAACAATTGAACAATATAGTAGCAAAAATTAAAGCATTTAATGAGGATGCGAAACAAGTCGCAAATAAAAATTAGTTATTGCATTCTCAATTAAAGTCATTTAAGATATAAAGAATAGCAAGTGCAAACTGGCTATTCTTTATTTACTTATAAGAAAAGTTAAAGGATGTGTATACATGATTGCAATTATTGACTATGATGCCGGTAATTTAAAAAGTGTTGAAAAAGCATTAAAATCCCTTGGTGAAGAAGCTATTATTACAAGGGATAAAGAGCTATTACATAAAGCAGATAAGGTTATACTTCCAGGTGTTGGAGCCTTTGGAGATGCTATGAATAGATTGTATCAATATGAGCTGGTGGACACAATTAAGGAACTTGCAAAAGAAAAACCATTTTTGGGAATTTGCCTTGGATTGCAACTGATGTTTCAGGGTAGTGATGAAGCACCAGGGATAAAAGGTCTTGAAATATTACCAGGCAAGATTCTAAGAATTCCAGGTGGTAAAGGGCTTAAGATACCACATATAGGATGGAATGATATTACGATAAATGAAACCTCCAGACTATTTAGAAATATACCACAGAATTCCTATGTTTATTTTGTTCACTCCTACTATCTGAGTGCCCATGATTTACAGGATGTGGCTGCAACTACTTATTACAGTACTACAATTCATGCAGCTGTTGAACATGATAATATTTATGGTTGTCAGTTCCATCCAGAAAAAAGTGGAAGCATTGGATTACAAATTCTACGTAATTTTGCACAATTGTAAGGAGGAGTAGCATGTTTACAAAAAGAATTATACCATGTTTAGATGTACATAATGGGAGAGTGGTTAAAGGGGTAAATTTTGTTAACCTAAGAGATGCTGGGGATCCTGTTTTAGTAGGAAAGGCCTATAATGAAGCAGGAGCTGATGAATTGGTATTCTTAGATATAACAGCATCAAGTGATGCTAGAACAATCAAAATAGATATGGTTCGCAGAGTAGCAGAAACAGTTTTCATCCCTTTTACAGTAGGTGGTGGTATTCGGACTGTAGAAGATTTTAAGGAGATTCTTAGGGAGGGTGCTGATAAGGTTGCTGTTAATACAGCAGCAATTCTTAATCCATCTCTAATTGCAGATGCTGCAGACAAATTTGGCAGTCAATGTGTGGTACTTGCAGTAGATGCAAAGAGAAGACCGGACGGAAGTGGATGGAATATATATAAAAATGGCGGTCGAATTGATATGGGAATAGATGCTGTGGAATGGGTAATGAAGGCTTGTGCACTAGGAGCAGGGGAAATCCTTTTGACTAGTATGGATAAGGATGGAACCAAGGATGGTTATGATACCTCGCTTACAAAAGTTATTTCTGAAAATGTAAAAGTTCCTGTTATTGCATCAGGTGGAGCTGGAAACCTGGAACATTTCTATGATGCTTTGACTTTGGGCAAGGCAGATGCGGTGTTGGCAGCTTCTTTATTTCATTATAAAGAATTAGAGATAGGACAGGTAAAGAAATATCTAAAAGGTAGAGGAATTAGTGTAAGACTATAGTTATGAAAGAATAAGAGACTAAAGGAAGGCAATCGATGTTAAGCGATGGCCTTCCTTTTCATTACTGTTTCTTCCTTAAATTTTTTTCAGCAGTAGCTAGCATTAGCTTAATTCGGTTTAATTGATTCACTTCACTAGCACCTGGATCATAATCAACAGCTACGATGTTAACGTCCTTGAAGGAGGAACGAAGAACCTTGATAACACCTTTACCAACAACGTGGTTTGGAAGACAACCAAAAGGTTGTGTACAAACAATATTATTGGCTCCAGCGTGTATGAGTTCAATCATTTCACCTGTTAAGAACCAACCTTCTCCTGTCTGATTACCTATGGACACAAAATCCTTGGCATAATTAGCTAAGGTAGTAATTTTTGCTGGAGGAGTAAATCGTTTGCTTTTTTCTAGAGCCTTAGCAGCTGGTTTTCTATAATACTCAATTAGACGTATGGCTACGTTGCTAATACGTGCAGCCATTTTGCTCTTTCCTAAATTCTCAGCTTTGTAGTTGCTATCATAAGCACAATAAAGGAAGAAGTCAATTAAGTCTGGAACAACTGCCTCTGCTCCTTCTGCCTCTAGTTGATCAACTAGATAATTATTAGCAGCTGGTAAGAATTTAACAAGAATTTCGCCTACCACACCCACACGTGGTTTTACTATATCTAAACATTCTAAAATATCAAAATCATGAACAATGCCTTTAAGATTTCTCTTGAATTCACTTCGTTTTCCATTAGAAATAGAGGCGATACAACGAGACTTCCATTTCTCATATAATTCATTAGCAGATCCCTTTACCGCTTCGTATGGTCTTACTCGATATAATACACGCATTAATACGTCACCGTATACTAATGCTTGCATAGCTCGATTAAGAATTTTAGGTCTATACTTTAAGCCAGGGTTTTTCTCTAAACCTTGGGCACTAAGTGACACTACTGGAATTTGGGACATACCTGCTTTTTCCAGAGCTCTACGAATAAAACCAATATAGTTTGTTGCTCTACATCCACCACCAGTCTGTGTAATGATAACAGCCACCTTGTTTAAGTCGTATTTACCAGACAGTAAGGCTTCCATTATTTGCCCTACAACAATAACAGAAGGGTAGCAGGCATCATTATTAACATACTTCAGACCACAATCTACAACTTTTCTTTCATCACCATTAAGAATTACGGCATTATAACCACATACTTTGAATGCTTCTTCAACAAAATCAAAGTGTATTGGAGACATCTGAGGACAAAGAATAGTATAGTTATCCTTCATTTCCTCTGTAAATACTACTCGGTGATGAGCACTGTCTTGTACACTTACTTCTACATGTTTCTTTTCCCTGTCTTTAACAGCAGAAATTAGCGAACGAATACGTATTCTAGCTGCACCGAGATTATTTACTTCATCAATTTTTAAAACCGTGTATATCTTATTTGATTTTACAAGAATGTCATTTACCTGGTCAGTAGTAACCGCGTCCAAACCACATCCAAAGGAGTTTAATTGAATAAGGTCTAAATTGCTCTTTGTACGAACAAAGGAAGCAGCACCATATAGACGTGTGTGGTACATCCATTGATCCATGACGATAGTAGGTCGATCTACTTTTCCAAGATGACTGACGCTATCTTCTGTTAATACTGCAATTCCATAGGAAGTAATCAGCTCAGGAATACCATGGTTGATTTCCTTGTCAATGTGATAAGGTCTTCCTGCTAATACAATTCCACGTTCTCCCGTCTTATCAAGGTATGATACTACCTCTTCCCCTTTTTTACGAATATCATCGCGAACTGCATTTAACTCTGTATAAGCTAGATGAACAGCTTCCTTTAATTCCTTTGCAGAAATATTTTTTGGCTTTGCAAATACTTTTAATAGTTGATTGTATACAATTTCCTCGGATTCAAAGGAAAGAAATGGATTCTCATAAACAATGGAGGAGTCATTTAATTCTTCTACGTTGTTTTTTATGTTTTCACCGTAAGAGGTTACAATAGGGCAGTTGTAACTATTGTTAGCAGTTTCATCCTCTGTTCTTTCATATGGAATACAAGGATAAAAAATATATTTTAGTCCTTCTTTAATTAACCACATAATATGGCCATGAGCTAGCTTGGCTGGATAGCATTCAGATTCAGATGGTATCGATTCTATGCCTAACTCATAGATTCCACGGTTTGATTCAGGTGAAATAATTACTCGATAACCTAACTTTGTAAAGAAGGTAAACCAAAAAGGATAGTTTTCATACAGATTAAGAACTCGTGGTATACCAACAGAACCCCTGTATGCATCCTTTTCAGGTATAGGAGTGTAACCAAAGGTTCGTTTATTTTTGTACTCGAATAGATTAGGTACATCTTCATGATGCTTATCTTTACCTAAGCCCTTCTCACAACGGTTTCCAGAAATAAAGTTACGTCCCCCAGAAAAACGATTGATAGTAAGACGGCAGTTATTGGTACAGCCTTTACACCTAGACATAACAGTATCAAATTTTAAGTTATTGATTGCCTCTATGTTAAGCATTGTAGATTCTTGCCCTTCATAGTGTTCCCTAGCGATAAGAGCTGCACCAAAGGCACCCATGATACCAGCAATATCTGGTCTAACAGCATTACAACTGGAAATAATCTCAAAACTACGTAAAACGGCATCATTATAGAAGGTTCCACCTTGTACTACGATATTATCGCCCAGATCCTTAGGGTCTGTAATCTTAATTACCTTTAATAAGGCATTTTTAATAACAGAATAAGCCAAACCTGCAGATATATCAGCAACACTTGCCCCTTCTTTTTGTGCCTGTTTTACTTTTGAGTTCATAAATACCGTACAACGAGAACCTAAATCAATTGGGTGTTTAGCAAATAGAGCTACCTTAGCAAAGTCTGCAACCTCATAGTTTAGTGATTTGGCAAAGGTTTCAATAAAGGAACCACAGCCTGAGGAACAAGCTTCATTAAGTTGAACACTATCAACCGTTTGCTTTTTAATCTTGATACATTTCATATCCTGGCCACCTATGTCCAGAATACAGTCTACATTTGGTTCGAAGAATGCAGCAGCATAGTAGTGGGCAACGGTTTCTACTTCACCCTCATCTAAGAGAAGAGCGGATTTGATTAATGCTTCACCATATCCGGTAGAACATGAGCGTACTATAGTAGCACCATCAGGAAGCAGTGAATATATTTCCTTTATAGCTTTTATGGTAGTTTTTAAAGGACTTCCGTTGTTGTTGCGATAGAAGGAATACAGTAGAGAACCGTCTTCACCAACAAGAGCAGCTTTAGTTGTGGTAGAACCAGCATCGATTCCTAGATAACAATTTCCTTTATATGTAGATAAATCATCTTTTTTAATAGTATGTTTAGAGTGTTTATTAAGGAAGGATTCATAATCGTTCTCATCCTTAAATAATGGTTCTAACCGGGCAACTTCGAACTCAAGTTTTATTTTTTTAGTAAGTAGAGTTATTAATTCATCAAAAGAAGTAATACCTTCTCCTGAACTATTAATAGCACTTCCGATAGCTGCAAAGAGATGAGAGTTCTCTAGATCAACAGTAGTTTCAGTAGTTAAATTTAAAGTTCTAATGAAGGCTTGTTTTAACTCTGTTAAGAAATGAAGCGGTCCACCAAGAAAAGCTACATGGCCTCTAATTGGCTTTCCACATGCAAGACCACTGATTGTCTGATTCACTACAGCCTGAAAAATGGAAGCTGACAAATCAGGTTTTGTAGCACCTTCGTTAATTAGTGGTTGAATATCTGATTTTGCAAAAACGCCACATCTTGCTGCTATAGGATATATTGCTTGATAATCTTTTGCATATTCATTTAAACCTGCAGCATCGGTCTTTAAAAGAGTCGCCATCTGGTCAATAAAAGAACCGGTTCCACCGGCACAGATACCATTCATTCTTTGTTCAATTCCATTGCTAAAATAGATGATTTTAGCATCTTCGCCACCAAGTTCAATGGCAACATCAGTTTGTGGGGCATATAATTCTAGGGCAGATGAGACTGCAACAACCTCTTGAATAAAAGGGATATTCATATATTTGGCCAATGCCAATCCGCCAGAACCTGTAATCATAGGAGCAACTTTTAAGTTACCAAGAGAGTTTCGTGCTTTCGTTACAAGATCACTTAAGGTCTCTTGAATATTTGCAAAGTGACGTTCGTAATCCGAGAACAATATATTCGAATCTGGATCCAAAACAGCTATTTTTACTGTGGTGGAGCCTATATCTATTCCAATTTTATATAATTTATTTAACATATGTAACCAGCTTTAGCTGTTCCTCCTTACTGTAATATTTACATTATTTTGCTTTTTGGCATAGAGTAATTATACGATATTATGTAAGGATATTCAATAAGTTAATTTACGTTAGGTTTTGTTTTCTTAGTGTAGGGAGAAAAACAAAATCACCTTTGGTATGTCTTAGAATATAATGATTACAAAAAGTAAGTAATTATTTTGATTACCTGTTAAGCAGGTTTTTGATAGGAGGTAATAATGAGAAACTCTGACTGTAACGGAGTAAGGTATGTGATAAAACCTGGGGATACCCTTTATAGTATAAGTAGAATGTATAATGTGCCGTTAGCTTATATTCTAAGGGCAAACTCAGATATTGATATATATAATCTATACGTTGGTTTGGAGATATGTATTCCTTATGTAAATCCATATATTAATATTATACCAATTAGGCCATGGCCTATCTATACTCCACAAGAACCACCAAGGAGGCCAGAACAATCAAGACCAGAACCACCAAGGCCACCGATGCCACCAAATAGGCCGGAGCCACCAAGACCACAGCAACCACCAAGTATGCCGGAGCCACCAAGACCACAACAACCACCAAGTAGGCCGGAACAACCAAGACCACAACAACCATCAAGTATGCCGATGCCTAGGATGGATAGACAGAGTATTTCAGATGAAGTTAATAATAATTCCTATGTAATTATAAACTATGTAGTAAAGCAAAATGAGACTATGCAGGATGTATTAAGAAGATTTGATTTGAAACTTAGTGATGTTGTAAGATTTAATAGATTAGATGAAATTGTCCTAAAACCAGGCACCGTGTTAAGAGTACCTAATACAAATGTTATGGATGAGCAAAAGTACGAAGAATAAGCAATACTATAGCATGGCAGAAAAAGGTAGGAATTTTAAGGGAATCCTGCCTTTTTTATGTTTGACAAAATATGCGTTAAACCATATAATTAGACTATGTAATTATGGATAAAATTGCAATGTATATGTATGTCGCAAAATTAATTTCTAGAAAAAGTATCTTTATAGTTTTTTAAATTTGCTTAGAGAGGATGTGGATTATATGGAAGTTGGACCGAGTTGCACGTGTACACTGAATAGAAGTAATACTATAATCATATACTCCGAATATAAGCAGATTGCGTTTATTACTTTTTGATTCGTTCAGACACGCTTTCTTATACAAGTACTTTCATTGTAAACTGCTTATATTCAGAGTAGTAAGGAGCGTAAAATGATAGAAATATTTAAAACTTATGAAGATGGAATTCGCTTAATTAATCAGATGGAGGATGGCAGCTGGATTGCACTTACAAATCCTTCTGCTACGGAACTTTTAGAAGTATCAGAACGTTATAATATTGATGTGGATCATTTACGAGCTCCTCTAGATGAAGAGGAACGGTCCAGAATTGAGATAGAAGACGACTATACGTTAATCCTGGTTGACATTCCTTCTATAGAGGAGAGGAATGGTAAGGATCGTTATGTAACGATTCCGCTTGGTATTATTATTGCAAAGGATGTTTTAATAACTATTTGCTTGGAAGAAACTCCTATACTGAAGAATTTTATGGATGGACGTGTGAAAGGGTTTTACACCTATATGAAAACTCGTTTTATTCTACAAATTCTTTATAAAAATGCAACCGTATTTCTTCAATATCTGCGTATCATTGATCGTAAAAGTGAGGAAATTGAGCACAAATTACATGAATCAACTAAAAACAGAGAACTAATCGAATTGTTAGAGTTAGAAAAGAGCTTGGTTTACTTTACTACCTCCCTACGTGCTAACGAGGTGGTACTAGAAAAACTGATGAAAAGTGAAGGTATAAAAAAATATCCAGAAGATACTGAACTGCTTGAAGATGTTATAATTGAAAATAAGCAGGCAATCGAGATGGCGAATATATATAGTGGTATTTTAAGTGGTATGATGGATGCTTTTGCTTCTGTTATTTCTAACAATTTGAATATTGTAATGAAGTTTTTGGCTACAGTAACCATCGTTTTATCTATTCCAACTATGATAGCGAGTTTCTATGGAATGAATTTTGACAATATCCCCTTAGGGCATAATCCATTTGGATTCTATATTGTTACTTTTGGAGCATGTATTTTAACTGGTACCATTGCTTACTTTTTTGCGAAAAAAGATTTGTTTTAGATTATTCATATTTGCTAAAATGTAAATATTATGGCTGTGGCTATAAACAAGTTATAACGCTAAGGCGTGATTTGTTGATGTGGCGAGGCCATTTTATTATGTTGTCATATACGTAATGATACTTACCAGTATATGACAAGCCAGAGAAAGGCGGGAGATACAATGAACTTAATTAATAAAATGGAGCGCAAATTTGGGAAATATGCCATTCATAACTTAATGTATTACATGATAGTCTTACAGGTTGCTGGGGTTGTGTTATACAATTTTGCACCCTATTTTACGGCAAAATATTTGTTATTAGATGTTGGTAAAGTACTTGAAGGGCAGGTATGGCGTCTATTTAGTTTTGTTCTAGTTGGAACACCTGCTGATATACTTCGTAATCCAATTAATATATTATTTCTTGCCATTAGCCTCTATCTTTACTATATGATAGGTCGTTCTCTGGAAAATGTATGGGGAGCTTTTAAGTTTAACCTGTATTATATATCAGGTATTCTTTTAAATATTATTGCTGCTTTTATTCTATACTTTGTATTTAAAGATGTTTATACTGTTAACATTTATGCAGAAGGATTGTATTATGTAAATATGTCCCTGTTTTTGACCTTTGCTTGTGTTTTTCCTAATATGGAGCTTTTATATATGTTTATGATACCACTTAAAATGAAGTGGTTGGGCATCTTATATGGTTTATTTATTGGGAAGGATATAGTAGAGAACATTTATTATGCGTTAACAACAACAGGCGCTGATGCAATATATTATGGGAAGGCAGTAGCAATTATAGTAGCTTTGCTTAATTTTATAATATTGTTCCTGGCGAGTCGACGAAATTACCGACGAATTTCTCCTCAGCAGGTAAGACGAGAAAGGCAGTACAGACAGCAGGTTAAAAATGCTGGGGCGGTTACAAGACACCGTTGTGCTGTTTGTGGGAGAACGGAACAGGATGATCCTATGCTAGAATTCAGATATTGTTCTAAGTGTGATGGAAATTATGAATACTGCATGGAACATCTATTTACACATGAGCATGTAAAAAAACACTAATTGTAAAATATAAATTAGTTATACGTTTTCCGAATAGTTTAATTAAGAAAGCTTTATCGTTTTTTACGAAACGGGATATACTACTAGCATAATAAGATAAAGTTAGTTAAACAATTGGAGGAAAATCATGAATAAAAAGACAAAAATTATTTGTACTATTGGGCCTTCTACAAGCTCTCCAGAGCAGTTAAAGAAACTGATTGAAAATGGTATGGACATCGCCAGATTAAATTTTTCTCATGGAACTCATGAGTCTCATGAAGAAACAATTAATACTATTAAAAAAGTAAGAGAAGAGATGGGTGTTCCTATTGCAATTTTACTTGATACTAAAGGGCCTGAGATTCGTACTAAATTATTAGAAAACGACGAAAAGGTGGAACTAGTTTCTGGACAAACCTTTACTTTAACTACAAAAGACATTCTTGGAAACAAGGATAAAGTAGCAGTGACTTACGATCAGATTACAGAAGACGTAGTAGTTGGTAATACAATTTTAATTGATGATGGTTTGATTGAATTAACTGTAAAAAAAGTTACAGATACAGATGTAGTATGTGAAGTAATTAATGGTGGAAGCTTAAGTAATAGAAAGGGTGTTAATATCCCTAGAGTTAGCATTAAGTTACCAGCTATAACAGAAAAAGATAAGGAAGATATTATTTTTGGTATTAATCAAGGAGTAGATTTTATTGCAGCATCTTTCGTAAGAAGTGCTGAAGCAGTTAGAGAAATCCGAGGAATTTTAAAGGATTGTAACTCTGATATTGCTATTATTTCTAAAATCGAGAACGAAGAGGGTATTCAAAATATTGATGCCATCATTGAAGAGTCTGATGGAATCATGGTAGCTAGAGGTGATCTTGGAGTAGAAATTCCAATTGAAAGCATACCTAAGATGCAAAAAGAAATCATTAAGAAATGTAATGATGCATTTAAGCCAGTAATAACGGCTACTCAAATGCTAGATTCTATGATTCGTAATCCAAGACCAACAAGAGCAGAGATTACAGATGTAGCCAATGCAATATATGATGGAACAGACGCTATCATGCTTTCCGGCGAAACTGCAATGGGTAAATATCCAATTGAAGCTGTGAAAATGATGGTTAAAATCGCGAAAGAAACAGAAGAAAACCTGGATTACGAAGCTTTAATTGAATCAAGAGCAGGACTTCGCTCTAAGGGTGTATCAAGTGCAATTTGTTATTCTTCCGTAACAACTGCCCGTACGTTAAACTCAAAAGTAATTGTAGCTACTAGTATTTCTGGTTTTACTACAAGAGTATTGTCTAAGTTCCGTCCTCAAGCTAATATTGTTGGACTTTCTCCAATTGAAAGGACGAGACGTAAAATGCAGATTCTATGGGGTGTTACTCCAGTTCATGCTAAAGAAGTGAATGATACAGATAATTTATTAGAGGAAGCAACTCGTAAAGCGGTAGAATTAGGATATGCAAAAAAGAATGACACAGTCGTATTAACTGCTGGTGTTCCAACTGCAAAAACTGGTGTTACTAATATGATAAAAGTAGTTGAAATAGATTAATTTGGGTACCTGGAAACATTTTGTTTCCAGGTGCTTTACATATTTATGAATTATAGGTAAAATTATTCTTGGATAAAGTAAAAAAATGAGGTGAATCATGGTATATATTAATTTTATAGCGATTATAACGATAGTTGGTTTATACTATTTTTATCAACAATCTGTACAAACGGGATATATTGGTAATTATGGAAGTAATCAGTTGTTATCCAACAAATATAAAATAAGATTAGTAATCGTAGGTTGCATCTTAATTAAGATGGTGGCTTCTGTAATTTACTTTGGTTTTCCAGAGGATATGGGGTGTTTCTATTCATGGTCTACAAACACAGCCGAAAACGGACTTTCTTCATTTTATAATCAAAGCTTTGCTGACTATCCACCAGGATATGTTTATGTATTATATCTTTTGGGACATGTAATCAATTTATTTAGGATATCTTTTGATTCGCCACTAATACCAATTATAATTAAAATGCCTGCTGTTCTTTGTGATGTACTAGCAGGATACTTTATTTATAAAATAGCCAGAAAAAGATTTAAAGAGAGTACAGCAATTATCTGTTTGCTTCTTTATGTTTTTAACCCAGCTATTTTAATTAATTCCTCTGTGTGGGGGCAGGTAGATAGTGTTCATACGTTGTTGGTTTTATTTATGCTATATTCCTTAACAGAAGAAAAATACCCTGCTGCAATCATGTCATTTGCATTTGGAGCCTTAATTAAACCTCAGACAGCCTTCTTTTTCCCTGTTTTATGCTTTGTTTGTTTTAAAGGGGCCTTCCTAAAGCAAGTAAATGGTGGATACAAATTTAACTTTAACTCTAGTAAATTTACAAAGATACTAATATGGGCATTCCTTGGAATTGGAACCATGTTATTACTTATGTGTCCATTTGGCATTACAAAGGTAATGAATCAATATCTAAATACAGTTGGTTCATACGAGTATGCAACTGTAAATGCCTATAATATTTGGGAACTCTTCGGACAGAATTGGATGTTGCAAACCAATACACTACTTGGAATACCATTTTATGTATATGGTTATACAGCTATTGTTGTAGCTGTTATATTATCTGGAGTTCTGTATTTTAAAAGCAAACTAAAGGAAGATACAAAAATCTTTTTGTCAGCTGCCTTTTTAGTTATTACCATATTTATCTTTTCTGTACGTATGCATGAACGATATATGTATCCAGCATTAGTGTTACTATTTATTGTATATTTAACAAGACCTAACATTAAGATGTATTTAGTATATGCTTTATTTTCAATCGCTCATTTTTATAATGTGAGCCATGTGTTATTCTTTTTCGATTACCAAAATTTTGACTGGGAGGCAATTGTTCCAAAGACCATTGCTTTCTTTACACTAATTGTGTATGGACTTTTTGTTTATGTCATCTGTTCTTATTGTAAAAAGGATAAAGATACAGATTTAGAGGAAGCTAAGAAGATTAATCTTGAAAATGAAGAGGATAGTGTTATGGAAGTGAAACGTGCCGAAGAAAATAGAACCGAAGACAAATGTATGAATACTGCGGTTGATCACTCGGATAAAAAAGTAATTGACGGAATCTTTAGGTCTCAAGAGAAGAGAAAGTTTACTAAAAAAGATTGGATCATTATGCTTTCTATAACTGTAGTATATGCAATTATTGCTTTTTACAATTTGGGATTTAACTACGCACCTACTACAGAGTATACTATAGAAAATCAAAACAAAAGTGTAGAGTTTTTGTTTCCGGAGGGTACAAAACTTGACAAGATAAGTATCTATAATGGGTATTATGATAATAGAGAATTTAAAATTGAGTGCTTTGATACGGATCAAGATCAATGGGTACGCATAGCAGGTAATAGTACGGATAATCGATATCCAGTATTTAGTTCAGTTTTTAAATGGAATTCTCTGTCTCTTACCTCTACCTGTGATCCAAAAGATCAGGATACGTATAATGTGGATACAAAGAACAAGATTGATACAACATCTATTAGTGGAAATATGAATCGCGTGAAGCTTACCACTAAAAGTTATTATGATCCTACGGTGCTGCTAGAGATAGTATTTCTTGATTCGGATGGAAATATAGTTACACCATCTAATAGTAGTCAGTATCCTAAACTTTTTGATGAGCAAGAGATGTATGATTCGACAGAATCCTATCGAAGCGGGACATATTTTGATGAAATATATCATGCTAGAACTGCTTACGAGTTTTTACATGGGTTACCTACCTATGAATGGACACACCCACCACTAGGTAAAATCTTGATTTCAGTAGGTGTTTCTATCTTTGGAATGAATCCTTTTGGTTGGAGAGTGATTGGTACATTATTTGGTGTACTAATGCTTCCGCTTATCTTTTTATTTGCTAGAAGACTATTTAAAAGAACTTGGTTTGCATCAGTGGCATGTCTTTTATTTGCAGTAGACTTTATGCATTTTGCCCAGACGAGAATTGCAACTATTGATGTGTATATTACCTTCTTTATAATATTGATGTATTACTTTATGTATCAATATATCACTACCAGCTATTATGATAAGAAGCTTTATAAGAGTCTTATTCCATTAGGTCTTTGTGGTATTTCAACAGGCTTGGCTATTGCTAGTAAGGTCACTGGAGCATATGCAGCAGCTGGATTAGCCATTATATTCTTTTGGAATTTGTCTAGTAGATATAAGGAATACCGTTATGCCTGTTCTGATTCAGATGGTAGTACCAATGGTATTAGTCATAAATATGTGATAGGTAAATTTAAGAAAAATACCATACTCACTTTGTTATTCTGTGTGTTGGTTTTTGTTATTATTCCTTTTATTATTTATACTTTATCTTATATACCGTTTATTGATAAATACACTACTGAGGATTTAGGTCTTTTAGAGAGAATGTGGAAAAATCAAAGTAGAATGTTTGAATATCATGCTCATCTTAATTCTACTCACCCATTTTCATCCACTTGGTATCAATGGCCGATTATATTTAGACCTATTTATTATTTTGCAAGGGACATTAATGCAAATGTGGCAGAAGGAATTAGCTCTTTTGGTAATCCAATTATATGGTGGGGTGGAATCGTTGCCTTTGTGGGTACTATTTATTTCACTATTCGTGAAAAAGATAAGAGAGGTGCTTTTCTTGTTATAGGTTATCTAGCGCAATACTTACCTTGGGTAATGGTATCTCGATGTACGTTTATATATCATTATTTTCCAAGTGTACCATTTGTAATTTTAATGATTGTGTATTGTTTTTATCATATCATGTCAAAATATCCAAAAGCTAAATATTGGATTATAACGGTTGTAGGGCTTGCTGTCTTGTTATTCCTTATGTTCTATCCTGTGTTAAGTGGTATGACAGTTAGTAAATTTTATGTGGACCATTTCTTAAGATGGTCATCACAATGGGTGTTAATGCCTTAATAGGAGAAAGTATGTTAGCGTATCTGATAAAAACAATAAAAGAACTTTTAACAAGCAAGAAGAAAATAGGTATCTTTGCTGCTGCTTTTTTGTTGGTTGGGGCTTTGGCCCTAACCGCCAGTGGCAATGAGGAAAAGCCTGTAAAAGAGACACCTAATATCAATATAGGGGTAGTGGATAATGATAACTCTGTCTACTCCTCTTTAATATTGAATTATTTTAAAAATACAGAGAGTGTTACCAATTTTGCTAATATAACCCTTGATTCTGAAGAAAAGATGAAGAAGCTTTTTAACGAAGGGAAGTTATTAGCTTATTTAGTTATACCCCCTGATTTTGCAAATAGCTTAATGGGGACGGACTATGTAGCCATAGATGTAGTAATGAATACTTCTAATTTGATGTACTCTGTATTACTCAAAAACATGTTAGATAGTTATGGTACATATATTACCAATGTGCAGCTGGTTTGCGGAGGGCTTTATCACTTAGGGAGAGATCAAGGGATGAGCAGTGAAAAGTCAAATCAGATGAATATAGATACCTCTATCGAGCTAGTAAAGCTAGCTTTAAATAAAGATCGATTTTTTGACAAAATTGAGGTAACAAGTATACCTTCTACGCCTGTATTGCAATATTATTTATGGGCAGTGTTAGCGCTTTTGATTATACTAACAGCAACTTTAAGTGGAGGTCAGTTTTTAAAGGAAAGACAACTAGGCACCTATGAAAGATTAAGAATAGCTGGTCATTCTGTTCGTAGTATAGTGCTTATGATACTAATAGTTAATTCTGTTCTGTGGATTATTTGTTTTAATTTGCTTTTACCTGTAATTGTTCAGATAGTGCAGTTAAACGTTTCCTCTGAGCTATATCTTTATGTAAGTTTATGTATATTGTTAGCTAATGCCTGCTTTTTATTAGTATCCATCTTTTGTAGAAGTAATCAACAATACTCCATCCTATGCACCTTCGGACTAATGTTAATTTCTGTTATAGGAGGAGTATTAATTCCAATCTCTTTTTTACCAGAGCGATTTTTGGTATACAGTAGAATGACTCCAACCTATCATATGATACGAGAATTGATTAGCTTTGTAAAAGGTAATAACTCTACCAATTTGATTGCATTTGCATTGGCAACTCTACTTGTTGTAATAGCAATCTATGTGATATCCTGCTATATTCTTTTTAAACAGAGGGAAACTAGAAGGGGGGAGATAGGATGAAGCAATTATCAAAACTACCTTCCTTAATAAAGATTAATCTTAAGAATATCGGCTCTAATTATATCGTTATTATTAGTTTTCTTATATCTACTGTACTTTTAAGTGTGGTGTGTTCTGGACTTATTAGTGATTATGAAGACAAAAGCAGTATTCCTATTGGAGTCGTAGATTTAGATCAAAGTGATCTTTCACAATCTGTTATTGAAAAATTAGCTACTTTTGATGGTGTTATCTTACAAAATGGGACAAAAGATGAACTATTAGGGAAGTTAAAACAAGAGAGTATATATGCATATTTTATTATTAACCAAGGGTTTGAAGAAGCGATTAGTCGCTATGACTATTCAAAGCATGTGCAAATGATATATCTAGGGCAAAATAGATTTGTATCTATTTTATCTGATATCTTTGCCCAGGCAATGATTAAAGATGTCGTATATAAAGAGGGAGAGCGTTTATATCATACATTTCCTGATTACGAGGATTTGGTATATGCTACAGATTACAAAGAGTATATAAACAATGAATATGAGGTTAGAGAAGACTCCTTTGCCTTTGAGTATCAATACTATAATGCTACCGATAGTGGGGCAGAGTCGACAAATGCTATTTCCAATAATATTATTAGTACCGAGATGTTTTTGGCATTAGGTGGAATGTTCCTTGTGTTTTTTGTTATGCAGTTAATCTCTGCAATGGATAAAAGTGCTATTGTAGTGAAACGTAGCCGTTTATCTTTAATCTCCTGTTGGACAATGGAATTAGCAGACATTATTACATTATTCCTTGTGGAAGGGATAATGGCATTTTTGGTGCTTTGGTATCTTTTTGGACATTTTTCTATTGGGGTAGGGAGTCACCTGTTCAGTTTAGTAAGTCTAGTAACTGTCTTTCTATTTGCTGTGACTTTTTTCTTTATTTGTCTTAGAAGAATGATATCAAGCAAGAGTATCTATCAGTTTATGGGGTTTATCGTTTCGCTTACCTTTGGTGCTATTAGTATATTGGAGATATTAGGACAGATTAAGGTAGATGGTTTTTCTGATTTGGCAAAAAATATACCAAATTACTGGTTTATTGGAGGTATTACTGATATAATACTAGGAGGAAAGACGATAAGTCTTTCAGACGTAGCATATACACTTGGGGTATTAGTGGTGTTATATGGAATCGTTACTTTTGCTAAGTATAATAAACTGGAGAAATAAAAATGAACAGAAAATACAAAGAATTGATTAAGTATCTTAATGATGGAAAAAATTTAGAAGAAGTATTGCCTGAATATGCCATAGAATTATCTGGTTTACTTTATGAGTATTCCCTATTACAGTCTGCTTTAGAATTTTATAATTTGAAAGAAATGTTAGAAGAGACTAATGAGGTAAAGGAGGATACTTTACCGATTACAAGTAAGCTTGGTCAATGGATTGGTGAGGTATTCCAAACAGAAGAAAGTGGAGAGTTTCGTGAGGTACATATTCGACAAATAGATGGGATGCGTACTGAAATTATGGATAAGATGGATTATCTCACTATGTATGCTGACCAATTGCAAATCTATGAATATGTGTTAAACCGAAAAGAGTTAGAGTTTGAAGCAGCTAAGGAATCCATTCCAGATGACGTATTTTCTCAAAGATTATACCAATTCATCTTTGCCAATAAGGATAATATTTTAATCAATCAACGCATTCAGGAAGCAGTGGGACAACTTCCTCTTCGTATGCATAAGGCAAAGTTTTTTGAATATTTAAAGGATAGTTTAAATTGCTATAAAGATGCGGATAAAAGTAGTGTTGATACCTTTATCTATATGCTTAAAACCAGTGCAATGATTTATCAACCGCAGAAAACATTGGTTCCTTATACCTATATAAATGATCGTCTTCGTACTCTTAGAGAAGCAAATTATACGTCTCTTAAGAAGGAAGAGTTTGAAGAGTGCTGTAAGGTGTTAAAAGATACGGCATCTAAAATAACCATATTATCTGATTTTAATTATCAAATAGAGAAGGTTATTAATAACTTATATATACTTCTGTTAGTAAGACCTTATGTATTAGACGTAGATAGAAAGCTACAACACAGTTGCATTGATATTATTACTTCTACGTTAGAGTGTTTAGATACCTCTTATAACGCTTGTTTAGAAGAAAAAATTGGAAAGCTATTTGATGAGCTTTTGGGAATTCAGGAACAACATATTGAGGATTATCAATATTTCTCAGGAGGTTTGTCTATTATAAAAGAAGTTTTTCATGAACTGGTAGATTCTATGGCACTATCCACTCATATAGAATGCCTAAATTTAGCGGATAAACTTTCCGGCAACAGTGTTTTTGCGGATATTCATAAAGAGGAACAAGAGGATAGGGTGGCACCAGATTATATCGAAAAACAATTACAACATTTAATCAATGAATTGACAGATTTCTTTAAAAATAACCCTCAGTGTATTAATCGAGCTGTTATGGCGGCTGTGTTAAGTAAATTACCTGTGTTTTTTAATAACAGCACCCAAGTTAAGGAGTACATTGCTAATTCCTTGTCTCAATGTCAGAACGAAGCAGAAAAATCGGTAGCCAAGGAGCTATTACTTTCCTTGATGGCCGCAGAAGAATATTAGATTAGATGTTAGATGGGAGCGTTGTATGATTAAATGGTACCCGGATTTGTATTTAGATGAAATAGCGAAAAAAAAGGAAGCTAAGCTGAAAAACAGAATTGAAAAAGGGAAACCTATGCTTGAGGTCTATTGTATATGTATAGCTTTAAATCCGGATAATTTGTTTGATATCATTAACGTAAATGAATTAATGTTTCGTTATTATAAACAAAGAACCCTTCATATTATTGGCTTGGCCTATAGTAGGACAAGTGCATTGAAGCTGGTAGAAAAGATTGCTTTAGATATCTATCAAAAAACGGATAATTTTGAACCGGAGGTATTCTTTTATGATTACCTACATGAAATAGAAGGATAGGATGTGAAACGTTGCTAAGAATAATATTATTCATACTAAAAATACTTGGAATCGTTCTTTTTTCTGTCCTTGGTTTGATTTTGTTTTTAGCTTTAATCGTTTTATTTATCCCTATTCGGTATAAAGTAAGGGCAAAGAAAGAAAATGAAACATGGATGAAAGCGAGAGTTAGGTGGTTATTTGGTATAGTTTCTATAAAATGTGATTATAAGGAAGAAAAGCTCACATATTCGGCCCGGGTTTGTGGAAAATTAATAGTAAGCGATAAACCAAAGAAAAAGAAGAAAAAGAAACAAAGAAACAGAAAGTTAGCAAAAGAAAATAAGGTGATTCAATCAGTTAAAGAAGAAGAGAAACTTCTGATTAAGGAACCTGTAAAAGAAACTATAGAAGAACCGTTAAAGGAAGTTACAGAAGATTCCTTAACTGATTTTCATAATACAACCACATCGTTTTATGAATCACCATTAAAAGAAGACCCAAAGCTTAAGAAGAATAAGGAGTCTAACTCAATATTTAACAAGATAATAAGCTTACCAAAACACTTATTTCGTCTATTAAAGAAGATTAAGGATAAAATTCGTTCTCTTTTTAACACGATAAAAAAAGTTTTTAAGAAAATAAGCAGAGTAAAGGCGTTTTTAAAGGATGCCAACAATCGCCTTGGTTTTTCAAAGGGTTTTATGTATTTAAAACGAGTGCTAAAGCATATAAAACCAAGAAAATTTGTGCTAAAAGTGAAGTTTGGCACAGGAGATCCTAGTTCTACAGGTCAACTATTAGGTATCATTTGTGCAGTTTATCCCCCTGCTACAGATAAGTTTACCTTACAACCTGATTTTGAAGAGAAAAAGTTAATAGGAGAGTTGTTTGCCAGAGGGCGAATCCGTGTATTCACGTTACTGGTAATAGCTATAAAGGTCCTTAGAGATCAAGATATTAAAAGACTTAGACAAAATATAACGAAGTTAAAGGAGGAATTATAATGGGTGACAATAGTTTTAGTAGCACAATAGAATCTTTATTTAAAGGAATGGATAGTTTTATTACAACAAAAACAGTAGTGGGTGAGGCTATCAAGTTTGACGATGGTACAATTATACTTCCTTTGGTAGATGTTACCTTTGGTGTAGGCGCAGGTGCCACTCAAGATGATAGCAAAAAGAATAATGGTGGTGGAGGTCTTGGAGGTAAAATCACTCCAAGTTCTGTATTAGTAATAAAGGATGGTACAACTAAGCTTGTAAATGTAAAAAATCAGGATAGCATTACAAAGCTATTAGATATGGTGCCTGATTTTGTTAATAAGCTTACAAAAGGTAAAGATAATAAAGACGACCATTGTGCTGCTACAGAGGAATAGAAAGTTAAATTAATTTTTAAAAAGACTTGCATAATTTTATAGGTTCTGATACAATACTTTTTGTGTGTAAGTCGTATTGACATTGTAATATTAATTGCTAATTAATGCGAGAAGTTACGCTAAGGAGGTGCTTTCAATGGCTAAATGCGCAATTTGCGAAAAAGGTGC
>JAEZGY010000001.1 GCA_023416695.1 Bacillota bacterium | reverse complement strand
GATATCCCATAGCATAAGCTAGTAAGACCCCTTGAAGACGACAAGGTAGATAGGACAAAGGTGGAAGTGTGGTAACACATGCAGCTGATTGTTACTAATAGGTCGAGGGCTTAATCAAAAAAATGAGAAAATGGATGAACGTCATGCATAGCAAGATGTAATACAATGTGTGGTTTTTAAGGTACAAACCTTAAATATGGCCTAGTGGCTCAGTTGGTTAGAGCGCCGCCCTGTCACGGCGGAGGTCGAGGGTTCGAGTCCCTTCTGGGTCGTTTACTTGCATTTGTAAGTGGATTTGGGATCATAGCTCAGCTGGGAGAGCACCTGCCTTACAAGCAGGGGGTCACAGGTTCGAGCCCTGTTGGTCCCATTTTTTACTAAAGAGATATATGTATAGTATTTCTTAGTAATAATTATAATAGTGTTAGGTTTTAATAACCTGCCGACGTGGCTCAATTGGCAGAGCAGCTGACTTGTAATCAGCAGGTTATCGGTTCAAGTCCGATCGTCGGCTTAATTTCAATTAGTAGGCATGACTGAAGAGATGGACTTATAAGAGCCTTTAGTTGAAATATGGATGGATTCCCGAGTGGCCAAAGGGGGCAGACTGTAAATCTGTTAGCAACGCTTTCGAAGGTTCGAATCCTTCTCCATCCATTTGAGTAGTAAACTCATATAAATAATATCGCGGGGTGGAGCAGTCTGGTAGCTCGTCGGGCTCATAACCCGAAGGTCATAGGTTCAAATCCTGTCCCCGCAATTTTGAAAACAATGTTTTCATTTGCCCAGATAGCTCAGTCGGTAGAGCAGAGGACTGAAAATCCTCGTGTCGCTGGTTCGATTCCGGCTCTGGGCATTTAGTATGTTTAAAATTGAATACGGGATATTAGCTCAGTTGGTAGAGCACTTGACTTTTAATCAAGTTGTCCGGGGTTCGAATCCCCGATGTCTCATTATATATTATAGAAGTACTGAATTTTCAGTACTTTTTTTGTGCGTAAAAATACATTATTACCTATTTATAAAGGTTAATAAATAGGTCTTTTTTATTGGGATGTAATCAATTTGTAATTGTATATATTTTTTGATAATTTGTTACATATAAAAGTAAAAAATAGATAATTAGGATATAAAAGTAATTAATTAGTATCAATAATAATAATTGTAGTAAAGAATCAGGTGAATTTATACGATAAATAATATAACTGAACACTTACGAAAGAGAGGATAAAGCTATGAAAAGAAAAATTAAAATATCTTACACTGTTGCAGCACTAATTATGATTATTCAATTTATAGTGCTGTCAGTGTTCTATTTATTTACAAATTCACAGCTTACAAAAAACATCAGAGAAAGTGCAATTGATAGTATGCAGACAGTTGTAACAGAACGTTCAACTATTATCGAGAACTATGTGAGGGAAGTCGAAGCCTACTTAACAGCCTACAGCAGATCTAGTGATGTTATTAATTTATTGAAAAATCCTAATGACCCAAATGCACAGGCGGTAGCACAAAAGTACACAGAAAAATATAGTGCAGATATGGATAACTTGGAGGGTATTTATGCTGCTGAATGGAATACACATGTAGTAACCCATACAAATGCTAAAGTTGTTGGCATAACTACACGTGAAGGTGATTCGTTAAAGGCATTACAGGATACATTACTTGCATCTGATGGAGTATATAATGCTGGATTTATTATTTCTCCTGCATCACAACAACAGATTATCTCCATGTATCGCCCTGTACTGGATGAAAGTAATAATCCTATTGGTCTTGTAGGTGGAGGTATCTTTACGACAGCACTAAAACAGTTGCTAGACGGGCTCCCTGCAAATGGAATGGAGAATGCAAAATATTACCTTGTAAATGCACATACAGGAGAATATATTTTCCATGAATCTGACGAAAAGATTGGTACAGTAACAGAGAATCCATATATATTAGAGACACTTGATTCTATGAGTTCCCAAAGTAATGGTTTTAATGAAGCAGATAATGGTGATATAACCGCATATCATTATATAGAAAGCCGAGGATGGGTATTTGCATTGACTGACACAGCAGACGAAATTTTTGCATCTGCTAACACAGTAAGAATGATTCTTATTGTATTATGTATTGCCGCATTAGTATTTTTAACAGTAATAAGTTTTATAGTAATCTCTACTGCTATGAAGCCAATAAGTGTAATTAGCAACAAACTTATGAATATGGCTAACTGCGATATTAGAAAGGATGCTAAACTAATTAGGTATACGAAACGAAGAGATGACTTAGGTGATATAGCAGTCGCATCTGAAACTCTATTAGAAGCATTAATAGACATAATGAAGACATTGAAAGAATGTACAGAAAATGTAGATGTTAAGTCTAAATCTTTACATGATACCTCTATAAAGCTGGTTGACTCAGTAACCGAAAATATTGCAGTCACTGAAGAATTATCTGCTAGCTTAGAAAGTGTAAATGGTGCTACGGATAATATTAAAGCAGAAATAGGGCTTATTAAAGACTCTATTAATTCTGCAGTAGATAGTATCAATTGTAGTAGTAAAGCAAGTGATGAAATGCTTGAGAATGCTAGAGATATGAAGGATACAGCGGAAAAAGCATTCCAAGAAACCAAAGATAAACTTTCAGAAGCAAGAGCTACTGCAAATGAAGCAATGGAAAGCCTACAAACCTTAAAAGAAATTGATGAAATGGCCACAGAGATTCTTAGCATTACAGACCAAACTAATCTTTTATCCCTCAATGCTTCTATTGAGGCGGCTAGAGCAGGTGAAGCAGGAAAAGGCTTTGCAGTTGTTGCCGGAGAGATTAAATCGTTGGCAGACACATCAGCAAGCACAGCTGCAAATATTCAAAAACTTTGCGAGGCTTCTAATAGAAGTATTGCAGCAGTACAGAGATGTATTGAAGACATTATTTTATTTGTAGAGAGAGATGTACTACAGAACTTTGGTAACTTCTCAGAGCGTTCAAATGCCTACTCAGAGTCTGTTAATATTATAAAGAGTGATATTGTAGATGTTACGGGATTTGTAAATAATCTTAAGACTTCAGTTGGACAGATTTCTGACAACATTACTAATGTTACAGTGGCAACAAAAGAGAACAGTGAAGCCATTGGTGTAGTTGTAGAAAACGATGAACAGATTGGCCTAATTGCTGACATGACGAAAACTCAATCTAAAGATAATCAGAATGTCGCAAAACAGCTTGATTTAATTATTAATAAATTTACGTTGTAATTAAGTAATTTCGATCTAAAATAGAACCTTCGTATATAGGCGCTATTGTGTCTATGTACGAAGGTTTTTCTTGCATTACTCCTAAGGAGTATAAGGATTCTTAAAGAATTAATATACTAGGTTCATTACTATTCCTTGCGCATAGTCTCCGTATTTTTCTCCAAATAAATTAATACCTCCAATATGCTTGGCATTATCTTTAATTTCGATTTTTAAGGAAATATACGCTTTCTCGTGTATGTTTATTTGATCTAAGCTAACGGTCCTGTTTACAAGTTCTCCGTCTATATATCCCCCATGACTTCTTAAAGAGAAGGATTTTAAAATTCCATATTGTGTACGTCCATTGGGCCAAGTAGACGGAGTTAATCTTCCTCTTCTAGCACCATAATCTCCGGGAGAACAGTAAGTACCTATCTCTACGTCATTAATAGAAATGGTAATATCTGAAGGCCAATTCTCGTGAAATCCAGGAGCCTCAGAACAGATTTCCATAGTAAAGCCAATCTCGTGTAGCTCTAATAAAGAATTGCAGATGTTAGGAAAACGATACTCAATATAGCCCTTATGAAACCATAAAAGCTGTGCGTTAGATCGCAGAGGGGAATAGAAGCTAGTAATACTATCGTAAGCATCTATAATACCGTTCTCATCTGCTAAACCACAGGTAGGAGAAACCTCACAATGATAATAGTTACCGATAGGCATATCTAAGGTTATGGTGTTATTTACGGAATCTGTTTCACTATCAAAGGTCTGTAGAAAAAAGGACTGCATAACACAGGTACTCACTCTCATGGAGCCATGAACCCCTGGGCGTGATTCTGTAAGGATTAACCCTGCATCCTCTAGGACCTTAACGTGAAGTGCAGTAGAGGAAAAGGGAATATGTAAGGTATCAGCTATCTCTTGTATGGAGAGAACAGCGTCCTTTAAAATATCTAGTATTTTAAGTCGAGTTGGAGAAGAAAGCGCTTTGCCTATCATAGCGATTTTCTCATGATGATCTAGATTAGCCAGATGTAGACTTATATCTCTTTCGCCATTTATTTTTAGTGGTAGTTTCTTTGTAGCCATTCCATAAATCTCCTCTTTCTTTCAGATTTTATGTTTTTCTTAAATAAAATTATAGACATTTATTACATAAATGTCAAAATAAAAATTAAAGTTATATAAAAATTAACACATCAATATGTGCAACCTTTACAAATATATAACAATCAAAGTTAATATAATTGAAATATTAGATAAATTATGATACCATAAACCCTGTAATTAATAGAGCAAAGCGAAGAACGCTCATACACTAGGAGGAAGCAACAATGAAGACAATGAAAAAGTTCATCGCCCTTGTTATGGCTACAGCTATGGTTCTTTCATTAGCTGCATGTGGACAAAAAACAGAAGAAAAGGAGCCTCAAGGTACAACAGGCACAAATTCTTCAAGTACTCTTGAAGGCAAGACCGTAGGATTTTCTCAAACTGACAGTATGTCATCTTGGAGAACAACAGAAACAGATTCTATTAAAGAAGCAGTAGAAGCAGCTGGTGGCACTTTTATTGTAAAAGATGCAAGTGGTGATATTGCTACTCAAGAAACAGATATTCGTGACTTAGTTGCAGCAGGTGTAGATTACCTTGTTGTGGCTGCTCTTGAAGATAATGGTTTACAAGGTGCTTTACAAGAAGCAATGGAAAATGAAATTCCTGTCATCTTAGTAGACCGTGGTATTAATGGGGAAGCTGGTACTCATTATACAACAGCAATTATGTCTGACTTTGTTTGGGAAGGCGAGCAGTGTGCAAAAGCACTTCAAGAAGCTCTTCCAGACGGTGGAAATATTGTAGTCATCAATGGAGGTTATGATTCCTCTACTTCAACAGATAGACAAAATGGATTTGTAAATAGTCTTGACACTAACAAATACAAAATCGTTGCTGAGCAAGATGGTGAATGGTTAATGGATAAAGCACAGGCAGTTATGGAAAACATTATCCAGGCTCAGGGTGGTGATAAAATTGATGCAGTATTTGCTGTAACTGATGATATGGTACAGGGTGCAAAAACTGCAATTGAAGCAGCAGGATTAGTAGCAGGTAAAGATATACTTACTTTGGGAATCGATGGAACAAAGGCAGCATTTGAGGATATCAAAGCTGGTAAGCAACTTGCTTCTACTACTTGTTCTCCTTATTTTGGACCAATTGTAGTAGAAACAATTACAAAGATTCTTAATGGGGAAGAAGTTCCAGAACATATTACAAACGAAGATACATTATATACAAAAGACAATGTTGTAGTTGAATTAGGATTCTAAAAATTATTTACAGAGATAAGTAGAGCCACTTCACACAATAGTGAAGTGGCTCTTTTTGAAAGGAGCAACCATGTCAGACATTTTACTGGATATTAACGGATTAGAGAAGACATTTCCAGGGGTTAGGGCTCTTAAGGGAGTAGAATTAAAGGTCAAAAAAGGAGAAGTACATGCACTTATGGGTGAAAATGGTGCTGGAAAATCCACTTTAATAAAAGTATTAACTGGAATATACCAAAAGGATGCTGGGACCATTATGTTTGATGGAAAAAGCATTAATGCAAAGACTCCTATTGAGGCAAATGAGGTAGGTATTTCTACGATTTATCAGGAATTAAATCTTGTACTCTTTCAGACTGTTTATGAGAACTTATTCTTAGGAAGAGAACCAAGAACCAAGCTTGGACGTATCGATCGTCAGAAAATGATTAGTGAAACAGAAAGAATCTTAGGTGATTTAGGAATTCATATTGATGTTACTAAGCCTTTAAAGCAGTACTCTACTGCAATTCAACAGATGGTCGCGATTGCTCGTGCTGTTAGTATCAATACAAAACTTGTTATTATGGATGAACCAACCTCTTCTTTGGATGCTAAAGAGGTTCAGGTGTTATTTAGAATTATTCGTAAATTAAAGAGTCAAGGAATCAGTGTTATTTTTATCAGCCACAAATTAGATGAAATATTTGAAATATGTGAGCGTCTAACCATATTTAAAGATGGTGAATATGTTGGTGCATATGATATTGAGGAATTAGATCAATTTAAGCTTATTTCTTTAATGGTAGGTAAAGATACAGTTAAACTTGAGAGAACAAAACAAGGCTATGATTTCGAAAATAAAAAAGAAATTATCAGCGCAAAGAATATCAAACAAGGAATGCGCTTAAACGGGATAGATGTTGATATTAAAGAAGGAGAAGTAGTAGGTCTAGCAGGTCTTCTTGGTTCAGGAAGAACAGAGCTAGCACAGGTACTATTTGGTGTACATACACCAGATGAGGGTGAAGTGTTCTGGTATAACAACCCAGTTAAGATTCAGAAACCAATGGATGCTATTAAAATGGGCATGGGCTTCTGTACAGAGGATAGAAAAGTAGAAGGTATCATTCCTCATTTATCTGTTAAAGAGAACTTGACAATAGCTCTTCTTCCTAAGATTAGTAAGTTTGGATTTGTTAACACAAAGAAACAGAATGAAGTGGTAGATAACTACATTAAGAGACTTAAGATTAAGACTTCTACTCCAGAGCAGCCAATTGGTACCTTAAGTGGTGGTAATCAACAAAAGGTACTACTTGCTCGCTGGATGTGTATGAATCCCAAATTAATCATCATGGACGAACCTACAAGAGGTATCGATGTTGGAGCAAAGGCAGAAATTGAACAGCTAATTCAGGAATTTTCACAAAATGGAATTTCAGTACTTATGATTTCTTCCGAAATAGCAGAGTTAGAGCGTAATTGCGATAGAATTATTGTTATGCGCGAAGGTAAAAAAAGAGGTGAATTGACAGGAGATGTCATTCACCAAGATAGAATTATGGAAACCATTGCAAATGGTAGTGAACGTGAGGTAAAAGATAATGAATAAACACAATTATTCTCAATTTATGAAGAAATATAGTGCAATCCTATTGCTTCTTTTGTTTATATTATTAAACTCAATTATTACTCCAAACTTTTTTAAGATGAACAATCTTAATAATATCATTACACAGATCTGTCCAATTATTTTATGTGGTATGGGTATGACAATGGTTATTTCTACTGGTGGAATTGATATTTCTGTTGGTTCCATCATGGCAGTGGCAGGTGTTTTAACGGCTAAGCTTATGACCGATATCGGACTATTTGGTGGCCTTATTGTTGCTTTAATTGTGTCCTGTCTCATCGGTTGTTTCACAGGTGTAATGGTTGGTAAATTAAAATTACAGGCTATGGTAGTTACCTTAGGTCTTATGCTGGGTGTGCGTGGTGTGGCTCAGGTACTTTGCGGTGGTCGTGACATCTATTTTAATAGATTAGGTGAAGTAGGTGATAAGTTAGCCCTTTGGGGAACTTACAAAATTGGTGGAGTAGTACCAGTACAGATTATACCAATTATACTTTCTATCGTTCTTGTTTGGATTATCATTGAGAAAACTATTTTAGGACGCCAGATTCAAGCAGTTGGGGATAGTATTAAGTCTAGTTCCCTTTCTGGTATAAATACAGCTAGAACTATGATGATTGTATATGGATTAAGTGCCGTATTAGCAGCATTTGCTGGTGTATTCCAGGCAGCAAAGACGTCTGTGGCGGCAGGCAGCTCCTTAGGACAGCTAGCAGAATTAGATGCTATTGCAGCAGTTGTAATTGGTGGAACACCAATGTCTGGTGGTAAGGCTCGTGTTATGGGGACTGTAATTGGTGCTTTAATTATGCAGATGATTACCCTTACTTGCGTTATGAACAATATTCCAGATCAGTATGCTCAAGTATTTAAAGCGATTATTATCGTATTTGCAGTATTTATCCAGAGAGAGAAAGCTAAGTAGAGAGGTTAAGAGGTATGAAAAAAATACAAAAGATTTATAATTCGTTTTATTCTAAAAGTACAATCTTAGCACTTTTACTTTTAGTTGTAGTGGCAAGCATTGTTTTTAGTGATAAAAATTTTCTGTCCACAGCCAATGTATTTAACATTTTACTAAAGGCTGCAAAAAACGGTGGTTTCTTAGCACTAGGAATGACATTTGTTATTTTATGTGGTGAAATCGATTTATCTGCTGGTGCAGTATTTGCCTTAAGTGGCGTTGTTATGGGACTAGTTGGACAAGTTAATCCTATTTTAGGAATTGTAGCAGGGTTACTTGTAGGTGTTGTTTCTGGTTATTTAATCGGGTTTATGGTAACCAAGATGCGTATTTCTTCTTGGATTGCATCTCTTGCCATGTTATTTGCTTTAAGAGGAGTTATTTTAATCATTGCAAAAAAATCAGTATTAGTGAGTGGTTCCATTTTAACCTTTGCTAAGGCAAAGATTTTACCGGGAGTATTTCCTAGCTTAAAAAGTGGTATTTCCATACTGATTGTTATCTTATTTGTTGTAACTTTTATTTGCATGTATATTTCTCGACATACGAAGTTCGGTATGGGATTATATGCAGTAGGTGGTAATGGCGAAGCAGCAAGGATGATGGGAATCGATGTTGATAGAATTAAGTTAAAAGCATTTATTTGCTCCGGCCTAATTGCAGCATTTTCTGGTGTGCTACTTGCTTCTAGTTCCGGTAGTGCAACCTTAAGTGCTGGTAATAACTATGAAACCTATGCCATCGCAATGTGTGCCATTGGTGGTGTAAAACTATCTGGTGGGGAAGGAAAATTCTCTGGTACTTTTTTCGGTATGTTGATTTACTTCATTATCAATACTATCTTTACCTATCTTCCAACTAGCATATCTGTACATTGGCAGTCTATCATTATGGGTGTATTAGTACTTATTTCTGTAGGTGTACAAACAGAAGTAATCAAGTCTCATAAAATTAGAAAGAAAGCAGTAGGAGAAAAAGCATGAAACAACTGATTACTAGATGGGGAAAAGACATTCAGGCGGACAATGTACTTAAAGAGTACCCAAGACCAACCCTTGTAAGAGATAGCTATTTTAATCTCAATGGAAAATGGGATTATGCGATTACAAAATCCAAAGAAGTAACGTCTTATACAGGTGAAATTCTTGTGCCATTTTCCCCTGAGGCATCCTTATCAGGCGTATCCCAAGTAGTTATGCCAGATGATTATCTCCACTACCGTAAAAAATTTGTATTACCGGAAAACTTCTGTAAGGAACATGTAATCCTACATTTTGGAGCAGTAGATCAGGAATGTGAAGTATTTCTTAATGGTAAAAAGCTAGGAGAGCATATTGGTGGATACCTTCCATTTTCCTTTTCTATTACAAAGGAACTTGTGCCTGGAGAGAATGAGCTTACCTTACGTGTTGTGGATAAGACAGAAGAGGCACCTCATGCTCGAGGAAAGCAGAAGTTAGTCAAAAAAGGAAAATATGGCTCCTTGTTTTACACACCTAACAGTGGAATTTGGAAAACTGTGTGGATAGAAAGCGTGGAAAATGATTACGTTGTGGATACTCGCATCACACCAGATTTTGACCATAGTAGTGTTCGCTTTCTGATTTCCACCAAAGGGGTAGCAGAAAAAGCACATGTAAGTATTACTCAAGGTGGAACCCTAGTAAAAGAAGTAGAGGTCACTACCAATAAAGAGGTAACAGTAGCGTTAGATTCCTTCCTTCCTTGGACGCCAAACACTCCAAATCTATATGATGTAGTAATTAAGTATGGTAAAGATCAAGTAACCACCTATTTTGGTATGAGAAAATACTCTGTGAAGAAGGATTCCAAAGGGATACTAAGATTCTATTTAAATAATAAACCATATTTCTTTAACGGATTATTAGATCAGGGATATTGGCCAGAAAGTCTTTTGACTCAGCCAAGTGATGAAGCATTAAAATATGACATTATTAAGTTAAAAGAATTAGGTTATAACACCATTCGTAAACATATTAAAGTAGAGTCTGAAAGATTTTATTATCATTGTGATAAAATCGGTATGATTGTATGGCAGGATATGCCGAATGGTGGAGGAGATTACAATATGATCTTCGTGACCTACCTAACCAATGCTTTTAATTGGTTTGCTAGAGGTGTAAAAGACAATTGGTATTCTATGTTTAAGCGTAAAGATGAAGAAGGACGTAAGCAGTATTATAAAGATTTAGAAGGCATGATAAATTTCCTATATAATCACCCTTCTATTGCAGTCTGGGTACCATTTAATGAAGGCTGGGGACAATTTGATGCTAACAAAGCAACAGCGCTAATTCGCAAGCTTGATAGTACAAGACTTGTAAATGAAGCTTGTGGTTGGTTTGATCAAAATGGCGGAGATATGTACAGTATTCATAATTACGTTCGTAAGCTAAAGGTATCTCCACAAAAAGACCGTGTAGTTGCATTAACCGAGTACGGTGGATACTCCTACCCTGTGAAAGGGCACACTGCATGTGAAAAGGAATTTGGATATCAAGCTTATAGCTCTTCTGAAGAACTTACAGCAAATTATAAACGGTTATGGGAAGAAGAAATCTATCCAAATCTTGAAAGAGGTCTCTGTAGTGCAATTTATACTCAAACAAGTGACATCGAAGAAGAGATTAACGGCTTGATGACCTATGACCGAGAAGTAAATAAGATGCAGGAGTATGTCGTAAAAGAACTTAATCAAAAGCTTTATGAAATGTTTGAAGAAGTAACAAAGCAATAAAATCACAAATCACCCCTCGTTTATGGAAGTGCTACTTACGTAGCACTTCTTTTTATGTAGAAGGAAAGGAAGGGTTTCAGGCGTGTTCGCACGCAAGAAATGCCAGCGCACCCGCGATCTTAAACGGCTTGGCGAAGTGCACCACTGGAGGTTGTATGAAAAGGGGAAACTATGCTATACTTATGTCATTTATTAAGGCGATATATAAAGGGGATTCGAATGAGGAAGGTATTCAAATCAAAAAAGAATGTAATACGGATTACCATAGTAACCCTTCTGTTAAGCGGTGTTATATGGCAGGCTATTATGGTACAGAAGGAAAAGGATACATATGGGCCGGTTGGACGGATGGTAGATGTGGGTAGCTACAAGGCTCATACCTACACTAAAGGTGAGGGAGAGATAGCCTTTGTATTTATTACAGGTTCAGGAACTCCATGTGCTTATACGGATTTTTATAATCTACAAAATGAACTGTCTAAGATTGGCCAGACCATATCCTTTGATCATGCAGGAAGTGGTTGGAGTACTAATGCGGCCAAAGAACGAAGTATGGATAACTTACAAACAGAGCTTTCTATCTTGATAGATTCAGTAACGTTAGATAAACCAGTGGTACTTATTTGTCACTCTCTTGGCTCTTTAGAGGCGATTAGCTATGCTCAACATAATAAGGAGAGAGTAAAGGGAGTAGTATGCCTGGATGCAGGAAGTCCTGAATACTATGAGACCTACTCTGAAATAAGTGCAAAAATATTAAATAGGGCTGTTGGCCTAATGAGATTCATAGGATTAAATAGGGCATTAGGAGAACTTGGCCTACTAACGCCTTTATATGCAGAAAATACTCGTTATAATAAGCTTCCAGAAGAAATAAGGGAAGTAGATAAAGCGATGTATTATTGTCTAGCAGGCAATAGTGAAACCCTAGAGTCCATAGGCCTTATAAGGGAAAATGCTGCAGAAGTCTTAAAAGGAGAGAAGCTTGGGAAAATTCCGCTTCTCATACTATCCTCAGAGGATGACAAGGAGTGGGATGAGGTCCAAAATGAGCTAACCGGTTGGTCTCTAAATAGTAAGCAAATTACTTTACCAGGTTCAGAGCACTATATCCATTGGACAAATACAGAAGATGTACTAAAGTATATAAAAGAATTTGTAAGGGACATAAACTAATATAAAAGGGAGAAGGATTTTATGAAGACAATTGGACTTATTGGAGGTATGAGCTGGGAAAGTACAGTTACTTACTACCGTATTATTAATCAAACAATCAAGGAGAAACTAGGAGGATTTCATTCTGCTAAACTCATATTATATAGTGTTGATTTTGCTGAAATTGAGGAGTATCAGGCAAGTGGAGAATGGGAGAAAGATGGAGAGGTATTAATTAAAGCAGCCTTTAGTTTACAGCAAGCAGGAGCAGATTTTATCATAATCTGCACCAATACTATGCATAAGGTAGTGCCACAAATAGAAAATAACATTCAGATTCCTATTTTACATATTGCAGATGCAACAAGAGAACAGCTAGAAGAAAACAGTATTAAAACAGTGGCTTTATTAGGAACCAAATACACCATGACTCAGGAATTCTATAAGGAAAGAATCGAAAAAAGAGGAATTCGAGTGATAGTACCTTCTGCAGCAGACATTGAACTTGTAAATCATGTTATCTATGAAGAATTATGCCTAGGCCAAATAAAGGAAGAGTCTAAACAAGAGTATTTACGCATTATAAATGAACTAAAAGAGCAAGGGGCCCAGGGAGTGATCCTTGGTTGTACAGAGATTGGGTTATTAGTAAAGCAGTCTGATACCATGCTTCCTGTATTCGATACGGCAAAGATACATGCTACTGTGGCAGCTTTAAATGCAATGAAATAGAGGGAGGAGCTAGATGGATGAATTTCTAAAGTATTGGTTTGGGGGCTTGGAAAAAGCCATAGAAAATATGGCGGAGTCAGAACGAGTGTCATTGTTTTTTCAGTGTGGGAAAGCATGTTCTGAATCATATACAAAAGCGTTATATTATGATATATGGAAAAAAGCTAGAGATTGTTCTGAATTCTTTGTTCTACTCAGTGACCGTGTTAAGGAGATAGAAATTAAGGAATTAGAGAAGAATAAGAGTTATGAAGTTATATACCACCAATGCCTTTGTGACCTATATACAAAAGGTTATATGACAACGGGATGTTTATGCGAATGCTCTAGGCAAAGCCTACTGTATAATTTAAGAAGTATATGGCCAGATAAGGTAGTAGAGGTGGAATTAATAGAGTCTATCCTCGGTGGTGGAAGGCAGTGTATGCTTAAAGTATATTTAACGGAGATGATCGTATGAGTAGTCAGATACAACAGCTAACTAAGATACTGAAAGACAGTGACAATATTGTATTCTTTGGCGGTGCAGGAGTATCAACTGCCAGTGGAATTCCGGATTTTCGTAGTTCTAATGGGTTATACAGTAAAAACTTACATCGCAGTTTTTCTCCAGAACAAGCGGTGTCTCACTCTTTCTTTGTAAAGTATACAGAGGAATTCTATGAGTTTTATAAACAGAATCTAATTTACCCAGAGGCAAAACCAAATGATTGTCATATAGCCCTTGCTAGGCTAGAAGAGATGGGTAAATGTAAGGCGGTAGTGACACAGAATATTGACGGGCTTCACCAAGCAGCAGGTTCTAAAGTGGTTTATGAGCTTCATGGTTCTGTGCTTCGTAATAACTGCATTAAGTGTCATGCTTATTATGATGAAAAGTATATTTTACAGGCCCAGGGGGTTCCTATTTGCACAAGCTGTGGCGGGGTAGTGAAACCAGATGTAGTTCTATATGAAGAAGGCTTAGATCATAATCTCCTTTCTAAGGCAGTAAAAGCTATTGCTGAGGCAGATACCTTACTTATTGGTGGAACCTCCTTAGTTGTATACCCTGCAGCCGGACTCATTGATTCTTTTAGGGGTAGAAATCTTGTGCTTATAAATAAAAGCGCAACTTCTGCAGATAACAGGGCTACTTTAGTAATAAATGATGACATAGCAAAGGTTATGAAGGAAGCTGTCGATATGATAGAAATGTAGTCTAGAATCAAAATAATTGTACTTGGATAAACTACCAGTAATGTCTCGGAAAACAAAGGTAAGAGGTGACAACATGGAATCTAGTTTATCCAATAACTTTGCTATAAATATTAAGAACATAAACCAGGCTCTTAACGTGGAGAAGAACTTCGATATTATCTATCGTGTGATTACAATAGCAGGAAAAGAAGCCTGCTTCTATGTTATAGACGGCTTAAATAAGGATGATGTATTAGAAAAGCTTATTGAGTTTTTCTACGGAATTAAGTCAGAGGATATGCCTAGTAATTCTCATGAGTTGTCCAAGAAGCTTATGCCTTATGGTGAGGTAGATTTTATTACCGACTTGGACTCCTTAGTAGGAGCAGTCTTATCAGGTATCCCTGTTTTAGTAGTAGAAGGTTTTAAAAGAGCCCTATCCATAGACTTTAGGATCTATCCAACTAGATCTGTAGAAGAGCCAGAAAAGGATAAGGTTATGCGTGGCTCTAGAGATGGATTTGTGGAGACTATTGTATTTAATACGGCATTGATACGAAGACGAATTCGTAATCCAAAGCTAACCATGGAAATTACCACTATAGGCAAAAGTTCAAAAACAGATGTGGTGCTTTGTTATATGGAAGATCGGGTAGATCATAAATTTTTAGGGAACATACGTAAAAAAATAAATGAGATTCAGATAGATGCACTTTCCTTGAACTCAGAGAGTTTAGCAGAGTGTCTCCATAGGGGAAGTTGGTTTAACCCCTTTCCGAAGTTTAAGTATACCGAAAGGCCCGATACGGCAGCAGCCACTGTCTTAGAAGGAAGTATTATTGTCCTAGTAGATAATTCTCCCTCAGCTATGATTTTACCCACTACACTATTTGAGATTACAGAAGAGGCAGATGATTACTACTTTCCACCTATTACAGGAACATATCTTAGACTTAGCCGCATGTTGGTTAATATAGTTGCTCTATTTTTAACGCCCATTTGGCTCTTATTAATGCAGAACCCAGATTTGATACCAAGGTCATTAGAGTTTATTAAGATTCATAACCCCATTAATGTTCCTTTGCTCTGTCAGCTTTTAATTTTGGAGTTTGCCATCGACGGCCTTAAGATGGCCTCTCTTAATACACCGAGTATGTTAAGTACACCTCTTAGTGTAGTTGCTGGTATTGTACTTGGAGATTTTACTGTAAAATCTGGGTGGTTTAATGCAGAAACCATGCTATATATGGCTTTTGTAGCCATTGCCAATTACTCACAGTCTAGCTACGAGCTAGGTTATGCCTTAAAGTTTCTACGTGTTATTATGTTGATATTAACAGGAATCTTTGGTATATGGGGCTTTGTAGCAGGAGTCGTTATAACAATATTGGCTGTAGTCTGTAATAAAACCGTATCTGGACAAAGCTATCTCTACCCAATTATACCGTTTAACGGGAAGGAGCTATTAAGAAGATTTATACGAATTCCAGCGACACAAGCTTATAAAGAAAGGAAAAACAAGTAAATACTAAAGCCTTATTAGAAGAAGAAAATGCTTATTTAGACATTTAAAAGCATTACACTTTGATAAGGCTTTTTTTTATAATTATAATAGGCTATAATTGAAAAGAAAAGTGCAAGAGAGTCGGGAGGAATTGTGTGAAGGAGAAACAATTTTACGAGGCTTGTAATATTATTTTGCATAAGCAAGATAATAATACAGGAATCGGCACCTTGGGAGAAAAGACCCTCCATGCCATCTTTAAATACTATTTTGAGCCAGACTCTACCTATCATGAGATTCGCTATCAAGGTTTTGTAGCAGACATTCTTCATGGTCAGGATGTTATAGAAGTTCAGACTAGAGGCTTTAATAAACTCAGAAGAAAGCTAGATGCCTTTTTGGCAGAGGGAAGGGTGAGAATTGTATATCCCATTCCTTATGAGAAATGGTTAGAGTGGATCGATGAAGAGACAGGAGCAATAAGTACAAAGAGAAAGTCTCCTAAAAAAGGGACAATTTATGACAGCTTTTATGAACTCTATAAGATTAAAACTTATTTGGATCATCCCAATCTTAAAATAACGTTAGTGTTTGTTAATATAGAGGAGCAACGACTATTAAATGGTTGGAGCCATGATAAAAAGAGAGGCTCTGAGCGGTATGAGAGAATTCCAACGAAGCTCATTGACCAGGTGGACATCAATGGGATAGAGGATTATAAAAGATTCTTACCTGAAACACTACCAGAGGTGTTTTCCACCAAAGACTATCAGAAAGCAACAAAATTAAGTATTACTCGCGCAAGAACAGGAGTGCATATTCTTCATTACCTTGGAGTGGTAAAGGCTGTAGGGAAGAAGGGGAAGGCTATTTTATATGAGCGAGTGTAGTAGTTGATGTAGAAAGGAAAAGATATGATAAAATTAGGATCCCATGTAGGAATGAGTGGGAAGGAAATGATGTTAGGTTCTGCAAAGGAGGCTGTTTCCTACGGTGCTAATACCTTTATGTTATATACCGGAGCCCCACAAAACACAAAGAGAAAAGATATTAGTGAATTAAATATAGATCCCGCTTGGGCATATATGAAGGAGCATGGCATTGAAGAAATTGTCGTTCATGCCCCTTACATTATTAATTTGGCCAACACAGTAAAACCAGAAACCTATGAGATTGCGGAGAACTTTTTACGCCTTGAACTAAAGCGTACTGAGGCTATGAAGGGAAGTAGTCTTGTGCTACATCCAGGAGCTCACGTAGGAGCTGGAACAGAGGCAGGAATTAAGCAAATTGTGAAAGGCCTTAATGAAGTACTAACCAAAGATACCAAGGCAGTGATTGCCCTTGAAACAATGGCCGGAAAAGGAAGCGAAGTAGGCTGTACCTTTGAAGAACTAGCAAGAATTTTTGATGGGGTTACCTATAATGACAAGCTTCGCATTTGTTTTGATACCTGTCATGTAAATGACAGTGGTTATGATATAGTAAATGATTTAGATGGTGTGTTAACAGAGTTTGATAAGATACTTGGCCTTGATAAAATTGCTGTTTTCCATCTCAATGATAGCAAGAATGTTTTAGGAGCAAAAAAGGACCGCCACGAGAATATTGGTTTTGGTAATATCGGATTTGATACTCTCCATCGTATTGTAAAGATGAAGGAGTTTGAGGCAGTTCCTAAGATTTTGGAAACCCCTTATGTAGCCATGCCAGGAGATGAGAAAACTAAAGTAGCTCCTTACAAATATGAGATTGCAATGCTTAAGGAAGGGAAGTTTCATCCCGACTTATTAAATGAGATTGTAGAAGGAAAGTGAAAATTTCATGGAGACACTATATGAGAAACTGTTAACCTATCATACGCTAGATATCTATCCCATGCATATGCCAGGGCACAAACGAAATGCTTCATTAATGGGAATAGCAGAAGGTGAACAAGCATTAAGCCTCGCCTCTGTTAGTCAAATAGATATTACCGAGATTGATGGGTTTGACAATCTCGGTGCTCCAGAAGGTGTGATAAAAGATGCTATGGAGAGGGCTGCTAGGATATATCAGGCAGATGAAACTTATTTTTTAGTCAATGGTAGTACAGTAGGCTTACTGTCTGGTATTATGGGGGCCACCACCAAAGGAGACCAGGTGTTAGTGGCTAGAAATTGTCACAAGGCCGTATATAATGCGCTTTACCTGAATGAGCTAAGTCCAGTTTATATTTACCCCAAAAGGAATCAAGAACTGGGATTTTATGAGGAAGTGGAGCCAGAGCAGATAGAGAAGCAGTTAAAAGCTCACCCTGAGATTTCTTTGGTAGTGATTACATCTCCTACTTATGAAGGCGTTGTATCCGATATAAAAACCATAGCAGAGATTGTGCATAGATATGATGCACTTTTACTAATAGATGAGGCTCATGGAGCACATTTCGGCTTCCACCCACATTTCCCAGTAAGTGCTCTTTCCTTAGGGGCAGATATTGTAATACAAAGTCTTCACAAGACAATGCCGGCATTTACTCAGACGGCTTTGTTACATATCAAAGGAAACAAGGCACCTAGGGAAAGAATTAGAAATTATCTAGCAATGCTTCAAAGCTCTAGTCCGTCCTATGTACTAATGGCAGGACTAGACCATTGTATCAAGCTTATGGAAGATAAGGGGAAGCAGTTATTTGTATCCTATGTTGAGAAATTAAACGATATAGGCAATAGACTTACTTCCTTACAGCATCTGTCTCTGTATCAAGGGCCCAATAGAGAAGGGGCGATAAAAGATGCCTCTAAGATTGTCATAGGGGTTAGAGGTGTAAACTATACGGCAAAAGAGTTGTACCATGAGTTACTGCACAAATATAAGATTCAATTAGAAATGGTAAGTAAAGATTATGGTATTGCTATGACGAGTATTGGAGATACTTTAGAAGGTTTTCAAAGACTTTGTGAGGCTCTTCTAGAGATAGATAAAAGACTTCAACAAGATAATAACCAGCTTATAGAGCTACCAAGGCTATATGAGGTGCAGCCTGAGAGAGCAGTCTTAAACATTTATGATTCTTTAAATAGCAAGATGGAGAGTATACCACTTTCTGAAGCTGTAGGCAGAGTCAGTGGAGCCTATGTGTATCAATATCCTCCTGGGATTCCAGTCCTAGTACCAGGAGAGGTAATAACCAAGGAAATTGTGGATGTGCTGGCCTTGTACGATCGACAAGAGTTTAAGTTAGTTGGATTAGAAGACAATTTGGCAGAAGAAAAAAACATTCAGGTTCTTACAGGATAGAAGGGAAGAAGAAAAATGTCTAAAATATTCGTTGTAATTGGCAAAAGTGCAAGTGGAAAAGATACTATATATAGAAAGCTAGCAGACAACAAAGCCCTTGGTCTTAAAGAGGTTGTTGGGTATACCACTAGACCAATCCGAGAAGGAGAAATAGAAGGAGTGACCTATCACTTTGTTATGGAGGACACTTTAAATAGTCTGATTAAGGAGAATAAAGTCATAGAACATCGTACCTATGATACGATTCATGGCCCATGGCACTACTTTACGGTGCATGATCATCAGATTGATTTAACAAGTACAGACTATATTATGATTGGCACTTTGGAGTCCTATCTACAAATTAAGCAATATTTTGGAGAAGAGGTTGTACTTCCAATTTATATTGAAGTAGAAAATGGTGAGAGACTTGCTAGAGCACTAGGAAGGGAACGCACACAGGAACAACCCAAGTATGAAGAGATGTGCCGAAGATTCTTGGCAGATGAACAAGATTTTAGTGAAGAGAAGATAGAAGCAGCAGGTATTACAAAGCGATTTAGTAACATTGAGATAGAGACCTGTATAAATGAGATTATTCAGTATATTAGCAGAGAAAAAAGGTAGATGTAAATTAAGGGGTTCTATGATATAATGTTTATATAGGCTCGTCAGATAGGGGGTTTTTATATGGATTTACGAGTAAATCAGATGCAAAACGTAAACCAGATTAATCAACCGAATAAAGTGCAAGAAGCAGATGGTAGCTTCAAGTTTACTCTGATTAGCCATATAGAAGAACAGGAATTACAAGCTCGCTTATCTGTTATGCTAGAAGAGATTACTCAGCAGGGAGATAAGATTAAGAAGCGAATGGACATTAAGGATGTCAAAAAATATCGAAACATGATTCAAGAGTTTATGAATGAGATTGTAAGCAGATCCCATGTGTTTAGTAGAGAGAATTCTCTTGATCGAAGAGGGCGTCACCGTGTCTATGGTATTGTGAAGATGGTAAATGATACTCTAGATGAATTGGCACAGGAGTTGATTAGGGAGGAGAAGGATTCTATCGCTATCCTTCATAGTATTGATGAAATAAGGGGAATGCTGTTAGATCTGTTTATGTAACAATCTGAGGCAACTGAAAGATTATGAGGTGCGAAGTATGTTAGATTACAAAAGTGTAATAGGCCATAATAATATCATAGAGCATTTGAAAAAAGCAGTTGTCAATAAGAAAGTATCTCAGGCATATATATTTTCTGGTGAAGATGGCTCAGGCAAGCGTATGTTAGCAAGTATTTTTGCAAAGACACTTCTTTGTGAGGCTCATGGAGAAGAGCCTTGTAATAAGTGTAAGTCGTGTTTGCAGATTGAGGGCAATAATCAACCGGATCTGATTTATGTTACTCGTGAGAAGGCTAGTATTGGAGTCGATGAGATCCGTATACAGCTCAATAATGACATTATGATCAAACCATATAGTAGTTCCTATAAGATTTACATTATAGATGAAGCTGAAAAGATGACAGAGCAGGCACAAAATGCTTTGCTTAAGACCATAGAGGAGCCTCCAGAGTACGCTATTATTATGCTCTTAACTACAAGCCTCGGAAAGCTTCTTCCTACCATTCAGTCTAGATGTGTAAATTTAGAACTAAGAGTAGTTCCAGAGAAGAGCATTCAGCAATTTCTTATGGAGAAGAAGCAAATTCCAGACTATTTGGCAGAGATAAGTGCTGCCTTTTCTAGAGGTAATGTAGGTCGAGCAATTAAGTATGCTTCTAGTGAGGATTTTATACAATCTAAGGATACAATTGTGCATGTATTACGCCACATTGATGAGATGGAGCTACACGAGATTATGGACGCTCTAAAGGAATTTAGTGCACATAAACTTGAAATAGAGGATTACATTGATTTAATGTTATTATGGTATCGTGATGTATTATTATTTAAGGTTACTAATGATCCAAATCGTTTATTATACAAAAGTGAAGTTCGCTATATTGCCAAACAGGCTAGTAAAAGCGATTACGAGGGTATAGAAGCCATTATTGAGGCGATGGATAAGGCAAAGATTAGATTAAAGGCCAACGTAAATTTTGAAGTGGCCATTGAGCTAATGTTACTATCAATAAAGGAGAATTAGCATGGTAAATGTTATTGGAGTTAGGTTTCGGAAGGCAGGTAAAATATACTTTTTTGATCCTGCTGGATTAGAAATCAAACAAGGGGATAATGTAATAGTAGAGACAGCTAGAGGTATTGAGTATGGTTATGTAGTGCTTGGCTGTAAAGAAGTAGAAGAGGAGAGAATTATTCAACCTCTTAAGCAAGTAATTCGAGTAGCTTCACCAGAAGATGATGAGATAGAGAAAAAGAATAAGCAGAAAGAAAAGGAAGCCTTTACAATCTGCTTAGAGAAGATTAGAAAGCATGAATTAGAAATGAAATTAATTGATGCAGAGTATACCTTTGATAACAATAAGGTATTGTTTTACTTTACTGCAGACGGAAGAATTGATTTTCGTGAGTTAGTAAAGGATTTGGCAGCAGTATTTAAGACAAGAATTGAGCTGCGCCAGATTGGAGTTAGGGACGAAACTAAAATTGTAGGGGGAATCGGAATCTGTGGCCGCCCTCTTTGTTGTCATTCCTATCTATCCGAGTTTGTGCCTGTATCTATTAAGATGGCCAAGGAGCAGAATCTTTCCTTAAATCCAACAAAGATTTCTGGTGTCTGTGGCAGACTCATGTGTTGCCTAAAGAATGAAGAAGATGCTTATGAAGAGTTAAATAGCAAGCTTCCTAATGTAGGAGATTATGTAACGACTAGTGACCGCCTAAGAGGTGAGGTTCATAGCGTTAGTGTTCTAAAACAGCTTGTAAAGGTTATTGTAACCTTAGAAAATGACGAGAAGGAAGTCAGAGAGTACAAGGTGGATGATTTAAGCTTTACTCCTCGTAAGAGACGTGAAAGAGTTGCTATTGATGAGGAGCTTAGAAATCTAGAATTATTGGAGAAGAAAGAAGGCAAGTATGCCTTAGATGATAATTAATTGATTAGTAAGTAAGGAGTACCTTCATGGATGTTTTGTTACCAGGAGAACGCTTAGATGATTTACATCGGAATCATTATAAGATTATTCAGAATCCAGAAAAGTTTTGCTTTGGAATGGATGCAGTGCTTCTTTCCGGCTTTGCAAGAGTGTTAGAAGGTGAAATTGCAATTGATTTAGGTACTGGTACTGGAATCATACCAATTCTGTTAGAAGCAAAGACTAAGGGGAAACATTTTACTGGCTTGGAGATTCAAGAGGAAAGTGCGGATATGGCACGTAGAAGTGTTGTTTACAACGGACTTCAAGAGAAGATAAATATAGTAACAGGAGACATCAAGGAAGCCTCAGGTTTATTTAAACCGGCTTCCTTTGACGTTGTCACAACCAATCCGCCTTATATGAATCACAACCACGGCCTAGTAAACCCCAATATGCCAAAGGCAATTGCAAGGCATGAACTACTTTGTACTTTAGAGGATGTGGTGCGGGAAAGCGCCAGATTATTACGACCAAGTGGAAGACTGTATATGGTTCACCGACCTACCAGATTAGTGGAGATTATAAATACTTTAACAAGTTATAGGTTAGAGCCAAAGCGTATGCGAATGGTGCATCCTTATCTCAATAAGGAGCCTAACATGGTGTTAATAGAGGCAGTTCGAGGCGGAAGATCTATGCTTAAAATGGAGCCCCCTTTGATTGTTTATAAAGAACCCCATGTTTATACTGAAGAAATATATGAGGTTTATGGGTATTAGAACAACTAGGAAGTATCAAGTAGTGAAGGGTTAGAGTTAGAATGGAGGCTGTAATGGCAGGAACATTATATTTATGTGCTACACCAATTGGAAATCTTGAAGACATTACCTTCCGTGTATTAAAAACTTTAGAGGAAGTGGATGTCATTGCCGCTGAAGATACTAGACATACGATAAAGCTTCTTAATCATTTTAATATTAAAACACCCATGACTAGTTATCATGAGTTTAATAAGGTTGAGAAAGCCAAGTATTTAGTAGAACAGTTAAAACAAGGAACGAATATAGCGTTGGTTACGGATGCAGGAACCCCGGGTATCTCAGACCCAGGGGAGGAGCTTGTAAAATATGCTCACGAGGCTGGAGTCAAGGTGACTTCTCTTCCTGGTCCAGTAGCCTGTATTACTGCATTGACCTTATCTGGACTAAGTACTAGGAGATTTTGCTTTGAAGCTTTTTTACCAATGGATAAAAAAGAGAAAAAAGCAATTATGGAAGAATTAAAGAAAGAGACCAGAACAATCATCCTTTATGAAGCTCCACATAGGCTTCTAAAAACGCTTCAGGAGCTTTCTGAGGCCCTAGGAAATCGTAAGGCTACAATTTGTCGAGAATTAACTAAAAAGTATGAAACAGTCTTTTTAACCACATTAGAAGAGGCAATTTCCTATTATACAGATAATGAAGCCAAGGGTGAATGTGTCATTGTTTTAGAGGGTACTAAGAGAGAAGAACTTATTAAAGAGCAAAGAGCTGCATGGTCGGAAATGGATGTTAGAGAACATCTTCAGCTTTATATGGATAAGGGTGAATCAAAAAAGGATGCTATGAAGCTAGTAGCTGTTGATCGAGGTGTATCAAAACGAGAGATATATCAAATGCTACTTGAAACAGAAACGGTGTAACCATATGGCTACACCGTTTCCTACGTAATGACAGTTACAAAAGTAATTCACTAGTAACTGTTGATTGTTTGTCTAGTTTAATATTGTAAGAGAAGTTACAATATTTAAGTAATGTCAATAATGAATCATAAGATAATGACTATTCAACGATTCCAGCTAATTTAGCTAATTGAATAATAGATTCCTTAGAAACTTTCTTTCCACAGTAATCATAAAGGTCATTCTTTTCTCCATTGAATATGTCTGTTGGCTCATATTTTTGTAACACAATACGATCCTCGTCAACAAAGATTTCCAATGGGTCTCTCTCGCTTACACCAAGAGTTCTTCTTAATTCGATTGGCAATGTAATACGGCCAAGTTCATCAAGTTTTCTAACAATACCAGTACTTTTCATGTATCTACTCCTTTGGATATTATTAACAAGTAATGAATACTTGTAGATATTGTATAAAATAACACTATAACCCATTAAAGTCAACTTAAAATCTTAATGTGATATAGCACAATTTTAATCTTAGATATTTGACACAATAAAAAAATGTAAAATGTTAGATTATGTAAAAATGGAAATTTTAAGTTAAATAATAGGAATAATTAGAAATCAATATTAGAAAACATGTAAGAAATGTAATGATATGCCAATTTATCTGCACTTACACTCTAATTATTCCCATAAAATTAGTAAATTAATTTTACAATTTCTATTTTACTTTTAAAATGATAGCTAACAAAATTATTAATTCTATGTAAATATTATGATTTAGAAAAATAATAAAATCAAAGTCAACCATTAAAGAAACTTTAAAATCGGAGTTTTTTATTAATAATAATTTTAAAATTGCAACGATCATAAACATTAAGAGAACCAAATAATTTACAATTCTCTAGTTTAGAAAAAATATACATAAAGCTCTATTATGTAAATTGGAAAATAATTTAATTTCATAAATTAATGCTAGATGCATATAAATTAAGCAATACAAAAACTAAATCTAATATTGAAAGAGATTTTCCAGGAGGATACATAGTAACATGCTTAATTACTTATGGGCGATTATGATTGTTTTGGGTATAGCTGTGGCTGTTGTCACAGGTAATGTAGATACGGTTAGTAGTGCCACGTTAACATCAGCAAAAGACGCAATTACCTTATGTATCACAATGCTTGGTATTATGTCTATGTGGACAGGATTGATGCAGGTAGCAAAATCGGTAGGCATTATTGATCGATTAACAAAGATTCTCAAGCCAGTACTTAGACTCCTCTTTCCAGATATACCCCGAGATCATGTTGTAAATGAATATATAGCATCTAACATGATTGCTAATATTCTTGGCTTAGGGTGGGCAGCAACGCCTATGGGACTAAAAGCGATGAAGGAGTTAAAAACATTAAATCGTGATAGTGAGATAGCCAGCTGCGATATGTGTACCTTCTTAATTATAAACATTTCCTCTCTTCAATTGATTCCAGTTAATATTATTGCGTATCGTTCCCAGTACCAGTCAATTAAGCCAACAGAAATTTTGGCGGCGGCTATTGTAACTACCATATTCTCAACTATGGTTGGAGTGATTTTTTCTATTTTGGCTAGAAAACGAAGTAGATCTCATTAAAAGAAGAAGGGACGTATGTTATGGGTTTTTTGCTATACCTTTCAGATTACATTATGCCATTTATCTTTTTCGTCGTTATCGGATATGGTCTCCTTTGTAAGGCACCAGTCTATGATGAGTTTATTAAAGGTGCCAAGGATGGGATAAAGGTTACTGTAGAAATAGTACCTACCTTGGTTGGGCTTATGGTGGCTATTGGTATTCTTAGAGCTTCAGGAGCCTTAAATATGCTTTCAGACTTTTTGTCACCTGCCTTAGAAAAACTGTTTTTCCCAGCTCAGCTAGTACCTCTTGTTATAATCAAGATGTTCTCTAGTTCAGCAGCAACTTCGCTGTTATTAGATATATTTAAGGAGTATGGGCCAGATTCTTATTTGGGCAGATTGGCTAGTATTATTATGAGTTGCACCGAAACAATTTTCTATACCATGAGTGTTTATTTTATGGTGGCAGGAGTTAAAAAAAGTCGATACACTCTACTTGGAGCTATAATTGCAACCTTATCCGGGGTAATTGCTAGTGTAATAATATGTAATATGGTATTTTAGTGTTAAAAAAGCATTAATTGTACGAATTATATCAAAAATGCACTTATTTCGTCAAAAAAACATTGAATGAATTTCAAGTATTTGATAAACTAGAGAATGTAAAGGGGTACCGTAGTACATAAGAGAAAATGTTTTATTAACAGTGAGATACAGGAGGATGCACAGATATGAATAAACTACGTAATGCTTTTGAAGACAGAAAAGCCTTTATAGCTTACCTGACAGCAGGAGATCCTGACCTAGATACTACCAAAGAGTTAATACTTACTATGGAGAAGACAGGTGCTGACATTATAGAGATAGGCATGCCTTATGAGAGTATTCCAACGGAGTTAACCGATTTAGTAGAGTCCAATCAGAGGGCATTGGATGCTGGAACTACAGTAGAGGATATCTTTAATATGATTCTAGGTCTTACAAAGAGAATTCGTGTCCCATTGGTTGTCTTAGCATATCTGGAAACCATCAAAGAGTATGGAATTAGCCGGTTTATGAGAAAGTGTAAGGAGTGTAATATCGCTGGGCTTGTTGTGCCAGATTTGGAATCTAGTCAAGAGAGAGAAATCACTAGAGATTGTGATTTGTTTGGAGTAGATTTAATTTCAATAATTCATCCAGGTTCTAGAGATGAGATTGCAGCTATTGCAAAGAGAGCCAAAGGGTTTATCTATTGTGAATCTAGTTTAGAAGAGATTAATATGAATGGAAAAACGGATTTTAGAGAGATGGTTGCGATTATTCGTGGCAACGCCAATGTTCCATGTGTTATGGGATTTGGCATTATGACGTTAGATCAAGCAAAAGATATGGCAACGATATCTGATGGTGTTGTTATCGTAAATGGAATAGTTCGGGCAGTAGGTGAGTATGGTAAGGAGTGCATAACACCAGTACGAGAGTATGTGAGAGCCATGAGAGCAGCCCTTCGTCATGCATAATCATACATAAATATGTAGCTTAAGTTTAATATATTTGAATTAATTAATAAATTTTTTGATAATGAAGTAGATGAGATATGTATGAATCATAAACAGCCTATGTCTGGTATCAGACATAGGCTGTTTTGTTGGGTTATATGTTTAGGATAATAGACTAATTTAATGCAGCTAACACTGCTTCTAAAGCTTGTAATGCATCCTCAGGAAGTTTGTCATATCCTTCTTTAAAGGTATCTCTAGACTTAACAAATTCTACACGATCATTAATTCTTGCTTTAAGAGAAGCTACATATTCAGGATCATTAAGATTTGGTACAAAGCCTTCCCATTCAAAGATTTCGATATCTTCAAAAGGTCCCCATTGTTTGAATTCTGCTTTACCTTCTACAATAGCTTCGATTACACCTAATGTATCCTTAGGTTGAACCTTCTTGCCCATGAAATCACCAGTATTGATGATGTAGCAATCTACATTTCTCTCAGCAACAAGTTTTTTGAATTTTACATAGTCGTTTACTAAAGGATAGGTTCTAAATGGGTTAGCATATGGTTCAACAACTAAAGCGTTAGGATCTACACCAGGAGCAAGTCTCTCAGCAGTGGATCTCTTCGTTGCTAAGGTAGCACCCATAACAGCTG
>JAEZGY010000101.1 GCA_023416695.1 Bacillota bacterium | reverse complement strand
TTCTTAATTGCAGTCTTTACACTAGACTTAATTGCTTTATTTCTCATAGTTTTAGTTTCGATAACTTTGATTCTCTTCTTAGCAGATTTAATGTTAGCCAATCTGTACACCTCCATTACTATGTGGTAAATAGTTTTCATTGTTACATTAAATCCGGACACGGACGTACCTAATGTAAACATACTACTATATCTTAGTATAAAGTGTGTACCTTGTCAATAACCAAATAAACCAAAAGGTATTATTTTTTCGGCATTGGGGTAGTCTAGTAAAGAAAAATAGATTGAAAGGAACGGTCGTATGGAGGCTTTAAAAACCTTGAATAATAGAAGGACAGACTTAGCTTTGGAGGTCAGAGAAACCTTTGAGGATGATGATGTTGAGATAAAGGGAGTGATACTTGAAGAAGAGAAGGATGAGGAAAATCATATTAAGGTAACAAAGGTGATAATCAAGGACGAAAGAGGAGCCAAGGCCATGGGAAAGCCTATCGGGAATTATATTACTATAGAAGCTCCAAAGTTAATGGGCTCTGATGAAAGCTATCACAAACCAGTGATGAAGCAAATTCAAAAATTCATAAAAGAATTAGCAAATGATTTACATGATAAGCATGTTTTGGTCGCCGGCTTAGGAAATCGAAATCTCACTGCAGATGCACTAGGGGCACAGGTTGTGGACCATCTTTTTGTAACGAGACATTTGGTGAAGGAGTTTGGAGTGGAGTTTTCAAAACGTAATAAAATGGAATCGGTTAGTGCTATATCTCCTGGAGTTATGGGACAAACAGGGATGGAAAGCAGTGAAATCTTAAAGGGAATCATTAAAGAGACAAAGCCGGATTTGTTAATTGTCATAGATGCATTAGCAGCAAGAAGTGTTAGTAGGCTCACCACTACCATCCAGATTACGGATACAGGAATCAGTCCAGGAGCTGGTGTGGGTAATAACCGTAATGCCTTAAACCAGCACAGTATTGGAATTCCAGTAATAGCCGTAGGAGTACCAACGGTAGTGGATGCAGCCACTATAGTAGATGATATTATGGAAGAATCCTTGCGAAAGAAAGGATTTTCCGAGGAAGAAATCTATCAGTTTCTGTCGGAGATGAATGACCGACAGGTGAATAATATGTTTGTAACACCTAAGAATATTGACGATTCCATTCATCGTATTAGTTATACAATCTCAGAGGCCTTAAATGGAATCTTTTATGAGGAAGCACCTGCTATGACCTATTGGGCATAGTTATTTTCTGTAGTAAGCACATGATCTATAATGGCGGCCAAAGGTTTCATGGCTGCCTTAGCTTCAGCAACCGTATTATTGTTATCTCCAATCTCCACAAGGGAGTACCGTTCCATCATATGCATGTTATAGCGCCAACTTTTTAGAAAATTGTATTTCGTGAGCTGTGGGAAGCTTTCCATAGCAAATAATCTCATCTGGAGACTGAATGCCAAGTTCATCTGAAGGTTAGGGTTTTGATAACCCTTAATCGGTCCATTGGTAGTACGACATACTCCGTTAAAAAACATAATCTTTGCCATAGAGTTTCCATCTATGGTAACTGCGGTATGGGTTTTTGTTGTTTCTGCCACACCATCTCGGTGGATATCTAGAATGACCTTAATAGAAGGATATCTCTTTAAAAGGGCTTCTAAATCAGGTAGAGCTTGGTTGTAAGCATATTTGGCTTGATATTGGCGACTGTAATGGACTACATTGTAACCATAGTCTTCAGTTAAAATTCGTGTTAATTCATCTCCGACACCTACGACAGTATCTGATTTTACCCCATCCCTACTATCAGAAAATGCTTCATGGGCATGAGAATGAAAAATGAGAATCTGAGGCTCCTTTGAATTCTTATCTATGGTAACATCTGTAGAAAGTAGTTTCTTTACATTAAATACTGTTTTGTCGATACCGGTTGAAGGGTTTACGTGATATAACGTCTTTATCATATAATCTAAATTAAAGGTAGAGGTTAAGGTCGAAATAATCTTTCGATTATTAGCAAGTGTTTCTTTTGCACTGGCACTTAAGTTTGTTTCAGCAAATACTTCGTGGGCATCCTCATCCTCTAAATCTTCAAAAAACAAATCGTCATAAGCATCTTGGCCGTTACTAATGTCATCCATAGGAATTAAATCAGAGTTTACTAGCTCACTATTAGGAGTTTGTGTGGGAACAGTAGTAGAGCTAACAGGTGGTGTTACCACAGGCTGTAAACTATCATTATTTGCCACGGTACTTAAAGTATCTGCATTGTATTGTAAATAAGTATAGATAGAAGGCTGCCAAGCAATAGTAGCTTCATTGCTCCCAAAGGCTTTATATGTAGTCTGTCTGCAGTACTCCATAGTGGAGGAGTTGTTGCAGAATATATGGTTGGAAACATAGCTTATACAGTTTTTAAGTAAATCCATTTTTCCTATGTTAGAGTTATTGCCAAAGCATAGGACCATACATAGGATGATGAGACAAAGAGAAAGAAGTAGGGTAGTAATTTTAGATTGGTGAAGCCGGAGTTGAGGTTTTTTGAAAAGATTGAACAAGTAAAATGCCTCCTTCCTTACATAGGACTTGTATCAAAAAATAGTTTCAAACATAAAGCCCTAGTTTAAATATTATATGAGGAATTATGCGAATTATGACAATTTCTTAGTAGCGTCGTCAGTCTTATCACAGTAACAAAACGTTTGCTAACATATTACTATTTACTATAATAAAAGTAATATGTTAGCATTGGTCAGTGCATAAATTTCTTTTCTAACCTTAAATTTATTTAATCATTGTCTCTGTATAAGCATGTTTCATTACAAAAATCACAGTGTTCCATCACCTTTTGTAACTTATCAGTCAATTCTCTTTCTTCCCTTGCTACTTTATCGATTAGCTTACACAGTAATGTGATTGCATTATTAATTTCCGTCACGTTGTTGGAAGAGTGTATAGTAGTTATTAGTTTGTCGCTTTCAACATTAAGGCAATGTGCAAGTCTATTTTCTTTTAAGGATATCCATTCTAAGGTCTCATAACAGCACTTTTCATGTTTATATATATTATAGTCTTTGACTATGCATTTCATAGCAAATTGACCACCATTCCTATGTGTTAATAGAATATAAAGATGATGTTCTGAGCAGTTTCTACCATTTGGTAGCGAAACCATAGATACAATATGAAAACATGACGGAATGAAGATTCTATTAATTAACCTACCATTTAATGAACAAATTCGAATTTCTTGTCTTGGTCTTAATATACCATAGCAAATGTAGGATGAAAAAAGATCTGTCGCACCTCGAATTCTCTTGTTGTAACTACTATAAAAGATACTGCAGTCATTAAAAGAATGTTTATCCATAATTACTATCGCATCAGAAAAAGAAATAAATAGCTTATCAGATTCATAATTATGAGATATACCATTTACCCTTCTGCCTCTAACTCCAGGTATTGAAATGCTGAGGTTATCTATCTGTTCAAATATATTATTTAACTTGTATATACAGGATGAATCTTCACAATCAGTTGCCCAGAAGCAATCTTCAATTGAATCATAGCAAAGATACGTATAACATCTACATGTCTCAAAGCATTCTATCTGATAAAAAGAAACATCGAATTTCATTATTTTATTCTCATTTTCAACTGTTAAGTAAAACCAGAGTCCATCATATGCAATTCCTCTAAAACCACGGATGGCATTTAATTTTAACGCTTTTTTTGTTTCTACTTTCAACATATTATCTACCCCCTATTCAGATTACTTATTTACACATTGTTACTTTTCCAAAGGCTCAAATTGTTTTTGCTGTACGAATGTGGCAAGTTAACTCTATGTCTTCCCGTATTCATAGAATACGAGAAGACATTATTCTACTTAACATGAGTGATTTTTATACAATAATGATTTGTTTACCAGACATAGAGTTTCTTATTTTTATAGAAATCTTATTTTTGGGTGTATTTTTCGTGTTCAGGGCAGCCATCATTAGGACAAGCACAGTTGATAAAGAGTGAAGCTTTAAATGCTAGTATAAACTCTAAGCGAGTAACAGCATTTATTAATTCTATCTGTTTTTTCTTATCCATTTTGTCTTTATCGAATTTTCTGTCATCTTCTAAATCCATATAACAGTCAGCATCTTTTCCATAACTTGGTCTGTTTGTCGCTTTATCTAATATATTTGCTAATGCTTCTTGCTCCTTTGCAATAGACTCAAAAATATCTGTTATAGCCTGACAACGTTTAACTGGACAATCTTTTTGTTGTGTCATGATAAACTAACCTTTCTATTAGAAATATAATTATTGACTACTTAAATCGCCAATATAATGCATTATATGCTAAATATTGATGATATGACTCATATTTAATCTCTTTTATACAAAATTAGCTACTATGGCTTTACTCAGTATTTCAGATATGACATTTTTATAAACATTCATACTATAGATAACCAAAGATCTCATTAAGTAAAATTCATTCGTTGGATACGCTCAAATAAAGTGATGCAGTCTCCAATTTATAATTGCAAAATACTTGTTATTGTGCGAGAAAAGCTTGTATGCTATAATACATTGAATGATGCTAAAAAGAGCAAGTAAGCCGTTTTGGCTTGACTAATAGACAGGTTACAGGAGGAAAAACATGTCTGCAATAGACCAAAGTAAAATAAGAAATTTCTGTATCATAGCCCACATTGACCATGGTAAATCTACTTTGGCAGACCGTATTATTGAAAAGACGGGATTACTGACCAGTCGTGAGATGCAGGCACAGGTCCTAGATAATATGGAATTAGAGAGGGAACGTGGAATTACGATTAAGGCTCAGACTGTTCGTACCGTATACAAGGCGAAGAACGGAGAAGAGTATATTTTTAACTTAATTGATACACCAGGCCATGTGGATTTTAATTATGAGGTATCAAGAAGCTTAGCTGCCTGCGAAGGTGCAATTCTAGTAGTGGATGCAGCGCAAGGAATAGAGGCACAGACCTTAGCCAATGTATATCTTGCCTTAGACCATAACTTGGACATTATGCCAGTAATTAATAAGATTGACTTGCCAAGTGCTGAACCAGAGCGTGTTATTAATGAAATAGAGGATGTCATTGGATTAGAGGCTCATGATGCACCAAGAATTAGTGCTAAGATGGGCATTGGAATTGAAGATGTACTAGAACAGATAGTGACAAAGATTCCAGCTCCTTCAGGTAATGTAGCAGAGCCACTGAAAGCGTTAATTTTTGATTCTCTGTATGATTCCTATAAGGGAGTAATTATTTTCTGTCGTATTTTTGATGGAGAAGTAAAGAAGGGAACTAGAATTAAAATGATGGCCACAGGAGCTGAGGCTGAGGTTGTAGAAGTTGGTATCTTTGGGGCTGGTCAATTCATACCTTGTGAAGAGCTAAAAGCGGGTACGGTTGGTTACATCACAGCTAGCTTAAAGAATGTTAAGGATACTCATGTAGGTGATACTGTTACGGATGCCCAGAATCCATGTAAACAGGCCCTCCCTGGTTATAAGAAGGTAAACCCTATGGTTTACTGTGGACTTTATCCAGCAGATGGTGCCAAGTATGCAGACCTTCGAGATGCTCTAGAAAAACTTCAGTTAAATGATGCTTCTCTTCAGTTTGAGCCAGAGACTTCTATTGCCTTAGGATTTGGTTTTAGATGTGGGTTTTTAGGACTGTTACATCTAGAAATTATTCAGGAGCGTTTAGAGAGAGAGTATAATTTGGATTTGGTTACAACAGCTCCAGGTGTTATTTATAACGTAATTAAGACCGATGGAACCAAACTTCAGATTACCAACCCATCCAATCTCCCTGATCCATCTGAGATTGATTATATGGAAGAACCAGTAGTAAGTGCAGAAATCATGGTAACTACAGAATTCGTTGGTTCTATTATGAAGCTTTGTCAGGAGAGACGTGGAGTTTACCTTGGCATGGAATATATGGAAGAGACAAGAGCGTTATTAAAATACGACTTACCACTAAATGAGATTATCTATGATTTCTTTGATGCTCTAAAATCAAGAAGTAAAGGATATGCCTCCTTTGACTACGAGTTAAAGGGTTACGAACAGTCTCAATTAGTGAAGCTAGACATTCTTATTAATAAAGAAGAGGTAGATGCCTTATCCTTTATCGTTCATGCAGATACTGCTTATGAACGTGGTAGAAGAATGTGTGAGAAGTTAAAGGAAGAGATTCCAAGACAGTTGTTTGAGATTCCTATCCAAGCGGCAATCGGCTCTAAGGTTATCGCTAGAGAGACTGTAAAGGCCATGCGTAAGGACGTTCTTGCGAAATGTTACGGTGGTGATATCTCCCGTAAGAGAAAGCTGCTTGAGAAGCAGAAGGAAGGTAAGAAGAGAATGCGCCAGGTGGGTAACGTAGAGATACCACAGAAGGCATTTATGAGTGTTCTAAAGTTAGACGACAATTAATCGATAAGATGATACAAAGAGAGGGGTGCCACGTTTAAGTGCGGCACCCCTACTTTTATAGTAGATTTAATTACTCTTTTGCTCCTGTACTTTTACGCCCCTAATTAATAGCCAGAGAACTAATGCAAACTCTCCCAGCATTTCAAAGGCATACATTACCGACAGTATCATTTGAGAACTGTCTGGCGTAAAAAAAGACACGAAGAAGTCTATTAAATGTCCCGCACACGCCATAAGTAAAAGAATCCCGATTACCTTGGAAATAAGCTTTGACTGAAGTATAAGTAATCCAAGTGGAAGTAGCCATAAGCCCCAGAAAATACCGGCAATAGTTTCTCCCCTTGTATAAAACGATAAAAGCATTGTTGCAGTATTGCTTTGTGACTCGATAGAAGGGGCAACAACTGAAATTAACTGAGCAAGTTTTGAAATAAGCGCAACTACCACCCCAACCAAAACAAATGCCCTCATTAATTGTGTTAATCGATTGTCTACTGGTTTGAAAATCTTACAAAGGGCATTGACTGAGAATATAAAGCATACATATCCCATAATATAGGTGGCAAGCCCCAAATAATATAACATAGCATTTGTGCGGAAATTTTCTATGGTAGCTGCTGTGTTACCTGCTATAGATAGATTTTCGTCAACAAACATCATGGAAAATGCACCTAGTAGGATAAATGATAAATACCAAATTCCTGCGATTCGGGTAGTCTGTTTATGCTTGGTCATTATTGGTATCCTCCTTATCCCACTTTATTGCAGTGATTATAATGCCAATAGTTACTGCAATCTCAAGAATACCGTATATCCAGTAGTACACCCATGTTTCCCCTGTGAGATTTCCAATATTGACCAACGTATACAAAGCCCCTACAATGATGTTAACCCATATGGCTATTCTAGCTTTAAGAAATAGGCAAGAGGGAATCATCAGCGCAGGAACTGCCATTAACATGCCGAATGCCGCCAATATCACTTGGCTAACATTAAACGGCCCTAGCATCCCTGCAATCATTTCACTGACGTAGCCAGGGCGATGAAAGGAATAGATATCGCAATAAATATACAAGAGCATTAACGTACACCAAAGCCCCACTAGTTTAAGTCTTGGATTCACTATATAACTCTTTAACTCTTCATTCTTGGCTTTCATACTTATTCCTCCTCTAATTTGTATTCGAATACCTCATTAATTGAAACGCCAAAGACATCTGCAATTCGAAACGCCATTTCCAAAGACGGCGTATATTTACCCGCTTCCAAGGCGACAATAGTCTGACGTGAAGCCCCTGCTTTTTCAGCCAGTTCTAGTTGCGTCATCTCGTTTGCGAAAAAACGAAGTCTGCGGATATTATTTGTAATTATCATCTTCTTACCCATTGTGTACACCCTTTTCATAAAAATAAACTGTCGCTATTCCTTCTATAATAGAGCCAATAGCAAATGATCCGAATAGAATATGTAACGCAAAGACACTTGGCATATTAAAAGCCAAGTTAAAAAGAGCGAGGATGAATCCGATTCCTACAAAGAGATAGCCGATATGAGCGGATTTTAAGTTTATTAACTTATCTCGTTCGTCCTCTACCATGAGGGAGGAAACATGGTTCTCATTTTTTTCATCGTTATGTTCTTCTTCTTTTACAGCGATTACAATGGCCGTAGCAATGTGAAATATAATTTGGATAACAATGATTGTAATAACTCCAATACCGATAAAGACCAATATGGCTATCGCCCAAGATTTCAAATCCTCCGGTGTGGGAGAATGTTCTCCAAGCGCATAGATGATGTAGGCGATAATTAAAAACACCCCACCGATGATACTTGCAATAGTTCTTTTACTGTTGTAGGACATAATAGTAAGCTCCTTTCAGATAGATATCTTTAACAAAATGGTAAATACATTTATCACTATGTTAAATATATTTTACATTTAGAGGTAAATAATGTCAACAACTTTCTGAAATTTACTTCCGATTTTTAGTTAGGTGCATACGAATTCAAAATTTTATTACCTTATCTAACCTTATATTAAGATTAATTTATAATTTATGAAGAGTATTTTCATCCACTATGTATGATGTTAAAATGAAAGTATCAAGTAAACATTATATTTTACTAAAGCGAATGTATAGGAGGGAACACAATGGAAGGTATGATATTGATTATAATTGTTGTTTGTGTTATTGGTGCAGTAGCAATAAGAGCAAAAGCATGGGAAAGATGGATAGATAAACATACCTCGGAGAAGGAATAGTCAAAAAAGGCACTTTCCAAGAACGGAGAGTGCCTTTTTGATTTATGTGATTAAATCTCTATTTCTTTTTGTCTTTTAGTGTAAACAGAATGCCAAAGGTAAAACGGTACAGAGAAGATACTAAAAGAATTCCTAATGCAATGGAGCCAGCAGTGCCAAGGGTGCCTAGGGCAGAGGAGGCGAATTGCATAATTTCTCGGTTAATGCAATATTCCATAGTTCGGTATAAATCGCCACCTGGTACCAATGGGATAATGGATACAATAAGGAAGGTGGTGGCAGGTACCTTTACAATTCTTGCAAGTGTTTCTGAATAGATGGAAGCAAATAAACTGGCAAGAAAACATTGCATCGCCATGCTATCTAATCCAGAGGTTAGGCTAAAAACAAGAAAGGTAATGGTCCCTCCAATGGCTGCATAAAGCATATAATAGGCTTTTATATTAAAGCTAATGGAAATAGCGATACAGGCTAAAAAAGTTAAAATTGATTCATACAATAAAATCATGATACACTCCTTAACGCAATAGGGATAATGCTACACCAGAACCTAAGGCAATACAGGTAGCAATTAGAAAGGCTTCAAATAATCTTAAGGTACCAGATAGTAAATCTCCCGCGATAAAATCTCTAGCGGAATTGGTGATAGCAACTCCCGGCACTAATAGCATGAAGCAACCAATAATGATGGAATCGTAATGCAGTGGTACGCCGAATCGATAAGGCACAATAGCGAAGACAGCAATAATAAAGCTGTTAAATATAATAGTAGTAAAGAAGTTCATTTTAAATTTCTTCATTACAGTAGTGTTAATCTTAACTAGTGCACCGATAAACAAAGCCCATATGGAATCTAGGGCATTGCCTCTATAAAATAAAGTAAAAACACCTGCGGTTAGACAACTTGAAAACAGTTCAAAGGATAGTGGATATCGTTTGAGATTCCCAATAATCTCAAGCTGTTCATTGATGTAAGAAATCTCAGGCTTATGTTGGCTAATATACCGACATAAAGAATTGATTTTCACAATACGATCAATGTTTTGACCGCGGTGTAAGACTCGCTTTGTTTTTGTGTAAGTAATTTGATCTTTTGTGGTAATAGAGATAATAAGGTAGTTCGGGATAGCGAATACATTAATATCTGCCACATTATCGCTATAGGCTTTAAGTACATGGGTAACAGAGTCCTCTACCCGATAGGTCTCGGCTCCATTTTTTAATAGCTGGAATCCAATTTCTGTTGTAGTAATTAACAATGCTTCATAATTCATAGTCGATTCGATCCTTTATAATATTGGAATGACGATCGCTTAGAAGACTGAACACTTAGTCGACTTCATTAGGCGTCAGAAACTGAAGTATAACACAAATTCTCTTACCTATAAAGTATCCAGACATAGGTTAATTTAACCAAAAAGGAAACGATGCTATGTTTCCTATAATATTCATGTTATGATAGAAAGAAAAATAGGAAATGGGGTGACGATATTTGTTAAAACAACCCTTAGGAATCTATGTACACATCCCTTTTTGCGTAAAAAAGTGTGATTATTGTGATTTTTTATCTGGTCCCAATACCAATGGGATAAAAGTAAAATATATAGAAGCGTTACAAAGAGAGATTAGAGGTTATGAGAATCTAAAAGAGAAGTATCAGGTGGTTTCTATCTTTTTTGGTGGGGGAACTCCAAGTAGTATAGAAGGAAACCAGCTTATACAGGTACTTGAGACTATTTATGAGGTATTTGAAATCCATAAAGCCAAAGTCATAAATGGGGAACAGGATATTGAGATTACCGTTGAGGCTAATCCAGGAACTCTTTCTAAGGATAAACTTTATGCTTATCAACAGGTAGGGGTTAACCGTTTAAGTTTAGGACTTCAGTCTGCTAACAACATGGAGCTAAAACGTCTTGGGAGAATTCATACCTACGAAGAATTCTTAGATAACTATCAGCTTGCTAGAGAAGCGGGGTTTACTAATATTAATGTGGATTTGATGTCTGCACTACCTGGACAGACAATGGAAAGCTTCGAAGATACTTTAAGAAAGGTAATAGCTCTTGCCCCTACTCATATTAGTGCCTATAGCCTAATCATTGAGGAAGGAACTCCATTTTATGAGAAATACGGAGAGGATATGCCAGAAGAGAATGAGCTTCCTGGGGAAGAGTTAGACCGTGCCATGTATAGCAGAACAAAAGATTTACTAAAAGCAAATGGCTATGAACGGTATGAGATCTCAAATTACGCTAAAGATGGCTATGCTTGTAGGCATAACAGCCTTTACTGGAATGGAACAGATTATATTGGATTTGGGTTAGGGGCGTCTTCCTATATAAGGCCAGTTCGCTATCATAATGAAACAGATATGAGTAAGTACCTAAGTCTCTTAAGTAATATAACAGATGCTTCTAGTGTAAAGAAAACCCTTCAAAAGGAGAGGAATGTACTCTCAAAGGAAAACCAAATGGAGGAATTTATGTTCTTAGGACTTAGGCTAACGAAAGGCGTTTGTCTAGAGGAATTTGAATCACGTTTTGGATGCTCGATTTATGAAGTATATAAGGAAGTAATTAAATCTCATCAAGAGGAAGGTCTTTTATTAGAATATGAAGATGGGGGCAAGAGGTATCTAGCCTTTACAGAGAATGGTTTGGATCTAAGTAATTACGTCATGGCTGATTTTCTTTTCGAGTAGTAATAAGGAAAGACACGCACTGGGGTGGTATGGAGCATGTCATATTAAATCCCACCCCAGGCAAAGAGTTTACATTACCATCCTTTGCTTTTTGGCATAATCCAAAACAAAGAACACAAATGCAAATATCAGTAATATAAATGCCGATAAGATATCCCATATATCAATGATAGGTTCTGATATCATTCTGGATAATGTCATATTGATAATTAGTATAAAAGGGATGGATAACAAAAAGGTTATAGCAACGGCTAGTAATTTACGTATTTTTGAGCGACTAAACATCAAAAATAGTAACCATATGTACACTACTGAAATGATTGCCATTATTGATCCTATGGAAAATACCTTTGTTTCTTTTACTAAGTCCCTTAATATGTACAAATACGGTAGAACAAAGATACTGATGGATATTAGACCTCCAAGGATTCCTTTCTTCCCTAAGATAATGACTGGGAGTGATATAACCCAAGTGAAGATAATGGAACTTATGGGAATGAGTGACCATGTTAAATTACCATTTATGGCAGCATCACAAATAGCACATACCAGTACTCCAATCAACAGAGTAGCTGAAAACACAATAAATATAATCACATTTTTTGTTATATTATTTTCGTCTTTTCTTTTTAAGGCAATTAGATTTTCATCTGCCTTCTTTTCATAATTCTCCACGTCAACTTCCTCCCCACTTAATAATTCATTTACTGTAATACCTAAGATGTCGCATAATTCTAACATGATAGAGGAATCAGGCATACTTTTTCCTGTCTCCCACTTAGAAACAGCTCGATCGGTGATGTTTAATTTCTCTGCTAACTGTGCTTGAGTTAATTTTTTATCCTTACGACATTTTGCAATAAACTTCCCAATTTCAACTTGGTTCATGGCAGTGCCTCCTTTCATATGGTACTTTACACCTATTATTCGGTTAACGACACGAACTATAGGTTGAATTACTAAACTCAACCCATGGTTGGGGAGTAATCTTAACCCATAGGGTTCCTTTACTAATTCAAATCTAACATTAATAGCTTTCATTATATCACGACATTTCCTAACCTGCATTATCATTTCTGATATAGATACCAAGCAAAACCCCCTATTAGGTGCCCAAAGTAATTCATAAAGAGGGGACTTACGGCTTCTTAAAAGGCTTATCTCTCCTAGCAAAATATTCTGAAAAATTTCTTGACAAACAAAAAGTAGAGTGCTATCTTATCTATAAAGATGTTAGCACTCTAATAAGTTGAGTGCTAACAATATTGAAAATGGTGCATACTATAATCTATAAAGTTTCTACTATACCATCTCATATAGGAAGTGATGAATTGAAGTTAGACGATAGAAAATTGAAGATTTTGCAGGCTATCATTAAGACTTATTTAGAGACAGGAGAACCAGTTGGTTCTAGAACCATTTCTAAATACACTGATTTAAACCTAAGCAGTGCTACTATTCGTAACGAGATGGCTGATTTGGAAGAAATGGGTTATATAGTGCAACCCCACACGTCAGCAGGAAGAATTCCTTCGGATAAAGGATATCGGCTTTATGTGGATACCATGATGGAGGATAAGATTCAAGAAATCGACGACATTAAAAATCAGTTGAGTGAGAAGGCAGATAAGATAGAGGTATTGTTGAAGCAGGTAGCAAAGCTACTAGCAGTAAACACTAACTATGCAACTTTAGTATCAGCGCCTCAGTACAAACACAAAAAGGTAAAGTTTATTCAGCTGACAGAGGTAGATTATAATCAGCTTCTTGTGATTATCGTGATAGATAGTAATGTGGTCAAGAATAAGATGATTCGTACCTTAAATCCTGTAGATAAGGAAATGATACTAAAGTTAAATATTGTATTAAATACTTTTCTACAAGGCCTGGATTTAACTGAAATCAGCATGTCAATTGTTCAGAAAATGAAGGATCAGGTTGGAGAATACAGAGATTTGGTAAGCGATATTCTGGATTCTGTGGCAGAAGCACTTCAGGAGGACGAAGATCCTCAGATCTATACCTCAGGTGCAACCAATATTTTGAAATATCCAGAATTGACAGAAAAAGATATGGCTTCAGAGCTTCTTTATACCTTTGAAGAGAAGAAGCAACTCACCAATTTGATTAGTGATAAGCTGGTGGACGAAAACCAACGAGGCATTCAGGTTTACATTGGTAATGAAACACCAATTCCTTCTATGCATGATTGTTCTGTTGTTACCGCAACCTATGAGATAGAGGAAGGTGTTTATGGCAAGATTGGAATTGTAGGACCAAAACGAATGGATTATGAAAAGGTAGTCAGCACCCTACAAACCTTAATGGTTCAGCTAGATGAGATATTTAAGAAGAAATAAAATAAGCTGGGAGAAAGGTGGTTAAGTCGTGGGAGAAAAAGAACGAAAAGAGGAAGATACAATGAAGGATGAAAAGACGCCAGTGGATTTCGAAGAAGCTCTTGAGGATGCGTTAAATCAAGAGGAGGCAAATAATGCTGAATTCACAGAGGATAGTGATTATGATACTTCTGTAAAGGAAAATGAAGTAGATTCTGAAATAGAAGAAGGGGAAGAAAAAAAATCCAAGTCTTTATTCAAAAAAGATAAGAAAAAAGACAAAAAGGATCAGCAAATAGAGGAATTAAATGATCGCCTGATGCGTAATATGGCAGAGTTTGATAACTTTAGAAAGCGTACGGAAAAAGAAAAATCTATGATGTTTGAATTAGGCGCGAAGGATATTGTTGAAAAGATTCTTCCTGTCATAGATAACTTTGAAAGAGGTCTTGCGTCTATCTCTGAAGAGGAGAAGGAAGGTGCTTTTGCTAAAGGAATTGAAGCCATTTATAAGCAGCTATTACAAACATTGGAGGCGTCTGGTGTAAAACAGATTGAAGCCCTCAATAATGAGTTTGATCCAAATTTCCACAATGCAGTAATGCATGTAGAAGATGAGGAATATGGTGAAAATGTAGTAGTAGAGGAATTCCAAAAGGGTTACATGTATCGCGAGACGGTAGTTCGTCACAGTATGGTAAAAGTAGCTAACTAGAATAGCATATTTTTAGATAGTATCTAACAGAATAATTATCAGAAATTCACTTTAATTAGGAGGAATATATTATGGGAAAAATTATTGGTATTGATTTAGGAACAACTAACTCATGCGTAGCAGTTATGGAAGGTGGTAAACCAGTTGTTATCGCTAATACAGAAGGCGCTAGAACAACTCCATCTGTAGTTGCATTTACAAAAACAGGAGAAAGACTTGTAGGTGAGCCAGCAAAACGTCAGGCTGTAACTAATGCAGATAAAACAATCTCTTCTATTAAGAGACATATGGGTACTGATTTTAAAGTAACCATCGATGATAAAAAACATTCTCCACAGGAAATCTCTGCAATGATTCTTCAGAAATTAAAAGCTGATGCAGAAGGATATCTTGGAGAAAAGGTAACAGAAGCTGTTATCACTGTACCAGCTTACTTCAATGATGCACAACGTCAGGCTACTAAGGATGCTGGTAAGATTGCAGGTCTTGATGTAAAACGTATTATCAACGAGCCAACTGCAGCAGCATTAGCTTATGGTCTTGATAACGAGCATGAGCAAAAAATTATGGTATATGACCTTGGTGGTGGTACTTTCGACGTTTCTATTATTGAAATCGGTGATGGCGTTATCGAAGTATTAGCAACAAGTGGTGACAATAGACTTGGTGGCGATGATTTTGATGAAAAAATCGTTCGTTATATGATCGATACTTTTAAGACACAAGAAGGCGTAGACTTATCTACAGATAAGATGGCACTTCAGAGATTAAAAGAAGCAGCTGAGAAGGCTAAGAAGGAATTATCTAGCGCAACTACTACTAATATCAACCTTCCTTTCATTACTGCAACTGCAGAAGGTCCAAAGCACTTTGATATGAACTTAACTCGCGCTAAATTTGATGAATTAACTCATGATTTAGTAGAAAGAACAACTACTCCAGTTCAGAATGCTCTTCGTGATGCAGGAATCACAGCTTCTGAATTAGGCCAGGTATTATTAGTTGGTGGTTCTACAAGAATCCCAGCTGTTCAAGATAAAGTAAGAATGTTAACTGGTAAAGAGCCAAGTAAATCCTTAAATCCAGATGAATGTGTAGCAATCGGTGCTTCCGTTCAAGGTGGTAAATTAGCTGGTGATGCAGGTGCTGGGGATATCCTTCTTCTTGACGTTACACCACTTAGCTTATCCATTGAGACCATGGGTGGCGTAGCTACAAGATTAATTGAAAGAAATACAACAATTCCTACTAAGAAGAGCCAGGTATTCTCTACTGCAGCTGACAACCAAACTGCTGTTGATATCCATGTAGTACAGGGTGAAAGACAGTTTGCAAGAGACAACAAGTCCCTTGGTCAGTTTAGATTAGATGGTATCCCACCAGCAAGAAGAGGTGTACCTCAAATCGAAGTTACTTTTGATATTGATGCAAATGGTATCGTTAATGTATCCGCTAAGGATCTTGGTACAGGTAAAGAACAACACATTACCATTACTGCTGGTTCTAACATGAGCGATTCTGATATTGAAAAAGCAGTAAAAGAAGCAGCTGAATACGAAGCACAGGATAAGAAACGTAAAGAAGCAGTGGATACTAGAAATGATGCTGACGCTATGGTATTCCAGACAGAAAAAGCATTACAAGAAGTAGGCGATAAGTTAGCGGATACTGATAAATCTGCTGTAGAAGCAGACCTTGCTCACTTAAAAGAATTAGTAGAAAAATCTAATCCAGAGGTTATGTCCGAAGGTGAAGTAGAAGACTTAAAGGCAGCAAAAGAGAAATTAATGAATTCTGCACAAGCTTTGTTCTCCAAGGTTTATGAACAGGCTCAGGGAGCAGGGGCAGGCCCAGATATGGGTGGTGCAGCTGGTGCTGATACAACTTCTTCTCAAGAAGACAATGTAGTAGATGGAGATTATAGAGAAGTATAATAAGTAAGTATAATATTACTAGTAGCATTTTGTGACAAATAGTGTTATACTACCAGTTACTGTGAGAGATAGGCTGTCGAATCAGACGGCCTATCTTTCGAGCTACTTATAAGAAGACCCTATTAGGTGTCTTTGTAGTGATAGATGAGCTGTAATGAAAGGTGAAGGATATGGCAGACAAACGAGATTATTATGAGGTCCTAGGTGTGTCAAAACAGGCTAGTGACGCCGAGCTGAAAAAAGCATATAGAGTATTAGCCAAAAAATATCATCCAGATACCAATCCAGGGGACAAAGAAGCAGAAGCAAAGTTTAAGGAAGCTAGTGAGGCTTACGCAGTATTAACGGATCCAGATAAACGTAGACAATATGATCAGTTTGGTCATGCTGCCTTTGAAGGTGGCGGAGCCGGTGGAGCTGGAGGCTTTGACTTTAGTAACATGGATATGGGAGATATCTTTGGGGATATCTTTGGAGATCTATTTGGTGGTGGCAGAAGTCGTCGTACCAGTAATGGACCTATGAAAGGTGCTAATGTGCGTACTAGCGTGCGTATCACCTTTGAAGAAGCCTGCTTTGGTTTAGAGAAGGAACTAGATTTAAATCTTAAGGAAGAATGTGAAACCTGTCATGGAACTGGTGCAAAGCCTGGAACAAGTCCAGAAACATGCCCTAAATGTCAAGGAAAGGGTCAGGTTGTTTATACACAGCAATCCTTCTTTGGTATGACACAGAGCGTTCAGCCTTGTCCTGACTGTAATGGAAAAGGTAAGATTGTTAAAGAAAAGTGTAGTGATTGCTATGGTACCGGTTATATAAGTAGAAGAAAGAAGATTTCTGTCACTATTCCAGCGGGAATTGATGATGGCCAGAGTATTCGTATTCAAGGAAAAGGAGAACCTGGACAGAATGGTGGTCCAAGAGGTGACCTATTAGTAGAGGTGGTTGTTAGTAGACATCCAGTCTTTATTCGTCAGGATTACGATATTTTCTCTACCGTTTCCATTTCTTTTGCACAGGCTGCATTAGGAGGAGACTTAAGGATTAAGACCATAGATGGTGAAGTTATATATACGGTGAAGCCAGGTACTCAGACCGATACCAAGGTTCGTTTAAGAGGAAAAGGTGTACCTACCTTACGTAATAAGAGCGTACGAGGTGACCATTATGTGACTCTCGTAGTGAATGTTCCTACTAAGTTGACACAGGAGCAAAAGGAGTTACTAGAGAAGTTTGATGAAGCTATGGGTGGTACAGTAGTTTCAACAAGTACTGAGGACGACTCTAAAAAGAAAAAAGGATTCTTTAAGAAATAAGGCTATCAAAATTGAAGTGTTGTACTGTGTTGCTTAAGTCACAGTATGGCACTTTTTTTGTTTAGAAGTGTGAATGCCATATACTGTATTGCCACATAGATTAAAGTGGGATATAGTAGAAATAGCAAGTAAAATATGTATATGGAAAATGAATGCAGTAGGAATTGGAAGGCAAGATAGTTTATAATAGTTAGCAAAAGATAAATTACAAAAATTAGAGGTATAACATGAAGATTATTATTTCTCCAGCAAAAAAGATGAATGTAGATACAGATACAATGGCATGGAGGCAGTTACCAGTTTTTCTAGAGGATGCAAAAAAGCTCTGTAGGGAAATTCAAGAGATGTCCTATAATGAAGCAAAAGCCCTGTGGGGATGTAATGATAAAATTGCTACTTTAAATTATAATCGTTTTAAAAGTATGGAGCTTAAAACCAATCTTACTCCTGCTATATTAACTTATGAGGGACTATGCTATCAGTATATGGCTCCCATCGTTTTTTCTCAGGAGGCCTATGAGTATGTAGAAGCCAATCTTCGAATTCTTTCGGGATTTTACGGCATTTTATCTCCCTTTGATGGAGTGGTGCCGTACCGCTTAGAAATGCAAGCCAAGATGCACATCGAAGGAAAGCGTAGTTTATATACCTATTGGGGAGAGCGAATTTATAAAGAGTTAGTGAAAGAAGATGACGTCATTATAAATCTTGCTTCCAAAGAGTATTCTCGTGTAGTCGAGAAGTATGTGACAAAGGATGTACAGTTTATTACCTGTATTTTCGGTGAAGTCATTAAGGGAAAGATTGTGCAAAAGTCATCTTTTGCAAAAATGGCACGAGGTGAAATGGTAAGGTTCATGGCAGAGAATGAGATTACTGAGGTGGAGCAAATAAAAGAGTTTTCTGGTTTAGGGTATTGTTATAAGGAAGAGTACTCTAGTGAAAAGGAGTTCGTCTTTATAAAGCATGGTTGTAACTAACTATTACATGATAACATAATAGGATTATGATATAGTTAAGAGAGATTAATAAGGGGTTTGGAGGGGTTAAAGTGAAGGTTTGTCCAAATTGTGGGGCAGAGTATGCAAACAGAACTAAGTTTTGCGGGATATGTGGAACACCAATGTTGGAGTGTCAGGGTACAAAAAAAATCAGTGAGCACAAGAAAGTAGGTTTAAGAAAGCTTTTTGTGATTATGGGTGGTACAGTTTCTATTATAGCAATTGCAATGTTAGCTTTATGTTTATTTGTTATTAAGGAAAATAAGGAGGAGCAAACCCCAGTTGCTTTTGTTAAAGGAAATGAACTTTATTATGCAGGAATTGGGGAGGGTGATCCTATTCGGTTAACAAAAACCCTCTATGATATTAGTGCTTCTAAAGTAGAGGAAAATGAAGTGTCAATAGGGGTCAGTATTTTTGATAAGGTATATATGTCAAAGAATAATAAGATTATTTACTATCCAGAGTACATAAATGAATCCACAGGGACATTTACTCTTTGCAAACGTAATCTTAGTGAGAAGGAATCTAAAGGGGAAACACTAGATGCTGATGTTAGTTCTTATATGATTAATGCAGAGGGAAATGTGATTACCTATCTTGGAGGAACTGATTTAACACTTTATCAGATGGTTGGTTTAAAAAAAGAAAAGATTGATAGTGATGTATACCAGTTTAATGTATCAGAAGATGGAGAAAGCATTCTTTACAGCACAATACAAGGTATTCTCTATCTGAAAAATAAGGGGGAGGACGCTAAAGAAATAACTAGAACAGGTGACATAGTATATATAGATGGGAATTTTGACAAAATTTATTTTAAGGAGAAGGGTATCTTATATAAGATAACGAAGGGGATAGAGAAAGAAATAATCAGTAAGGATGTTGAGGGTATCATCAACATTTATGAATCAGAAGAGGCTTATTACTTTAAGTATAATAAGCGTGACTTAGATGTCTATGAACTATATTACTTTAATGGGAAAGAGGAAGTAATGTTGTCTGATCAGTTAAAAATGGATGTATTCTCCCCAGAAGCAGCCAGTGAAAAGCCTGTTATTATTTATCAAACCAAAGATAGTATATTCGTTGCAAATAAAGATAAAGTTTCTACCCTTGATCAGAAAAAAGGCTATGAGTTTTTTATCAATTCTGAGGGCAGTCTAGCTTATTATTTAGAGGACGATTCTGAATCAAGCAATCTATATAAAGTACAATTAACATCTGAAGAGATATTAAAGTCTGAATTGTATGAAACTAATGTTGGTAACGATGGTGTACTTTATGGAGAGGATGAATTCCTCTATTATAAAAATATTCAGGAAGGAGATTTCGGATACCAGGGGGATTTGTATAGGAATAAGGAAAAGCTATGGGAGAACACTGAAGTTTGTAGCTTGAGTTTTGATTATGAAACAGGGAAAGCATCCTTTTATAGAAGAGCTGGTGAGTTTTATTGTAATCAAAACCATATTTATGACGCGAAGGAAGCTCAGATTATTGGCGAAAACATTGAATCATACTTGCCAACGTCTACAGATAGAGTCGTATACATAGGTAAAGAAGATGAGGATGATACATGGGGTGAATTATATACCTATGGCAGTGGTGAAAAGAAGAAGCTAGGGGGAGAGGTTACAAAACTTCTTTATGTCAAGTATATAAGCAGGAGGCAAATGGGTCATTTTTTTAACTGGTCCAATTATTAATAGTAGTCATAAAGAAAAAGGGGGATAAGATGAATCCAAAATTTTGTATCAAATGTGGCAAAGAATTAAGAGAGTATAGTAAATACTGTGACTACTGTGGTGCTAAATGGAAGTTACCAAAGAACCATAAGCTAGATGCTGTAGAAGAATTAGAACCTGTACATAAAAAGAAAACAACCAAACTCTACCTCTTATTATCTGCGCTGGCTTTGCTTATGTTGTCTGCTGTGGTGTTATTAGTAATTGATATATCAAAAGGTTCTGACATTTCAAGCGTAGAAGATAATGACAATATCATAACTTCAGAAAATAGTCCTATTTTAGGAAAAGACTTGAGTGGAACCTGGGTTTTAAATTACTTAGAGGATAGTATGTGGGAAAATGATGTTGAAATATTAGGTTTATTAGGAAGAGGCCCAGGGGAAGGAAGAAGTCATCTTATGATTGAGATGAAGGATGAGTTTACGGGGACAGCAAAGTTTGTAAAAGATGAATATTATGAGATACAATTTCAAGATGCTTCTATGGTGTTAAATCGTGATGAAGCAAGTATTATTATGAAAACTGAGGAACGAAGTAATCTACTACTTCAGTTAATGGGAACAGTGAGTATAAAAGAAGGGGTCCCATATATACAGGGAACCTATTATACAATATATAAAGGCGAAGAGGATGATCATTACTATACTTGTTTTGGAACCTTTACAGCAGAAAAAATACCAGAGTAGATAGGAACGAATCATACAATCTATCCAATAGTTGCAAGATTATTTTTCTTGTATTTGCCTTGTTGATTACTTTACTAAAAAGAGAAACTTAGTTTTCTACAAATTTGTATTATGAGGGGGATATTATAATGGCAACAGTAAGAAAAGTCAATGACAAGAGGTTGCTTAAAAGGACATTTTTGGTAATTATTTCAGTACTTCTACTTCTTTTCATAGGGAATAAGGTTAACCATGTATATGCAGTAACAGATAATACCAATCCATTTCGAATACAAGATAAGCAATGGACTCAAAATGTACAGAATGCGGTTTCTCAGGTTCCTGTTCAAAGCTCGACATATACGTTTAGTAGAAAAGCCACACAGCGGATGGATAATAGCTTGACAACCTACATCGTGAAGTTTAGCCCATCTGTAGAGCTAAATGAGATCTATAATTGTGTAAAAGACTATTCTTATACAATGCTAGGTAAGAGTGAGCTAAGGGTGTTTCAAATCCAAATAGATAATATTGAAGAATTTAAGTTAATATATAAAGATATAATTGAATGTTGTGAAGAGAATCAAGTATTACATACAATGGATGTCATTCCAGATGATAGTAAGTATTCATTGCAATGGGCGATACCAGATATGAAATTACCCCAGGCCTGGGAAATAACCAAGGGCAGCTCTAGTGTTAAGGTAGCGGTACTTGATACTGGTTTCAGTAGAACCACACAGGATTTTAATGCTTCCTCTATATTAGCAGGTTGTGATATTACTGGAGATGGTGGACCTGTAAATAACGATACTGTAGGTCATGGAACAGCAGTCACTAGTGTTATTGCGGCTAAAACCAATAATTCCTATGGTATGGCTGGTGTATGTTGGGATGTAACCATTGTACCATATAAACTGGATATAGCAGATGGGAACTTATCATCTGCTGCTATAATAAAAGCGCTGTATATGGCAGCAGATGCCGATTGTGATGTAATTAATATGAGTTTTGGCTCTGTTATGAGTGACCCTTTGATGAATGATGCAATACAATATGCCAGAGAGAAAGGTTGCATCCTTGTTGCAGCAGCTGGTAATGATGGAAGATCTGTTCTTAATTTTCCGGCTTCCTATTCAGGAGTTATCAGTGTAGGGGCAGTAGACAAAAACAATATAGTTGCTAGTTTTTCCCAATATAATGAGCAGATTGATGTTGTTGCTCCTGGAAAGATGGTTGTGGTAAATAAAGCGAAAAGCACTGATAATACTGGTTTGGATAATTTTATTTATGGTAGCGGTACCTCTTATGCTTCTCCCTATGTTGTAGGGGTTGCAGCATTAGTTAAATCTTTAGATAAGAGTGTTACCTCGGATGATTTTAATAGCTTATTAGCAAAGACGAGTACTGATCTTGGGACGACTGGCTACGATGTGTATCATGGTTGGGGATTGATTGATGCCTCTCAGATATTAAAGGTACTCAATGGTAGTGTTATAATAAATAACTCACCTCTTGTAACGGACACAGAAAGTGGAGTTATTTTTAATAAGGATACAGGGGCGGTTGTAGGATGGAGAAATGCTAAAAGTGAACTGAATATACCATCGTCTATTGATGGTATAGATGTAACTAGTATCGGAGATGCTGCATTTATAATTTGTAATAGTTTAAAAGCTGTGACGATTCCAAGTACGGTTAAAACAATAGGTTGTGATGCATTTCTTTCATGTGAAAAGTTATCTGATTTGAATATATCCAATGGAGTTACAACGATAGAAGCTGGTGCTTTTAATGGTTGCAGTAGTTTGCAAAAACTTTCACTGCCACCGTCTGTAACCACTGTAGAGTATGCAACGTTTAATTTTTGTGATCTTACCGAGGTGACGCTTTCTAATGGTCTTCTTAGTATCGGCGATTATGCCTTTAACTATAATAAGAATTTAACCACAATTAATATACCAGCAAGTGTTACAACGATTGGTGTTCGAGTTTTTGTTGGAAATAGGAAACTTCAAAGTATCAGTGTTGATCCACAGAATAATTCTTATAAAAGCGAATCTGGAGTACTATATAGTAAAGATGGATCAATTTTATATGTATATCCAAATGCGAATGGGACAAGTTATAGTATTCCAGACACAGTGAATAAAATTGATTCGAGTGCGTTTAGTGATTGTGATGATTTGACTAGTATTACGATTCCTGGATCTGTCAGTACAATAGAGGTAGCCACATTTCAAGACTGCAATGGATTAACTAATGTTACTTTACAGGAGGGCATTAGAGTAATTAGTAAAGGTGCCTTTAATGGGTGCAGTTCTCTTACTAACATTTTTATTCCTAGTAGTATTGAGCAAATCGATGGTAATGTATTTACATGTTGTGATAAGCTTAGCAGTATTGTAGTAGATATAAATAATCTTGTATATAAAGATATTAATGGAGTATTGTTTGGCAAAAATGGTACACAGTTAATCTCTTACCCGAATGCAATGACGTCTACCTATACAGTACCTGATGATGTTACAGAGATTGCTGAGGAAGCTTTTTATGATTGTGATAATCTTAAATCACTAATTGTTTCTAAGACTGTAGTAAGTCTTGGCGCACGCTGTTTAACGAACTGTAGTAAATTGTTGAATATATACTTTGAAGGGAATAATCCTGTAGTAGCTAATGAATGGAATAGGGGAGTTAACCGTAATTGTGTTCTTTATAAAAATGTGGACTCTAATGGCTTTACTACATCAGATGGATTATGGGAAGGATTACCTCTTAGCACCTATTGTAATTTAACTTTTAGTAGTCTTGGTGGTACTGAGGTGCAAACACAGAAGATTGTATTGAATAATGTGATTACTGAGCCACCAACTCCTGTTAATATAGGACAGTTGTTTCTTGGGTGGTATACCTCTAAAGATAATGGAGTGCAAATTACGTTTCCTTATACTGTCACAAAGAATGAAACGCTCTATGACCAGTGGACACTAGCTAGTTATACTGTTTCCTTTGATAGTCAGGAGGGTAGCTTAGTAAAAAGTCAGGATATAACTTACAAAAATATGCTTAAGGAACCAGATAAACCAAGTAAGACAGGATATAGTTTTAAAGGCTGGTATACGGAGGCAAGTGGGGGTAGCAAAATCACCTTTCCATATCAGGTGACTAAGGAGATTACACTATATGCTCAGTGGATACCAAACAGTTATCCTGTTTCCTTTGATAGTCGCGGAGGTAGTCTAGTACCAAGTCAGGATGTAACTTACAATACGATGCTTAAGGAACCAACTAAACCAAGTAAGATAGGATATAGTTTTAAAGGCTGGTATACGGAGGCAAGTGGGGGCAGCAAAATCATCTTCCCATATCAGGTTGTTAGGGAGATTACATTATATGCTCAGTGGAAACCAAAAAGTTATCCTGTTTCCTTTGATAGTAATGGAGGTAGCCTAGTACCAAGTCAGAACATCACTTACAATACCATGCTTAAAGAACCAGTCAAACCAAGTAAAACAGGATATAAGTTTAAAGGCTGGTATACGGAGGCAAGTGGGGGTAGCAAAATCACCTTCCCATATCAGGTAACTAAGGAGATTACACTATATGCTAATTGGGAGCCAATTACTTATCTTGTTTCTTTTAAAACACAAGGCGGCTCTTCGGTGTCATCGCAATTTGTAGCATACGGTGTGAAAGTAAGTAAGCCTGTTAATCCAGTAAGAGCGGGTTATGTATTTGCTGGATGGTACAATGACTCTAATCTCAAGCAAAGTTGGAATTTTAAAACAGATAGAATTAGTAAAAATATGATACTATATGCTAAGTGGACTAGGTTTTCTCCTCAAGCACTTACAGGTATGAAAATTAAATCAGTAAGCTATAAAGAGATTCAAATCAGTTGGAATAGAGTACCTGGTGCAACAGGCTATAGGATTTATTGTGCTACTTCAAAAAATGGGAAATACACATTGGTTACAAGTGTATCTTCCTTGTCATTTACAAATTCAGAGCTAACATTGGGGAAAACGTATTATTACAAGGTCGTAGCATATCAAACAGTAGGAAAGGTAACCACTGTAGGTAAGTATTCTAAGGTTGTATCTGCAAAGCCAGTATTAATTGCACCGACATCCCTTAAAGTTACAAAACTAGAGGGTAAGAGAGCAAGTATTACATGGGCTAAAGTATATGGCGCAAGTGGTTATGTAGTTTATCGTGCTACCTCTTTAAAAGGAAGCTATAAGGCTATAACGACTACATCCTCAAATAAGTTTACTAATAAGGGACTTGTAAAAGGTAGAACATATTACTATAAAGTTATGTCTTATCGAGTGGTTGATGGAAAAAGAGTATATAGTAAAACATCAAACATTGTTAAAATTAAGATGAAATAGTATATAAAGCTTAGTTTCGCTATAGAAGAAGGGCTGCAATGCAGTCCTTCTTCTATTTTTCTTCTGAGTCTGCTATAATATTGAAATTATCAATGTATTTTTTAGTGACGTTTTTGATTTTTCTGTTATAATAGTGTAGATGCTTTCGAATAGAAAGCTTAAAATACTGGAATGCTTAAGATGAATTTAATAGTAAGGAGATAGATGTTACATGAAATGGACGAAATATACGTTAAAGACTACCACAGAGGCAGTAGATTTAATTAGCTATATGCTAGATGAGCTTGGAGTAGAAGGAATTGAGATTGAGGATAAGGTTCCTTTGACAGAGGCAGATAAGAAGCAGATGTTTGTGGATATTTTGCCTGATCCAGAATTCGATGATCATATTGCTATCGTTCGCTTCTACCGTGATCCAGAGGAAGATGGAACAGAGCTGATTCATAAAATCAAGGAAGGCCTTGAGGAGCTAAAGCAGTTTGTAGATATCGGAGAAGGAACCATTGAAAAGGATGAGACAGAGGATAAGGACTGGATTAACAACTGGAAGCAATTCTGGCATCCATTTCGTGTAGATGACTCCATTGTCATAAAACCAACCTGGGAGGAGTATAAGGACGCGAAAGAAGGCGACTTAATTATTGATATAGACCCAGGCATTGCCTTTGGTACCGGCTCTCATGAGACTACCAAGCTATGTATGGTAAATGTGAAAAAGTATGTAGATGGTAACACCCGCCTTCTAGACGTAGGTTGCGGTAGTGGTATCTTATCTATCCTAGGACTAAAGTTAGGTATAAAGGAAGCAGTAGCTATCGATATTGATCCAAATGCAGTAACAGCAACTCTTGAAAATGCAGAAGTGAACCATATCGACATGTCAAAATATAAAGTTATGGCTGGAAATATCATTGACGACGAAGAGATTCAGAAGGAAATTGGTATGGAATGCTATGAGGTAGTGGTGGCTAATATTTTAGCCGATGTTATCATCCCTCTTTCTGCAGAAATCGGTAAACATCTCATTCCAGGAGGAATCTTTATCACTTCTGGTATTATCGATATGAAGGTGGAGGAAGTAAGAGAAGCCTTATTAAAAAATGGATTTGAAATGGTAGAAGAGGATAAATTAAAGGATTGGAACTGCTTAATCGCCCGTAAACCGATGTAAGTACAGGAGGAAACATGAATTACTTTTATGTAGAGAAAAGTCAGATTGGCGACTCTGAGATTAGCATTGTGGGGGATGACGTCAATCATATGAAGAATGTTCTTCGCTTACAACAAGGGGAACAGGTCATGATTTGTGACGGTAGTGGAAGTAACTATCTTTGTGAGGTTTCTTCATTTCCAGATAAAAAGGTACAGCTTAAGATTCTAGAAAAAAAAGAATCAGATAGTGAGCTTCCCGTTAAAATCTATTTATTTCAAGGACTTCCAAAAAGTGATAAGATGGAGCTTATTATCCAAAAAGCAGTAGAGCTAGGGGTACATGAAGTGATTCCAGTAGCGATGAAGCGATCTATCGTTAAGATCGAAGATAAGAAAAAGGAAGCGAAGAAGCTAGAGAGGTGGCAATCAATTGCTACAGCTGCTGCAAAGCAAAGTAAACGAGGTATCATTCCTAACGTGCATCAGGTACTGACATACAAAGAGGCACTACAGTATGCGAGGGATATGGATATGAAACTATTCCCATATGAGAATGCCACAGATATTAAGAAGAGTAAGGAACTAGTAGGCCGGGCCCCTCAGATGAGGACAATTGCAGTTTTTGTTGGACCTGAGGGTGGCTTTGACGATAAAGAGATCCTAGATATAGAAGCAATCGGTGGAGAAGTAATTACTCTAGGGAAACGGATTTTGCGTACAGAGACAGCTGGATTTACCATGATGTCTATTCTGATGTTTGAAATTGAGAATAACGAATAGGAGAATTTAGATGGAAGCGTATTTAGACAATGCTGCTACCACCAGACCTTTTGACAGTGTGAAAGAGATTATGTTAAGAACTATGGAGTTGGACTTTGCCAATCCTTCTAGTAGGCATAAAAAAGGGATGGAAGCTGAGCAGTATATAAAGGATGCTCGTGAAAAAATTGCTAAAACCATGAAGGTAGATGCTAAAGAATTAATCTTTACCTCTGGTGGAACAGAATCTAATAATCTTGCGCTTATTGGAACAGCATTAGCCAATAAGCGAGCAGGAAATCACATCATAACAACAAGAATTGAACATCCAAGTGTACATGAACCAATTTTAATTTTGGAAGAAATGGGATTTAGAATTACGTTTTTAGAAGTGGATGAAAATGGTCATGTAGATGTGAATCAGCTATTAGAAGCTATTTGTGAGGACACCATTTTAGTATCAATTATGATGGTAAATAATGAAATTGGTGCAGTTATGGATGTTTCCACAATCTCCAAATTGATTAAAAAGAAAAAAGATGATATTCTATTTCATGTCGATGCCATTCAAGCCTATGGGAAGTATCGAATTTATCCAAAAAGGATGGGAATTGATATGCTTTCCATTAGTGGTCACAAGATACATGGACCAAAGGGAATTGGTGTCCTATATGTACGGGATAAAGTCAAGATAAAACCAATTATTTATGGTGGTGGACAACAAAAGGGCATGCGCTCTGGTACAGAGAATGTACCTGGAATCGCAGGGCTAGGAGTTGCAGCAGAAGAGATTTATGAAAATCACGAAGAGAAAATAAAGCATTTATATGAACTAAAGAAGACCTTGATTGATGAGATTAGTCTCTTACCTGACACCCAGGTAAATGGTGTCGGAGAGGATTTATATGAGACGGCACCTCATATTGTCAGTGTCAGCTTTAAAGGAATTAAAAGTGAGGTTTTATTACATGCCTTAGAGGAGAGAGGGGTATATGTTTCCTCAGGAAGTGCATGTTCTAGTAACCATCCGGCTCTTAGTGGTACTTTACAGGCCATTAAGGTCAAAAAGGAACTGATAGATTCTACACTTCGATTTAGTTTTAGTGTATTTACTACTATGGATGAGATAAATTATGCGGTGGGTCAGCTAAAGGAATTACTTCCTATGCTGCGCAGGTTTATCAGACGATAGGGTTATTTAGGAGGATAAGATATGTTATTTCATGCATTTTTAATAAAGTACGGGGAAATTGGTATTAAAGGTAAAAATCGTTTTATCTTTGAGAATGCATTACGTGATCAGATTATTTTTGCACTAAAGGATGTGGAAGGAAACTTTCATGTAACCAAGGAACAGGGACGTCTTTATGTGGAAACAGAGGGAGATTTCGACTATGAGGAAGCAGTAGACGCTTTAAGTCGTGTCTTTGGCATCACTGCCATCTGTCCTGTGAAGCTAGTAGATGTATTTGATTGGGACAACCTTTGTAAAGAGACTGCCACTTACGTAGAGCAAGTACATGGTCGTGAGCCATTTACCTTTAAGGTAGAAGCAAAACGTGCAGATAAGAATTATCCAGTAAGCTCCCCAGAAATCTGTGCGAAGATGGGAGAGTATCTCTTAGGACAGTTTGATAACATGAAGGTGGATGTGCATAAGCCAGAAGTCTCCATTCACATTGAGATTCGTAAGAGAGCCTACATTTATTCTACAATCATTCCAGGCTTAGGTGGTATGCCTGTTGGCTCTAATGGAAAAGCTATGCTACTTCTTTCTGGTGGTATCGATAGTCCGGTAGCAGGCTACATGATCGCAAAACGTGGTGTTACCATTGAAGCAACTTACTTTCATGCACCACCATACACTAGTGACCGTGCAAAGCAAAAGGTGGTAGACTTAGCCAAATTAGTTGCTAAATATACAGGTCCTATTAAACTTAACATTGTGAATTTTACAGATATTCAGTTATATATCTACGATAAATGTCCTCATGATGAATTGACCATTATTATGAGAAGATATATGATGCGCATTGCAGAGACCATTGCAAAAGAAAGTGGTTGTCTTGGTCTAATTACTGGAGAAAGCATAGGACAGGTTGCTAGTCAAACCATGCAGAGTCTTGCTTCTACCAATGAAGTATGTGACCTTCCTGTTTACCGTCCACTAATTGCCTTTGATAAGAATGATATTATTGCAATATCAGAGAAGATTAATACCTATGAAACAAGTATTCTTCCTTTTGAAGATTGTTGTACCATCTTTGTGGCAAAACACCCAGTGACCAAACCAAATCGCAAGGTGATTCAAAAGAGTGAGTTACATTTGCAAGAAAAGATTGAAGAAATGGTTCAGGTTGCATTAGATACTAGAGAAGTGGTAATGTGTGAGTAAGAGTAGATCATCTTTTGTTAAAGGGATGCCTCTCTGTCTTTTAGAAAGTTTTTATATCATAGGAATTTGTTAAGTAATTCCTATGATATAAAAAAAACCAGAGTAAATAATATTTACTCTGGCTAACATAGACAAGAACTAAACGATGTAAGGTTTTAAAACTTCGATAATATGATCAGCATCGTCACTATGGATGTTTAAATCGATAGGTTTAGAAAGGTCTAAACTAAAGATACCCATAATAGATTTTGCATCAATCACATATCTTCCGCTTACAAGGTCGAAATCGGAATCAAACTTAGTTACTTCATTTACAAATGATTTTACTTTATCGATTGAATTAAGTGAAATCTTTACATTTTTCATTGATGAAACCTCCTTACATATTATATACCTATATACTAATGGCATCGTTTTTAAAAGTCAATATGCAAAGTAAATAAAAAACCTTTCAAAAATAAGTGGAAAATCTGAGAAATAGGGTGTACATAATAGTATAAAAAGAGACAATATAAGAAAATCATGGATAATTATAGTAAATCTGTATAATTTTTAACTATTATGTTATGTAAATATACTATACAGTGAAATAATAGAAAGGGATATTTATGGAAAATATGAATTTGCAGGAGAATAAACAGAGGAGAGTTGCATTTCTTACCTTAGGCTGTAAGGTGAATTCTTATGAGACAGACGGAATGAAACAACTGTTTATTAATGCGGGTTATGAGATAAAGGAATTTCAGGAACAGGCAGATGTATATGTAATAAATACTTGCACCGTCACAAATATAGCAGATAGAAAATCTAGACAGATGTTACATCGAGCGAAAAAGAAAAATCCAGATAGCGTTGTAGTAGCTGTAGGTTGTTATGTGCAGGCAGCTAAGGATACCCTAGAAGAGGATAGTGCCATAGACTTAGTCGTTGGAAATAACAAAAAGAATCAAATAGTGGAAATTTTAGACGAATACTTTGGTGATACTGAATTAAGAGAGACTTTGGTGGACATTGGGAAGGAAACAGATTATGAAGAACTTAGTATAGGAGCTACAGGAGATAAGACTCGCGCTTATATAAAGGTTCAGGATGGATGTAATCAATTCTGTTCCTATTGTATCATTCCATATGCTAGAGGCCGTGTACGTAGTCGAAAGCTTGAGGAAGTAGTACGAGAAGTAGAACGTTTAGTGAAGGAAGGATATAAGGAAGTCGTTTTGACAGGCATTCATTTATCTTCTTATGGAATTGATTTTGAAGAGGATATTACTCTTCTTGGGTTAATTCAGACCATATCAAAAACAGAAGGTTTAGAGAGAATACGCCTTGGATCCTTAGAACCACGTATTATAACAGAAGAATTTGTAGATACTTTAAAGGATAATGTTAAGCTTTGTCCTCATTTCCACTTAAGTATGCAAAGCGGCTGTACAGAAACTTTAAAACGAATGAATCGTAAATACTCTGCTGAGGAGTTCTATGAGAAGTGTGAGCTAATTCGAAGTAGATTTAAAAACCCTGCAATCACCACAGATGTAATTGTAGGATTTCCAGGAGAGACAGAGGAAGAATTTGAGGAAACTAAGGCCTTTGTTCGTAAAGTTGCCTTTGCACAGATGCATGTATTTAAGTATTCTAAGAGAAAAGGCACTAGAGCTGCAGTTATGGAGAATCAGGTTTTAGAGGAAACGAAACAAAGACGAAGTGTAGAATTAATTGAAATAGAGCAAAAGATGAGGAAGAACTATCAACAACTATTTATTGGTGAAAAAGAGAAGGTTTTAATCGAAGAAGCTATAGTGATTGATAATATAACCTATCAGATTGGGCATAATGAAAGATACCAAAAACTTGCCATCAAGACAGAAAAGGACCTGTCCAATGAGATTTTAGAGGTTTTAGTCTGTGAGCCTTTAACAGAGGAAATACTCCTTTGTGAAATAATCAATTGATATTTTAGCAAAGATGTATTAATAT
>JAEZGY010000080.1 GCA_023416695.1 Bacillota bacterium | reverse complement strand
GGTTCTGATACAATACTTTTTGTGTGTAAGTCGTATTGACATTGTAATATTAATTGCTAATTAATGCGAGAAGTTACGCTAAGGAGGTGCTTTCAATGGCTAAATGCGCAATTTGCGAAAAAGGTGCTCACTTTGGTATTGCTGTGAGTCATTCACATAGAAGAAGCAATAAAATGTGGAAATCTAATGTTAAATCTGTTAAGGTTAATGTAAATGGAGCTGCAAAAAAGATGTATGTTTGTACTTCATGCCTTAAATCTGGTTTAGTTGAGCGTGCTTAATGAACATATATTTATAGCATTATACGAGTAGAGAGGGATTCAAAATGCATCTGTGTTTTGAGTCCCTTTTATACATGTGAAATTATAGGGTTTTAACATTTGGATTGTTAGTTGCAGAATAAATTATAGCCTAAAAACAAGCAACCTATAATTATTCCAATAGCAAGTAATCCATTTGTAATAAAGAGCATAATGGTCATACCTATGGCCATCCAAAAAAGGATGAAACCGATCATTCTTTTCATACAATCACATCCGTATATTGTGTGAATACTCACAACATATTTATATAATATATATGCATAAGATTGTAATCATAGGTGTATGATTGTTTGATAAATGTTATTTTAAAATATATATTTCTTTTTTCGTGAAAAAAGGGTATAATATAGAAATAATATGCGCCAAATCAGGAATACCTGATAATATATTGAATTGGAGGGTTAATATGAAAGGACATATGAATACTCAAATTGGTGAAATATTAATCGACAATGATGTTATTGCAAAATATGCTGGTTCTGCTGCGGTGGAATGCTTTGGTGTTGTAGGAATGGCTTCTGTTAACGTTAAAGATGGATTTGTTAATCTGTTAAAAAGAGAAAATATTAGCCATGGTGTTAATGTAGTTATAGAAGAGAATAAAATAAGCATCGATCTTCATATTATTGTAGTATATGGTGTTAGCATTTCTGCAGTGGCAGAGAACCTTATTAGCAATGTGAAGTATAATGTAGAAGAATATACTGGAATAGAAGTCGAAAAGATACGTATTTATGTAGAAGGTGTGCGTGTAAATGACTAATTTTATAGATAGGTAACTTTTAAGGAGGAACAATTCAGTGGTTATAAAGAATATAGATGCTAAGACTCTTCAAAAATGTTTTCTTGCCGGAGCTCAAAGTATCGAAGCACAAAAGGAATATATTAATGAATTGAATGTATTCCCTGTACCAGATGGTGATACAGGAACAAATATGACGTTAACTATTATGTCTGCTGCAAAAGAAGTAAGTGGACTTAGTGAAGTGACTATGGAAAATGTAGCCAAAGCGATTTCTAGTGGCTCATTAAGAGGGGCTAGAGGTAACTCCGGTGTTATCTTATCCCAGCTTTTTAGAGGTTTCACAAAGGAAATTAAAGAGCATGAAAAAATAAATGTTACTATAATGTCTAATGCTTTTCAGAAAGCAGTAGAAACAGCATATAAAGCCGTTATGAAGCCGAAAGAAGGTACGATTCTTACTGTTGCTAGAGGTGGTGCAACCAAGGCTGCAGAACTTGTTGGAGAAACAGATGATTTAGTTGTGTTTTGCCAAAAAGTACTAGATCACATGGAGGTTGTACTTCAACAAACTCCGGATTTACTACCAGTGCTTAAAGAAGCTGGAGTTGTAGACTCTGGTGGACAGGGATTAGTTACTGTACTACGTGGAGCATTCGATGCTTTATGTGGAAAAGAAGTTAATATCGAAATTAAACCAGTTGTGAAAGCAACTGGAACAATAAATGTTGAAAATGCTAGTACATGTGATATCAAATTTGGTTATTGTACAGAATTTATTATTATGTTAGAAAAACCATATGATATGAAAACAGAGCATGAGTTTAAGGCATATTTAGAATCTATTGGTGATTCTATTGTTGTTGTGTCTGATGACGATATTGTAAAAGTACATGTTCATACCAATGATCCAGGCTTAGCAATTCAGAGAGCGTTAACCTATGGTTCTCTGACAAAAATGAAGATTGATAACATGCGTGAAGAGCATGAAGAGCGTTTAATTAAGGATGCCGAAAAAGTAGCTGCTGCGCAGTTAGAGAAGGAAAAAGAGGAAAAACAAAAGGCACAACCACGTAAGAGCGTTGGATTTATTAGCGTTTCTGTAGGTGAAGGTGTGAATGAAATCTTTAGGGAACTTGGCGTAGACTACATTATTGAAGGTGGTCAAACAATGAATCCTAGTACAGAAGATGTATTAAATGCCATTGATTCAGTAAACGCAGATACTATATATGTTCTTCCTAATAATAAAAACATTATTTTAGCTGCTGAACAAGCTGCTAGCTTAACAGAAGATAAAAATATTGTTGTAATTCCTTCTAAAACAATACCTCAAGGTATTACTGCTGTAATCAACTTTGTTCATGATAGATCAGTGGAAGATAATAAGAAAAAAATGTTAGAAGAAATGTCTAGAGTAAAAACTGGTCAGGTGACATATGCTGTTAGGGATACTTCCATAGATGGTAAAGTTATTAAACAAGGAGATATTATGGGAATCGGTGACACAGCCATTCTTTCTGTAGGAACTGAAATCTATGATACTACTCTTGAATTAATTAAGCAGTTAATCGATGAAGATTCTGAGTTAGTTAGTCTTTACTTTGGTGAGGAAGTAACTGAAGAGGATGCAAATGCAGTTGCAGATGCTATTACTGAGGAATATCCTGATATCGATGTAGAAGTTCAATATGGTGGACAGCCAATTTATTATTATGTACTGTCTGTAGAATAAGAAAGTAAAATTCTAAGTATTCAGGCTGTCGCAGGTCATTGCGACAGCCTGAATTTTTGATTTTAAGGAGGTGTTTTCATGAGGTCTGAGGATTCTATTATAGCAATCAAAGGCATAGGTAAGGCTGCAGAAGAAAAATATCATAAATTAGGTATTTATACAGTTTTAGATCTTTTGGAACATTATCCTTTTCGTTACGATGAATATGAGGATATTAAACCTATTGCCACTATAGAAGAAGGTATGACTGTAGCCGTAGAGGGGACACTAATTAGAAGTCCAGAATTAAAGAAAATAAAGAATCTTAAGTTAGTCATTTGTCGTATTTCAGATGGCACCTCCAACCTTCAGCTGACTTGGTTTAACATGCCATTTTTATTAAAGCAATTAAAACTGGGGACGTATTATATTGTGCGAGGCAAAATAGTTCGCAAAAATGGAATGCTGGTCATGGACCAGCCTACAATATTGACAAAACAAGAGTTTTATAATAAAGTAGGCAAATTACTTCCTATCTACAACCTTACTAGTGGGCTTACTAATCATCAAGTAGCTAAGTCTGTTAGTATAGCTTTAAAAGAGGTGGAGTTTAGAAAGGATTTTCTGCCCAAAAATATACGAGACGAATATCGGTTAATGGACTATAAGAAGGCGGTAAAAACCATACATGAACCAAAGAATATGGATGAAATGCTTCTTGCAAGAAAACGTTTAGTTTTTGATGAATTCTTTTTGTTCTCCCTTGCAATCCAGTATATGAAGGATAATCGTACGATACAGAAAAATGAGAATGTCATATATCCAGTAGAGGAATGTGACCATTTAATTAGGAATTTACCTTATGAATTGACGAATGCTCAAAAGAAGGTATGGGAGGAAATTAAGAAGGATATGAAAGGCCCAACTGCTATGCAACGTTTAGTGCAAGGAGATGTTGGGTCTGGTAAAACAATCATTGCTGTACTTGCTTTAGTGGCGGCATCTAAAAATGGTTATCAAGGTTGTATTATGGCTCCTACAGAAGTCTTAGCCAAACAACACTATGACGGGATGCATAAATTACTTACTTCATTTGGTATACGAATAGCTTTATTAGTAGGTTCTATGACAGCTAGTCAAAAGCGTGAGACTTATGAACTCATAAAAAATCATGAGGTAGATATTATTGTGGGTACCCATGCGTTGATCCAGGAGAAGGTAGAATATGCTTCTTTAGGGCTTGTTATCACAGACGAACAGCATAGATTTGGTGTGCGACAGCGTGAAACGCTTCAAGGAAAAGGACAATATCCACATGTACTGGTGATGAGTGCTACTCCGATCCCAAGAACTTTAGCAATCATTCTATATGGTGATTTGGATGTTTCCATAATTGATGAATTACCAGCAAATCGTTTGCCAATTAAAAACTGTGTTGTAGATACGAATTATCGTGATAAAGCTTATCGTTTTATCGAAAAGGAAGTTTTAGCTGGTAGACAAGCATATGTCATATGCCCAATGGTAGAAGAAAGTGAAGCTATTGAGGCAGAAAATGTGATAGAATATACTATGAAATTGACAGAAGCATTACCTTCCTCTATACAAGTAGAATATTTACATGGTAAAATGAAACCAAGCGAAAAAAATGAGATTATGGAGCGCTTTAGTAAGGGAGAAATTCAAGTTTTAGTGTCTACTACAGTTGTAGAAGTAGGCGTAAATGTACCGAATGCTACCGTAATGATGGTAGAAAATTCGGAACGATTTGGCCTTGCTCAGCTTCATCAGCTAAGAGGACGAGTGGGTCGTGGGAAATATCAGTCTTATTGTATTTTTATCTGTGGTTCAGGTAGCAAGGATACCATGAAGCGTTTAGAGATTTTGAATCATTCCAACGACGGATTTGTTATTGCCGAAGAAGATCTTAAACTAAGGGGACCAGGAGATTTGTTTGGAATCAGGCAAAGTGGTCTGATGGAATTTAAGCTAGCGGATGTGTATAATGATTCCAAGATATTAAAATTGGCGGCGAAAGCAGCAAAAGAATATATTAAGGATGAAGTATTGATTATGCAAAATGAATTTCTAAGAAATAGGATTGCAAGCTATGCTAGTAGAACTTCTTTATAACCAATAATATAAAAAACCTTTTTGAGGGGAGTATGAATATGCAACAGCAATCGATTTACAATAGCTATTATATAGCTTTAATGCAGGAAAACTATAAAGCCTTAGTGAATCTTTGCGAAATGCTTGAAAGGGATGGATACTGGAAAGAGCCTGAGAGCTATTTAAACAGTAGTATTTATAATCATCTTGATTTCTATGTTCAAGGTGTTCTTGTTCATGGCTCTATTTTTTGTGGAAGATTATCCGTTACCATAAGAAGTATAATTGCTCAAATAACAAGTTGTAATGTTTTTGATATTCATCCAGAAACAGAGTATTCTGAAGAAATTATTTTAAATGCAAAGCATATTGTTAACGGTCCCCCAATTGTTCTTCAATTGTGTAGCTTGTATGATTATGAAAAAGGAACCAATATGGCATCTGTTTTTTTAGATCATATGATGTCAGTACTATTGGCTTTTTCCTACGTAGATAGTAAAAGAGACCGTACCACATTAGCGTTTGTAGAACAGTATTATAATAAATCAATTCGGTTTTTGAGTATGGAACAGACTGAACTATGTCTTGGTAAACGATATTTGTTTAAAAAGATGAGTAATGATCAGATTGTTAATATGGTTGAATTGAAACAGATGTCTATGCTTTTGACAAATGGTACCCCATATTCTTCAGTTGAGCAAAATTTGGACAGTAACGTTAATAAGTCGGAAATATTTCATAAAGAAGCCGACGATCAAATGTTAATTTCGTTACAGGAATGTATTAACGATAAAAAACAGGGTTCCAAAGAACCTCAGGAGAAGCTTGATTTTCTTCTAAACCAACTAAAAAGTTTAATCGGACTAGAAGAAGTAAAAAGTCAGATTAATTCTTTAATCAATCTGATTAAGGTTCGTAAATTAAGAGAGGGTTTTAATATGCCTTCTACGGAAATGACTTATCATATGGTCTTTAGTGGAAATCCAGGTACTGGAAAGACAACTGTAGCTAGAATACTAGCAGAAATTTATTGTGAATTAGGTTTGTTATCCAAAGGTACCTTAGTTGAAACGGACCGCTCTGGTCTTGTGGCAGGTTATGTAGGGCAGACTGCTCTTAAGGTTACGGAAGTGGTTAAAAGTGCAATAGGTGGAGTATTATTTATTGATGAAGCATATAGTCTTACAAAACACAGTAGCACCAATGACTATGGAAGCGAAGCTATTGATACCTTAGTAAAATTAATGGAAGATAACCGTGATGACTTAGTAGTAATTGTGGCTGGTTACACAGAAGAAATGAGACAGTTTTTAAAATCTAATACGGGATTGATATCAAGGTTTAATACCTTTATAGAGTTTAAAGATTATACAACCACGGAATTAGTAGACATTCTTAAATCGATGGCCGAAAAAGCTGGTGTTCACTATGTGGACGAGGCGCTTTCATGGATAGAATCGTACCTAGAGAATATGGAAGATAATGAAAGAAGAGACTTTGGCAATGGCAGAGGAATACGTAATTTGTTTGAAAAAAATTTAATGTCTCAGGCAAATCGAATAGTAACCATTCATCATCCTACAAAAGAGCAGTTATCTATGATTGAATTAGTGGATGTGTGTTAGATGTGTTTAATATATGGAATCTAAGCCAATAACTACATGTGTAAAAGATTTTACGATACATATAATAATATTGTAACAACAAACCAAACCTTATTATTTTGGAAATGTATTTTTAGATTCCACTGGGACTTAAGAATACAACATATTTTCAAAATATGAACGGAGGCTGATTTCATGTCTAGTCGAAACAGAGTCGAGGTACCGGAGGCAAAAGAGGCAATGGATCGTTTTAAATACGAGGTAGCTTCTGAATTAGGAGTACCATTAAAGCATGGCTATAATGGAGACTTAACTTCATACCAAAACGGAAGTGTAGGTGGATATATGGTGAAAAAAATGATTGCCGAACAAGAAAAAAGAATGGCAGGAAAATAACTATATATTAGCCTAGATGACTTTAACTCATGAAAGATTGTTACGTTACAGCATGCGAAATAGATAATAATCTAGGGGAGCCTTAAATTGGCTCCTTACATATTTTTTTATTTTCTATTGAATTATAGAAGATTATGAGATAGACTATTTATGACTAGATGTTAAATATATATATACGAAATAAGGACGGGCTTTATGAGAGTAATTGCAGGAAAAGCCAGAAGAACAAATCTCAAAACCGTAGAAGGGCTATCTACTAGACCGACTACAGATCGCATTAAAGAAACTCTTTTTAATATGCTTCAGAACCAATTGTATGACGTGAAGTTTTTGGATTTATTTGCAGGAAGTGGAGCTATTGGCATAGAAGCACTAAGTCGTGGAGCTAACAGTGCAGTATTTGTCGAAAATAATAAGTCTGCCATTGACTGTATTAAGTCCAATGTGAAAGCATGCCATTTTGTAGAACAAAGTGAGATTCTTCAAATGGATTGTTTAGAGGCCATACGGAATTTAAATAGAAGAGGATATGTATTCGATTATGTATTTATGGATCCACCTTATGGTTTAAGCCATGAGAAGAACATTTTAGGTGAGCTTCAAAGAGTTAATATCATTACCAATGAAACATTAATTATTGTAGAAGCAAATCTAGATACTGATTTTTCCTATTTGAGCGAGTATGGATTTGACCTTGTCAAAGAGAAACGCTATAAGACAAACAAGCATATGTTTGTATGTAAAAGTAGCAGGAGTACGTTATAGGAGGTTAGTATGAGAATTGGGATATATCCAGGGAGTTTTGACCCTGTTACTTTTGGACATTTGGATATCATCTTGCGATCATCTAAGATGTTTGATTTGTTAATTATTGCTGTGCTTAATAATAGCGTGAAAACTCCATTATTTTCTGTGGAGGAACGAGTTGAGTTGATTCGGCAAGTCACAAAGAATATGCGGAATATTTCAGTAGAAGCCTTTGATGGTCTACTAATTGATTATGCAAAGAAGCGGAAAGCATCCACTATAGTTAGGGGATTACGTGCGGTTTCTGATTTTGAATATGAGCTTCAGATTGCTCAGACAAATCATAAATTGAATTCTGAGATAGATACTGTGTTTTTAACAACAAGTTTGGAGTATTCCTATTTGAGTTCTAGTATTGTTAGAGAAATTGCTAGCTATAATGGTGATATATCAAACTTTGTACCTTCAGAAATCATCCCTAACATATTAGCAAAATACGATAAATTATGATTTAATTATATAATTTTATAATAATAATTTTTAGGATAGTATGAACAAGATTGGAGTGTTAATATGGGACTTAGCAGAATTGAACAATTGATTGAAGATATTTATGAGTTTGTAGAAAGCTGTAAGATGTCTCCGTTATCTTCTACTAAAGTAGTGGTACCGAAAGACCAGCTGTATGATTTATTGGATGAATTGCGTTTGCGTACTCCAGATGAGATTAAGCGTTATCAGAAGATAATTGCCAATAGGGATGCGATTATTGCAGACGCTGAAGATAAGGCGGCTACCATGTTAGCTGACGCTCAGGAAAAGACAAAAAATCTAATTAGTGAGCATGAGATTATGCAACAAGCATATGCTCAAGCAAATCAAGTGTTAGAGCAGGCGAATAACGAAGCCAGACAGATTATGTCTAGTGCCAATGCAGATGCAAACCAAATTCGCACGGGGGCATTATCATATACAGAGGATATGTTAAATACTACTGAAAGGGTATTGGCTGATGCGTTTGAGATGATTAAGACTCGTAACAATAGTTTGCTAACTGCTCTAGAGGATAATTTAACAACTGTTAGAAGTAATAAAAAAGAAATAACTGACCAACTTTATGGTCCTGCAAGCATGGTAGCTGCAGAGCTAGAAGAAGGTCAGCTAGATATGGAAACAGAGTTTGCCTTGGATGAGGATGCTTTTTTAAGCCATATTGAATAGTTTATAGGTTAGAACTTACATAGTTCTATAAATAGAAAAGTTAGTAAAAAGGTTATCAATGCATTGATAACTTTATAAAAGATATACCTTCGAATAGATAGTCCTGATTGGTCTATTACGCTTTTGGTTTGTGCAATACTTGAAATTCCACCAAATGCTGTAATAGGGAGAATCAGGGCTATTTTTGTTGCCAGGCTAAAAGCAGAACCACCTATGGCGTTAATTCCATTGGTAATTTCTAATATCCCTACTGATATCAAACTATATAACGATCTCATAGGAAGAATACTTAATATGACATTAGATAGGATGGAAAATAAGATAATATATCCACCCACTTTAGTGATTACGTCAAAGCCATCCATAATGGCACCATCAACAATAGAAAAGGTAATTCGTTTAGGCGGCTCAGAAGGTGCGAATTTTCGTGGCAAATCAGCAGCCTTAAGTGTAATTCTTTCTGTCGTCTTTATATCATCGGGAGCTGTAAACGTCTTAAGATGTATACGATGTACAAATCGATATAGCAAAGCAGTTAGTATCGCACTAAGGTATATAATACCTAATACTTGAAATTGCATACCAGAAAGCTTCAAAGTAAGGATGGATATGTAACTAATAATAAACATAGGACTTGCATTATTACAGTAGGTAAGAAGGTACTGTCCCTCTTCTTTGGAAAGCATTTTATTTTTTACTAAATCGGAGCATGCCTTTGCTCCTACAGGAAATCCTGTTAGTAAACCAATAATTATGACATAACATCCATTTCTAGTTACGGCAAATAGTTTATGCAAAACTGGATAAAATAACTTTGCAATAGCAGTAGTTAATTTTAGGTTGATAATTAGATTAGAAACTATGATAAAAGGCAGCAGTGTTGGTACGATTACGTTAAACCATAGAAGAATGCCATTTTCTGCTCCCTTAATAGATGATTTTGGAAAAATTAATAATATGAGCATTAATGTAATAGTAGCTATAGATATAAGAAAACGCACAGAGAGGGAAGGCTTCTTTATGTGCATGACTTCTCCTTATGAGATGAATTAGGATTTGTTATAGTTTATTGCTCCTTGGCCAGGTTTATTCATTAGGATATGAGAATAAAAAAACACTGATTTCATAAAAAGATATTGAATAGTGAAATAAAATCACATATAATTTATATAGAAATGTAAATAATTACCATATATGATTTGGATGTACTATTTTCACTTTTTGTGAAGGATATCTGGGGAATATTAAGAAAGGGGATACTTATGTATAACGTGGTATTATGCGATGATGACAAAAGAATAGCAGCACAGATGGAATACTTTTTTCATGCTAGTACTTCCTTTATCAAATTTCAAGTAGTTGCAACTGGGGAGCGACTGATAGAATTGGTAAAGGGTGGGGATGAATTTGATATTCTAGTGATTGGAAATATGTTGAAAAAGAAAAATGGAATTATGATTGCCAAGGAACTTAGGAGTTTAGGTGTACGCTCCGACATAATTTTCGTATCAGGTATTGACTGCTATTTTTATGATGCTTTTGAAGTTGAGGCATTTCGCTTTATCAAGAAGCCTCTCGACTGGAATGTTTTTAAAGATTGTATACAGCAAGCGATAGAGAGAATCAATAAGAACAATAAGTACTTTTTTTATAAAAAGGAAAATGTGATAAACAAAATAGCAATTGAGGATATTCTTTATTTTGAAAGCAGTAGACGTATGATTGATATTGTCACTGTTAATGGTACCCATACCTACTATGATAGGCTTGATACAGTAGAATCTTATATTTCCCAAAAAAATTATGGGTTTATGAGAATACATAAGTCATACTTAGTGAACAGCCATCATGTTACAAAATATGAATATAGTAAGCTTCACCTATCGAATGGAGAGTTTCTACCTATAAGTGAGAATAAGAGAATTCAGATTCGGCAGACTTTTTTAGATTATATAGATGGCTTTGTTTGTGGTATTACAGAAAAAGCTGTAAGATAGTTAATTCTTTGCACATGTGGTATACTATCCTTTGAGATGAATTATTATCGTAGAAAGGATGAGACTATGAATGACAATCATAAATTGAAAACAAGAGAAGAAATAGATTCTAAATATAAATGGGCGATTAAAGATTTATATCATAGTGATGCCGATTGGGAAAATGAATATTGTAAAGTAGAAGAATTTATTCCCCGTCTAGCTTCCTATGAGGGAAAAGTAACATCTTCATGTAAGGAGCTTTATGATTTTTTATCTTTAAGAGACACAGTGTCCCTTCTTTTAGAGCGCTTAATTGTATATTCTAATCAAAAATATCATGAGGATACTGCCAATACCACTTATCAGAAGTTAAGTGATCGGGCGTCTATGCTAGCAGTAAAATTTGAAGGTTCCATTTCCTTCTTTCATTCTGAGATTATGAAGCTTTCGGAAGAAAAATTGAATAATTTCTATGAAGAATGTTCCTCTTTACAATTCTATAGAAGATATTTGGACAATCTATTTCGCAAAAAGCCTCATATTCTTTCTGAAGCTGAGGAAAAACTATTAGCAGCAGCAGGAGAGGTAACAGAGGCGCCTTCCAATATCTTTACGATTTTTAATAATGCAGATATACAGTTTGCACAGATAATGAATGAGAATCAACAGGAGGTACAGCTTACGCATGGTCGTTATACAACTTTCCTTCAAAGTAACGACCGAAGAGTTCGTAAAGAGGCCTTTGAGGCAATGTATGCTCCCTATATTACTTATAAAAACACTTTAGCAGCCGTATATACTGCCAACTTAAAGCAAGAACATTTTTATGCAAAAGCAAGAAATTATCCATCCAGTATGGCTATGGAGTTAGACGATAGCAATATTCCATTAGAGGTTTATGATAATTTACTTCAGGTGGTTCATGAGAATCTACCTCTGTTACATCGTTATATGGAGATTCGTAAGAAATGTCTAAAGGTTGAGGAGCTTCATATGTATGACTTGTACGTTCCGATGGTCTCTTCTGTATCCATGAACATTAATTTTGAAGAAGCTAAAAAGATTGTACAAGAGGGTTTAAAGCCATTGGGTAAGGAATATGAAGAGGTACTTAAAGAAGGGTATGAAAATGGTTGGATTGATATCTACGAGAATCAAGGAAAGCGTAGTGGTGCCTATTCTTGGGGAGCATATGGAACTCATCCTTACGTATTATTAAATTATCAGGATAACTTAAATAATACCTTTACTTTATGCCATGAGATGGGCCATGCAATTCATTCTTATTATTCCGATCATAATCAACAATATTTATATGCCGGTTATAAGATATTTGTGGCTGAAGTTGCCTCTACCTGTAACGAGGCATTGTTAATGCAACATTTATTGAAAACAACAACGGATAAAGATAAAAGAGCATATCTGATTAATTACCAATTAGAGCAGTTCAGAACAACTCTTTATAGGCAGACTATGTTTGCTGAATTTGAGAAGATAACTCATAATATGGTGCAAGAGGGTGAGCCGCTGACTGCTGAATCCATCAGCCATATTTATCATGATTTAAATGTTAAGTATTTTGGTAGCCAAGTGGTAGTAGATTCTGAGATTGATATGGAGTGGGCTAGAATTCCTCATTTTTATAATCCTTTCTATGTATATCAATATGCAACTGGATATTCCGCTGCAATTGCACTGTCTAAACGTATCCTAGAGAATGGGCAAGAGGCAGTAAATGATTACATTAACTTCTTAAAGGGAGGAAGTTCAAAGGATCCAATTGATTTGCTAAAGGGAGCCGGGGTAGATATGACAAAGAGTGAACCAATCAAACAAGCTTTGTCGGTGTTTGAAGAATTACTAAATGAAATGGAAGAGTTAATATAATTAGTAGAGCTGTCCCAAAATTTAAAAGGGACAGCTCTGCTACTGTTAATCAAAGATGATTACACCTTGCTTATATTCTCCAGCAAGACGCATACCGTATTTTTTATATATTTTATACTGATATAAATTAGACGCCATAAGATCCATTTGAAACATATTGAGTCCATCCTCTGATAACACTTTTTTGGCATTTGCCACCTTTGTAATTAGTGGAAGTGTATTATTTAGCTCCTTTTTCTTTAATAAAAAGGAAGTCTCACGTCTTAATCCAAGTATACGAATATATTGTGGAAGTATACGATTTTCTAGTAATATACGGTCATCGTCCTTATGCCATTTAACAGGATGTAAATCGTCTTGTTGTAGGTGGAGAAGAATGTGGCAAAGGCTTCTATTTATTCTTGTCATTGTATAATTTTTCGTCTTAAGTAGTTCTATAAAACTTGTAAGCTTCTCATACTGAGGCAGAGAGTTATAGATTCGAGTACTTAAGTCTTCATTCATATCTAAATATTTAGTAAGGGTTTTAGGATTGTGATACAATAATTTATGATAGAGTTCGGCTGAAAAATCGTCAAGATAGATTGGAAACCGCTTAAGATAATTGTCTTTAAGAATATCATACGCCTGATCTGGAACAGCTTCCTTAAGAATACTTAGGTTTCCTTTGGTTAGTTCGTTTCGAATAGAGGTAGCAGAGCTAATTTCTTTTGTAAGTTCTTGTTCATGATATCCAGCAGTTTTCCGTTTTATGGTATAGGGTTTTATCGAGGAGTCAAGAAGTTTAAGAGCTTTTATATATTCTGTACCAAGAATGTTATTTGGTGAAGCCAGAATACTTTCGTAAAGGGAATGATTATGCACTGGCAATTCACTTAATAAAGCCTTTCTTCTTGCAATTGGATAGGTATCCCCATTTTGTAGATGCTTAGCTAGGTTTAGTCTATAGCTTTCAGGTTCCTTTAGTAGAAGAGTAGCAATGTCCTCTAAAGGAGTAAGTTCTCCTAGTTCACTTCCAAAGCAGAGAGAGTCAACAAATCCTAAGCTGTCTAATATTTTTACGGCACCTAAAGCAAAATATTCTGCACTGGCTGTAGCATAAAGAACGGGAAGCTCAATTACGATATCAGCTCCTAAGCTTAAGGCCATTTGGGTTCTTAAGTACTTGTCCATATAGGCGGGGGTTCCACGTTGCACAAAATCTCCACTCATGACAACTACAATATAATCGGCTCCTGTTAGACGACGAGCTTCTTCAATATGATATTTATGTCCATTATGAAAAGGATTGTATTCTGTAATTAATCCTGTAATCTTCATATTCTTACCTCCATATTTATAGACAGTATAACCGAAAGAGAGTAAAATGTGCAAATTCTTTTCATTCCAACAAAATCGTCCTTGCATAATTATTAATTGTAGTATAAAATACTAGAAAAATAAACGGGTAGGTATTGTGGGAGGAATCAAATGAAAGGATACGCAAAACTAAGTAAAGAGGAATTACAACAATTACATAGTGAGTTGTCAGCTGAGTATAAGCATTATCAGGCAAAAGGCCTAAATCTTGATATGTCAAGAGGAAAACCAGGTGCTGATCAGTTAGATCTCTCTATGGGCATGATGGATGTATTAAACAGTAAGTCGGATCTCACTTGTGATGATGGTACTGACTGTAGAAATTATGGTGTTTTAGATGGTATAGCAGAAGCTAAAAAACTGATTGGGGATATGACAGAGACTCCAGCAGAAAATTTGATTATGTACGGCAATTCTAGTTTGAATATTATGTATGATAGTATTTCACGTTCTATGACTCATGGTGTAATGGGGAATACTCCTTGGTGTAAGCTTGACAAAGTAAAATTCTTATGTCCAGTACCAGGCTATGATAGACATTTTGCTATTACTGAATATTTTGGTATAGAGATGATTAATGTTCCTATGACATTAGAAGGCCCTGATATGGATATTGTTGAAAAGCTAGTATCAGAAGATGAGACAATAAAGGGAATCTGGTGTGTTCCAAAATACTCTAATCCACAGGGGATTACTTATTCTGATGAGACAGTAAGGCGATTTGCAAGATTAAAACCAGCAGCCAAAGATTTCAGAATTTATTGGGATAATGCATATTGTGTACATCATTTATATAATGATGATCAAGATCAGTTAATTGAGATTCTAGCAGAGTGTAAAAGAGCTGGAAATCCAGATATGGTATATAAATTCTGTTCTACCTCTAAGGTTAGCTTCCCAGGTTCAGGTATAGCAGCTATCGAGACCTCTGCTAACAACCTGGTGGATATTAAGAAACAGTTAACACTACAGACCATTGGACACGATAAAGTTAATCAGTTACGACATGTAAGGTTTTATGGGGATTTCAATGGTTTAAAAGCGCATATGTTAAAGCATGCAGAGATTCTTCGTCCAAAATTTGAGGCTGTACTTGACATATTAGAGAGAGAGCTTACTGGTCTTGGTATTGGCACTTGGTATAAACCAAAAGGTGGTTATTTTATATCCTTTGATACCTTAGAAGGCTGTGCGAAAAAAGTAGTAGCGAAAGCAAAAAAAGCAGGGGTTACTATGACTCCAGCTGGTGCAACCTATCCATATGGTAAGGATCCTAAGGATAGCAATATTCGTATTGCTCCAACCTATCCTAATTTAGAGGATTTAATTACTGCTACGGAATTATTTGTCCTTTGTGTTAAGCTTGTTAGTGTAGAAATGCTTTTAGAAAAGCAATAATTAGACAAGAAGCACCTTTGAAATGAGGATAATATCATTTCTTAGGTGCTTTATAAATGTTTAACGTGAAACAAATATTGGAAATATTAGTTTATATTTTACAATACAGAAAAGACTCGAGATATGTGAATTTATAGCTAGTAAAAAAGAATTCATAGTGATATAATAAAAAATGGCTGAGTATAAAATACTTAGTTGGTCCATACTATAACCATAATATGGATTTTGTGGGAAATTATACATCCGAGACCTCTGAAAAGACCATTAAAAGATAGTGGTTTTTTCAGACGTTTCGGTTTTCCCACAGTAATTTAAAATAAAGGAGATTTGATTATGTACAAAAGTTTTACTATGGAATTAGCTGGGAGAACGCTTACAGTTGAAATTGGCCGTGTAGCAGCACAGGCTAATGGTGCGGCTCTTATGCACTATGGAGATACTGTTGTGTTATCAACTGCAACAGCTTCCGAAAAACCACGTGAAGGAATCGATTTCTTCCCATTAAGTGTAGAATATGAAGAAAAACTATATGCTGTTGGTAAGATTCCTGGAGGTTTTAATAAGAGAGAAGGTAAAGCAAGTGAGAATGCTATCTTAACCTCACGTGTTATTGACCGTCCTATGAGACCATTATTTCCTAAGGACTATCGTAATGATGTTACTTTAAACAACTTGGTGTTGTCAGTTGATCCAGACTGTAGTCCGGAACTAACAGCTATGTTGGGTTCCGCTATCGCAACAGCTGTTTCAGACATTCCTTTTGATGGTCCTTGTGCTACGACTCAGGTAGGTTTAGTAGATGGCCAGTTTGTGTTTAATCCAAATGCAGAGCAAAAGGCTATTTCTCTGTTACAATTAACGGTAGCTTCTACTAAGGATAAAGTAATTATGATTGAAGCTGGTGCCAATGAGGTTCCAGAAGACAAGATGATTGAAGCAATCTTTGCAGCTCATGAGATTAACCAACAAGTGATTAAGTTCATTGATGAGATTGTGGCTGATACCGGTAAAGCAAAGCATGAGTACACAAGTTGTGAAGTGCCTGAAGAATTATTTAATGATATGATGGCATTTATTACTCCAGAGCAAATGGAAGAAGCAGTTTTCACTGATGTTAAACAGGTTAGAGAAGAAAATATTCGTGTTATCAAAGGTAAACTGGAAGAACATTTTGCTGAAGTAAATGAAGAATGGATTCCTTATATTGATGAGGCCGTTTATAAGTACCAAAAGAAGGTAGTTAGAAAGATGATCTTAAAGGATCAGAAGCGTCCTGATGGAAGAAAGGTTAATGAGATCAGAAAGCTTGCTGCTGAAATCGATCTTTTACCTAGAGTTCATGGTTCTGGTATGTTTACAAGAGGACAGACTCAGATTATGACAGTAACAACTTTAGCTCCTTTATCAGAAGCACAAAAGTTAGATGGTTTAGATGAGGCTGAGACTTCTAAGCGTTACATGCATCACTACAATTTCCCAAGCTATTCCGTAGGCGAGACTAGACCTTCTAGAGGGCCAGGACGTCGTGAAATCGGTCATGGTGCCTTAGCAGAGAAAGCATTAGTACCTGTACTTCCTTCTGAAGCAGAGTTCCCATATGCAATTCGTACCGTATCGGAGACTTTTGAATCTAACGGTTCTACTTCTCAGGCTAGTATTTGTGCTTCCACCTTGTCTTTAATGGCAGCTGGTGTACCAATTAAGAAGCCTGTAGCTGGTATTTCTTGTGGATTAGTAACTGGTGATACTGATGATGAGTATCTTGTATTAACAGATATCCAAGGACTTGAGGACTTCTTTGGTGATATGGACTTTAAGGTTGCTGGTACTCACGAAGGCATTACAGCAATCCAGATGGATATTAAGATTCATGGTCTGACTCGTCAGATAATTGAAGAAGCTATTTATAGAACAAGAGAAGCTAGAATCTATATCTTAGATGAAGTTATGAAGCCAGCAATTGCTGAACCTAGAAAAGAAGTAGGCAAATATGCTCCTAAGATTGTTCAGGTTCAGATTGACCCTACAAAGATTGGTGATGTAGTAGGTCAGCGTGGTAAGACAATTAACGCAATTATTGATACAACAGGTGTAAAGATTGATATTACAGATGACGGTGCTGTTTCTGTATGTGGCACTGACGCTGAGAAGATCGATGAGGCAGTTCGTTTGATTAAAACTATAGTAACAGATTATGAGGAAGGTCAGATATTCACAGGTAAGGTTATTAGCATTAAAGACTTCGGTGCTTTTGTAGAATTTGCACCAGGTAAAGAAGGAATGGTTCATATTTCTAAGATTTCAAAAGAAAGAGTAAACCGAGTTGAGGATGTATTAACCTTAGGTGATATTGTAAAAGTAGTTTGCTTAGGCAAAGATAAGATGGGTAGATTTACCTTTAGTATGAAAGATGTTCAATAGCTAGAGCAATCTATTTCCTTAGGATTACGTGACCAATGGTCTTGTAATCCTAAGGATTTTTAATGTAAAGAAAGGTATTGTAATGTATGGTTCGCATTAAGAAATTAAGTAATGGAATAACAGTGGTATTAGAGGATATGGATTACTTAAGAAGTGTATCTCTCGGTGTTTTTGTAAGGGTTGGTTCTGCCAATGAATCGAAAGAAAACAATGGTATTGCTCACGTTATTGAGCATATGTTGTTTAAAGGGACAAAAAATCGTAGTGCGAAGAAGTTAGCGGATGAATGTGCTATGCTTGGTGGCAATTTAAATGCATACACTAGCAAGGAGTGTACTTCCTATTACATTACTACATTGGATTATCATATTAATAATGCCATTGAGTTACTTAGTGATATGATATGTAATTCTCTTATATCCGAGGAAGATTTAGAGAAGGAGAAGGGTGTTATAATTGAAGAAATCGACATGTATGACGATTCTCCAGATGATTTGGTTCACGAGCTTTTGCAAAAAGAGGTTTGGAAGAATCATCCCCTTGGTTTTATCATATCTGGATCCAAGAAAAAGGTGGAAGCCTTTACTAGAGAAGATATTTTAGAATTTATGAAACAGTATTATGTGGCAGAAAACATGGTAATATCCATTGCTGGTCACTATGACGAGGAGAGAATAGTAGCGGCACTGGAAGAACACTTTGGTGGTGTTTTAAATACCGATACTCCATCTAATTTTACGAAACCACGTTTCCATAAGACATTTATTACAAGAAATAAAGATATTGAACAGGTGCATATGAATTTAGCTTTTGATGCAGTTAGTTCAAACTCAGATGAAAAATATATTATGTCTATAGTGAATTCCATTTTTGGAGGAAGTGATAGTTCCATACTGTTTCAAAAGGTAAGGGAGGAATTAGGTCTAGCTTATTCTGTATTTTCTTATGCTAGTCCATATAACAAGGCTGGACTTTTCCAAATTGATGTTACCCTTAATCCTTCTAATGCCCATAAAGTATTTGATACAATTATAGAAATTATAGAAGAGTTTCGAAGAAAAGGTATTGGGGAAGAAGAATTGAATCGAGCCAAAGAACAGATGAATACGGAGTTTATCATTAGTAATGAAAGTAGCCGTAACCGCATGAACTACAATGGTAAAGCTTTATTATATCATGAGCCGATTGAATCCATATCAGAAATCATGGAGCAGGTAAACATGATTACCATAGAGAGTGCTAATGCATATATTAGAAAGTATTTCACTACGAATCGATTCAGTATGTGCTTAATCGGAAATATTAGTGGTTTAGAAAAAGAACATATAGAAACAAATTGGAAGAAGTATAATAATATAAAATTGAGGAAAGTATAGTTATTCTTTAGAAAGGGTGAATTGGATGAATCAATATCATATTAACACAACTTGTATCCAAGGTGGATACCAGCCTGAAAATGGGGAACCTAGAGTTCTTCCCATTTACCAGAGCACTACATATAAATACGATTCCAGTGAACATGTAGGAAAATTGTTTGATTTGAAAGAGGATGGCTTTTTCTACACAAGACTTGCTAATCCTACTGTGGATTGTGTAGAACAGAAGATAGCCCAGCTTGAAGGTGGCATTGGTGCTTTATGTACCTCATCTGGCCAGGCTGCAGTAACCTTAACCATACTTAATATCTGTGGTCAGGGTGATCATGTCATCTCCTCTAGTGCCATCTATGGTGGAACGGTAAATTTATTTACCGTTACTTTAAAGAAGCTTGGTATAGAGGTAGAATTGGTATCCCCTGATATTACAAAAGAAGAATTAGATGGATTAGTAAGAGAAAATACGAAATGTATCTTTGCAGAGACTTTAGCAAATCCAGCTTTGGTAGTAGTTGATATAGGGATGTTTGCCGAAGTTGCTCATAAACATAAGATACCATTAATTATAGATAATACCTTTGCAACACCAGTAAATTGTAGACCATTTGAATTTGGAGCAGATATTGTGGTACATTCCACTTCAAAATATATGGATGGTCATGCGGTAGCTTTAGGTGGAGTGATTGTAGACAGTGGTAATTTCGACTGGACTTCAGAGAAATTCCCTGGCTTTAACGAACCAGATGATTCTTATCATGGCATTGTTTATACAAAAGCCATGGGGAGAGCTGCTTTTATTTTGAAAGCGAGAGTACAACTAATGAGGGATCTTGGAATGACGCCTGCTCCAAACAACGCATTTTTATTAAATCTTGGTTTGGAAACCTTGCACTTAAGAATGGAACGTCATTGTGAGAATGCAATTAAGGTGGCAAGATTTTTAGAGAATAACGAACAAGTTGCTTGGGTGAATTATCCGGGATTAGAAAGTAGCCCATACTATGCCTTGGCGACTAAGTATATGCCAAACGGTACAAGCGGAGTGATTAGCTTTGGTTTAAAGGGTGGAAGAGAAGCTGCTACCAAATTTATGGATTCGTTAAAACTAGCAGCTATCGTTGTCCATGTGGCAGATGCCAGAACCTCTGTTCTGCATCCGGCAAGTACTACCCATAGACAGCTTACAGATGAACAGTTAGAAGAGTGTGGAGTTAAGGCAGATATGATTAGAATGTCCATCGGATTAGAATACATAGAGGATATTTTAAACGATATTAAGCAAGCATTAGAAGCAATAAAATAAATGTAGAATGCTGTATTAGAAGGAAAACATTTTAATACAGCATTTTTTATAGACTCTTTTGATTTAAGGAGTATAAATTTAAGCCTTCGTCGCATACTAAATTACGACTATTTATGAGAGAAGGAGAATTATGAATTTATTTGATAATCAGCCCTTAGATGTGAAGCCTAAACAGACAGGAAAAAACAGAACACCCAAAAAAAATCCGGATTCTGGATTATATAAGGATCCTCTTCAAAAACTGACACCAGAAGGAGAAAAAAACAAAGAGGAAGCCCAGAAAACAAAAGAAGACAGAATAGCTGATACTGGTCAAACTACATTAGATAAGAATAGTAACAAAAATAGAATTCACTTAATGACGATTATTGGAGAAATTGAAGGCCATGAATGTCTTCCACAGCAAAACAAAACAACTAAATATGAGCATGTATTACCACAACTAGCATCTATTGAGGATAGTGATGAGATAGATGGTTTGTTACTTCTGTTAAACACAGTAGGTGGTGATGTGGAAGCAGGACTTGCTATTGCCGAAATGATTGCTTCTCTAAGTAAACCAACAGTTTCTCTTGTTCTAGGAGGTAGTCATTCCATAGGAGTACCTTTAGCTGTTTCTACAAAATACAGCTTTATTGTACCAACAGCAACCATGATAGTACATCCTGTTCGAATGAATGGTACAGTGATTGGTGTTACACAAACTTATGAATATATTGAGAAGATTCAGGATAGAATTTTATCCTTTATTGTAGATCATTCAAATATAGAGTATGAACAAGTAAAGAAGTTAATGCTTAATACAAAACAGCTAGTTAAGGATGTAGGTTCTATCTTGGTTGGAAGTGATGCAGTAGGGCACGGAATCATAGATGAAGTAGGTGGAATTGATAAAGCATTAAATAAGCTAAATGAAATGATTAAAGAGAACAAGAAAAGCAGATAATTATCGAAAGAACGTTCGAAAAGCTTCCTTTAAACTGTTGCAACATAAAAAAAATAAAGGTATAATAGAATAGATTCATAATGGACATTTCCATATGAATCTATTTGTATTTAAGAAACAGGTAAGGAGGGTTATCGGATGGCTCAAAGTAGTGTCAGTCAAAGAAAGAAAAGCCCAAGTCGTAGTTCATCTGGTACCAAATCTAAAAGTAGAGCAACTACCGGAGGAAATACTTCTAAAAGATCATCCAATGTATCCAGAACCTCAGGACAATCAAGAGGTAATACTGCAAAAAGAAAAGAGTCAAGTCCATTTTCAGATGAAATTATGTTAATTGTTACAGCAGTATTTTCTATTCTGCTTGTACTAAGCAATCTTAATTTGGGTGGCTCCTTAAGTGATGTCGTTAATAGTGTATCCTTTGGGTTAATCGGTTTTTTAGCGTATGTATTTCCCTTTGTCTTGTTCTTCCTTGTTGCCTTTGGTATATCCAATCGGGGGAATAAGGTTGCAAGAAGAAAAATTATAAGTGCTGTTAGTATATTACTTGTATTATGTGGTCTGTTACAATTAATTGCAAACCCGCAAACTGAGTTACCTAAAATAGCCAATGCTTATAGCGAATGCGCTAAATCCTATAGTGGTGGTGGTATTATAGGAAGTGCTATAAGTACTTCACTTTGTCATTTTGTTGGCAAGATTGGTGCCTATGTTGTGATTATCGCATTATTAATTATTTTATCGATGTTCATTACGGAATTTTACTTATTTACTTCCATTGGAAGAAGTAGTCGGAATCGTTTCCAGGTTATGATGGAAAGAAGAAGAGAAGAAATGGAATACGTGGAAGAAGACTATAATACTTATCATGATGAACGAGAAACTAAAGTGTTAAATACAGGTAGGCATCCTAGAAGAAAAGCTAAGACCTTTACCTTTCAACGTGAGTCTAGATTAGAAAACGAGGGGATAAAGGAGGAAGAAAGTAATGGTATGGAAGAGAAGGATAAGAAAAGTATCATTCCTGACTTCTTGATTCAACGTGCTAACCCTTCTAATGCAAGTACAGAGGTACCATTTTCTAAAGAGGAAGAGGTATTTGAAAAGGAGCTTCGCAATAAGTTTATGAATCGCATCGTTACAGACGAGGATAGCTCATTATCTGGTTTTGATGAAGTAGTAGAGTTTGATGAAATGCAAAATCCATCAGAAGCTTTTAGCTTATTTTCAGAACCTTTAGATGTTTTAACATCCAAAGAGTTATCTAACGAGAATAAAGGAAACGATAGTAAGCCAAATGAACCTGTTAAACATGAATCTGTAAAAACTAATAATTCCCAAAGTTCCATTGAGATCTTAGATATTCATATTGCTCATGAAGAGTTGAAAAAGGAATATGTGTATCCACCTATCAATCTATTAGTTAGACCTAAGGGTGGCAATAAGGGAGTATCCGATCGCGAACTTAAAGAAACAGCTATAAAGCTACAGTCTACTTTGGAAAGCTTTGGAGTAAGAGTAACCATTACCAATGTTAGTTGTGGTCCTGCCGTTACTAGATATGAATTACAACCTGAGCAAGGTGTTAAAGTAAGTCGTATCACTAATCTTGCAGATGACATAAAACTTAATTTGGCTGCGGCTGATGTAAGAATTGAGGCTCCAATCCCAGGGAAAGCGGCTGTTGGTATAGAGGTTCCTAATAAGATGAATAGTATGGTAACCTTTAGAGAATTGATTGAAAGTGAAGAATTTAAAACACATCAATCTGATATTGCTTTTGCTGTAGGGAAAGATATTGGTGGACAAACAGTTGTTACTGATATTGCTAAGATGCCACATTTACTTATTGCAGGTGCAACAGGTTCTGGTAAATCCGTTTGTATTAATACGTTAATTATGAGTATCTTATATAAAGCAAACCCTGATGATGTAAAGCTAATTATGGTAGATCCTAAGGTTGTAGAATTAAGTGTATATAACGGGATTCCACATCTATTAATCCCTGTTGTGACAGATCCAAAGAAGGCAAGTGCTGCCTTAAATTGGGCAGTTGCTGAGATGACCGACCGGTATAAGAAGTTTGCTGATTTAGGTGTTCGTGATATTAAAGGCTATAACAAGAAGATAGCAACTGTAGATAAGAATAACGATCCTAATTATCAAAAGATGCCACAGATTGTTATTATCATAGACGAGCTTGCTGACCTCATGATGGTAGCACCAGGAGAAGTAGAGGATGCCATTTGTCGTTTAGCTCAGATGGCTCGTGCAGCAGGTTTACATTTGATTATTGCAACTCAACGACCTAGTGTTAATGTTATTACTGGTTTGATTAAGGCAAACATTCCATCTAGAATTGCATTCTCTGTGTCTTCAGCAATTGATTCTAGAACCATATTAGATGGTTCGGGTGCTGAGAAATTGCTAGGTAAGGGTGATATGTTGTTTTTTCCATCTGGCTATCCAAAGCCAGTTCGTATTCAGGGTGCCTTTGTGTCTGATAAGGAAGTCAGCTCAGTTGTTGAATTTTTATCTTCACAAAATGATGGTAAAGATATTAACCCTGAATTAGAAAGTAAAATTACAAGTGTTACTATGGATTCTTCTGTACCAAGTAAAGATAATGAATTTGATGAGTATTTTGTGGAATGTGGTAAGTTTATTATTGAAAAAGATAAAGCAAGCATTGGTATGTTACAAAGAGTGTTTAAAATTGGATTTAACCGTGCTGCAAGAATTATGGATCAGCTTTGTGAGGCAGGTGTAGTTGGACCTGAAGAAGGTACAAAACCACGTAAGATTGTAATGTCTATGGAAGAATTTGAACAGTTTATTGAAGAATATGTATAGCTAACGAGAGAAACACGAGATTCGTGTTTCTCTCGTTAGTGCATTATGAATATAAGACTCTTATGTAAGGAAGGAAGCTTATGGAAGCAAAGATTTTATATGGTTGGTTAGTTATAAACCATTTTCTAAACTCAAACAAATACAGTGAACTATATGAATGGTTTCAAGAAGCTAGTAAGAAATATGGTGTAAAGTTAACAGTAAAGACTAATGCAGAGCTTCTTCTCCATGATGTTAAGCAACTAAAGGAAGAGGAACAGGTGGATTTTATTCTGTTTTGGGATAAGGATATTCGCCTCGCCCAAATACTAGAGAATTTAGAGCTACCTTTATTTAATGATTCTAAAAGTATTGAAATGTGTGATGATAAGGGATATACGTATTTACAGCTAAGTAAATTCAACCTGCCAATGCCAAAAACAATTTTAGCCCCTAAGACTTATGAACAAATTGGGTATAAGGACTTTGATTTTATAGAGTCAGTAGAAGAATGTCTTGGCTATCCTATGGTGGTAAAGGAGTGTTTCGGTTCCTTTGGGTGGCAAGTCTATCTAGTTCATAGTAAGGTAGAGTTAATAGAGTTGTTAAAGAAATCTGCTCCTAAACCTATGTTATTTCAAGAATATATTGCTACTAGTTCTGGTAGAGACATAAGGATTCAAGTGGTTGGAGATAAGGTAGTGGCGAGTATGATGAGGTCTTCAGACTCTGAAGATTTTAGGGCTAATCTTACCCTGGGTGGAAGGATGTGTTGCTATGAACCAACGAAGAAGGAACAAGACCTTGCAATACAGTGTGTAAAAGCGCTTGGATTAGAGTTCGGAGGAGTAGATTTACTGTTTGGTCCAGATGGTGAGCCTTTGGTTTGTGAGGTCAACTCCAATGCTCATTTTCGTAATATCTATGATTGTACAAATATAAATGTAGCAGAGTGTATCATTTTGCATATTAAATCAAAACTCATAGAAAGAAGAGATGGCTAAATGAAAGGAATACTAATTTATGATAAGGAATCTGCAGATTATAATAGAAATGGTATTGCTATTTATTTAAAGGAAGCTAAGAAGTATGACATTACACTGTCCCTTGTTTACTATGAGGAGCTTAATTATGGTATTAGGGACAATCTCTTTTTTATAGACTATGAGGGTAAGTTATTAACTGATTTAGATTTTGCTATAAATCGTAATCGAGATTATAGATTAGCAAAACATCTTGAATCTATGGGGATTCGTGTCTTTAATAAATCCTTAGTAAACCGAATTGGCAATCATAAATGGGAGACGTACGAGTATCTATTAGGCTTTCACATACCAATGCCAGACACTATTTTTGTGGCTAATCAAAAGATTAGGGATTATCTATCTACCTGTAAGAAAACTGTAGTTATAAAAGCAGTTCATGGTCACGGAGGGAATCAGGTATGTTGTTATAATCCAGATAGGCCTAAAGAAATAGAATCCATAATAAAAATTATGATTAACGAGGATGTAGTAATTCAACCATTTATTAAAGGTAAAGGGAAAGACCTTAGAGTGTATGTCATTGGGGAAGATATCATTGGAGCAGTTCTTCGTACGGCTACAAAGGACTTTCGTTCTAACTATTCGTTAGGAGGAAGGGTAGAATTATATCAGTTAAATGAACATGAGATTGAGAAAGTGCATCAAATTATGAATTGTATCCCCTTGGATTATGCTGGTATTGATTTTATACTTGATGAGGATGAAAACCTACTTTTTAATGAGATTGAGGATGTTGTTGGCGCTAGAATGTTGTATGAATGCTCAAATATTGATCCAATACAACTTTATATGGAATACGTGTTTAAAACCCTTAATAACTCTTCACAATAGCTACCAAGTAATGCTATAATGTGAAAAGAGTGTAAATGTATTGTATTTTTTATTTAATTGATTAAATAGGAGGCAAATGTACATGAAGACCGATATTGAAATAGCCCAGGAGGCACAGCTAGTCCATATTAAAGAAGTAGCCATGAAGCTTAATATAAAGGAAGTGGATTTGGAATACTATGGTAAGTATAAAGCTAAGTTGTCTGATGAACTAATGGAGGAGATAAAGGATTGTCCTGATGGTAAATTAATTTTAGTGACCGCCATCAATCCTACTCCAGCAGGAGAAGGTAAGACTACAACTACAGTAGGCTTGGGACAAGCCTTTGGCAAGTTAGATAAAAAATCTGTCATAGCGTTAAGAGAACCTTCCTTAGGGCCTTGTTTTGGAATCAAGGGTGGTGCAGCTGGTGGTGGCTATGCACAGGTCGTTCCAATGGAAGATTTAAATCTTCATTTTACTGGAGATTTTCATGCCATTACTTCAGCAAATAATTTGTTAGCAGCTATGTTAGATAACCATCTCCAGCAGGGAAATGAGCTTAATATAGACCCAAATCAGATTGTGTGGAAACGTTGCGTTGATATCAATGATCGTGTGTTACGTAACATAGTGGTTGGATTAGGAAGAAAGGCCGATGGTGTCGTTAGAGAGGACCACTTCATTATTACAGTAGCCTCTGAGATTATGGCAATTTTATGTCTCTCAGAAAATATGGAGGACTTAAAAAATCGTTTAAGTAATATTATTGTAGCTTATACCTATGACGGAAACCCTGTTACCGCTGGTCAGCTAAAAGCTGTTGGTTCTATGGCTGCATTACTTAAGGATGCAATTAAGCCAAACCTAATTCAAACGCTTGAACATACTCCTGCCATAATACATGGAGGTCCATTTGCTAATATTGCACATGGTTGTAATAGTGTTAGAGCCACCAAGATGGCTCTTAAATTAGCAGATTATGTGGTTACAGAAGCAGGATTTGGAGCAGATCTTGGAGCCGAGAAATTCTTTGATATTAAGTGTAGAATGGCAGGTCTTAAACCAGATGCTGTTGTCCTTGTAGCTACTGTAAGAGCCTTAAAATATAACGGAGGCGTTCCTAAGACTGAATTGGGTGCAGAGAATCTGGAAGCTTTAAAGAAAGGTATCGTAAATCTAGAAAAGCACATTGAGAATCTACAAAAGTTTAAAGTTCCAGTTGTTGTTACTTTAAATAAGTTCTTAACTGATTCAGAAGCGGAACTATTATATGTTAAGAATTTCTGTGTAGAAAGAGGTTGTGAGTTTGCCTTATCCGAGGTATGGGAAAAGGGAGGAGAAGGTGGAATCGAACTTGCTCATTGTGTCATGAAAACTTTAGAAGAGAGAGAAAGCAACTTCACTCCGCTATATGAAGATTCCTTATCCATTACGGAGAAGATTGAGAAAATAGCAATAGAGATTTATGGTGCTGGAGGCGTTACATATGATCCAGCTGCCCTTAAGGCCATTGCTAAGATAGAAGAGATAGGTTACGCCAATGCCCCTGTTTGTATGGCCAAGAATCAGTATTCCTTGTCTGATGATGCTACGAAACTTGGTCGTCCTACTAACTTTACTATTAATATCCGAGAAGTTTATGTTTCTGCAGGTGCTGGCTTCGTTGTTGCAATAACGGGTACCGTTATGACTATGCCTGGGCTTCCAAAAGTACCAGCTGCTGAGGGAATTGATGTTAATAAGGATGGAAAGATAACTGGATTGTTCTAGATATGTTAAGAAAACCCCTGTAAAGTTACAGGGGTTTTTCTTAATAAGGTTATTTTTCATCGAATGCTTCATCACAGTAAATGCAGCGATACACTCGTTTTTCTCTATTTGTTAGTCGGAAACGATGTGGTAACTCCTGTTCAATGGAGGTTATACATCTTGGATTTTTACATTTTATTATGTTAGTCACCTCAGAAGGTAACTCAGGATTTTTCTTAATGGTAATAATACCATTTTCTATTATGTTTATCGTAAGATGATGATCTAATACTGCCAACATGTTGATGTCAACATTGATTGGACCTTCAATTTTAATAATATCCTTCTTACCCATTTTATTACTTTTAGCGTTTTTTATAATAGCAACACAGCAGTCTGATTTTTCTAATTTCAAGTAATGGTAAATGTCCATAGATTTACCAGCTTTGATATGATCAATTACTATTCCGTTATTTAATCCACCAATATTTAACATAATTCTACCCCCAATAGCTTCATAATTAGTGCCATTCTAACGTACACACCGTATTCGGCTTGCTTGAAATATACAGCTCTAGAATCAGAGTCTACTTCAGTAGATATCTCGTTAACACGAGGAAGAGGATGAAGAACAATCATATCTTGTTTTGCACATTTCATCTTGGCAGTATCTAAAATAAAACTGTCTTTTAATCGGATATAATCATCCTCATTAAAGAATCGTTCCTTTTGTACTCTTGTCATGTATAATAAGTCAAGACTTGGCATAACATCATCCAAAACTTGTACTTCTTCATAAGGTATGTTATTGGCTTCTAAAACTTCTTCTCGAATATATGCAGGAACTCTAAGCTCTTCAGGGGAGATTAATACGAATTTGATATTTGGATAACGAACTAAAGCGTTAATTAGAGAATGAACAGTACGACCAAATTTTAAGTCACCACAAAGGCCAACTGTTAAGTCAGAAAGTTTTCCTTTAAGATTTTTAATGGTTAATAAATCTGTAAGGGTTTGAGTAGGATGGTTATGACCACCATCACCAGCATTGATTACTGGAATAGAAGAATATTTGGCTGCCACAAGTGGGGCGCCTTCTTTAGGATGACGAATAGCACATATGTCCGCATAGCTTGAGATGACACGTATGGTATCAGCAACACTTTCTCCCTTTGATGCAGAAGAGGAATCAGCAGAGGAAAAACCGAGAATATTGCCACCAAGATTTAACATTGCAGCCTCAAAACTTAATCTTGTTCGAGTACTTGGTTCATAAAATAAAGTGGCTAGTTTTTTACCATTGCATACGTGAGAGTACTTCTTCGGGTCTTTAATTATGTCTTCTGCTAATGATAAAACATCGTTCAGTTCAGTTACGGATAAATCCAAAGGACTTATTATGTGTTTCATAAATGCCTCCTTGATATTAAATTTTTCAACTATATATTGTAATATACTGCTTCATTTATTACAATAAGTAAATGAAGAAAATTTAAAGTTTTATTTGCATCTACATAAGGAAATCTATATAATAAAAAACTAAGAGTTACTACTAATGCAACAGTAATAAGGAGGAAAATATGGTTAAACTATTTAATCAAGGCGCTTTTTTGATAAATGGTGTAGAGCTAGTAGAAGCTAATGATGATTTTAAAGAGCAATTATTAGCTAAAACCGGAAGTGATATCTCAAAAGAAGAAGCCAAACAAAACACGATAGCCTATAACATTTTACAGGCTCATAATACTTCGGGTAATATGGAAAAATTAAAAATTAAATTTGATAAATTAGCTTCTCATGACATTACTTTTGTTGGAATTCTACAGACAGCTAGAGCATCAGGTCTTAAAGAATTTCCTGTTCCATATGCACTTACTAATTGTCATAATAGTCTTTGTGCAGTAGGAGGAACAATCAATGAGGATGATCATGTATTTGGTTTGAGTTGTGCAAAGAAATATGGTGGCATCTATGTACCACCTCATCAAGCAGTCATCCACCAATTTGCCAGAGAAATGCTAGCTGAAGGTGGAGCTATGATATTGGGTTCCGATAGCCATACTCGTTATGGTGCATTGGGAACGATGGCAATTGGAGAAGGTGGGCCTGAGATTGTAAAACAACTCTTAAGCAGAACCTATGACATTAATTGCCCAGAGGTAGTAGGTGTTTATCTTACTGGAAAACCTCATAAAGGAGTTGGTCCACAAGATGTTGCCTTAGCTATTATTGGAGCTGTATTTGCCAATGGCTTTGTAAAAAATAAGGTAATGGAATTTATCGGTGACGGTGTACATAATTTAAGTGTTGATTATAGAATTGGTATTGATGTTATGACAACTGAAACCACATGTCTTTCCTCTGTTTGGGTAACAGATGAAATGGTGGAAGAGTTCTATGAGATTCATGGTCGTAAAGAAGCATACAAAGAACTTGCGCCAAAAGGGGTTGCATACTATGATGGCATTGTATATGTAGATTTATCTAAGGTAAAACCAATGATTGCTATGCCCTTTCATCCTAGTAATGTATACAGCATAGAAGAATTAAATGCAAATTTATATGATATATTAGATGAAGTGGAAAAGAAAGCAGCCATTAGTTTAGATAACAAGATTCCTTACCGTCTTAAAGACAAGGTTCGAGATGGTCGTCTATATGTAGAACAGGGAGTAATTGCTGGCTGTGCAGGTGGTGGTTTCGAAAATATTTGTGATGCTGCTGATATTCTAAAGGGAAAATATATAGGTTCTGAAGAATTTTCTTTAAGTGTATATCCAGCTAGTCAACCTATCTTTATGGAACTTGTAAAAAATGGACGAGTAGCTGATCTTATGGCAACAGGTGCTACCATTCGTACTGCTTTTTGTGGACCATGTTTTGGAGCGGGAGATGTTCCGGCTAATAATGGGTTAAGTATACGTCATTCTACAAGAAATTTCCCTAATCGTGAAGGCTCTAAGATAACTAGTGGACAAATTGCTTCTGTTGCACTTATGGACGCTCGTTCAATTGCTGCCACTGCTGCAAACCAAGGTTATTTAATACCAGCAACGGACTTAGATATTAATTTTACTAAACCTAAGTACTTCTTTGATAAAGCAATTTATGACAACAGAGTTTATGACGGAACTGGAAAGGCAATGACAGATGCTCCAATAAAATTTGGCCCTAATATTGTGGATTGGCCTAAGATGGTTGGACTTACAGATGATTTAATACTGAAAGTTGTATCTGTGATTCATGATCCAGTTACAACAACGGATGAATTAATTCCATCAGGAGAGACTTCCTCTTATCGCTCTAATCCACTTGGTTTAGCAGAGTTTACGTTATCTAGAAAGGACCCTGCTTATGTTGGAAGAGCAAAAGAAATTCAAAAGGCAGAGAAGGCTCGTGTTGCTGGAGAAGATATCTTTGGTGCAAACAGTGAGCTTACTACAGTTGTAGAAACGATTAATCAGCAATTTTCATGCGATATTTCAAACACAGAAATTGGCAGTGTAATCTATGCTGTAAAACCAGGAGACGGCTCTGCAAGAGAGCAAGCTGCTAGTTGCCAAAAGGTACTAGGTGGTCTGGCAAACATTGCAAAGGAATACGCAACAAAACGATATCGTTCTAATCTTATAAATTGGGGTATGCTTCCTTTTGTATTAGATGGTGATTTGCCATTTGATAATGGGGATTACATTTTTGTAAAGGATATTAAAACAGTAATTGCTAATAAAGAATCAAGTGTAAAGGCTTATGTAGTAAAGGAAGAACTTGTTCCTTTTGATTTAAGCTTAGGTGAATTAACAGAAGATGAGAGAACTATCATACTAGAGGGTTGTCTTATTAACTACTATAAATCTGGTAATTAAAGATAAGGTAAAAAGCTGTTGTATATATACAACAGCTTTTTTTGTAAGGACTGATTACTCCCTGTATAATATGTCATTATAATTATTCCTTAATATCTATGGCACTTACAGGACAACCATCTCTAGCATCTTGGGCGTCACTTACTAAATTTTCAGGAATATCGCTATCAATTGCCTCTGCTTTATCATCTGCATCAAAGTGAAACACATCTGGACAGGTGGAAGGACATAAGCCACAAGAAATGCAAGTGTCTTTATCTACATATGCTTTCATTATAAACCTCCTTTACATGACAATAATAGTATATGTATTCAAGTTTCTCTTATACGAAATATAGTAAACCATTATATGTAAATATTATGTATATGTAAAGAACATACATGTGATGGAGTGGCAATATTAATTATTAAAATTGTTAATTTTTTTTTAATATGCTATAATAAATTATCTATTAAATTACATGGAGGTTTATGATGGACGAGGGTTATATGCAACAAAAGAAACGATTTTGTACTAACTGTGGTGTACCAGTTAACGAGGGACAGCTTTTTTGCCAAAATTGTGGCAATAGATTAGAAGAGCTAGGACAATCTTGGCAACAACCTGTTGACACATGGCAACGGCCTCAGGTAGAACAACCTATAGGCACATGGCAACAGCCTCAGGTAGAGGAAGCTAACCAACCAATTGTGGAACCTGTAGAGGCATGGCAGCAGCCTCAGGTAGAAGAAGTTAACCAACCAATTGTGGAACCTGCAGAGGCATGGCAGCAGCCTCAGGTAGAGGAAGCTTACCAACCAATTGTGGAACCTGTAGAGGCATGGCAGCAACCTCAGGTAGAACAACCTGCAGGGACATGGCAGCAGCCAAGTCAACCATGGCAGCAGCCTGGACAACCGTGGCAGTATGACTATGGCCAAACGAACCAACAACAGTTTTATTATGGTGGACAAGAACCAATGCCTGGTCAGAATATACCTAATCAAGGAATGGTACCTCCAAATGGTTCTAATATGAATCAAACACCGCCAAAAGTTAAAATGGATCCTAAAAAGAAGAAAAAACGAATTATCCTGTTCTCCAGTCTTGGTGCAGCATTCCTTGCATTAATAGCGGTAGGAATCTTTTTACTTTATTATTTCTCCTTTACTAGAATAGACGCATCTAAAATTTATAAAGTTACATATGAAGGAGTAAATGGTAAAGGTAGAGCTGATGTAGGATTGGATGAAGAAAGTGAAAAAATTGCTGACTTAATAGAAGATTGTATAGATGATGGTGATTTACAGTTAGCATTCCTTATCTCCTCTCTTGATTTTGATGTAGAGGATAATGAAGACTTATCCAATGGTGACAAGGTTAAAGTTACCCTAGATTATGATAAAGAAGAGTTTGACGATTATAAGATTAAGTTTTCTAATACAACTTTTGAAATTACAGTGGAAGACTTAAAGGAAGCAACTGAGTTGGATTTATTCAAAGACCTTACCGTTAACTTCGAGGGTGTAGATGGCTACGGTACAGCAAGTATTAATAACTCTAGCGTAGACTCTTTTGCTTATATGTATGTTCAGTATAGTCTAAAAGAGGATTCCTCAAACTTAAAAAATGGAGATACCGTTACAGTAGTAGCGGATGTATCTGAGAGTATTTTAAATGACAATGGATATACAACTAGTGTATTTGAAAAAGAGTATACAGTAGAAGGCCTAAAAGAAGTTAAACTCTATGATGTCTTTAGAGATATACAGCTTGTTTATGAAGGTGTTTCCCCTAACTTAACTGTTAGTGTAGATAGTTCAGGTTGTGAAGATGATATTAGAAATAATGTATATTTTTATATTAACGATTATTATAATAAGAAAAATGGAGACACAGTTACAGTTACTGCAGAATTTAATGTAGATAACATGAGACAATTAGGATATGACATTATCCAAGAGACAAAAGATTATGTAATCGAAAATCAAGGAGAATACATAAGTGAAGTAAAACCTGAGACTGTAAGTAGCTTGGATGAAGTAATGGTTAAACTGCTTACTAATTGGATGACAGTTAATGGTGATGATTACATCTATGAAACCGATATTACTTCTACCTATGGGGATGGTTATATACTTTCTGATGCACAAAATGAGATTATAAATCGTTACTTTTCTGTAATGCCAGGTTATGATCCGTATAATATATATGCTGTAATTAATAAATGTACTTATACGGTTACAAATTACGATAAAAACGATACCCAGACCAAAGAATTTTATATTATAGTTACATTAACTAATGTTGCATCTACCATAGATGGAACTTATACTTATACTACTCCGGAGACCTATCTGTATTCAGACGACTTTAATGATTTAATTGAAGACCTAAATAAAACTGGTTACAGTTTTAGTGAAGTAACGGCCAACCAATAAGTTTTTATAAAGATGCCAAAATATAGTTCGGTGCATACAATATTACAAGAATATGTAAGGAGAATAGTATGTCATACGAAGTATATTTGGATGCCGGTCATGGTGGATACGACATAGGGGCCACTTATAATGATAGAAAAGAAAAGGATGACAACCTTAAATTGGCATTAGCAGTTGGAAATGAATTAAGAAAAAGAGGGATTGATACAGAGCTTACTAGGGTAAATGATGTATATCAGAGCCCCAATGAGAAGGCCCAGATAGCAAATGCAGATGATGCAGACTTATTTGTTTCGTTGCATAGAAGTTCCAGTCCATTACCTAATACCAACAGCGGTGTCAGTAGCGTTATTTATAATGCAGGTGACGACAAAGAACAGCTTGCTAAACAAATTAATGCGAATTTAGAAAAGGTTGGTTTTAAGAATGCCGGTATTGATGTGAAACCTAATCTCACAGTATTAAGAAAAACAAATATGCCAGCAGTTCTAGTAGATGTAGGATATATAAATACTGATTCTGATAATAAAATATTTGACCAGCAATTTAATCGTATTGTGAGTGGAATAGCAGATGCAATTGAAAAATATGTCCGGAATAAAGAAGGGACAAAAACGGATGTTACCTATAGTATTCAGGTAGGGTTGTTTAAAGATTACCAAAATGCTGTTAATCTGCAAAACAAATTATTAGATGAAGGATATAATTCTATCATTGAACCTATGGGAGGTTACACAGCTGTTTTAGTTGGTAATTTTTCATCTATCGAAGAAGCTGAAAAGTTAGAAGATAAGCTAATCAATGAAGGTTATGAGACATTTGTAATAGAACGTTAAAAATTTAGAGGCATTCATTGACATTAACTATGTCATGATTGCCTCTAAAATATATCTTTAAAATTATAGAGAACTGATATACAATACATATAGATTATGTATTATGTAACGCGATTTAATAAAACTTGAATGGAGTGAGAGAATGGCTCAGATAATTGATGGTAAAATGATTTCAGCCATGATAAAAGAAGAGTTGAAGGAAAAGGTTATGCGCCTAAATGGACAAGGTATACAAATTACTTTAGCTGTAATCCAGGTGGGAAATGATCCTGCTTCTACTGTTTATGTCAACAATAAGAAAAAAGCCTGTGAATTTATTGGCATTCAGTCCTTGTCTTATGAGTTAAAAGAGGAGACTACTGAAGATGAATTAATTGCTTTGGTAGAGCAACTAAATCAAAGAGAGGATGTAAATGGAATTCTAGTACAGCTTCCACTTCCTAAACATATTGACGAAGACCTTATCATAAAGACGATATCACCTAAAAAAGACGTAGATGGCTTTCATCCTATGAATGTTGGTGCTTTGAATATCGGTCAGCCAGGATTTGTTTCTTGTACTCCGGCAGGCGTTATTGAGCTATTAAAACGTTCAAATATCAGCATTGAAGGTAAGGAATGTGTCGTACTTGGAAGAAGTAATATTGTAGGAAAACCTATGTCAGCTCTGTTAATTCGTGAAAATGGTACAGTAACCATCTGTCATTCCAGAACTAAAAATCTTACTGAGGTAACAAAAAGAGCTGATATTCTTGTAGTTGCTATTGGTAAACCTAAATTTATAACATCAGAATATGTAAAAGATGGAGCTGTAGTTATTGATGTAGGGATTCATCGAGACGAGAATAATAAGCTTTGTGGTGATGTGGATTATGAGAGTGTTGTTAAAAAGGTAAGTGCCATTACTCCTGTACCAGGTGGGGTAGGACCTATGACAATTGCTATGTTAATGAACAACTGTGTTGATTCAATTAAATTACAGTAAATAATGTAAAAGAGGAGAACGTATGCTTTTTACGGAGGAAATATATTTTAAAAAGGATTTCTATTCAGTCTTATTAAGAGAACAGGATAATCTCTTAATGCAAGTAATAGATGAGCATAGAGGTATATGGAAATCTTATTCTGGAGACGTAATTGCTTCATATGATCTTATTGATTACAAATTAAACTTGGAAGATTTGATTTTAGACAAAAACATAATGAAAGAGAATGAAAGCTTTTGTGGACAAGAACCTACCATAGATATGGTAAATGGCAATAAAGTATTTGAGAAGTTACAATATCCACTTAGTTATAATGGAGGAATTATTGTCGCCAAAGATCTTATAGAAACCTTTCATTATGGTGATTCCTTATCTGAATATCCTTGCTACTGTTATCAGAATGTCTATGAATTAATTTTTGACCAGGGTATACTGGTTATGTCGATTGATCATAGTAAAGCCATGCTACGCATTAGAAAAAATATTGAACGTGGCTTGCGTAGTTTAAAAAATCAAAAGGATATGCGTTGTATTCAGAATTTTCTTCATGAAACATTTTGTAAAAACTATGAACGAAATCGTAAATTACGTACTTGGAAGAAAAAAGTTTATCGTGTAAAACGAAAAATGCATGAGTAAAAGTAGCTAAATAGAAAAGAAAAGGGAGTGAATGCTCCCTTTTCTTTTTTATTTGATTTTTTGGACTACATTATAGCCATTACCCTCTAAATATTCTAAGGTTATACTATCGCCAACATTGTACTTGACGATGTCGATTTGTTCACTAAAAGTAATATCAAAGATGTCATCATTGTTTTCTAACAGAATATAGTAGTGTGTGTTACCGTCAATTACTACATCTGCAATTTTTCTTATCATACCAGTTACAGTTAGTTCAGATGAGCTATCTATATTGGTTAAGTTATTCTCTTTTAATAAGGCACGATACGCTTTTTCACAAGTAGGAATACTGTCTCCAATGGCAACAATATTATACTTAGAAATATTCACCATAGCGTATTGCTTTACAAGCCCTGCACTATCCTTTAAAGCAATGAAGTAGGTTGGCTCCCCTGATATGTTTAGTAGGAGTGGGAATGTCGCCTTATAATTCAAATGTTGCACCTTACCCTCTGCAGAAGCCATAGCAGAATATTCTTCAGCTCCAGATATGGAATAATAAAGAGTTTCAGCAGTACGTTGGTTCATTAAAACAAAACCTACATTAGATTCATCTTGTCCAACACTTGTTACTCCTGTATATACCCAAACATCATCTTTATTTGCAATATAATTATATCCATCTGTGGTTTGTAAACAATCCTTTTGACTAATGACTGAATTCCAGTATCCATGCTTTAAGGTACCATAGTAATCATAATAATCTATTAAAAGTTCAGCAGAGTATACATGATCGACCCAGGTAGGAACTTCTTTCACAGGGTAATCTGTTAGTTCTCCTGTACAAGCATTGACAATAACTACGTTACTAATAGTTTCTCCGCCAAATAGGCCAATGGTGTAGTCCATGACTGGGCAAATCCAATATGGAGTACCATTATCATCGATTTCAAAGGAAATATCATCAAAGATATAGGTTGGGTATTTGAATCTAATATAACGATAGATATTATTACCGAAGTATTCTGATTTGGAGTATTTAATTTTTTGATCCAGTCTTACACACTCCACGTTTTGAGTTGCCATATCTATTAACATATAGGCTGGAATACCCTCAGAATGATTATTAAACCACTTAATAAAGTTACCATATTGTAATGGAGTAACCCTTACAGGAGAACCTTGATAATTAATCTGAGTATAGTCGTCACTGACTTCAAATTGAGACACTAAATCAGCCATATTGCCCATTTTTCTTGACCCTAATAAAATGGCCGAATCCTTGTCAAGTATAGGGATTTCTTTGTAGGAAATCTCATTGATATCGCTTGTAAAATCAGAATCCTTAATGTTTATTAATTTTTCGTATTTATCCGCATTAACTAGAGTAGAGGACAAAACAGACCCAATGATAAAAACTAGTAAAATGCCGGCAGTAGCAAAAAAGGATATTTTAACTGGTAACCAGTGAAAGATTTCTTTTATTGCTTTTCCTTGTTGGGTAGAAGAGTATTCATACATTCTTTTTCGTTTATATCGTATTACACCAATTAATACTGTTATTGCGATACCAATAAAAATGAAGGTATACCAAAAACCCACACAGTGGATATTAATTGCTGGAAGTGTGATGTAATAATATAACGCAAGAATAAGGCAAAGTATAATCACAGCAATTGCAACAGGTAATGTCTTTTTTCTTGATATTCTCATATTTCCTCCTAGGATTAAAGATATAATCTATCATAGCATTACAAGGGTAAAAGTCAAGTTTATAGCAGATTAAAAAGTCATTAAGATTATTTTGTGTGCTTTAAAATAAAAATTGCCATATACTTTCCTTTCTAAAAAGTGTATAATAATGAATTGAATGAAATTTTTTATGAGAATTTTGTTAAAAGTGATATTAAAGTTAGACAGATTATAGGAGATTTAGAATGAATATACTTTTTGTATCGTTAGGTTGCGACAAAAACTTGGTTGATAGCGAAGTTATGCTTGGAATTATTAGAGAACGAGGGTTCACCATTGTTAATGATGAATCTGAGGCAGATATTATAATCGTAAATACTTGTTGTTTTATAAATGATGCCAAAGAAGAAAGTATTAATACCATACTAGAAATGGCTGAATATAAGAAAAAAGGTAGATTAAAAGCACTAATTGTAACTGGTTGCTTAGGACAGAGATATCATAAAGAGATTGCAGAAGAAATTCCTGAGGTAGATGGTATTATTGGTACTTCAAGCTATGAAAGTATTAGTAAGGTAATTGATCAAGCATTAGAGGGACATTTTACAGCTGAATTACAAAGCTTGGATTACTTGCCACAAGACACAGTGAACCGTGTAATGACAACAGGGGGATTCTATAGTTATTTAAAAATAGCCGAGGGATGTGACAAGCACTGTACCTACTGTATTATTCCAAGTTTAAGAGGAAAATATCGTAGTAGACCCATGGAAAAACTTGTTGAAGAAGCAACATATTTAGCGAATAATGGAGTAAAAGAACTCATTATAGTTGCGCAGGAAACGACTTTATATGGTGTTGACCTTTATGGGGAAAAGAAGTTACCAGAACTTCTTGAAAGATTAGTAAAGATTGAAGGTCTAGAGTGGATTCGTTTACTTTATTGTTATCCAGAAGAAATTACCGATGAATTGATTCAGGTAATTAAGGAAGAAGAGAAGATTTGTAACTACCTTGATATGCCAATTCAACATTGTAGCGATAACATTCTTAAGAGAATGGCAAGAAGAACTACAAATCAAGAATTAAGAGATATTGTAGGCAAATTAAAAAGAGAAATTCCAGACATTAGTCTTAGAACTACTATTATTACCGGTTTCCCAGGGGAAACTAAAGAAGATCAAGAAGAGCTATTAGATTTTATTGATGAGATGAGCTTTGATCGCTTAGGTGTATTTACGTACTCTATGGAAGAGAATACGCCGGCTGCAAAAATGCCAGATCAAATAGAAGAATCTATAAAAGATGAACGTCGTAATGAAATTATGGAGCTTCAACAAGAAATATCTTATGATAATTGCTTGAATATGATTGGAAAAACGATTAAAGTATTAATAGAGGGTGAATTGCCGGAGGATGGAGTCTACATTGGAAGAACCTATCGTGATGCACCGAATGTAGATGGCTATTGCTTCGTTTCTGCCGATTATCCATTAATGTCAGGTGATTTCGTTACAGTAAGGATAACAGAGGCAAAAGAATACGATTTAATTGGAGAGGTGATTGAATGAAAATGAATTTACCTAACAAACTAACAATCTTAAGGGTATGTATGATACCATTTTTTGTTTTCTTCTTATTATATCAAGAAATACAATATAATAATTATATAGCCCTTGTGTTATTCTGTTTGGCATGTATAACTGATGCTTTAGATGGTTATCTTGCACGTAAAAATAATTTAATTTCAAATTTTGGTAAGTTTATGGATCCATTGGCAGATAAGCTTTTGGTTTGCGCGGCTTTAATCTGCTTTGTTGAATTAAAGCTACTCAGTGCATGGATAGTAATAATAATCATTAGTCGTGAGTTTATTATTAGTGGTTTCCGTTTGATTGCATCTGATAATGGTGTTGTTATTGCTGCTAGTATATGGGGAAAATTCAAGACGATTGCTCAGATGTTTATGTCTATCTTATTGATTGCTAATTTTAATAATGACTTATTTAATATATTAGAGGTTGTGTTCATTTATCTATCTCTTATATTAACTGTAATTTCTTTAGTGGATTATTTAATTAAAAACTGGAAGGTATTAAATGAAGGGGGCAAATAGCCTTGGTTGCAGAAATAATATGTGTAGGTACAGAGCTTTTACTAGGTAATATCGTCAATACCAATGCAACCTACTTGGCTCAGATTTGCGCTAAAACGGGAGTGAGTGTCTATTATCAAAGTTGTGTAGGCGATAATGAGGGACGTCTTTTAGATGCAATTAAAACTGGACTAAATAGAAGTGATATCATATTATTTAGTGGTGGTTTAGGCCCTACAAAAGATGATTTAACAAAGGAATGTGTAGCGAAAGCCTTAGACCTTCCTTTAATCGAGGACGAAATGGTTAAAAAGTCGATTAAAGATTATTTTGACCGAATTGGGAGGACATCAATTACCGATAATAACTGGAAGCAAGCGTTAGTACCTGAAGGCGCTATGGTATTACCAAACCCAAATGGTACAGCTCCAGGATTAATTATTCAAAAAGACGGGAAGCACATCATTCTACTTCCAGGACCTCCAATAGAGTTAAAGCCACTAACTGAGGAATTTATTGTACCTTACTTTAATTCTTTACAAAATGAAGTGATATACTCCACTACAATTAAATTGGCTGGAATTGGAGAAAGTAAAGCTGAGACTATGATTCTAGACTTAATCGATAGTCAGAGTAACCCAACCATAGCCCCTTATGCCAAACTAGGTGAGGTGCATTTTCGAGTAACCGCATTCTCAAAAGATATAGAATCCGCAAAAGAGTTAAGTAAGCCACTTCTAGTAGAGGTGCTCAAAAGATTTGGAACTTATGTTTACACCTGTGAAGAGGATAAAAATCTAGAAGATATTGTTGTGGACCTTTTAACTAGATATAAACTTACGATAACAACAGTAGAATCCTGTACGGGCGGTATGTTATCCTCAAGATTAATTAATGTTTCTGGTGCATCTAATGTGTTTCATGAGGGATTCATTACGTATTCTGAGGAAGCAAAGCAACAGTATGTTAGAGTTAAGAAAGATACCCTAAAAAAGTATACTGCCGTAAGTAGTAACGTGGCGGAAGAAATGGCTAGGGGAGCTGCCCTTGTTACTGGGGCAAAGGTGTCAGTTTCTATAACAGGACTAGCAGGTCCAATGGGTGGTACAGAAGCTATTCCTGTTGGTACAGTCTTTATTGGTTGTTATTGCAATGGAGAAGTTGTAGTCAAAGAATTTCATTTTCAAGGAAATCGTAACAAGATTAGAGAGTCAGCAGTAATAGCGGCCCTAAATGTAGTACGTAAGTCCATATTAGAGAATTATAGAGGATAAAATTTGAGAGCTGCAACACTATATTTAGGTGAGCAGCTCTTTTCATTAAATTAATAATATAATATACTATATGAAAAAATATTAGTAAAGAAAGTTTTGAGGCCAGACGATATGAGTCGTGTAATTGTAATTGGTGGAGGCCCTGCAGGTATGTTGGCATCAATAATCGCTGCAAGAGCTGGCCATAGTGTGAGTTTATATGAAAAAAATGAAAAGTGTGGGAAAAAGCTATATATAACAGGGAAAGGTCGCTGCAATATTACCAATGCAAGTGATATGGATATTTTGTTTGAAAATGTTGTTAGTAATCGTAAATTCCTATATAGTAGCTTTTATACTTTTACCAATCAGAATTTAATAGATTTTCTAGAAGAATTAGGATTAAGATGTAAAATCGAAAGGGGAAATCGTGTTTTTCCAGTATCAGATAAATCCTCTGATGTAATCCAGACCTTAGTTTCTGAAATGAAGCGTTTAGGTGTAGAAATTCATTACTTAAGTAAGGTAGAAGGGCTACTTGTCAAAGAGAATATGGCAAACGGTATTATTATTAACAACAAGCCTGTATATGCGGATAGTGTAATAGTAGCAACGGGAGGACTGTCGTATCCGATCACAGGTTCTACTGGTGATGGTTATGATTTTGCCAAAAATGTGGGACATGTAGTTACAGACTGTTCCCCATCCCTTGTACCATTTAACATTAAAGAAGACTTTATCAAAGAACTGCAGGGGCTTTCTCTTAAAAATGTTAAGTTAAGGCTCTTGGCTGATAAAAAGACACTTTACGAGGATATGGGAGAAATGCTGTTTACACACTTTGGAATTAGTGGACCATTAGTGTTAAGTGCCAGTAGTTCTTTGGCGGCTTATAAAAAGAAGGTATCCTTTAGTGTTTCCATTGATTTAAAGCCAGCTTTGTCTTTAGAACAGTTGGATCAACGTATTCTTCGAGATTTTGAAAAAAATATTAATAAGATATTTGCAAATAGCTTGGATGAACTACTTCCCAAAAAACTGATTCCTATTATAATTAGTCAATCAGGTATACCTGAGGACAAACGTGTAAACTTAATTACAAGAGAAGAAAGAATAACATTAGCAAAGCTATTAAAGGACTTTCGTTTGACTGTAGTTTCCCTTCGAGGTTATAATGAAGCTGTAATCACTAAGGGTGGCATTAAGGTTAGTGAGATTGATCCATCGACTATGGAATCCAAGAAGGTTAAAAATTTATATTTTGTTGGAGAAGTATTGGATTTAGATGCTTTAACAGGTGGTTATAACTTGCAAATTGCTTGGTCAACTGCTTATATGGCAGGAATTTCTATAAAATAATATAAAAGGACAAGAGGTACGAATATGAATTTTTGTATTGCTATTGATGGACCTGCAGGTGCAGGTAAAAGTACTATTGCAAAATTACTTGCTAAAAAATTAGGATTTATTTATGTAGATACCGGGGCAATGTACCGTGCAATGGGTCTATACTTTTTACAGAATGATTTAAATATAGAAGTTGAAAAAGATGTTAAATATGCTTGTGAGAATGCAGATATCACCATCTCTTATGATAATAATGGACAAATTGTAAGCTTAAATGGCATAGATGTTACTAGTCAGATTCGTACAGAGAATGCTGGATTAATGGCTTCTAAAGTTGCAGTAGTAAAGGATATTAGACTTAAACTAGTAGAACTACAACGTAAACTTGCTTTAAAAGAAAATGTAATTATGGATGGAAGAGATGTGGGAACCTATATTCTTCCTAATGCAAATTTGAAGATTTATCTTACTGCATCCTCTAAGGAACGTGCCAATAGAAGATATCAGGAATTATTACAAAAGGGTTGTGATTGCAATTTGGAGCAAATTGAAGAAGATATTATAGCCAGAGATAAGCAGGATATGAATCGTGAATTTGCTCCTCTAAGACAAGCAGAAGATGCTGTTTTAATTGATTCTTCTCATCTAACTATTGATGAAGTAGTAAATAAAATGATTGAATTATATGAAGTCAGAAAATAAGTGAGGTTTTTATGAAGGTTAAGTTAGCGAAAAGTGCAGGTTTTTGTTTTGGAGTAAAACGTGCAGTAGATGTCGTTTACGATAGTATTAATAAGAATGAACCGGTATATACTTACGGTGAAATCATACACAATGAAGAAGTAGTAAAAGATTTGGAAAGCAAAGGTGTTAAGGTGCTGCAATCTCTTTCCGAATTAAAAGTGGGTACCAAGGGTACACTAATCATTAGATCACATGGTATATCTAAGAAAGAATATGAGGAGATTGAAAAGTCAGGTATAACCATTATAGATGCAACCTGTCCTTTTGTTAAAAAAATTCACAATATTGTTAATGAACAGTCTAGTTTAGGACGAGAAATATTAATAATAGGGAATAATAAACATCCCGAGGTGGAGGGCATCAAAGGCTGGTGTAACGGAGACGCTACTGTTATAGAATCAGAAGAAGAAGCATTAAATTTTACAACAAAATCTGATGCAAAACTATGTATTGTAGCGCAAACCACATTTAATCATGCGAAATTTCAAGAATTAGTTGAAATTATATCAAAAAAGGGGTATGATATACTTGTTTTAAATACAATTTGTAACGCTACCGAGGAACGTCAGTATGAGGCCAATGAATTGGCTAACGAGTCTGATGCTATGATTGTAATTGGTGGAAAACATAGTTCAAATACGCAGAAGCTCTATGAAATTAGTAAAATGAAATGTCATAATACATTCTATATACAGACACTCGATGACCTAGATTTAGAGCTATTTAAAACTTTTCGTAGCGTAGGTATTACCGCAGGGGCTTCCACCCCAAATAATATAATTGAGGAGGTTCATACTAATATGTCTGAGATGAGTTTTGAACAATTATTAGAAGAAGAATCATTAGTAACAATACACAACGGAAAGGTAGTTAATGGCACTGTAATCAGCGTTAAAGAAGACGAAATCGTCTTAAATATAGGTTACAAAGCTGATGGTATTATTACTAGAAGTGAGTTTACGGATATTCCAAATGCCGATCTTACTACTATGGTTAAGGTTGGTGATGAATTACAGGTTAAGGTTATCACCGCAAACGATGGAGAAGGACAGGTACTTCTTTCTTATAAACGTTTAGCAGAAGAAAAAGGAAGCAAGCGTTTAGAAGAAGCTTACGAAAATAAAGAGGTATTAAAAGCTAAAGTTAGTAGCGTTGTTGACGGAGGCTTAAATGTAGTAGTGGATGGAGCAAGAGTATTTATCCCTGCAAGTTTAGTATCTGATGTTTATGAAAAGGATTTAAGTAAATATGCTAATCAAGAAATTGAGTTTGTAATTAGCGAGTTTGTTCCTAAGCGTAGAAGAATCATTGGTAACCGTAAGCAATTAATTGTTGCAGATAAGCAGAAAAAACAAGAAGAATTATTGAATAAAATTGCTGTTGGTATGAAGGTAGAAGGTACCGTTAAAAATGTTACTGACTTTGGTGCATTTATCGATCTTGGTGGTTTAGATGGTCTATTACACATCTCTGAGATGTCATGGGGCCATGTAGAGAATCCAAAGAAGATTTTTAAAGTTGGTGACACCGTTGAAGTGTTAATTAAAGATATTCAAACTAATAAGATTGCACTTAGCTTAAAATTTGAAGACAAGAATCCTTGGACTACTGCAGCTGAGAAATATGCAGTTGGCAATATAGTTACAGGTAAGGTTGCACGTATGACGGATTTTGGTGCATTTATTGAATTAGAGCCAGGTGTGGATGCACTTCTTCATGTGTCTCAAATATCCAAAGAGCATGTTGAAAAACCAGCAGATGCTTTAAAGATTGGACAAGAAGTTACTGCTAAAGTTGTAGATTTTAATCTTGAAGATAAGAAGATATCTTTAAGTATTAAGGCTATGGTAAGTGCTGATGAGGATAACAAGGAAGAAGCTTCAACTGAAGTGGCTGAAACAGAAGCAGAATAATCATTATTAATAAAAGATAAATAGATATTACTTTGATAAGCAGGTTGTTTTAGCCTGCTTATCTCAAAATATAAGGGAATTGAAGGTGTTTTATGTTAGGAAGCTATGAGGATTTTAAAAAATCCGTATTCCAATTGATTAAGTTGGATTTAAGTGCTTATAAAGAACGTCAGATGAAACGTCGTATTGATGCCCTAATTACTAAATATAAGTATGAGACATATGAGGATTATATCAACGCAATTAAGGCAGATAAAAACCTACTGAATGAATTTGTAAATTATCTTACAATCAATGTTTCTGAATTTTTTCGTAATCCAGAACAGTGGAGGATTTTAGAGAAAGACATTTTACCTGAGAAGATACATACAGGTGCTCCCCTTAAGATATGGAGTGCTGCTTGTTCCACTGGTGATGAACCATATTCGCTTGTAATGCTTTTGAGTAAGTTTATGCCATTGAATAAGATCAAAATTATTGCAACAGATCTGGATGAACAGGTGATGGAAAAGGCAAAAATGGGAATCTATAATGAAAAATCATTAAAATGCCTTCCTGAAGAGTTTAAAACGAAGTATTTTACCTATGTGAATGACAAAACTTATCAAATTTCTCCTCTAATAAAAAATCAAGTGGAGTTTAGAAAACATGATTTATTAAAAGATCCATATCCTGCTGATTGCGATATAATTGTTTGTAGAAATGTTATGATTTATTTTACAGAAGAAGCAAAACTGGATATTTACGCTGGCTTTCATAAGTCGTTAAAAAAGGGTGGGTATCTATTTGTTGGTAGTACAGAGCAGATTATACAAGCAACAGAATTGGGATATAAATCCTATAAATCTTTTTTCTATTTAAGATTATAATAGATATTAGGCAGGCATTTGATGTCCTGCCTCTTTTTTGTAAAATTATTGTTGATTTCTATAGAGATATTTAGTATATTGATTAATAGATGATAACAGGAGGAATTTATAATGCAAACGAGAGTGCACATAGCGGTAGATGCTATGGGTGGTGATTTTGCTCCAGATGAAACTATAAAAGGCTCTGTAGAAGCAGTGAATGAGCGTAGTGACATCAAGGTTTATCTTGTAGGAAAAGAAGACATCTTGAAAGAAAAGCTAAAATCGTACACCTATAATTTAAATCAGATTGAAGTTGTAAATGCCGAGGAAGTGATAACCAACGATGAAGCACCTGTTATGGCAATTCGACGTAAGAAAGACTCCTCTATTGTTGTTGCGTTAAATCTGGTAAAGAGTGGTAAAGCTGATGCATTTATATCAGCAGGTAGTACAGGCGCAGTCTTAGTTGGTGGACAACTTATTGTAGGTCGTGTGAAAGGTATCGAGCGACCGCCTTTAGCTCCTCTTATCCCTACTACAAAGGGTGTATCACTTTTAATCGACTGTGGAGCAAATGTAGATGCTCGTTCTTCACATCTAGTTCAATTTGCTAAGATGGGTTCTATCTATATGGAAAATGTTGTAGGGATAAAAAATCCAAAAGTGGCAATTGTTAATATTGGAGCTGAAGAAGAAAAGGGGAATATGTTAGTAAAAGAAACATATCCTATCCTTAAGAATAGTAGTGATATTAATTTTGTTGGTAGTATTGAAGCTAGAGATATACCTTATGGAGAGGCTGATGTCATTGTATGTGAGGCCTTTACCGGTAATGTAATTCTTAAACTTTATGAAGGTTTGGCATCCGCTTTACTTAGCAAAGTAAAGGGTGGTATGATGTCATCTCTAAGAAGTAAGATAGGTGCTTTATTAGTGAAACCAGCACTGAAAAAAACGTTAAAATCCTTTGATGCTTCTGCCTATGGGGGTGCTCCTATGCTGGGACTTAATGGTCTCGTTGTGAAAACCCATGGCAACGCTAAAAGTCAGGAGATTAAAAACTCTATTATCCAATGTATAGCGTTCAAGGAACAGAATATAAACGAAAAAATCAAGAATAGCATTGAAATCATAGATTGATTCAAGGAAAGGTGATTAGGATGGAATTTGAAAAGTTAAAAAAAATCATTAGTGAAGTACTTAATGTAGATGCAGATGAGATTACAATGGATACTACCTTTGTTGATGACTTAGGTGCTGATTCATTAGACATTTTTCAAATAATTATGGGCATTGAAGAAGAATTTGATATTGAAATTGCAAATGAAGATGCAGAAAATATCGTAACAGTAGCTGATGCAGTAGAACAAATAAAAAATGCTTTGAACTAAGAAGTTAATTGGCTGTCCGTGAGAGGGCAGCCTTTTCAGATTAGAATGGAGGAAATCTATGAAAATCCAGGAGTCAATAGAAAGTTTTGAAAAATTAATAAACTACCAATTCAAAAGTAGAAATCTTTTAAAACAGGCCTTAACTCACAGCTCATTTTCTAATGAAAGAAGATATGAGAAATTAGAAAATAACGAACGTTTAGAATTTCTAGGAGATGCTGTGTTAGAGCTTGTTTCTAGTGAGTTTGTTTTTGATGCCCATAAAGAGATGCAAGAGGGTGAATTAACAAGACTTCGAGCAAGTATGGTATGTGAACCTACACTGGCACTCTGTGCTAGAGAAATGAACCTTGGTGACTATTTACTATTAGGTAAAGGAGAGGCAGCGACTGGGGGAAGAGACAGGGATTCTATTCTCTCTGATGCACTGGAAGCCGTTATTGGAGCTATTTTTCTCGACGGTGGTTTTACTAATGCAAAAGAGTTTATTAAACAGTATATTCTAGACGACATTGAACATAAGAAACTCTTTTTTGATAGCAAGACTATCTTACAAGAAATTATACAAAGTGAAAGTAAAGAACCTTTGGTATATGAATTGATATCAGAAGAGGGACCAGATCATAATAAGAAATTTACAATAGCAGCTATGTTTGGAAATGAGCAGTTAGCCATAGGGGTAGGGCGTACGAAAAAAGCTGCGGAACAGAATGCTGCATATAAATCAATTTTAAAATTGAAAGAGAATGGGAGAGTAAAATGTATTTAAAAAGCATTGAAGTACAAGGCTTTAAGTCATTTGGCAATAAAATGGTTTTGGATTTTCATGACGGAATTACAGGAATTGTAGGTCCTAATGGATCTGGAAAAAGTAATGTGGCTGATGCGGTTCGCTGGGTATTGGGCGAGCAAAGCGCAAAACAGCTTCGTGGAAATAAAATGGAAGACGTTATTTTCTCTGGAACGGAGGCAAGAAAACCTTTGGGCTTTGCTTACGTTGCCATTACGCTAGATAACTCCACTCATGAACTTAATATTGATTATGATGAGGTAAAGATTGCTCGTAGAGTGTTCCGCTCGGGAGAAAGCGAGTATCAGATTAATGGGAACAATTGTCGTCTACGTGACGTTCAAGAGTTACTTCTAGATACTGGTATTGGTAAAGAGGGATACTCCATCATTGGACAAGGTCAGATTGAAAAGATCTTAAGTGGAAAACCAGAGGAACGTCGAGAGCTATTTGATGAGGCTGCTGGTATTGTTAAATTTAAGAAGAGAAAGTTGGCTGCACAAAAAAATCTAGAGGCAGAAAAGCAAAATCTATGTCGTGTTACTGATATTTTATCAGAAATTGAAAAACAGATTGGTCCATTAGAAAAACAGTCTAAAGTTGCTAAACAGTACTTAAACTATAGAGATGAGTTGAAAAAATACGATGTTAACATGTTTTTATTAGAACATGATCGTATTATAGACGAAAAAAAGAAATTAGAAGAGAAAAGTGCCATAGCATTAAGTGATTTAAACTCTACAAAGGATAGTTATGATTTGGCTAAGGTAGAGTATGAGAAGTTAGAAGAAGTAATTGAAGAAATAAATACTCAAACGGATGAAATAAAAACCCGATTAAGTGAACTTAAGATACTAAAGGAACAAAAAGATGGACAAATTAAGGTATTAAACGAGCAAATTATAGCTTCTAATCAAAGCGATGAACATCTACAGTCAAGACTTAGATTGATTAATGATGAAGTTGTGTCTAAAGAGAAGCAGGTTAATGATATTTTAGATAAAAAGAAGGAATCTGCACTTCAAATCAAAAATTTAAAAAAGGAAGAAGAAGAGATAGAATTTGGCCTCAAGTCCACGGATAGGGACATTGCAGAGGTGAATCAAAGAATTGAAGGCTTAAAAGGTGAAATCTTTGAACTTCTTAGTGAGAATTCCAATATAAAGTCTAAGATGCAACGTTATGAAGCTATACTCGAGCAGAATAATTTGAAGAAGATTGCTTTAACACAGCGGTTACTAAAAAATAAAAAAGATCAAGACGAGTGTAACGAACGATTACAACAACATAGAATCCAAATAGAAATGCTTGATGAACAACTAATTCAGTTGGAACAACAGCAAAATGAATTACAAGAAAAGGTTCATGTTATTTCAAAAGAATTAGTAGAAACTTATAAATCGTTAGATGAAAAGAAGCAAGGTTATCATAAGGAAAAATCTCGCTTAGAGTATCTTACCAATATCACAGAACGATATGAGGGTTATGGTAACAGCATCCGTAAAATCATGGAGCAAAAGAATCAGTTTCCAGGAATTCATGGTGTTGTGGCAGACATTATTAAGGTACAGAAAAAGTATGAGACAGCTGTAGAGACAGCATTAGGTGGAAGTATCCAAAATATTGTAACGGATAATGAAACCACAGCAAAACACCTAATTGAACTTTTAAAGAAAAATCATTATGGTCGTGCTACGTTCCTTCCTTTAACTAGCATAAATATTAAGAACCAGTTTACCATTGAGAAAGTATTAAAGGAGCCAGGGGTTATAGGTATAGCTTCTACACTTGTAGAAACTGATGATATGTATAAAAAGGTGTTAGAAAGTCTATTAGGTCGTATTGTAGTAGTAGATCATATTGATCATGCCATAGAGCTACAGAGAAAGTACCAATATTCCCTAAGAATAGTTACTATAGAAGGAGATATGATGAATCCTGGTGGTTCTATGTCTGGTGGTGCTTATAAAAACTCTAGTAACCTCTTAGGACGTAGACGAGAAATGGAAGAAATTAAAGACTCTATCACTTCTTTGGAATGTAAAATTTCTGACCTACAGAGTATCTTATCAGAAAAAGAAGCAAAGAAAGAGGAGCTAGAAGCTAAATTACTGCAGACTGAGAATCAGATTCATGAAACAAATTTATCTCTAAATACTGAAAAATTGACATTAAACCAAACTAAGGTAGATTTAAAAAATGTCGAACACGATTTCGCAGATATTCAATTAGAGAATACAGAAATTGAAAAGCAAGCAAAAGAATTAAATGAGAATCTAACTAATTTGCAAGCTGAACTAGAAAAGAATCTAATAAACTCTGAGGAAAATGATAAGATTATACTAGAGTTACAGGCGAATGTGGAAGAAAAGCGTAAAGATTATAGTGACGTAACCTCCAAGCTGTCAGAACTTAAAATTGCTCTTTCCAATCAAGAGCAGACCATTGAATTTCATATGGAAAATATGTTCCGTGTAAAAGAAGAACTTGCTCGTCTTGTTGAAGAAAGAAAAACAACCTTAGCTTCTATGGAGGAATGTGCTAAAATCATTGCAGAGAGACAGACAAATATTCTAGAAATAAAACAAGAGATAGAGACACACTCTAGTCAAATAACCACTTATACGGAACAAATAACCGTACTATCTACAAAAAAAGAAGATATAAGTTTCCAACACAAGGATTTCTTCAAAAAACGAGAGGAATTATCTGCTCGAATTAATGCTTTGGATAAAGAATGCTTCCGTCTTTCTAGTAATATTGAGAAAATTGATGATCAATTGACAAACATTGTAAATTATATGTTTGAAGAATATGAAATTACCTATAGTGATGCGATTGCTTTACGTACAGAAGAATCCTATTCCTTGTCTCAGATTAAGAAGCTAGTTGCAGAGGTTAAAGCGAACATAAAAAATCTGGGGGATGTCAATGTAAACGCCATTGAAGACTACAAGAGTACAATGGAGCGTTATGAACATTTAAAGACACAACATGATGATATAGTTAAGGCAGAAGAGGTATTGATCGGTATTATCGAGGAACTAGATACCGAGATGAGGAAGCAGTTTGAAGAGAAGTTTGCCTTAATTAAGGAACAATTTGATAAGGTATTTAAAGAGATGTTTGGTGGAGGTAAAGGTACTCTAGAATTAGTGGAGGATGAAGATTTATTAGAAGCCGGCATACGGATAAACGCTCAACCACCTGGAAAAAAACTAGTAAACATGATGCAATTATCAGGTGGAGAGAAAGCTCTTACAGCCATTAGTTTGTTATTTGCAATTCAGAACTTAAAACCATCTCCATTCTGTCTTTTGGATGAAATTGAGGCTGCCTTAGATGAGTCAAATGTAGATCGTTATGCAAGATACTTGAAAAAATTGACGGATAAGACACAATTTATTATTATCACTCATAGAAGGGGCTCTATGGCTATGGCTGACCGTTTATACGGTATAACCATGCAAGAAAAAGGTGTATCTACGTTGGTTTCTGTAAACTTAATTGAAAATCAACTAGAAAAATAGAGTATACAATGTTATATTATATAAAATAAATCTAAACGAGGTGTTTTATGGCAGATAAGAAAGGATTTTTTAGTCGTTTAGTGGCTGGATTATCCAAAACAAGAACGAATATTTTATCTGGAATTGATCATATATTCAGTGGTTTTTCCAGTATTGATGATGATTTTTATGAGGAATTGGAAGAAATTCTAATAATGGCGGATCTTGGAGTATCCACAACCAATTCTATTATTGAGTCATTACAAGAAAAAGTAAAAGAACAAAAAATCAAAGATCCAAAAGAATGTAAAGACCTTTTAATTCAAAGTATTAAGGAGCAAATGAAGGTAAGTGATACTGCTTACGAATTTGAGGATAGAAAATCTGTTATTCTGTTAATTGGTGTGAATGGAGTAGGTAAAACTACGTCGGTAGGAAAACTTGCTGCACAGTTTAAAGCCATGAACAAAAAGGTACTTGTTGCCGCAGCAGATACTTTTAGGGCAGCGGCTATTGAACAGCTTACTGAATGGACCAAACGAGCAAAGGTAGATATTATCGCTCAGCAGGAAGGTTCTGATCCGGCTGCAGTGGTGTTTGACGCTGTCAGTGCAGCAAAATCCCGTAACATTGATGTGCTTTTATGTGATACGGCTGGAAGACTTCATAACAAGAAAAATCTTATGGAAGAATTACGTAAGATTAATCGTATTATTGAGAGAGAGTACCCAGATGCTTATAGGGAAACCTTAATCGTACTTGATGCTACCACTGGTCAGAATGCCATGGTACAAGCCAAACAATTCAGCGAAGTCGCAGACATTGACGGTATTATCCTTACAAAATTAGATGGAACCGCCAAAGGTGGAATTGCTATTTCTATACAGGCAGAAATGGGCATACCAGTAAAATATATTGGCGTTGGTGAAGGAATTGACGATTTACAGAAATTTAATGCAGATGAATTTGTAAATGCATTATTTGACATTACAGGTGCTGAGGCCTGATTCATCTACCAGAGGCAACTTGCCTCTGGGTACATATTAGCGAGTAAGATGAATCATATAACATATCTATCTAATACATGTATAAACAAAAGGAGATATTATTATGATGACATTAGAGAAGTTTGAGGAAGCGACAGAAGCAGTACAAAAGGTAATTAATCGAACTAAGCTTATCTATAGTGAGTATTTTTCTGAAACTACAGGTAATAAAGTCTACTTTAAGCCTGAGAATATGCAGTATACTGGGGCTTATAAGGTAAGAGGTGCTTATTATAAAATTAGTACTTTATCTGAGGAGGAACGTGCCAAAGGACTTATTACAGCATCTGCGGGTAATCATGCCCAGGGCGTTGCCTATGCAGCAAAGCTATATAATGCGAAAGCTATTATTGTCATGCCTACGACAACACCACTCATTAAAGTGAACCGTACAAAAAGCTATGGTGCAGAGGTGGTTCTCTATGGTAATGTGTATGATGAGGCTTGCGCACATGCGCAAGAACTCTCTAAAGAACACGGTTATACCTTTATTCATCCTTTTGATGACGAGGTTGTAGCTACAGGGCAAGGTACGATTGCAATGGAGATCGTTAAAGAGCTTCCAACTGTTGATATTATCTTAGTTCCAATTGGTGGTGGCGGTTTGGCTGCCGGTGTATCCACCTTAGCAAAACAATTAAATCCAAATATTAAGGTCATTGGGGTAGAACCAGCGGGAGCAAATTGTATGCAGGAATCGATTAAAGCTGGTAAGGTGGTTTCCTTACCTTCCGTTGAGACC
>JAEZGY010000014.1 GCA_023416695.1 Bacillota bacterium | reverse complement strand
GTTGGATCATAAGTTCCAATCTGATCAATGAATTTACCATCTCTTGGGGATCTGGAGTCAGCTACAATAATTCTATAGAAAGGAGCTTTCTTTTGTCCCATTCTTTTTAATCTGATTTTAACTGCCATGTTTTCACCTCCTTAGGTCTATAGTGCTATTACAAATTAATGTAATAAATATATATGAATTTGTTTTGAAAACAAATTACAAACTTAATTATAAGCCAAATGGAAGCTTAAAGCGTCCACGTTTTCCACCTTTTCCAGACATCATACCTGACATCTGTTTCATCATCTTCTTACCTTGCTCAAATTGCTTCATTAGCCTATTTACTTCGCTAATATCCACACCGGCACCCTTGGCAATTCTTTTCTTTCTAGAAGGATTGATAATACCAGGGTTAGCTCTCTCCTCTTTAGTCATAGAGAAAATCATAGCCTCTACACCAGATAGAGCATTCTCATCAACCTCGACATTCTTTAACTGATTTCCCATGCCAGGTAACATACTAAGAATATCATTGATACCACCCATATTCTTAATTTGCTGCATCTGCTCTAAATAATCATTGAAGTCAAACTCCGCTTTACGAAGCTTCTTCTCCATCTCTTTGGCCTTGTCTTCATCAATCTCTGCTTGAGCCTTGTCAATTAAGGTTAGAATATCACCCATGCCAAGAATTCTAGAAGCCATACGGTCAGGATAAAATTGTTCTAAATCAGAAAGCTTTTCACCCATACCAACATAGAGAATCGGTTTGCCTGTCACTGCCTTGATAGAAAGGGCTGCACCACCTCTAGTGTCGCCATCAAGCTTTGTTAAGATAACACCATCTATACCAATCTTCTCATTAAAGGTCTCAGCTACATTAACTGCATCTTGTCCAGTCATAGCATCAACGACAAGTACAGACTGAGCAATCTCAAGATTATCTTTAATCTCAATCAGCTCATTCATCATATCTTCATCAATATGAAGACGTCCAGCTGTATCTAGGATAACAACATTAAAGCCATTTTTATGAGCATGCTCAACAGCAGCTTTTGCAATGTTTACAGGCTTATGATTGGTACCCATGGAAAATACAGGAACCCCCTGTTTATCACCGTTAATTTGCAGCTGGTCAATTGCTGCAGGACGATAGATGTCACATGCAACCAAAAGGGGTTTTCTACCTTTTTGCTTAAGTTTTCCTGCTATTTTAGCAGTTGTGGTAGTCTTACCAGCCCCTTGAAGACCGCACATTAAGATAATGGTTATCTCTTGGCTATGCTTTAAGGCTAGTTCTGTTGTCTCAGAGCCCATAAGCTTAACCATTTCCTCGTTTACGATTTTGATAACCATCTGACCAGGAGTAAGACTTGTCATTACTTCTTGTCCAATCGCACGTTCTTGAACAGCTTTTATAAAATTCTTAACTACTTTAAAATTAACATCCGCTTCTAGTAAGGCCATCTTTACTTCTTTTAAGGCAGCCTTAACATCCGCTTCAGACAATTTTCCTTTTCCACGCAAACTTTTAAATACATTCTGTAGTTTATCGGTTAAGCTATCAAATGCCAAATTAACATACCTCCCGGTTAAAATTCATCTAATATCTGGTATGATAACGTCTCAATCTCATGTATTTGATTGAGATCACCTTGTTTTATAATATCTTTCGCAATTCTATTAATTTCATTAATGCATTTTTTGGTATTGTTAAACTTTTCAATCAGACAAAGCTTTCTCTCGTACTCCATAAGTTGTTTACTACAACGTTTAATAATATCATAAACGCCTTGTCTGCTAATCTCCTGTTGTGATGCAATCTCGCTAAGGGATAAATCATTAAGAATATAATCCTCAAATATCTCCCGTTGGTGATCCTTTAATAAGGCACCATAAAAATCATATAATAAAGACAATTCGTAAAGCTGTTCCAGCTTCGTTGTTTTTGACGAATCATCTTTAGAGTTCTCTATGGAATAAGTCTTTGTCATAAGATTTTACCACCTGTAAAGTTATTTTCTTTACAGGTCATAGTATAGTATAGGTTTAAATAATTGTCAACACAAAATTATATGATTTGTTTAATGTATAAAAGATACAACATAAAAAATGACTGATACTACTTAATATAGTATCAGTCGATATCAAGTTAATTATTTCTTTGTTTCAATAATATTTGGAATTAATCCAGCTTTACATCTACCACATGAAGAACCAGCACCAGTAGCTTCCATCACCTTCTCAACGGTATCAGCTCCATTTTTTACTGCATTTACAACTTCTTCTATAGATACATTTTTACACTTACAAGCATTTTTTAATACAGCTTCTACTTCTTTAAGTTCTTCCTCATTTTCAATCACGATGTCAGTTATTTCTTTTAGCTCTTCTATAGTTCTAGCGCCCTGTGCTTGAGCCATTCTGATTTTTTTATATTTTTCCATATCCAATTTCATAGGTTCGTTCTCCATTTTCTTGTCACTTGGTAATAGTATAGACATCTTTCGTCAACATATTTCAAGGCTTGTAAAGAAACTTCATTACGGGCTGTAGTATAATATAGGTAATAGTGAATGTCAACATGATATAGTATAATTTCATTGAAATATATGTATAATAAATAATTCCCAAAGTAGTACAATGAAGCACTGCATCACTTCGGGAATTTTATTAAACTAACGCTACTACAAATTAGAATCTCTTACACGGGGTAAGCTTTATTATCTTTATCTGCAATGGATGGATCAATTTTAGTTTGTTGAGCTTCTCTGTATTTGAAAAATTCTGTAGCCACCTGCGGGAATAAGGCATAAGACAAAACATCTTCCTCTTGTTGCTTCCATTGTTTCATCTCTTCTTCAAGCTTTTCAAGCTGTGGCTCTAGTAAATCAGCTGGACGACAGGTAATTGGTTTAGTATCGCCAATGCATTTTTTCTGAACCTCTTCGTTAAATGGTTTTACAGTTCTACCAAATTCACCAGATAATAGTTTCTTTGTTTCCTTGGTAACCATTTTATATCTTTCCCCATTTACTACGTTAAGAACAGCTTGTGTACCTACGATTTGAGAAGATGGAGTAACAAGTGGTGGTTCCCCAAAATCAGATCGTACTCTTGGGACTTCTAAGAGTACTGCTTCAAATTTATCTTCCTGCTTCATATCCTTTAGCTGAGACACCAGATTGGATAGCATGCCACCTGGTACTTGATACATTAATGTCTTAATGTCAACACCTAGAACCTTTGTATTCATTAAACCACTTTTAAGAGCTTCTTCTCTTAAAGGACGGAAATGTTCTGAGATTTCAGCTAATAGGTTTTGATCATAACCAGTATCATAAGGGGTGCCTCTAAAAGTCTCTACCATAACTTCCGTAGCTGGTTGACTTGTTCCTAGGGCAAATGGACTCATAGCGGTATCAATAATATCACATCCTGCTTCCACAGCCTTTAAGTATGTCATGGAGGCAACACCAGAAGTATAATGAGTGTGTAAATCTATTGGGATACTTATAGTTTCCTTTAAGGCCGTTACAAGCTCAGTAGCCTTATATGGAGTTAGAAGTCCTGCCATATCCTTAATACATAAAGATTTTGCCCCCATATTTTCAATTTCTTTAGCGATATTCTTCCAATAATCTAGCGTATACGCATCGCCTAAGGTATAGCTGAGAGCGATTTGTGCATGGCCACTTTCCTTATTGGCTGCATTTACTGCTGTTTGCAGATTGCGAACATCATTCAGACAATCAAAGATACGGATTATATCAATGCCATTGGCAATGGATTTTTGAACAAAGTATTCTACCACATCATCTGCATAGTGATTATAACCTAGGATGTTTTGTCCACGAAATAGCATCTGCAATTTCGTGTTTTTAAAGCCAGCTTTTAATTTTCTAAGTCTTTCCCATGGATCTTCCTTTAAATAACGTAGACATGCATCAAAAGTTGCTCCACCCCAACATTCTACAGCGTGGTATCCAACCTTGTCCATTTTCTCAACGATAGGTAGCATCTGTTCTGTAGTCATTCTAGTGGCTACTAAAGACTGATGAGCATCTCGCAAAATGGTTTCTGTTATTTTAACAGGTTTTTTTACTAATGGTTCCATTATCTTTCCTCCTGTATATTCTTTACATCATCAATTTATATTAAAACTTCCCCTTCATAACCTATCTTTTAAATTTATACACCAAAAATAGCCATAAACACACCTGCTGCTACAGCCGTACCGATAACACCTGCCACATTAGGGCCCATGGCATGCATCAGTAAGAAGTTTGTTGGATCAGCTTCAGAACCTACTTTTTGTGATACTCTGGCTGCCATAGGAACAGCAGATACACCAGCAGAACCTATTAACGGATTCACTTTACCCTTTGTAACCTTACACATTAGTTTACCAAATACTACACCGGCTGCTGTACCAAAGGCAAAGGCAATCAGACCTAAAGCTACAATCTTTAACGTAGTCATCTTTAAAAATGCTTCCGCACTAGTTGTTGCACCTACCGAGGTACCTAGTAAAATAACTACGATATACATCAAAGCATTGCTTGCCGTTTCTGTTAACTGCTTTACTACACCACATTCCCTAAATAGATTACCAAGCATAAGCATACCTACTAACGGTGCAGTAGACGGAAGAATTGCTACAACTACAATGGTAACTACAATCGGGAAAAGTATTTTTTCAAGTTTAGACACTGGTCTTAACTGTTCCATCTTGATTTTACGTTCTTTTTCTGTGGTTAAAAGTTTCATAATTGGTGGCTGGATAATAGGTACCAATGACATATAAGAATAGGCAGCCACTGCTATTGGCCCCATATATTCTGTCTGTCCAAGTTTACCCGCTAAAAAGATAGAGGTTGGTCCATCAGCACCACCAATAATAGAGATTGCTGCAGCAGCCTTATCTCCAAAACCTAATAAGATAGCGATTAAATAGGCGGCAAAGATACCAAATTGAGCAGCGGCTCCTAATAAGAAACTCTTAGGATTTGCTATTAATGGGCCAAAGTCAGTCATTGCGCCAACACCCATAAAAATTAAGGATGGAAGAATACTCCATTCATCAAGTAAATAGAAAAAATGTAGTAAGCCACCTTCCCCCATAATATTGGGATACATGTTAACTAATAACATGCCGAATGAAATTGGTACTAAAAGGAGTGGTTCATATTCTTTTTTGATAGCTAGGTACAAAAAGAAAAGAGCGACAAAAACCATCAATAAATTTCCCCATGTTAAATTGAAAAATACAGTTTGCTCTATCAAATTTCCTAGCGTAGACAATATATAATCCATCTAGTTCATCCTCCCTGTGTTACTAGTTTATGGTAGCTAACACATCTCCTGCTTCTACAGAATCGCCTGTTTCTACATTTATGCTTGCAATTACTCCATCCTCTAAAGCAACTACTTCGTTTTCCATTTTCATTGCCTCTAGAAGTAAGAGGACATCACCTTTATTAACAGCTTGTCCTACCTTAGCCTTAATACTAAGAATCTTACCAGGCATTGGAGCACTCACTTTAATTTTCCCTTCACCACTATTCGCTGCCTTTACTACAGGTGCTTTAGGTGCTACTTGAGTAGATGTAGCAGGAGCAGGGCCCCCACCATTTGTACCTTCCTCTACAGTTACGTTATATACATTTCCATTTACAGTAATTGTGTAATGTTTCATTTCATTTTTCCTCCTTAAGTATTAATACTTATGCATTTTTCCATTTTGAATTTACTTTCCGAATAGAGCGAACCACTAATCCGTCTTTTGGCGCATTTTCTCCAAGACTCGCCATAATAGCTGCCGTTATAACAGCCACCATTTCACTATCGTCGACTAATTCTTCTTCTAGTATCTTCACTGGTTCTACGTTAGAGATAGGAGCTATTACTTCTTTCTTAGCAAAAAGCTTCGGAACATATTTGAGTAAGGCTATGATAAAGGAGATGAAAATTAGTACAAGGTATACTGCTCCCATACCCATTACTGTATTAAGTAAAGCCTTAAGCATTTTTTGCCCTAGAGTGTTATATAGTTCAGTCGAAAAATTGACCATATTACTACGTTTATCAAAGTTACACTTAAGTACTACTACTTCCTGTTCATACTTTAAGCTAAGTTCAAAGCTTATAGTCTCATCAGTATTCGTAGTATCTGTAACTGTTGTGCTTATATAATCACCGATATCCTTCGTTGTATCATAAAAGGATTTATATGAGGCAGCAATATCATCACCGTAAGTATTAGCAAACTCCTCATAGATGTCTTCCTCTACAATTTGAGAAAGATTCTCTGCGGTAGCAATACTTTCTGCAAATGCTATTGCATTAGTTGTTAGAGCTTCTTTGTCAAATTCGACTGGTTTTGCTTCATTTGATTTACCACATGCAACTGCACTAAACATAATCAGTGTAGTACATAATATTAAGTATATTTTTCTCATATATGCCTCACCTCATTATACTGTGCCATGTTTCTTACTTGGACGGTACTCTCTTTTGCCATATAACATATCGATTGCATAGATCAATTGTTTTCTAGTATCTTTAGGCTCAATCATCTGATCGATATACCCTCGTTTGGCAGCAGATATTGCACTATTTGAAAGAGCCTCATACTCCTTAGTCTTATCACTAATAAAACTAAGTGGATCAGCAGCCGTATTAATTTCTTCTGCATACATAATCTTCACAGCATTTTTTGCATCCATGGTACCGATGCTTGCATCTGGGTAAGCAAATACCAAATCTGCTCCAATATGCTTAGAATTCATTGTTATATAGGAGCTTCCATAAGCTTTACCAACAATCACATTAATCTTTGGCACAGAAGCATTAGAAAAGGCATAGGTTAATCTTGCAACGGCTTTAGCAATGGTCTTTTCTCCTTCTATTGTAGCTTTGTAACCAGTTACATTAGTGAATGTGATAATTGGTATCTGAAAGGCGTCACAGAAGTTGATAAAGTCAGCGGCTTTATTACAACCATCAGTAGATAATGTAGTTTCAAACACTTCATCCTTCTTGCCATTCTTATAAACTATACTACGGTTTGCTATAGCCCCTACGGTAGCTCCATCTAACGTAAGAAAACCAATTACCATATCCTTTGCATATTCTTTCTTAAGCTCAAAGAACTTGTTATAATCTGCTATCTCAGTTAAGACAAGAGATGGGTCCTCAAGTATATCATTTAAAGAATGAGACTCTCGGTTTAAGTCATCTTGACAGTCACTTAAGGCATTCTCAGTATTATTACTTGGTAGTAAAGAAACTAATTCTCTAATATTAGTAAGAATATCTTCTTCTGTTCCCCTGCCATCTATAACACCAACCTGAGCTTGGTAAAAAGAGCTACTTGTATTACATTTTTCTATGTAATTATTTTCAATAGTATTTGGAGCGTTTACAAATAATTTTGCTTCCTTTTCTTCCATAAATGTAAAGTCTGAAAGTGAGGAAGAAATGGCAACTCCTCCACCACAAGATCCAAATATAGCTGTTATCTGAGGAATTACACCAGAAGCTAATGTCTGTTTTAAATATACTTCACCAAAGCTTGCAAGAGCGTCTGTTGCTTCCTGAAGTCTAAATCCGGCACAGTCTAACAGTCCAATTACAGGGGCCCCGACTTTAAGTGCTAAATCATAGATAGCTACAATCTTTTTAGCATGCATTTCTCCTATCGTACCATTTAATGCTGATGCATCCTGGCTATATACATACACCGGTTTACCACTTATTAAACCATATCCTGTAATTACACCATCAGAAGGTACTTCTTTTTCAAACAAATTAAAATCTGTGTTTCTTTTTGTAATCAATGCACCTATCTCTACAAAACTGCTTTGATCAAGTAACGATAGAATTCGATTTCTCGCTGAATCTAGTACTTGTCTACTCATTTTTAGTCCTCCATATCTTTTTATTCGATGGTAAAACATTTTTACAACAATTTTAGTTTATAACATCTTAACAGTTATATCAATCATTTAATACTATAAAAATTACTTATTTTAAGATAGTTTTATCAACATTTAACCTATAATAATATTTATACTTTATTTATATGTATAACATTTACTTATTAAGGAGATTATCATTTACAATTGTAATATAAGACTTTAACACTTCATAATTTATAGAATAAAAGCAAAAAAAGCTTTGTTATAAGGATAACAAAGCTTTTTTCCAATACCAAAATATTTATATATTCTTAACAGTTGTTTTACTTAAAAGATATAAACCTTGATACAATTTCTTTAAGTGTAAATTTGTAATCTATTTTATCTACCTTACTCGTAGTATAGATTGGATACTCCTTAAAAAATACATCATTAATATAATATCTTATATACCCCACTTGTGCATTTTTCCTAACAGGAGCTATCACATAAGCTGGTAAGCCAAAATCAATATAAACCTTATCGTTTGCTTTTAAAAGCACAGGAAGATTAATATCTCCCGTCTTCAATGTAACCTCATTATTCGTTCCCTTTAGAACAGGGAGTTTAGGAAGCTCTTTCGTGTAATCCGATAGATTTTTAAAGTTAAAATATTTGATTCCGTAGTTCATTAACTGGGTTGTATCCTTCCATTTATAGCTTTTATTAGGTGGCCACCCAGCGCCTAATACTACACTAATATAGGTACGGTCATTATTTTTTAACGCACCAACAAAACAATAACCTGCATTATTCGTAAATCCCGTTTTTACACCAAATGCACCTTCCATCAAATATAAAAACTTATCCTTATTAGAGACAGCGTATTCTCTCTTACTATCCAAAGTCTTAAAACTCCAACTAGGTGTGTTTATGATAGATACAAATTCTTCATTTTGTATTGCATAGCTTGTAATTAACGCCAAATCATAAGCTGTAGTATAATGTCCTGTCGCGTCTAAACCATTTGGTGTGACAAAATGGGTGTGTTCAAGACCTAATTCTTTTGCTTTTGTATTCATCATGGAAGCAAAGCCTTCAACACTACCTCCCACATGCTCTGCTATTGCTACAGCAGTATCATTATGAGACTCTAGCATAAGGGAATACAGAAGATCCTTCATTAAGAATTTCTCTCCGGCCTTAGCATGTAGCTGTACATCTGGCATAGAGGCTGCTTTAGATGAGAATGTTACAACCTCATCTAACTTACTATTTTCCAAAGCAACAATACAAGTCATAATTTTGGTTGTACTTGCCATTGCTAACTCTGTAAAGCCATTCTTCTCATATAAGATATGATTACTAGTGGCATCTAATAAAAGAGCTGACTTAGCACTTAATCTTATCTCATCTTGATTTGATTGACTCTTATATTTCTCAGAGTCAAGGCCAGAATAATGAAGTTCGTCACCTTTTTTATCATTAACAATATTTTGGTTGATAAGTGCCTGCTGCACATCTTTCACAAAGGGAACCATAACACTATATTGATAATACCCAAAGGATACTAGGGCAATAATGGCTAACAATAGAATTATTCTTCTCCTAGTAAATTCCATCATAAACTTCACCTAAAGATATCTTCTTTTTATTTTATTAGGGAAATATCATTTTATTCATAAATCTTGTTAATAACGATTTAAAGTAAAATCCACATCAACTTCAACTTTAAGATTGTCTAGGAAATCATATTGTCTGTCTTTATAATAGGAATATATGTCTCGATTAAGATAACGACTCATTCTTAGAATATTCAAATAATCAATGTTTTTCTCTTTTATCATTGTATTAATTTGGTCTTCCATGATTTCTTTTACCTGAGCATCTACTTCCTTCTCCAGCTTATGGTATACTTCCATTCTTTTATCTGTTGTATACTGTAAGATGTCCTCTTCGCCTTGTTCAATTTTCCCATGTCCTTCAATACGAATACGAAGGTATGGCAAACCGTTTTGTAATACTAATGAATTACTATTACGTAATTCGCTTAACTTAATAATCTGACTCTTACCCCCATCCGAATTGGAGCTATTTAAAAATATACGACTATAATTACCAGAGCCTCTTAAAAGGTCTGTATACTTACTTTGTTCTTCTGTTAGCTTAGTGACCAGTAGAGAATTGTCTACAATAGCTTCTCCATTAATCACTAACCCATTAAACTGCAGGGAGATAATCGGAATATTAATGCACAAATCCGTGTTATTGCGATCATTCACTAAAGTACCTAGGTATACTTCACCTTTTGAACTATTTGCCAAATTATTTTCATGTAATCGTGTCAGGTAATTACCTAGGCCATCGGGTACTTTATTGTTATAATTCATCACCTGCCATAAACTGGAATCAGTTAAGAAAACCACTGTATTTTTTGATATCTCATAATGATTGTCACAGTACTCGATAAATTGTTGCAAAACCTCTTTATTTCTTGTGAGATTTTCACCTAGTACAATTACCTTGAGATGGCGGTAATCTAATTTTTTTTCTGAATTTGTTTTATACTGCTCTTCAATATCATACAAATTTTCGCCTTGATAATTTCTAAGTAGCGTTTCCTTGTCACTGGATTTTTGCTCAGATACTGCTGCTAGATCAGGAAGTACATAATAGGCCGAATAAATTCCATTATAATAATCCACTCCAAAAACCTGGACAAAATCACGATCTTCTATTTCAGCTTGATTAGCACAACCACTAAGACCAAATCCTATACCTAAGAACAGAAAAACCATAATCATCCCTTTACCTGCACTATGTTTTAATGTCTTATACTTTATTGGTTTAATCTTTCTAATAAAGATTGGAATAAAAGGAAGTATTATACTTTGAGGCAGTCCAATGTACACCATATACTTCATGTAGTATTCATAAAATAAGTTTATATCTACTGGAGTAATTGATGCTAAGAATACAAAAACCAAAAGTATTGGAAGGATACACTTTCCTGTTTGTTTATTAAACACATGTTTTGTAACATGACACATATAATAAAGCAAGCCACTTAAAACACTAAAGATAGTGAGTAGCCATAGAGATATTAAAATTGAATCCTGACGGTTTAACATGGACCATGGCAAGTGTACTAGTTGCAAAATGGATACTGCTGACCAAAGGGATTGAGAGGATGCTTTTTCCCCTAATAAGCCAACTGTCAAAGTAAATACTAAACCAGAGATTAATAGAATGCAGATTAATCCTCTTAGAGTGTGTGTAAACATACCAGTAACTAAAGATGCACTTGGTTTTTTAGGTTTTACATAAGGCTTAATAAACAGCAATAGCTCTAATTCATTAAATAATAGAAAAAATACAAAACCTGCCTTCGACGTACTAAAAATATTGTTAGCAAATACAGGGGTTAGATTAGCTATATCAACATCCTTTAAGGTTAACAAAAATAGTACCAACATAGGGATTAGTACGATATAATACATAATTTCAGCATATCGAGCCCTCGCTTCCATTCCCTTGTAAGTCATATAACCTGCTACTACTATAAGAAGAAGTGCTATGGATATGGTTGAATAATCAAGTAAAATTGTAGTATTGATTATACTAATAAATAACCTAAGAATCATTACCGTAGTGAAGAAAAATTTTATTAAATAAAGCCCACAAAAAATTGTAGTAAGAAATCTACCTATCGTATCCTTTGTATAAGACAGATAAGGTCCTTCTAGCTGTTTAAGATAAAAAGTGAATATTAATAGATATAAAAAAAGCAGTAATGCAGTGATTAGAATTGCACCAAGCCCATCATATCCAGCACTGCTAGAAATGACATATGGGACAATTAAAGACAGTACACCAAAGAAATCGAATACAATCAAACGCTTTAATTGTCGTAGAGTGATTTTTTCATTTTTAGAGTACATAGCAAGCATAGTCCTTCCGTCTATTCTTTATTGTCTTGTTTCCCTTTAAAAAAGAGCCGTTTTCTTGCGTCTGGTCTTGTATAGCTTGGTCTGGCAGTCATTTTATTTGTTGGCATCTTGATAAGTGCGTCCTTGTAATCGTTATCTCCCACCACTCCAGACGATACAAAAGGTATCAAATATGGAGTCCCAAAGCTTTTTAATCCACAGAGATGAGTCATTAGTAGAACAATTCCAATCGTAAATCCTAATAACCCCCAGATAGCGGATAAGAAGATAATTAGATAACGAACAAGACGAAATGCTGCAGCAAAGGCCTCATTAGGTATAGTAAAGGCCGCAATTGCTGTAAGCGCTACAACGATTACAACAATAGGGCTTGCCAAATTAGCATTGACTGCTGCATCTCCAATGATTATTCCACCTACAATACCAATGGTATTGCCCATAGGTCCTGGTAAACGAATTCCTGCTTCTAGTAAGAGCTCAAAGGCGATTTCCATAATGATTACTTCAAAGAAGATAGAAAAAGGAACCCCCTCTCTAGCTGCTGCAAAGGATAAGGCTAGATTTGTGGAAATTAACTCAGATTGATAATTTACTATTACAATATAAAGACCTGGTAATGCTACTGCAATAAAAGAGGCTATATAGCGTAAAATACGTGAAAAAGTAGCAATCTCCCACCTGCTATAATAATCATCTGAAGCTTGATAGAAGGAATTCAAGGTGGTAGGTAGTAATAATACCATAGGTGAATTATCTACGATAATACAAACACGACCTTCAGTTAATGCAGATGCCGCTTTATCCGGTCTCTCTGTTGATTGAAACTCAGGGAAAGGAGAATAATGATTCCGCTCCGTCAGTTGCTCTAACATACCACTATCAAAGATACCATCTATGACGAAGTTTTCAATTCGATGAATAATGTCATCTACGATTTCATTCTTTACAATCCCATCCATATAGACTACAGCCACATCGGTCTTACTTCTAGTACCAACCTTTAATTGCTTTATTTTTAAGTTAGTATCCTTAATTCTTTTACGAAGAAGTACTCGATTAATAAAGAGAGCCTCACTAAAGCTTTCTTTAGAACCACGTACCGTCACCTCATTTTCTGCAGTAGGAACCCCACGATTGGCAAATCCTTTTATTGAAACTTTTAAAGCTTTATTATAACCATCGATTAAGATCGCAGTATCGCCTGATAAGATTCCATCTACTATTTTTTGCATTGTATCTAGCTCTGTTACATCTGCACTTCGAAGTCCCTTGGCCTTAATATAATCAAACTTATTATCTTTTGGAAGATCATCCATTTTATACAGTAAATATCGTAAGGTATCCTCCTCCAATAATTCTTTATTAATCATATTGTCCATATATAAAAAGTAGATATCAACCTTATTCTCTCCACCGATTGTGAAGCGACGTTTTACTAAATCAGCACAGTCCTTAAAAAGATTATCTAGTACTTCAATATTTTGCTCTAAGCTTGTGCTCATAGTTGCTATAATTTCATTTAGTTCATTATAATATGCTTTCATAATTATCACCATTTTTTGTAGTATTCTCATATTGTATCCAAATAGTTCTATTTTATGATAAATTTTAATCAAGCACCCTAAAAACCTCACTTTGCCTTCTTGCATACTCGTGCGTTCCCGCACGAGTTCGCGGGCGCGCTCGGATTCCATACAAGCAAGCTTGTCTTAAATCCTCACTTTGCCTTCGCGCAAAAAAAGAAATAGTGCGGTAGGTGATAAAATACCGCACTATTTCTTCCTGATTTTTATATATTCAATTTCAACTGAACCTCAGCTTCAGCTTCTTGTTTAAAATCATTTAATTGATCTTGATTTAAGGTTGGAAGGTTATCAAGAGATGTCACACCAAAGCAGCGAAGAAACTCTTCTGTCGTTCCAAATAGGATTGGCCGGCCCGGAGCATCCAAACGTCCCACTTCACAAACTAAATTGTACTCTATGAGACGATTCACTACATGATCACATTTTACCCCTCGTATGGCTTCTATTGCGTTTTTTGTAATTGGTTGCTTATAGGCTATAATTGACAGAGTCTCTAACTGCACATCCGTAAGAACATGTTTTCTTGGAATATGAGTAATCTTTATTAACATGTCATACATTTCTTCCTTTGTACAGAGCTGATAAGAGCCATCCAATTCAATGAGCTGAATGCCTCTGCTTTCTTCACTATATTCATCCATCATAGATTCTAAGATTCGTTTTGTTGTTTCTTCATCATGTTCAATTGTTTTTGCAATGCGATCTAACTCTACTGCTTCCCCTAAAGAAAACAGAATAGCTTCAATTGCGGCTTTTACTTTATTTAGTTCCAAGGCTCATTCTCCTATTCGTAAAGTATGTTACCAGTCAATTCCTCCGTAGATATATTCGTATCATTTACATAGGTAATAATAATATCATCAAATATATGCTCTTGTTCCACCTTTAGCTTACCGACCTTCATAAGCTCTAAGACACAAAGGAAAATAATGATAACTTCCATTTTAGATGTACTGGTCTCCAAAAGACGTCTAAATAAAAACGATCTATGTGCTTGCCCATAAGCTTCAATAAATAACATCTTTTCATCTAGATTAACTTCTTCTTTTTTAATGTCACCATATTTACTACGAATGGGATCAATCTTATCAATTTGTTTTTTTATAACAGATTCAAAGATGTCATGAAGCTTAGATATGGTTAAGTCAGACAATAAATCCTCCACAGGAATTGGTTCTCTATATTCTAGTATGGTATCTGGAATAGTTGGCTCCTTAAAAAGCAGTTTAGATGCGTCCATTTGTCTATCTTTTAATTCAAAGGAAATGTACTTATACATCTTATATTCCAAAAGACGTTCAACTAATTCTTTTCTTGGATCCTCTTCCTCTTCTTCCTCAGTTTCTTCCTTTGGAAGTAGCATTTTAGACTTAATATTTAGTAAGGTAGCGGCCATCACAAGGAACTCACTCATTATATCTAAGTCCTTTGTTTCCATAGCCCTAATATACTCTAAATACTGCTCGGTAATTAGAACGATAGGAATGTCATATATATTAACTTTATTTTTATCAATTAGATGTAATAATAAATCTAAAGGTCCTTCAAATACCTCTAATTTAACCGGAATCCCCATAATAAAATGTTTTCCTTTCTCTTAACTACATTATAAAGACAGTAAAAAATTAATCAAGCGGATACCAAGTATGGGTATAGCTTCTGTAAACAAAACAATGAAAAGAGCTAATTTTATAAAGGTATCTGCCCTTATAATACGAATATAGCTTGCCAAGGATTTGCCGGCGATGATAAACCCCATATCAAAAGCTGTAATAGGAAATAGATTCACCACAAACATACCTAGACTAATTATCATAATGTAACAAATAAAATAATAATTAAATCGACTACTCATATCCATACCTACTAGTATCTGGTCTACCTTTACGCCAGTATAAAACGCACAATAAACCACATAAGAAGTAATTGTTAATAACAAAAGGCTTAATAAGCCAATGAAGCCAATGTAGGTAGCATTTTTCTTTATCTTTATTTCATACCGATAGGGCTTTGAAAAACCAGCCCATGAAAATACACAAAAAATAAGACCTATGGGATCAATATATTGGGGTAGATAAAATATCCTAGACAAAGGGATTTTCTTTTCACATTGCCTATTATATACCAATGTCTTAGGTACTTCATGTAATATCATAACTAAAAGAGTTGCAAATAAACCTGCAACTATTTGAATCAGTTGTTCCATAGATATCCTCAATCTTTAATTATCACATTTGCAATTGATTTTCATCACTCACATTATTCAAGAATAACATAAAAGACGAATTACTTCAACTGTGAGTCTATTAATTACTCTTTAATACAATTTTCACAAGTTCTGCATGATTATTGACACGTATATGAATGGTGTGATTTCCTAATCCTCTAGAAATAATCATGGTTGACTCTTTCTTTTCATATAATCCAAAATCATACTTCGGAAAGAGAATTCCCTGAGTTGACATTACTCCACCTATTACTGGCAAGGCAATCATTCCACCATGTACGTGGCCAGATAGTACTAAATCCGCTCCCCAATTTGCATATTCCGAAAAATATATAGGATTATGAGCCAATAGTACATTAAAACAATTTTTATTTAGGGTTCCAAGGTGACTAGTAAGCTCTTCCTCCGGCAACGATATCTTATTAAATTTTTTATAGTAGTACTCTGGTAGATTCAAACCATACAGATTAATGGACTGCCCATTTCTACTTAAGGAAATCTTGTCATCTACTAAAAGTTTTACTCCATAGCTTTTTAGTTTATTTATATATTCTACATAAGTAGTGTCACATGTCTCAGGTAACATACTCAGTCTTAATTCATGATTACCAAATGCATAATAGACAGGAAACTCTTTGGCAAGCTCTTTAAGCAGCTTTAATGCCTCTTTCCCGTTAAAATTTGGTCCTTTTACAATCATATCACCACCAATTAAGATATAGTCTGGTTTATTTTTTCGAATTGACTGTAAAAGTCTTTCATTGTTCATCCCGTAACTGTAGCTATGAAGATCCGATAAAAATAAAATCACAGTATGATCAAAGGCAGATGGTAATTTCTTGTTACTATATTGATAAGTAGTTACATGAAAATGTTTGTTTTCATATAAAATATATAAAAAAAGACCTAAGCCTAATAATATCAATGATGTTATTATAATAAATAAAATAGTACGTTCCATATGGTTCTCCTTAAATTCTATATAGTATTAAATATAGCGAACTAAGATATGACTGTCAATGGAATTAGAATCCTAACATATAAAATGGCCACCCTTCAGTTTGGGAGACCATTTTATATGTATTGTTATCTATTTAATATTAAAATACCTCTTTAGAATATTCAAATAGGAATCTGTAAAGGTTGCTTTTCGAACCGAATTTTTCGCTACAATTGGTACTTCGCCAATGACTTCTCCATCTAATGTATAAGTAACCTTACCTATTTGCTGCTCTTTATCAACAGGCGCCTCTAATGACTCCATGATACTTACTTCTTTTTTTATGGCCTTAGGGTCCTTTCCTACTAGACATACATAGGAAAATGGCTGCTTTACAATTCCTTCTACTGTATCTTCAATACCATTCTTTACGTCTATAGGATCTAACATAAGGTCTTTGTTGTCATCCTTAAATAGCGTACAGTTAGCAAATCCATAATCAAGTAAAGATGCTGCTTCCTTAAACCTTACTTTAGGTTCAGGAGCACACATAACCACTGCAATTAAATCCATACCATTCCGATTGGCAGATGCAGAAAGACAAAACTTAGCTTTTGAAGTAGAGCCTGTTTTTAAACCTGTAATTCCTTTATACGTTCGAACTAACTTATTGGTATTGGTAAGTCCAAACACACTTTCCCCTTTTTTTGTGACATGAGTAAAAGTGTCCATCCAAGTAGTTGAATACTTAGAAATTTCGGGATGCTTCGTAATTAATTCTCTAGACATTAATGCAACGTCATAAGCAGTAGAAATATGATTTGTCGTGTCATTGTCTAAACCACAGCAATTCTCAAAATTAGTATTTTTCATTCCTAGGCTTTTCGCTTTTTCATTCATTCTTGCAACAAATTCTGGCTCTGATCCAGCAATAAATTCAGCCATCGCAACAGAGGCATCATTTGCTGATGATATAGCAATACATTTTATCATGGTTTCCACTGTTTGGGTTTCATAAGGTTCTAGATAGACTTGACTTCCACCCATGGAGGCTGCATGTTCACTGACACTTACTTTATCAGTGAGCTTTATTTTACCCTCATCTAGAGCCTCAAAAATAAGAAGTAAGGTCATAATTTTAGTAATACTGGCTGGTTCCATTTTCAGATCCTTATCTTTTTCATATAGTATTTGGCCTGTAGACCCCTCAATTAACACGGCAGATTTACAAGTAAGTCCTAAGGTGTCCCCTGCATTATTATTTGTAACAGCTTGGGTATCATCCTTACTAGTTTTTTTCAGTGCCTTAACTGTGTTAGTAGTTTCTACATCTTCAGTAGAACGGTCAATCTTCACTTCTCTGGTAACTTCCTTTTGCTCCTCTGCATTACTAGAATCCGTGTTGGAAATAATCGTCTTTGTAAGTATATCTTTACTTAGAGTCGGAATACTGTCATCTTCCGCTGTATTCTCGTCGTTATCTTCTGCAGCAGATGACCCATCCTCATCATCCGCATAGTTTAACGATATTGTAGTCCCATTTACATAGCTAAAGCTAACAATGCTAAAGGAAAGAAGTAGAATAAATAGTAAACTTAAGATACGTTTCATTAGGTACTCCAAACTTCTTAATCTCTATACTAGTGTATCAAAGAGTTTTAGATTTATGACTTAAATTGTCCGAGTTTAAGGATTATTTTTTATATATATATTACATTCTAACTCTTTCCCACTAATTATTGCTGTGATTGTTGCCGATCCAGGTAATACAGCAGTAACCACTCCCTCATCATCAACCAATACAATCTTACTATTACTCTTCCATTTGACTTTCTTTTTAGAACCTTTAATAAATAATTGTTTCTTTTCTCCTACTGTAAGAGAGAGCTTATGCTGACTAATACTAATTACCGTCACTTTACACTTTGCTGTACCTGACTTACCTTTCACAGTAATAATTGCTGTGCCTACCGCCTTTGCATAGAGTTTACCAGAAGGCATTACATCTACAATACGAAAATTGCTGCTACGAAAGGTTACTCTCTTATTCAAAGCTTGAGGGCGAAGTTGAAAGGTATCACCTACTTGTAATAGTAATTTTTCCGCATTTAATCTAGTTGAAAACGGCTGAAAAATAGGATTGTAATAACCAAATCTAGTCTTTTGTAGTATTGTATGAATAAGGAGTATCATGCATATGCCTATTATCGAAGTCTTCATTATTTTATTCATAGTAACACCATAATACTTATTCTTAATGTACTATATGAGCAAAAAAGTAAAAAAATAAGAGTATAGGAAAGGAATGTGGAAATTCACTTCTTATACTCTTTTATAGCATTTACTCTTTATTAAGTTTATGATTCATTTTGTTTGAGATTTCACATATTATTAACTCCGCCACTAAACACACTACCATAACAGGAATTGCTATACTACTTGGTACTTTTTCCATGGACCAAAAATACGAAAGAATAAACATTCCTGCCATAATAGCAACCATCAAGATTATTATAAAGATGAGGATTTTAGGTTTTCCATTCTTCCTTTCCTCTTCTTTCATCTGCTTTCTTTCTTCTTTTGTAAGTTTTTTTAAGTAATAATCAGGCTTATCTCCCATGATAATCCCCTTTCTTGTTTATCTTTAGGTCAGTGTTATTTATGCTTCATAATTGATTTTGTATGCATCCTCTGCTGTAAAAAGCTCATAATGGTTAGTTTCTAACACCTCAACGGCTGTATTCACATCAGATACCTTAACAATAATAGAAGCATTTTCTCCTGTAGCAAGCGCATACATATACTCGATACTTATATCTCTAGCAACTAAGAATTCCAACAAAGTAAATAGGGCACCTATCTTATGTGGAAGTTTGATAGCCAAAACATCTGTTAACATAGCTGAAAAACCAGCCTCCTTTAACACTGCTTTCCCTTTTACTGGATCAGAGACCACCATTCTTAGCATTCCATATTCAGAGGTATCTGCAAGACTTAAGGAAACGATATTAATCTGATTTTCTGATAAGGTCTCTGTTACTTTTTCTAATCTTCCCTCACGGTTTTCAATAAATACAGATAGCTGTTTAATAAGCATAGTTCTCCTCCTTTTGACTAGATAAGTTTACGTTTGTCAATTACACGAACTGCTTTTCCTTCACTTCTTGCGATAGTCTTAGGTTCTACTAATTTAACCTTAGCAGCTACCCCTAACGCTTGTTGCAAGGTGTGAGAGATTTTCTTTGTGAGTTTCTCTAAAGCACGAATTTCATCGGAGAAGAAACGTTCTTCTACTTCTACTAATACTTCTAGTGTGTCTAAATTATCTACTCTATCGACTATTAACTGATAGTGAGGGCTTGTTTCACCGATTTCTAGTAAAGCCGATTCAATTTGTGATGGAAATACATTTACACCACGAATGATGAGCATATCATCTGAACGGCCTTTAAATCGAGACAATCTTGCTAAGGTACGGCCACATTCACACTTATCATAATCGATACTAGTTAAGTCTTTGGTACGATAACGGAATAAAGGAAGTGCTTCTTTTGTAATGGTAGTAAATACTAGCTCTCCTGTTTCTCCTGGAGCCAGAGGTTCTAATGTATCTGGATTAATAATCTCTGGGATAAAATGATCTTCATATACATGTAATCCACTGTGGAATTCACAGTCAGCAGCAACACCTGGACCCATAATTTCACTAAGACCATAGATGTCATGAGCCTGAATATGGAGCTTTTGCTCAATTTCTTTTCTCATGTTTTCTGTCCAAGGTTCAGCACCACAAATGGCATGCTTAAGCTTAATCCTATCAATGGCATTATGCTCTTCTAGTGCTTCTGTAATATGTAATAAGTAAGATGGGGTACAAGCAATTGCAGTTACACCAAAGTCCTCCATCATAGTAATTTGCTTCTTTGTATTACCTACAGACATAGGTACTACTGTAGCACCTAGATTTTCGGCCCCATAATGAAGACCAAGTCCTCCCGTAAATAGGCCGTATCCATAAGAGATCTGAATCTTATCCTTAGAAGAGATTCCTGCCATAGCAAGTACTCTCGCAACACATTCCTGCCAGATTTCAATATCCTTTCTGGAATACCCTACAACAGTAGGCTTTCCAGTGGTACCAGAGGATGCATGAACACGTACTATCTGGGATTGTGGAATTGCAAACAATCCAAATGGATAGTTTTGACGCAAATCCTCTTTTGTGGTAAATGGAAGCTTATTAAGATCCTCTATCCCTTGTATATCTCCTGGCTCAATTCCCATTTGTTGCATCTTCTTACGGTAAAACTCAACATTATGGTATACTCGGGATACCATTTTTCTTAGCCTAGCACTTTGCAGGGAGCAAATCTCGTCTCTGCTCATACATTCCTTGGCTTCATTCCAAATCATGGTGTCATCCTCCTACTCTACTTTATTTATGCATGTAAATGATATCCTATATCAAAAGCTGTTTTATTCACCTCTATAGTTTTAGGTGGAACTGTCTCTTCAATCACAGTTACCCATGCATCATAAGGAATATCCATTCTCTTAGCAGCAACTCCTAAAACGATACTATTAAATACCTTGGTGTTGCCGAGTTTTTTTGCTTCTTCCATGGCGTTAACTTTGTACATCTTATATTTTTCTTCTAAACTTTCTAAAATACCTTCAGGATAGGTGGCCGCTCCAATTACTACTGGCATAGGGTCAATTCTTTGATCATTAACAATAAGTACTCCATCCCTCTTTAAAAAGTGAGCATATCGAAGAGCCTCTAGTCTTTCAAACGCAATTAGGACATCTGCTGTTCCTTCCTCTACAATAGGCTCTGCTACTGTATCTCCATATCGAACGAAGGTAACAACACTTCCGCCTCTCTGTGCCATTCCATGTACCTCAGAAAGCTTAACATCATAACCAACATGAAGCATAAGAGCACCTAGAATTCTGCTTGTTAATAAGGTGCCTTGACCACCAACACCTACAATCATTATATTTTTTGTCATGGTAGCACCCTCCTATAATTCCACTTTTTGTATTGAACCAAAATGACACAGGGTATCACAAAGACCACATCCGGTACACATAGTATCATTGATTCTAGCAGTTTTATCATCTAACTTTGTAATTGCTGGACACCCAGGTTTCATACACATTCCACATTTCTTACAAACGTCTGGGTCTACAACGTATTGGAATTTAACAGGCGCTTTATTTAATAATATACAAGGTGACTTAGTAATGATTACAGAAAGTTCATCCTTTGCAACTTCTTCTTTTACTATTTTTTCAAGTTCTACGATGTCAAACGCATTGATTTCAACAACATTCTTAATGCCTATGGATTTACATAATTCCATTAAATTAATAGAATAGGTATCTTCCCCTTGTAAGGTCTTGCCAGTAGCAGCATGATCCTGATGACCAGTCATGCCAGTGGTGGAATTATCTAAGATCATTACAGTTCCTGTAGACTTGTTATAAACCATATTAATAAGGGAGTTGATTCCTGTATGCATAAAAGTAGAATCACCTATTACCGCTACCCAGTTCTTAATATAGTCTTTTCCTTTTGCCTTTTCCATACCATGAAGAGTACTGATACTAGCTCCCATACATACCGTAGTATCAACCACACTTAGAGGAGGAACTGCTCCTAATGTATAACATCCAATATCGCCAGCAGCATGTATCTTTAATTTATGTAATACAGAATATACACTTCTATGTGGACACCCTGGGCATAAGATTGGTGGTCGATTTGGTACCACTGCAGGATCAGCTAAATCTAGTTCTTCTTTTAAAATTGATTTACGAATTAAATTCGCACTGTATTCTCCTTGACGGGTAAAAATATCCTTACCAACACACTTAATTCCCCATGATTTAACCTGTTCTTCAATTACAGGTTCTAATTCTTCTACTATGTACAAAACATCTACTTTACTTGCAAATTCTTCGATTAAAGTTTTAGGAAGTGGATTAACAATTCCCAATTTTAAAACAGAGGCTTCTGGAAGCGCTTCTTTCACATATTGATAAGGAATACCAGACGTAATAACACCTATCTTCGAATTGCTATATTCCACCTTATTTACAGGGAAATCAACTCCATCTACTATCATGTTGTTGTTTCTAGCCTCTACAACAACATGGCGTCCTTTCGCATTACCCGGCATCATTACATTTTTTGCTGGATTACGTTCATATGGTTTATCTTCCACTTCCATGCGATTACATAATTCAACTAAGCCTTGAGAATGACTTAATCTTGTAGTTGTACGAACAATAACTGGTGTGTCATATGTCTCGCTCAGTTCAAATGCATATTTGACAAAATCCTTCGCTTCTTGGCTGTCCGATGGTTCTAAAACAGGAACCATGGCTGCTCTTGCCACCATTCTTGTGTCCTGCTCATTTTGTGAGCTATATAAACCCGGATCATCAGCTGCCACTAATACTAGTCCACCATTTACTCCAGAATAAGCAATCGTGTAAAGAGGATCTGCAGCAACATTCACACCTACGTGTTTCATAGATGCCATTGCTCTTACACCACTTATGGATGCACCGATAGCGACTTCCATAGCAACCTTTTCATTTGGTGACCACTCAGAATAAATCTCCTTATATTTCACAATATTTTCGCTAATCTCAGTACTAGGGGTTCCGGGATATGCTGCAGATACTTTTACCCCTGCCTCATACGCTCCTCGGGCAATAGCCTCATTCCCAAGCATAATTACTTTGTCAGACACTTGTTATCCACCTTTCTTAAACTCAATATGTACTCTTTTTAGGTATCTATAAAACTATTACATAGATGACTAAATGTAAACATTAGCACTTTAATTCAATAAATTATACTATACCTTAACTTTAGTGTCAATGGAATGGAAAATACATAAGTCTTCAAGAATAAATAGGTACAAAGGTTGACTTATAGATGAAAGCATTATAGAATACCTACAAAGATTTACTACATAACAAGGAGATAAATATATGGGAATGAATCTAATAAAAGAAGTAATGTCTCCAGCTGAATTGTTGGCAACCTACCCACTAACAGCTGAATTAAAAGAATTAAAAAAGCTTAGGGATCAGATGATTAAGGATGTCTTTACCGGAAATTCAGATAAATTTCTAGTAATCATTGGCCCATGTTCTGCGGATAGCGAAGATTCAGTATGTGATTATGTATCAAGATTAGCAAAAATACAGGATAAGATCAAAGATAAGGTTATTATAATACCTAGAGTGTATACAAACAAACCAAGAACCACTGGAGAAGGGTATAAAGGTATTGTACATCAACCAGATCCCGAAAAAAAACCAGACTTACATGAAGGTCTTGTGGCAATGAGAAAGATGCATATCAGGGTGATGCAGGAATCTAATCTTACTGCAGCAGACGAAATGCTTTATCCAGAAAATTGGCCATATTTAGAAGATATTTTGTCCTATGTAGCCATAGGGGCTAGAAGTGTTGAGGATCAGCAACATCGGCTAACCGTAAGTGGTTTTGATATTCCTGCAGGAATGAAAAATCCAACCTCTGGAGATTTTTCAGTAATGTTAAATTCATGTGTTGCTGCCCAAGGTAGTCATACATTCTTATATCGTGGTTGGGAAGTAAAGACAGAAGGAAACCCTCTCACTCATACCATCCTAAGAGGGGCTGTGAACAAGCACGGTCAGTCTATCTCCAACTATCACTATGAAGACCTACTTCGTTTACATACGATGTATAATGAACGAGATTTATTAAATCCTGCTTGTATCATAGATGTTAATCATGCCAATTCGAATAAGTGCTTTTATGAGCAACCTAGAATTGTTCGTGAGGTCCTTTATAATCGTCAAAACTCACCTGAAATCAAAGAGCTTGTAAAGGGTGTTATGGTAGAGAGTTACATCGAAGAAGGAAATCAAGCGATTCATGAGCGGATTTATGGAAAATCTATTACTGATGCTTGTATTGGTTGGGATACTACAGAACGTCTATTATATATGATTGCTGACCATATTTAAAAAATAAGTGCATACCCTACCTTAGGTATGCACTTATTTTTTATGCTCTTGGATGAGCTTTCATATATTCTTCTCTTACTCTTACATTCTGTGCAGCAACATAAGTATAAGCTCTGCTAGTATCTGTATAACCTAACATTTCTCCTACAGTTGCAATGTTAGCACCGTTTTCGATTAGATGCATAGCAAAGGAATGTCTTAATACCTGAGGACTTATCTCGGTTAATCCCATTCTACTTCCGTATCCCTTTACTATTTTCCAAAAACCTTGCCTTGTAAGCCCATTCCCTTGCTGACTTAAAAATAGTGTGTCACTTTCTCCTCTTCTTAAAAATGAATCACGACTGTTATTCATATAGTTTTCTAGTGCTACTCTAGCCTGTCCACCAAAGGGAATTATTCTTTCTTTTTTTAGATTATGGCATGTCAAAATATTATAATTGAAATTTACATCTGTAATCTTTAAATCAATCAGTTCGGAAGTTTTGATCCCGGTACCATATAGAAGTTCAAAAATTGCTTTGTCACGAAGGCCAATTCTAGTACTTACATCTGGCATATTCAATAATGTGTTTACTTCTTCTACAGTTAGCATGTTAGGTGCTTGATGTATAGGCTTAGGTCCTTTTAGATTCTCTGTTGGATTTATAGTAATCATTCTATTAGTGAGTAGGTAAAGAAAGAATTTTTTTAACACAACTATATTTCGAATAATCGTCGAAGGGGAAAAACCCTGCTTTTCCAATTGTAAAACATATGAATTTAATAAAGTATCATTGACTTGTGGATAGGATTCAACTTTACTATCTTTTAAAAAAATATGAAAACGTTTTAAATCTTGTTCATATGCTAGACATGTATTGATCGAATGTTGTTTCACGTCTTTAAGATAACTAATATAATCTGCTTCTATAGTCTTCATAATCTTTCTTACCCACTTTCTATCAGTTCTTAGTATCTTAAGAATCAAATCTAAGAACAAGATATTTTACTACATTTGTATTCACATATCCTTCCATTAAACTAGCCAAAATTAAAACAATGACAAGTATTATAATATATGGGATATATTGAGATAGTTTAACGTGTTCATGTTCTACCCTTGAAAAAAGTTGATAGTTTAATTCATATCCCTTAACATAAAGCATTACAAACATTGGAACAATTAATAAACTTTGAGGGAAATTATACGCAAGAAAAAACAAAATTCCTTTTGCACCATACCTTAATGTTGCAGCTGTGATTAAAAAACCAACACTAAAACCTTTATATACACAATGACCGTATAGACATGGGGTTCCAATAATCGTAGTAACAAACAAACACATGAGACCAAAACTCTTGAAATAGGATACAAAAGCCATTTGTGCTACGGATAAACCATCTATATTACTTTCTTTCAATGCTTTTATATAGTCTGGATTAAACAATACAAAAGTATCTAAATAATAGTTCTTTAAAACATTTCCGAATACTGTCCCTAAAACAACCCCCAACAGCAGGCATATCACAAATAACTTTTTGTATCCCATTCGGTAGGTAAAATCCAAAAGATGTTTCATGGTAAATCCTCCTGGTCCAATGCTGTATATCTATTGTGATAATAAATCAGCTATATATAATTTTATGTCCAAGAAGGAGAAAACATGAATTACTTTTCTCTAAGTTGTTTATAGGCAAGTAAAGCTGCCATTGTTTTAGCATCCTGAATCTTCCCATCAAATATCATTTGGATTAACTCATCTAGGGGATGTATCTCCACATTTACATATTCGTCTTCATCCAAATTTTGTTTGCCAGATGATAGTTTGGTTGTATAGTAGATTCCAATATTCTCATTACAAAAAGCCACTGTTGTATATAAATCAAATAAGTGTTTAACTTCTAATGCCTTATATCCGGTCTCCTCTTCACACTCTCTGATTGCAGCGGCTTCCTTAGATTCTCCTGGATTTACCGCCCCTGCTGGTATTTCTAAAGTATATCTTTCTATAGCATTACGATATTGTCTAACCATTATAATATTTCCATCTTCTGTAACGGGAATAATAGCTGCAGCACCCTTATGGGCAATAAAATCCCACTGTGCAATTTTATTATTTGGAAGTTTCATATAATCGGTATAAAAATCAACGATATGCCCTTTATGTTCTAGTTTACGATCTACTCTTTTAATATCTTCCATTTCAATGTCCTCCAAAATACTATGTGCTATTGCCATCATAATCTAATATTATTATTTTTTTAGTTTACATAATAATTTTATGTTAATATATATATTGTATAATATATTTTATTCTATGTAAATACATTGTAGTTTCTGAAATAAGAATTATAAAAAATTCTTCCGTCATGCTTTATTTAATAAAAAATAGCGAAACCCATATGAGTTTCGCTATAATTTTCAAACTTATTTTGCGTAATCAACTACTCGACTTTCACGAATAACGCTTACTTTAATCTGACCAGGATATTCAAGTTCTGCTTCAATTTGTTTTGAAACATCTCTAGCTAATAATACCATGTCTGCGTCATTGATTTGATCTGGTACTACCATTACCCTAATCTCTCTACCCGCCTGAATAGCAAATGACTTCTCTACCCCTTTAAAGCTATTTGTAATATCTTCTAATTGCTTCAGTCTGTTTGTGTATGTTTCTAACGTCTCTCTTCTCGCACCTGGTCTAGCAGCTGAGATTGTATCCGCTGCTTGTACAAGACAAGCAATTAATGTCTCAGGCTCAACATCACCATGATGAGATTCTACTGCATTAATAACTGTTGACGATTCTTTAAATTTTCTACATAAATCCACGCCAATTTGAATATGTGAGCCTTCCATATCGTGATCCACTGACTTACCAATGTCATGTAAGAGACCTGCTCGTTTCGCTAAACGAACATCTACTCCAACTTCACCAGCAAGAAGTCCTGCTAATTGGGCTACTTCAATTGAATGTTTCAGAGCATTCTGGCCATAGCTTGTTCTAAACTTCATACGACCTAATAATTTAATAAGCTCTGGGTGAATACCGTGAACACCAACTTCTAACGTTGCTGCCTCACCTTCTTCACGAATCATTACTTCAACTTCTTTCTGTGCCTTTTCAACCATTTCCTCAATTCTTGCAGGATGAATTCTACCATCAACAATAAGCTTCTCTAATGCAATACGAGCTACCTCTCGTCTAATTGGATCAAAACCGGATAAAATAACTGCCTCTGGAGTATCATCAATAATAAGATCTACACCAGTGAGTGTTTCTAGAGTACGAATATTACGACCTTCACGGCCAATAATTCTACCCTTCATTTCATCGTTTGGAAGCTGAACAACTGATATTGTAGTCTCTGCTACATGATCAGCTGCACATTTTTGAATAGCAGTGACAACAAAGTCTTTTGCCTTCTTATCTGCTTCTTCTTTTGCTCGATTTTCTAATTCTTTTACTAATTTTGCAGTTTCATGTTTTACTTCATCTTCAACAGTCTTTAAAAGATATTCTTTTGCTTGTTCGGAGGTTAGTCCAGAAATTTTCTCTAACTCTTGTAACTGTTTTTCGTGGAGTACTTCCACTTCAGATTTGAGCTTATCTAACTCATTTTCTTTAACAGCAAGTTTAGATTCTTTCTTTTCTAGTGCTTCAGTTTTTCTATCTAAAGTCTCTTCTTTAGTTAGAACTCTTTTTTCATAGCGTTGTAGCTCTGTTCTACGTTCCTTAGTCTCTTTCTCTAATTCATTCTTAGTACGCAAGGATTCTTCCTTCGCTTCGAGAAGAGCCTCTCGTTTCTTAGTTTCAGCTGTTTTTAAGGCTTCATCTATGATTTCTCTTGCTTTCTCTTCAGCACTGCCAAGCTTAGCTTCCACAATTTTCTTACGATGTGTAATTGCAGCCTTCCAGGAAATAAGAGCGGTCAGGACCATTAGTACAATAGCACCTACTATAACAAAAACAGGATTATCCACGGAGCACCTCCTTATTTAGTTTTCATTGTACATTATACAACAATAAAATTTTATAATGAATTCACTATTATGTCAAGTATTGTAATTGGTTTTTTATGCAATTTGTCAATTAATACGACCAAAATAGAAATCCACCTATTTATATAGTGTAGTAATCAAAAGAAAACCAGAACAAATGAATTATTATTCATTATTCTCTTCCATAATAGCAATACATTTTCTTATGTTTTCATATGAAAACCCCTTGCGACACAAGGAGGCAATCAATTTTGCTTTCTTCTCGTTATCAAGTTCTTTAATATTATTACATTTCTTTTGGATTTGCTTTTGTACTGCAGTAAGCTCAGAATCTCTACCATACTCTTGATCCATCGACGCCTTAATCACTACAGAATCAATTCCTTTATTCCTTAATTCAAACTCAATCACTTGTTTGCTTTTTGTACTCTTCTTTAGTCGAATGTAATTCTTGGTATACCTTATATCATCAAGATAACCAAAGTGTTTTACATAGTCTATGGCCACATCAATACTACTATCTGTAAAATAGGCCCTCTTCAGTTTCATTCTCAACTCTTTTTCCGTTTTATCTGATTGCTTTAAATAGTCCATAACCTTAAGTTTGGCACGTTTATTAAGAACTGTCATAATTTCTTCATATATTGCCGTAGATACTAAAGAATCCTTCTCTAGCCTATATTTATAGATCTCGTTTGTATACAAGGTAAATGCTTCATTGCCATCTATAAATACTTTTCTTCTCTTTTTATCTACTTCTTCTATATGACTAATTTGCATTTTACCATTCCCTTTACTGAATCTTCCCTAAAATTTAACCTGTTATACAAAACAGGATATTATAGTCAAAAACAATGACCATAATATCCTAAGAATTTATTCTTCCTCTTTAGCTTCTGCCGATTTTGCTAACATTACCGGACTAGACTCGAGGCCATATTTATCACGAACCTTCTGTTCTACTTCTTGCATAATGGTAGGATTCTCTTTTAAGTATTGCTTCGCATTCTCACGACCTTGACCAATCTTCACATCATTGTAAGCATACCAAGCTCCACTTTTGATAACAATATCCTCATTAGCAGCTAAATCTAGAATATCGCCTTCTCTTGAGATACCTTGTCCAAACATAATATCAAACTCTGCTTCTTTAAAAGGAGGCGCAATCTTATTCTTTACTACCTTAACTCTTGTTCTACTTCCTACAAATTCACCAGACTGCTTTAAGGATTCTATTCTTCTAACATCTAGACGAATGGAGGAATAGAACTTTAAGGCTCTACCACCTGTGGTTGTTTCTGGATTACCAAACATAATACCAACCTTCTCACGAAGCTGATTAATGAAAATAACGATACAATTAGACTTACTAATAACAGCAGTTAATTTACGAAGTGCTTGTGACATTAATCTTGCTTGAAGGCCGACATGAGAGTCACCCATATCACCATCAATCTCTGCCTTAGGAACTAATGCGGCAACAGAGTCAACGATTACGATATCAATTGCTCCAGAACGAACCATTGTTTCAGTAATCTCTAAAGCCTGTTCTCCATTATCTGGTTGAGAAATATATAATTCATCAATGTTAACACCAATATTCTTAGCATAAGCTGGATCAAGTGCATGCTCAGCATCAATAAAGCCTGCAATACCACCTCTCTTTTGTACCTCAGCAACCATATGTAAGGCTACTGTTGTCTTACCACTAGATTCCGGTCCATATACCTCAATAATTCTCCCCTTAGGAACTCCACCTAGGCCAAGGGCAATATCTAAGCTTAAAGAACCTGTAGGAATTGTTTCAATACTCATATGAGCATTGTTATCACCTAATTTCATTACAGAACCTTTACCGTATTGCTTCTCTATCTGTGCCAGAGCAGATTCTAATGCTTTTAATTTATTCTGATCTTTAACCATGGTAACTCTCCTTTAATACGAACGAATGTTCTATTTTTAATAATATCCTAATACATTTTACAAGTGATGTCAATAACTAAATCCTGCCTTTCGTGACATATTTATTATGTAATAGATACTACATAAAGTATTCTAACATATGAAAATAATGAAAAAAAGAGTTTTTTCTTATCAGAATAACTACGGTCACATTTTCGAAAAAACATAGAATAAGCAGGATATTTCTTATTTATAATGCGTAATTTGAAAATATTTTCTAAATACATACATGACAACAAGTAGAAATGCTAATTAATTATAAATAAATAGGATTCTTTTATTTTACCCTATACTGGAGTTAATTTACCAGTTTTAATATCTATCACGTACCCACTAATAACGACATTACTAGGCATTAAAGGATGCTTACGAAGAGTACTTACCGTCTCCCTAACACTATCTTCAACTTTACCAAAGCCATTTAGCCATGTATCAAAATCTATTTCACAAGAATCTATAGTTTTCTCAGACACTCCTAGGCTAATCAACTTTTTTCTAACATTTTTTGCATCAAGAGCAGCGGTTCCACACTGAGTGTGTCCAATGACCATAATATCTTCTACCCCTAGCTCTGTAACCCCTATAAGAAGACTACGTATAGAACTATCATAAGGACTTGTAATCTGCGCACCCGCGCACTTAATGATTTTCACGTCCCCATTTTTTACTCCAAGGGCTGCAGGTAGAAGCTCTACTAAGCGAGTATCCATACAAGTTAAGATAGCAATCTTTTTACTTGGAAGCCTATCCGATAGATAGTGTTCATATTCTTTGTTTTCTACAAATTGATTGTTAAACTCAAGTATTCTACTGATATTTGACATCTTATACATCCCTTCCTTTTTTAGTTACTATAAATAAGTGCTAAAAAAGTGCCTTCAGACTAATGATTGTAGGTTACAATTGTTAGTTGAGGACACCTATTTTAGTTTTAGCTAATATACATTTTTAGGTTGAATAATCTTTGGATTATAACCTGCTTTTTTTAAAGCACCAACAATATGATCCTTATGATCATGTCCAAAGGCTTCTAATGTGATAGAAAGCTCAACCGCACTAGCACGGTTAATACTTACAAACTGATTGTGATCAAGACGAATTACATTGCCCTGCTCTTTCGCAATGATACTTGCTACATTTAATAGTTCACCTGGACGATCTGGAAGAAGAACAGAAACCGTAAATACTCGACCACGCTGTATTAATCCATGTTGAACCACTGAGGACATAGTAATAACATCCATATTTCCACCACTTAACACGGAAACCACTTTTTTATTACTACAGTTTAGATGTTTTAATGCAGCAACAGAGAGTAAGCCTGAATTCTCCACTATCATTTTATGATTTTCAACCATGTCAAGAAAACAAACAATCAATTCCTTATCATCCACGGTAATAATCTCATCTATGTTTTTTTGTATATAAGGGAATATAGTTATACCAGGTGTTTTAACAGCAGTACCATCTGCTATGGTTTCTACACTTGGAAGAGAAACCACCTTACCAGCCTTAATAGATTCTTGCATACAGTTCGCTCCAGCTGGCTCTACTCCAATGATTTTCACATTAGGATTTAATTGCTTCGCCAAAGTAGAAACACCGGCAGCTAAACCACCACCACCAATTGGAACTAAGATAATATCTACAGTAGGAAGATCTTTAAAAATCTCCATCGCAATTGTGCCCTGTCCTGTAGCCACTTCCTCATCATCAAATGGATGAATAAAAGTATAGCCATGTTCTTTGGCAAGCTCTAATGCATGGGCACATGCCTCGTCATATACATTACCATAAAGGACAACTTCTGCCCCATAGCTTTTTGTACGATTCACTTTAATTAGAGGAGTTGTTGTAGGCATAACGATAATAGCATTTGCATTATAGAGTTTTGCAGCATAAGCAACACCCTGGGCATGATTACCTGCTGATGCAGTAATTAACCCTTTGGCACGTTCTTCCTCTGACAAGGTACTAATCTTATAATAAGCACCTCTCACTTTATAAGCACCGGTATACTGCATGTTCTCAGGTTTAAAATATACTTTATTATCCGTGGTTTCAGAAAAATACTCGCTATAAATAAGTTTCGTTCGGTTAATTACTTTTTTGACAACTTCCGTTGCTTCTTCAAACTTGTCTAATGTCATCATAAAAATATCTCCTTTTGTTTTATTCTATCAACATAGAACTAGTAACTAAATAGATATTTGATATGATTCATCTTCGTTTAAACTATGTACCCAGAAGCATATATGCTTCTGGTAGATGAATCAGGCTTTTGTACCTGTTATATCAAACAAAGCATTCACAAATTCATCTGCATCAAATTTCTGTAAGTCCTCTATTCCTTCCCCAACGCCAATATACTTCACTGGGATACCCATTTCAGCTTGAATAGAGATGGCAATTCCACCTTTGGCAGTACCATCTAATTTAGTAAGGATAATACCATCAATATCGGCTACCTCACTAAATTGTTTTGCTTGAACCATGGCATTTTGTCCAGTTGTAGCATCCAGGACAATTAACGTTTCTCTATAAGCTTCTGGATATTCTCTATCAATAATACGATTAATCTTACGTAATTCCTCCATAAGATTTTTCTTGTTATGGAGTCTTCCGGCAGTATCACATAAAAGCACATCAGCATTACGAGATTTTGCAGCACTGACAGCGTCAAACACTACCGCTGCAGGATCAGAGCCTTCTTGTTGAGCGATAATATCCACCTTAGCTCGATTGGTCCATTCGGTAAGCTGTTCAATAGCCGCCGCTCTAAAGGTATCCGCTGCGGCAACTAATACCTTTTTGTTCATGGCTTTAAATTGTGCAGCAAGCTTTCCAACAGATGTAGTTTTACCTACTCCATTAACACCAATTAGCAAAATTACAGATTTTTTATTTTCAAATTCGTAAGCAGTATCACTTACCTTCATTTGTTCCTTAATACTTTGAATCAGAAGGCCTTTGCATTCTTTTGGATCTTTGATTTTTTGTTCTTTTACTTTTTCTTGCAATGATTCAATAATAGAATTGGTTGTGAATACTCCAAGATCCGCCATTATTAGAATCTCTTCCAATTCCTCATAAAAATCATCATCAATACTGGAAAAACCACTAAAAATATGATCGATTCCAGATAAGATATTCGTTCTCGTTTTGGATAGTCCAGCCACTAAACGACTAAAAAATCCTCTCTTTTCTGCCATAAAACACCTCATTTAGATTTATTCTATATAATATAACACTGTATACTCTATTTTTCTAGTTGATTTTCAATTAAGTTTACAGAAACCAACGTAGATACACCTTTTTCTTGCATGGT
>JAEZGY010000084.1 GCA_023416695.1 Bacillota bacterium | reverse complement strand
TTAATTGAGAAACATACCTATTTGCCCCTTGTATTTTTATGGAAGAGAAGGTATGATAAATGCGACAATGTTAATGAGAGAATATTATTTCGTGGAGGGAAAACATGAAAAAACATGCTTACAGATTTCTTTCCCTTCTGTTACTTGTTACTTCTATTGCACTGAGCGGCTGTTCAGGTGATAAGAACAATAACAAGCAGAATGGGGAAACTCCAAGTAGCGATAATATGTCTTAGGAACCTACCTACGGGGGTAATGTAGTAGTAGGGATTCAACAGGATTTAGACAGTCTTGACCCACACAAAGCAGTAGCGGCAGGAACTTCTGAAGTCTTATTTAATATTTTCGAAGGTTTAGTAAAGCCAAATGAAAATGGTGACTTAGTTCCAGCGGTAGCAAGTGATTATTCTATTTCTGACGATGGAACTGTATATACATTCAAATTAAGGGATGGTATCAAGTTCCACAATGGAAAGCTTGTTACCGTAGAGGATATTGTATATTCTGTAAAGAGAAGCGCTGGTTTGTTGGAGGATGAGGATGCATCCATCAATGTAAAATCAGCGCTTTCTAATATTTCTGATGTAACTGCGATTGATGACAAAACTGTCAAAATAACTTTGAAAACTCCTGATACAGAGCTGCTTGCTTACTTAACAACAGCAATACTACCAGCAGATTATGATAAACAGGAAACGGCTCCAATCGGAACAGGCCCTTTTAAGTTTGTGTCTTTCTCCCATCAGCAAAGCCTGGTAATGGAGAAAAATAACGACTACTGGGGCGACAAGGCATATCTAGATAAGGTAACTTTTAAGATTGTGGAAAAGGCAGATACTGCTATGATGGAATTACAGGGTGGTACCATTGACATCTTCCCATACCTTACTAGTGACCAAGCTAGCCAGTTAGAAAAAAAGTTTAATATTCAGATTGGTAACATGAATCTAGTGCAAGGACTATTCTTAAACAATGGAAAGGCACCTTTTAATAATCCAAAGGTAAGAGAAGCCCTAAACTACGCAGTAAACCGTCAGGAAATCTTGGATTTTGTAGCAAATGGCAATGGAACAGTGATTCAAAGTGGTGTATTTTCAGGCTTTACCAAGTATTATGAGGAAAGTCTATCCACTTACTATAAGCAGGATTTAGAGAAAGCCAAAGCCTTGTTAGCAGAGGCTGGTTACGGAGATGGCTTAACCTTTACCATTACCGTGCCAAGTGGGTATCAGTATCATATCGATACTGCCCAGGTACTAGTAGAACAGCTGGCGAAGGTTGGTGTTACAGCAAAGATTCAAACCATAGAATGGGGAAGCTGGTTAAGTGATGTATACAATAGCCGTAATTATGAAGCAACGGTGATTGGTATCGATGCACCATTAGCAGCTAGCGATCTATTGGGAAGATATGGTTCTTCAGCACCTAACAATTTTGTCAATTATTCTAATAGTGAATATGACAAAATTCTTGCAGAAGCAATTGCTACCACCGATGATACTAAGAAAGTGGAAGACTATAAGAAGTTACAGAAAATCCTGACAGAAGATAGTGCATCTGTATATATATCAGATCCATCTCTTATGGTAGCAGTAAATAAGAAGCTATCCGGTTATACGTTTTACCCTGTGTATGTACAGGATATGTCAAAAGTATATTACGTGAACGAATAGAATTTAGTATAAACAACATGAAGAAAGGCGGTAGAATGATGAAATATTTCATAAAAAAGATTATAACTCTCATCCTAACATTGTTTGTCATTTCTTTTTTGACTTTTATCGCCTTTCAGATTATTCCAGGAGACAGTGCAATTAAGAGTCTTGGAACAGACGCAACACCAGAACAGGTAGAGGCACTGCGTAATCAGTTAGGGCTAAATGATCCGATGCTAGTACGATATGGAAACTGGTTAATGGATGCTATTACGGGTGACTTTGGAATGTCATTAGCCTATAGTTTACCAGTCAGTACCATCATTGCAGAACGCCTACCAGTAACGTTAACTTTAGCTTTGTTGTCTTTAGTGATGATTCTAGTACTTTCCCTGCCTCTTGGAATCCTTACATCGAAAAAAGAGAAATCTAAATGGGAAGGGGTATGGCAATTTTTTATCCAACTAGGAATGGCCATACCTCCTTTTTTCTTAGGAATTTTACTTACCCTAATATTTGGGCTGCTTCTCAATTGGTTTACTCCAGGAGGTTTTGTCTCCTGGGGAGAAAATAAGCTAGATTTTCTTGCTTATATGATTTTTCCTGCCATTGCTGTGGCAATTCCTAAAATCGCAATGATGACAAAGTTTTTACGAAGTTCTATAAAAAGACAGCTTTCTTTAGATTATGTCAGAACAGCAAAGAGCAAAGGTAACACCATGAGGGGTATTATGCTGGGCCATGTACTAAAAAATGCACTGATCCCTGTAATTACCTTTTTAGCTATGATTATTGCTGAGATCTTTGCAGGAAGTATTATAGTGGAACAGGTATTCAATTTACCTGGATTAGGGCGCTTATTAGTGGCTGGAATCTCCAATCGAGACTTTCCTGTGGTACAAGCCATTGTATTATATATTGCAGCTTTAGTGCTTATCTTAAACTTTATTGTAGATATACTGTATCAGGTGTTGGATCCTAGAGTACGGGAGGAAGTGACAAGGTGAAACGTTATACAGTGACGCAGAAAATCGGACTGGCGCTGGTTATTCTTATTGTAGGAATTACAGTAGTCGGAATCTTTTATACGCCATATGATCCAAATGGAATGGATGCCTTGTCGAAAAATCTTTCTCCAAGTCTAGCTCATCCCTTTGGAACAGATAATTTTGGTCGGGATATCTTTAGCCGAGTGATGGATGGAGCCAAAACCACCTTTTTAATTGCGATAGCTACGGTAGCTATTGGTGTGATAGTAGGTGGCATAGTAGGAGCAATCACTGGTTATTTTGGTGGAGTCGTAGATGAAGTGTTAATGCGAGTAAATGATGTAGTTGCTTCCTTTCCAAGTATCTTACTAGCCCTTGTCATGGTGAGTGTACTAGGGACGGGAAAGTATAAGATTATCTGGGCCCTTGGAATTGTCTTTATTCCAAGCTTTGCCCGCGTGGTAAGAAGCGAATATGTCACACAAAAGCAACTAGATTATGTAAAGAATGCTCGCCTTATGGGAGCAAGCCATCTTCGCATTATGATGTCTCATATCCTACCTAATACAAAACATATACTCTTGTCGTCCGTTGCCATTGGGTTTAATAATGCTGTTTTAGCAGAGGCAGGAATGAGCTATTTAGGACTTGGTGTTCAACCACCAGATCCAAGTCTTGGTCGAATGTTGTCGGAAGCCCAAACCTACTTAATGACGGCACCTTGGTATGCCTTGGCACCTGGTATCACAATTATTCTCACTGTGTTAGGCTTTAGCCTATTGGTAGAAAGGTAGGTTACTATGGAAGAGATGAATAGAAACGAACCAATTTTATCAGTAGAGAACCTTCATGTGAGTTTTGTGGATGGAAAGGCTAGTAAAGAGGTAGTAAAGGGGATAACTTTTGAAGTTAATGCGGGAGAGATTGTAGGTATTGTAGGGGAAAGTGGTTCTGGCAAATCCATCACCTCTTTGGCAATCATGGATTTATTAAAAGAGGATTGTAAGGTGACAGAGGGAAGCATTGTCTTTGACGAAAGAGACTTGCTTCATTTATCAGAAAGCCAAAAGTGTGACCTACGTGGAAATGAGATTACTATGGTCTTTCAGGAGCCAATGACCAGCTTAAATCCAGTCAAACCAATTGGTCCTCAGGTAGAAGAGGTGCTAAGACTTCATAGGGAAGGAAAAGAAAAGAAGGTATCTTATCGGCATATGACCTTACAAATGCTTTCGGAAGTTGGCCTTAGTGAGGTTGAAACGTTATATGACAAATACCCTCATGAGCTTTCTGGTGGCATGAGGCAGAGGGTGATGATTGCTATAGCAATGATTGCAAGACCTAAACTTCTTATTGCCGACGAGCCTACCACAGCCCTAGATGTGACAGTACAAAAACAGATTTTAGAGCTTTTACTAAAGCTTAATCAAGAGTACAAAGTCACCATTTTATTCATTTCTCATGACCTTGGTGTAGTGAAGTCTATATGTAACAGAGCCTTGGTGATGTACGAAGGCAAAATCGTCGAACAGGGAAATACCAAGGAGTTATTTGTCTCCCCTCAGGAAGAGTATACAAAACGACTTGTAAAAGCTGCTCCTAAGGTAGAACCAGTGAATGAGGAGTCTTTAAAAGAAGACTTAATAAATGAAGGGACGTCCAGTATAGTTAAGACGGAAAATCTGTCTGTGTATTATAATGTTAAGGACAAAGGATTGCTTTCTAAAGCCTATAAAAAGCAAATTGTAAAGGATGTTAGCCTTACCATAAGAGAAGGAGAAATCTACGGAATTGTAGGAGAGTCCGGTTCCGGTAAATCGACTCTTGCTAAAGCCATTGTAGGGCTAAACAAGAATATAGAGGGCAGTCTTTTGGTTAATTCTAAGAGACCACAGATGGTATTTCAAGATCCTTATAGTAGTCTCAACAGAGGTCGAGTAATTCGATGGATTCTAGAAGAACCTTTAAAGATTCAAGGTCACTTAAATAAACGTAAAAGACGGCAAAGAGTTCGGGAGATGCTTCAATTAGTAGGCCTTGATGAGACCTACGAGAAGCGCTATATCTATGAACTAAGTGGTGGACAAAGACAAAGAGTTGCCATTGCCTGTGCCCTAATGAACAATGAGAAATTCATTGTACTTGATGAGCCAGTGTCTGCTCTAGATGTTACGATTCAGGATCAGATACTAACCTTATTAAAGGAGTTAAAGGAGAAGTTTCACCTATCCTATTTATTTATCTCTCATGATTTAAATGTGGTATATCAGATGTGTGATCGAATTGGAGTCATGAAGGACGGAATTCTTGTGGAGGAAGGCAGGCGGGAAGAGATTTATTTTAGACCGAGGGAAGCCTATACAAGGGAATTGTTAAATTCCATAATGTGAGGAAAAATAAAAAAGTAAGTAGTTGACATTCAATCCTTGTAATGGTAGTATATGGGAAAGTTAATATTTAAAACCGTTGAAGCGAAGATAAAAATAGTGATGCTCTCACAGAGAGCCCGTGTAGGTGTGAGTCGGGCAGAAAACAAGCTATTAAATGGATCGCGGAGGGCGCAGTCAAAGGTGAAAACCGAGTATTCTGCGACGTGTAGGCATACGTAAGTTGCCAGGAATATGTTAGTATTCTACTAAGTGTGTAGCTTAGGCTACGAATCAAGGTGGTACCGCGGATAGTATATCATTCGTCCTTGACAGAAGTGAAATTCTGTCAAGGACTTTTTTGTGTTAACAGCGAGCCAAGCACGAAGTGCTTGTATAACAAAAGAGAAGGTATCAGATGCTTGCATCTGTATACCAGCGCTTTTGTTATAAACAAATACGCAGTATTTGGCGAGCGTCCATCAGTGAGTGACGAAGTCACGAGATGGCGAGTAACAAATACGCACATTGGCGAGCGTCCATCAGTGAATGACGAAGTCACGAGATGGCGAGCATCATCGAAGGGAGGGTTATAATGATAAGACCAAGTAGGGAAGAATTAAAACGGATTGCGGCAAATGGGGATTACAATATTGCTCCCATTGCCTTAGAGCTACTTTCCGATAGTAAGACACCAATTGAGGTTATGAGAATCCTAATGAATGTCTCCAAACATTGTTATATCTTAGAGAGTGGGGCAGACAATGAGAGCTGGGGCAGATACACCTTTCTAGGGTATGAACCAAAGCATGGATTGACCTGTGTGGATGGAGAGCTAAAGTTGGATGGCAAGAAGGTATCCAATCAGAGCCCAGAGTGTTACCTAAGAGAATTATTGCAGGAATATAAAAGCCCTATTATTACCGGATTTCCTACCTTTACAGGAGGTCTTGTTGGGTATTTTTCATACGATTATATTAAGTACGTAGAACCGACTCTTCAACTAGATGCAGAGGACACGGAGAAGTTTAAAGATATTGATCTGATGCTATTTGATAAAGTGATTGCCTTTGATAACTATCGTCAGAAAATGATACTTCTAGTAAATATTTCGCTAGAGAATCTTGAGGAGAGCTATCGTAAGGGAGAACAAGAACTATTTCAGCTAGAAGAACTGATTCAAATGGGAGAACCTAAGAAGAATGTGGAGGGAAGGCTAAAGTCTGAATTTATGCCATTATTTTCTCGTGATCAATACTGCAACATGGTGGAAAAAGCGAAGCATCATATAGTGGAGGGCGATATATTTCAACTTGTTCTTTCTAATCGCTTAGAAGCAGATTTTGAAGGAAGTCTCTTTGATACCTATCGGGTCTTAAGAACCATTAATCCTTCTCCTTATATGTTTTATTTTTCTGGCTCTGATATGGAGGTGGCAGGGGCTTCACCAGAAACTTTAGTAAAGCTAGAGAATGGGATTCTTCACACCTTTCCCCTTGCAGGTACCAGACCAAGAGGGAAGAGCATGGAGGAAGATAAACAGCTTGAAGAGGAATTATTAAAGGATGTAAAAGAACTGGCAGAACACAATATGTTAGTAGACCTAGGGCGCAATGATTTAGGCAAAATCAGTGAGTTTGGATCTGTAGAGGTAGAGAAGTATCTTATGGTGCAAAGGTTTTCCCATGTGATGCACATCGGTTCTACTGTAAAAGGAAGGCTTAGGAAGGATAAAGATGCTTTAGACGCCATAAATGCTATTCTTCCGGCGGGGACTTTATCCGGGGCACCAAAGCTAAAGGCTTGCCAACTGATTAATGAGCTAGAAAATAATAAGAGGGGCATCTATGGAGGAGCCATAGGCTACATTGATTTTACTGGTAACTTAGATACTTGTATCGCCATTCGGCTTCTTTACAAGAAAAATAATAAAGTATTTATTCGAAGTGGTGCGGGGATTGTAGCAGACTCCGTACCGGAAAAGGAATACGAGGAGTGTCTTAACAAAGCTGCAGCGGTGGTAAATGCCATAAAGAAAGCTCATGAGGTGACTAAGTGATTGTATTAATCGATAATTACGACAGTTTTTCCTATAATCTATATCAACTGTTAGGCTCACTTACACCAGAGATTCTAGTGATTCGAAATGACGCCATGACTGTAGAGGAGCTAGAAGCATTGCGACCAGAGGCGATTGTTATTTCTCCAGGTCCTGGAAGACCAGAGGATGCAGGAATCTGTGTTGAGACAATACAAAGACTAGGTAATAAGACTCCTATTTTGGGAGTTTGTTTAGGTCATCAGGCCATATGTTTGGCGTACGGAGGGGCGGTAACCTATGCCAAAGAACTTATGCATGGTAAGCAGTCCATGACAACACTTGACCTTAGCTGTCCAATCTTTAAGAACTGCCCAGAATCTGTAGAAGTGGCAAGATATCATTCCCTAGCAGCCTCTGAAGATACCTTACCAAAATGCCTAAAGGTTACAGCAAGAACCTTAGATGGTGAAGTTATGGCAGTTAAGCATACCGAATTTGAGATATATGGGGTTCAGTTTCATCCAGAGTCCATCATGACTCCAGAGGGGAAATATATACTACAAAACTTTATAGAAGGAGTAAAAGAGAGAGAGGAGTAAATATGATTAAAGAAGCAATTGTAAAGATAGTAAATAAAGGCGATTTATCTTATGAGGAAGCCTATCAGGTAATGAATGAGATCATGGATGGCAAGACAACTCAGACTCAAAATGCAGCCTTTTTGGCAGCTCTATCCACAAAGAATACTAAGGCAGAGACGATTCCGGAGATTACTGGTTGTGCTCAGGCGATGCGAAACCATGCACTAAAGCTTACCCATGATATGGAGGTTATGGATATTGTAGGAACGGGAGGAGACGGAGCTAAGAGCTTTAATATCTCTACTACCTCAGCCTTTGTATTAGCAGCGGCAGGAATCAAAGTGGCGAAACACGGTAACCGTGCGGCATCTTCTAATTGTGGAACAGCAGATTGTTTAGAGGCCCTCGGGATTAATATTGACTTGGATCCTGACGCTTGTGTGAGGTTATTAAAAGAGGTGGGCATCTGTTTCCTATTTGCTCAAAAGTATCATACCTCTATGAAGTATGTAGGCTCCATTCGAAAGGAGCTTGGATTTCGAACAGTATTTAATATCCTTGGTCCTCTAACTAACCCAGCTGGACCGACTAAGCAGATTCTAGGTGTTTATGATGAATCCTTAGTACAGCCCCTTGCCCGAGTGCTATGTAGTTTAGGGGTAAAACGAGGAATGGTAGTCTATGGACAGGATAAATTAGATGAATTATCTTTGAGTGCTCCAACTACTATATGTGAATTTAGAGAGGGTGAGTACTGGAGTTATATTCTTTCTCCAGAAGACTTAGGGCTTACCCGTTGTAGAAAAGAGGAGCTTATTGGTGGCTCTCCCGAGGAGAATGCTAAGATTACCATAGATATTTTAAATGGTGCAGTTGGTCCTATGAGAGATACCGTACTACTGAATGCAGCAGCTGGTCTCTATATAGACGGAAAGGTTAATAGCTTTAAAGAGGGGCTTACACTTGCAGCAGAACGTATTGATTCGGGTGCGGCTTATAGAAAACTAGAGGAATTTAGGAAAGCGACAGGTGAGATATGAGTGATATTTTAGAGACCATAGCTTCCTATACGAAAATAAGAATGCATCAAACCAAAGCCATGAAGTCCATGAGAGAGATACAAGCAGAGGCAATGCTATTGGATTGTAACACTGGCTTTCCTTTTGAGGAGGCTTTAAAGACAAAGGAGATGACTTTTATCTGTGAATGTAAGAAAGCTTCTCCTTCAAAAGGCTTACTGGTACAGGAATTTGATTATCTTCAGATTGCACAAGAATATGAGGCAGCTGGGGCATCAGCCATCTCCGTCCTTACGGAGCCTAAGTGGTTTTTGGGCAATGACAGTATTCTTAAAGAAATAGCAAGGGAAGTTAAAGTCCCTTGCCTGCGTAAGGATTTCGTTATAGATGAGTATATGATTTATGAGGCAAAGACCCTTGGCGCGGCAGCAGTTCTTCTCATCTGTGCTCTATTAACAGAAAAAACTCTTAGTAGATACATTGCCATCTGTGACAACTTAGGGTTGTCAGCCCTAGTAGAAGCTCATAATGAAGGGGAAATCGACATGGCACTAAGAGCAGGAGCTAGAGTAATCGGAGTAAACAATCGTAACTTAAAAGATTTTAGTGTGGATATGAACAATAGTAAGGAATTAAGAAGGCTTGTGCCGGAACAGGTTCTCTTTGTAGCAGAAAGTGGAATTAAGTCGCCAGAGGAAGTAGAAGTCCTTAGTAAAGCTGGGGTAAATGGGGTGTTAATAGGGGAAGCCCTTATGAAAGCCTCAGATAAGAAAGGGATGCTTACTAAACTAAAGGAGAAGCTATGATAAAGATAAAAATCTGTGGATGTACAAGGGAGAAAGACATAGAGGTTGTAAATAACCTACAACCAGATTACATAGGTTTTGTTTTCGCAGAGCATAGCAGAAGAGCAGTGACTAGGGAACAAGCAAAGCACCTTCACGGGAAACTTAATTCAACAATTCAAGTAGTTGGGGTGTTTGTAAATGCAACCCTTGATTTTATTGTTTCTCTTTGTGAGGCAGGTACCATTGATTTGGTTCAACTTCATGGTAAGGAGGAGGATTCCTACATTAGAGAACTTCGGCACCATATCAAGAACCCGATTATAAAAGCATTTGAAGTTAAGAGTATAGACGATATCACAAGAGCCAATGCTTCAATAGCGGATTATGTCCTGTTAGATCATGGACCAGGGGGAACAGGAGGGACTTTTGATTGGTCACTAATTTCTGATATAAGCCGTCCCTTTTTTCTAGCAGGGGGGTTACAACCAAGCAATGTAGCGTATGCCATAGAAAAAGCTTTAAAAACAACTTATCTCTACGGCGTCGATACTAGCTCAGGTGTCGAGACCGATGGAATCAAGGATTATAAGAAAATAGAGCAATTTATTCAAACAGTAAGAGAAGGGTAGGAGGGTGAATATGTCAAAAGGAAGATTTGGTATTCATGGTGGACAGTATGTCCCAGAAACACTAATGAATGCTTTAATAGATTTAGAGAAGGCTTATGAGTACTATAAACAGGATCCGGAGTTTAACAAGGAGCTTAAGACCCTGTTTAATGACTATGCAGGACGCCCAAGCCGATTATATTATGCAGAAAAAATGACAAAGAGCTTAGGTGGAGCTAAAATTTATCTAAAACGAGAGGATCTTAATCATACAGGTTCTCATAAAATTAACAATGTGTTAGGGCAAGCACTACTAGCTAAGAAAATGGGCAAAACCAGACTGATTGCAGAGACTGGTGCTGGTCAGCATGGAGTAGCAACTGCCACAGCCGCTGCTCTAATGGGGATGGAGTGTGTAGTATTTATGGGAGAAGAGGATACAATACGACAGGCTCTTAATGTGTATCGAATGAGGCTTCTTGGTGCCAAGGTAGTAACGGTAACTAGTGGAACCAAAACCTTAAAGGATGCGGTATCAGAGGCTATGAGAGAATGGAGCAGCCGCATGGATGACACCCATTATTGCTTAGGCTCTGTTATGGGACCACATCCATTTCCAACTATAGTGCGAGATTTTCAAGCAGTCATCTCTAAGGAAATAAGACAGCAAATGTTAGAAAAGGAAGGTCGACTTCCAGATGCAGTCATTGCCTGTGTTGGAGGTGGCTCCAATGCCATTGGTAGCTTCTATCACTTTATTCCAGATGAAGAAGTGAGGCTTATTGGCTGTGAAGCTGCTGGAAGAGGCATTGATACCTTCGAAACAGCTGCTACTATAAGCACAGGGCATCTTGGAATCTTCCACGGAATGAAGTCTTATTTCTGTCAGGATGAATACGGTCAGATAGCGCCAGTGTATTCCATTTCTGCAGGACTGGATTACCCAGGAGTGGGACCAGAGCATGCCCATCTTTACGATACAAAGAGGGCAGAATATGTAGCGATTACAGATGATGAGGCAGTAGATGCCTTTGAATATGTTTCTAGAACAGAAGGAATTATACCAGCTATTGAATCCTCACATGCTTTAGCTTATGCTAAGAAGTTAGCCCCTACCTTATCAAAAGAGAAAATTATTGTAGTAACCGTTTCCGGACGTGGTGACAAGGACTGTGCAGCCATTGCCCGCTATAGAGGGGAGGATATTAATGAGTAACATTGCAAATGCATTTGTAAAGGGAAAAGCATTTATTCCGTTTATAACCTGTGGTGATCCAGACCTTCCTACGACTGCTGAGATTATAAAAAGAATGAGTGCAAATGGAGCAGATTTAATCGAACTTGGTATACCGTTTTCAGATCCAACAGCAGAAGGCCCAGTGATTCAGGAGGCTAGTCTTCGTGCTCTTGGGAATCATATCACTACAGACCATATCTTTGAGATGGTTAGAGAGGTTAGAAAAGAAGTCATTATACCAATGGTATTTATGACTTATGCCAATGTGGTATTTTCTTATGGAGCAGAGAGGTTTATTAAAACTTGTGCGGAGATAGGGATAGATGGAATTATTCTTCCAGATATCCCATTTGAAGAGAAGGACGAATTTGCACCTTTGTGTAACCAATATGACATTGATTTTATCTCCTTAATAGCCCCAACTTCTAAGAGGAGGATTGCCATGATTGCCAAAGAGGCTACCGGATTTCTTTATGTAGTATCCTCTCTTGGAGTGACGGGTATGCGTTCAGACATAGAGACAGATCTATCTTCCATGGTAAAAATCATAAGAGAACATACCCATATCCCATGTGCTATTGGTTTTGGAATTTCTACTCCTAAGCAAGCCGCTACTATGGCCAAAGACGTTGATGGGGTTATTGTGGGGAGTGCCATTGTAAAGCAGGTGGGTGAATATGGAAAAGAAGCTCCTGAGATAATTGGAAAGTATGTAAAAGAAATGAAAAAAGCGGTGAACGAAAAAAGACAGTAAAAGGCAAGGGAGCTATTGCTCCCTTGCCTTCATTATTGCCTGATTCTGTGCATATATACAAAGCTTTATAAAGCTTTCTCTAAATTTCATATCATCTTGTTTGGTACGTTTTTTCATGCTACAGCTATGAATTCCGTTTTTACGTTGTTTGGCGGCAACATGACGCTCGTACATAAGCATATCTATATTTTGATTAGTAAACCATTTACCATTAAAGCTAATGGCAAAGGCTTTTTTCCCTAACACCATACTGGCAACTCCATAATCGTGTGTAACCACAATATCTCCTGGTTCTGTACGGTTGAAAAGTGCCAAATCTGCAGCGTCAGGAGCCTTGCTGACTTGTATAATAGAGGAGTAGTTGGAATAAAGCTCATGACTAGTATCGATAATCATATATACTTCGAGCCCAAAACCTTTGGCTACTTCCTCAATAATGTCTTTTACAGGACAAGCGTCCGCATCCACTAGAATTTTCATATATTTTCCTATCTTATTTATCATAATGCATTAAGGATACATCCTTACTATAGTTTATGCAATAATCAGGGAAAAGTTATTCTGCTGGCATCTCAGCAGCCGGAACTTTCTTTACCCCGCAGAAGAAAATACCTACGATAATAGGAAGGTAGTAAGTAATTAGTCTCCATAAGATAAGGGCAACGGCAATGAGACTTGGATTGATAATAAAGATACCGAATAGTAAATAAAAGCAACCCTCAGCTCCCCCTGATGCTCCTGGGAGAGGAATAAAAGAGGAAATCATTAAGACAAAAGCACTGGCTGCTACCATTGATAGGATGGATCCAACTTGTACTCCTAATGACATACAGATACAAAATGGAATAAGGAAGAAAGCAGTCAACTGGGCGCAGGATACCACAACTCCTTGCAGTAATATCCATTTTTGCTTCGTAAGCTCTCTAAATCCATCATGGAAACCAGCAATCTGGTGATTCGCATTTTCTAATGATTTTTCTTTATCTTTAATAATATGAATTTTTGATAATAAAGCAATGATTCCCTTTACTAATTTGGTAGTAAACTTAGGGAGAAACCCTACTAAAATCAAACCAATAACAACTGCTATATTTACTAGGAAGCCTACTCCAATTAAAGCAGCTAGCTTGCCGCTACGCTCATAAAAGAAGCGATACCGAACAAATAGAAGTACGGTGGAGTAAAAGATTAAGGATACCTGATATACAATAAACTTCATTAGAAGTATACTAGAGGCTTCTCCAACCTTAAAGGATTCTTTGGTAAGGTAGTAGGCCTGCATTGGCTGGCCACCACTTTGAAATGGTGTCAGGTTGTTAAATAATAGTCCTACCATAGTAGTTTTAAATGCCTTTAAAAAGGAGAGCTTTCGTTTAATGCTGTTTGCAGTACAGTACAAAACTCCACTTTCAAATAAACAATAACAAAGCATGCATCCTAAGGCTAATAGGATCCATTTGATATTGGCAGTAATCACAATATTGTACAATTCACCTATATCGAATTTAAAAAGTATAATACCTACGACAATACATGCAGCAAGTATTATAATTAATAGGTTTAGTTTTCTTGATTTCATCTTAGACTCCTTATACTCATACCCACTTTGTTGACTATTAACAGTATTTCTTTGCACTCTTACGTTTCTCCTTGTGTTTCTTATAACGAAGAGCTCTCTTGTAATAGTTCTCCCACATCTTTGCAACATTCTCACGACTATAAAAGGCCTTACCACGTTTTGACATATCTACAGCTTTATCATAATATGCAGCATCCCCTTGTAGCTGCTCTAAAAGCTTTATAAAGTCTTTATTATCATCCGCTTTTAAGTAAAAATCAAATAAAATATCTTTATATAAATCCAAATCCCTTAAAAGCATAGGAACATTACAGTTCATGGCCTCTAGTACCGTCATTGGAAATAGCTCATTATAAGATGGTAAGAACATGACATCAGCTAGGTTATATACTTCGTTCATCTTTTCTCGATCAATAATACCAAGGAAGGTTACATTCTTTGGAGGATGTTCTTTAATACGTTTGATCTCTTCATAGCCATCAGTAATCATGCCAAAGGAAAAGCCACCTGCCCAGACAAAATGTATATCTGGCATCTTCTTGGCAATCTCAACAAAGTCTAGAAGACCTTTTCTCTTCTGAAGCTGTCCGACTCCTAAAACAGTGAATTTATCCTCAGGAAGACCGTATTGTTTTCTTAAATATGCTTTAGAGCAATCTCTAATTGGAAAAAACTGCTTAGAGGAAACGTAATTCGGAATATAAGTAACTCTCTTATGATTTATTCCATATTCTTCTAGTTTTTTTATAAACCAAGGATTGACTGTTACCAGCAAATCCATGGATTTGTAAAAGCGCATTACATACCAATAGAATACTTTTTTGGCTAGTTTAGGAAGTTTAATACTATCTTCTAAGGTCTCTGGAATGAAATGAACGTATCCTACAGCAACACCTTTTCGCTTTGCTTTTGGTATGGTAAGAAAGAATTCTGGATTAATACTATGATAGTGTGTAATATCACCCATGGTAAAGCTATTAATATCTATTTTATACTGTTCTGACAGTTCTTCTTTCACCAAGGCTACCTGCTCTAAATAGGCGGATCCTACTCCTTGGCCTTTTACACTGTCTGCACGCGATAACATGTTAATTGTATACATAGCGATACCTCCTCTGATGGTATTTTACAATAGAGTTTTAGAGGAAACAACTGGATTGTAGTAACTGTAAGAAAATATTAAGTTTCTTTAAAAAGAGAAGTATTTTAGCGCTAATGTGCTATAATAAAACAATGTAATGTGCTTTTTAAGCATAACCCCAGAGTACGAAGGAGTTTACGATGACAAAATTATTGGTTAAATGGTTTATTAAAGATGCCGAGAATGTACAAAATAGGCAAGTACGAACTCAATATGGGATTCTAGCAAGTATTGTAGGAATTATAAGTAATATTTTGTTGTTTGCAGTAAAAGCAATCATTGGTTTAACAATTGGTAGTATCTCTGTTACTGCAGATGCCTTTAATAACTTATCAGATGCTGCCTCTAGTATTATAAGCTTTGTAGGAGTTAAGATTGCCAATAGACCACCGGATAGAGAGCATCCTTTTGGTCATGGTCGATATGAATATATAGCAGCCCTTATTGTGGCATTTTTAGTGTTCGAGGTAGGGGTAACCTGTTTGAAAAGTTCTCTTGATAAGGTTTTTCATCCTCAAGCAGTAGAGTTTAAGTTAATTCTCGTTGTTATTCTATGTCTTTCTATTTTTGTAAAGGTATGGCTTGGTTTTTTTAATCGAAAATTAGGAAGAATCATTAATTCCAGTGTAATGAAGGCAACTTCCGCAGATGCCTTTGGTGATGTTCTTATTACCTCTGCCACAGTGATTTCTATTATTGTGGGTCATATAACTAACTTAAAAATCGATGGATATATGGGTGTTTTAGTATCACTTATCGTTTTATATGCTGGGTTTGGTATTGCTAAAGACACACTGGAACCATTGATTGGCGAGGCAGTATCCCCAGAAACCTATGATTTAATTACTAAAAAGGTAGAAAGCTATGAGGGAATTATAGGAAGTCATGATTTAATTGTGCACAACTATGGGCCATCCAATACTATGGCTACTATTCATGCGGAGGTTCCAAGTGATATGAACATTGAGGAAGCCCATGACTTGATCGATGGAATTGAACGCGATGTACTACGAGAGTTAGACATTTTTCTTGTGATTCATATGGATCCTCTAGAGGTAAACAATCAGGTGGTGATGGATTTAAAGAGAAAAGTAAAGGGGATTATAAAAGAACTGGATTCTAATGCTTCCTTACATGATTTTAGAATGGTAAGTGGAGAACACTATATTAATATCATTTTTGATTTGGTTGTACCCCACGATTATACCGATGACCAGGAAAACGAACTTCTGCTTCATATTAATGGGAAGGTCAGTGCTTTAGATAATCGCTATCAATGTAGTATTACCCCAGAACACAGCTTTATCGCAATGGAGGATAAAAAATGATAATCGATATGCACACTCATATTTGGCCTGATGCTATTGCTAGAAAAACAGTAGAAAAATTAGAGGGTGTTGGTCAGGTTAAAGGCTACACAGATGGAACGATGAGAGATTTACAAGCTTCTATGGAACGAGCAGGTGTAGATTATAGTGTCATTCTTCCAGTGGTTACAAACCCAAAACAGTTTGACAATGTTACTGCTTTTGCAGAAGAAGTGAATGCTAAGGAGAATTTATTCTCTTTTGGTGGGATTCACCCTAAGGACATTTACTATAAGTGTCACCTCAGAAGCATAAAAGAAAAAGGCCTACCTGGGGTGAAGCTTCATCCCGATTACCAGGGGGCCTTTGTGGATGAAATAGAGTATCTACATATTGTAGACTATGCTTTGGAGCTTGACCTAGCAGTTTCCATTCATGCAGGCTTAGATATTGGACTTCCTAGTCCCATACACTGTACTCCTAAGGGGGTGCTTAAACTATATCAGGAGTTAAAGCTTGAGGAACATGTGGATAACAAGTTGATATTAGCACATACCGGTGGATATGCTTGTTGGGAACAGGTATTAGAGATACTTGCAGGAACCAAGCTGTACTTTGATATCAGCTACACGATACCATTTATAGAGAATGATTTGTTGGTGGAGATAATTAGACAGCATGGGAGCAGTCGAATTATGTTTGGGACAGATTCTCCTTGGGGAGACCAGAGTAGCACCATAGAAGCAGTAAAGGAATTGCCACTGACTGAACAGGAGAAAGAGAACATTTTTTCGGAGACTGCAAAGAAAATTTTATCCATATAAAAGAAGCTGATTTTATATTTAGTAGTGTTCTAATTTTTCTGTAATCTTAAGACCTGTAGGAGTGACAGCTAAGCCACCCTCTGCTGTTTCTCTAATGGATGGTGGCATAGCAACACCTACACATCTCATAGCATCGATGACTTCATCGATAGGGATCGCACTTACCACTCCACTTAGTGCCATGTCGGCACTAACTATGGAGTTTACTGCTCCTGCAGCATTACGTTTTACACATGGGACTTCCACTAGACCCGCTACTGGGTCACAGGCAAGTCCCATTAAGTTTTTCATGGCGATGGCTGCAGCATGGGCACATGCTATGGCATCTCCACCCTTAAGATAACAAGCACCAGCAGCTGCCATACAGGAGGCAGAACCAATTTCTGCTTGGCAGCCGCCTTCCGCACCAGAGATGAAGGCTCTATTGACAATTACCTGGCCAATACCAGCTACCACATATAGACCCTCAATCATTCGTTCATAGGGAAGGTTAAGTTGATGCTCCATAGTTAGAAAAACGGCGGGGACAACACCACAGGAGCCAGCCGTAGGTGCAGCTACAATGCGCTTCATACAAGCATTAGATTCTGTTATTTTTAAGGCAGTAGCGATAATTTCGGCCATAAAAGCTCCACCGATTAGAATTCCCTTTTTTGAAGCTCTTTCTACCCGGTCTCCATCACCACCTACCATTCCACTTTTTGAACGTAGATTCTTATCGTAGTTCTGTTTAGATAAATGCATAGCATTGTAAGTATCCTGCATTTTTCCTAGTGATTCCTCTTTAGTGGCACATCTATCCTTCATATCTTCCATAAGCACCGCTTCATAAAAATTATAGTGCTTTTTTTTACACAGGTCTAGTATTTCCTCAACAGATTGAAAACTCATTATGCTCCTCCTATTAGTCACCATGTACACTTAGGTATGTGATTTTATGAATCCCTGGATACCTAGATAACTGTTCAATAGCATCTTTTGGAATTTCTTGATCACATTCAATGATCATAACAGCCCTTCCACCACGATTATCTCGGTAAAGTTGCATGGTTCCGATATTCACATTGCATTTCGTTAGTACAGAGGAGACTTCAGTCACATGCCCAGGTAAATCATCATTATGAACAATCAGGGTAGGGTAGTCTCCACCGAAATTGGCGGCAAGACCATCAATACTACAGATTTTAATGATTCCTCCACCCAGAGAAGAGGCTATGACAGTAATTTCCTTTGTTTTCTTACCAGACAGGATAAGCTGGCAGCTGTTTGGGTGGACACCTTTAAGGACTATTGGGTGGAATTGAAACTTTAGGCCAGCCTTCTTAGCATAATCAAAGCTGTCAGGAATTCTTGTATCATCTGGCTTCATACCCAGTAAACCAGCCACAAGAGCCCGGTCTGTTCCGTGTCCCTGAGCTGTTTTAAGAAAGGAGCCATGGAGGTAGATAACTGCTTTACTCACTGGTTCTCCAAGAAGTTGCCTCGATACATAACCGATTCGACAGGCACCAGCAGTGTGAGAGCTTGAGGGACCTACCATAACAGGTCCTAATATATCAAATATATTCATAATTCATCCTCACTTGTATTGAAAATAGGTTATTAACCTTTGTTCTACTTATAGTATTATTATTTTTTTCAATAATTACTAAAGAGTTTTATAAAATCTTGACGATATATAAGAAGCGAAACATTATAATTTATAATTTGACATAATTTAGACATTTTATGTTTGTATAATTTGGTTTATAGCATTAAACTTGAAGAAACAGAATAATGTTGAAAGTAGGAGGGGGCTCGATCCAAGGTGAAAAAAGTAAGACAGATTATATTTATTGCAGTGTTTTGTCTTGTAGGTTGCTCTTTCTTCTCATACGCTGAGCCAGTTCAAGCAGCAACGAAGAAGGTAACAAAAATCTCAATAACGAATGTAATTAACAGTAAACGGACTATGGTAAGAGGCAGTTCATTGACACTTAAAACATCCATTGCACCGTCCAATGCTACATATAAAAAGCTTAAATGGACAAGTTCAAAGCCATCAGTGGTATCAGTAAATTCCAATGGAAAGGTTTATGCCAAAAAAAATGGAACGGCTGTTATAACAGCTACTGCTAGAGATGGAAGTAAGAAAAAAGCTTCTATTACGATTACTGTAGGGACTATGGTAAGCAAGGTTAAGGTTACAACGCCGGCAAATAAAACTCTTTGTGTAGGTAAGGGTTTTAATCTATCTACCAGTGTTACACCATCAAAAGCAAGTAATAAAGGCTTGATATATAGTTCTTCTAACACAAGTGTAGTTGCAGTATCTAAAAAGGGTTATGTGTTGGCAAAGGGAATCCCTAAAGGCAAAAATAGCGCATCTGCAATTATTACCGTTAAGGCAGCAGATGGTAGTGGGAAATATGCTAAATATAAAATAACAGTAGTTCGACCGGTAGCTACCATACAGGCGATGACCGATCAAATTGTTACAACCCCAGGAAATGTAATATCTGCCTCTTGTAACGTAAGCCCAAATAATGCGTATAAAAAAACCTTAAGCTATGTGTCATCCAATAGTAGGGTTGCCACAGTGAATAAAAATGGAACTATAAAGGCAGTAGCGGTTGGAAGTGCTAATATCGTCGCTAGTGCTACAGATGGGTCTAATGTTCAGACGAGTATTACTGTAAAGGTAGTAGAATCTGCTACTACAATAGCAGTACCAACCACTGTTCAAAATCTTGTGGTTTCGGAGACTTATCAATTACAACCAGAAATTGCGCCTAGTGAAGTGGCAGCATTGGGGGCTACCTATACCTCTAGCGATACTAGTGTTCTTACGGTAACGGATACTGGTGATGTAAAAGCAATAAAAGCGGGTAGTGCTTTTATCTATGTCAAAGCAAATGATGCAGTAGGAACAACAGCTACAGTACAGTTTAATGTTAAGAATTATGAAGATATTACTTATAGTCCTAGCCAATTTGTTGCTCATATGGGAAGTATTTATGTCGCTCCTTCTAACTCTATTCCGGCCTACAAGGCTGCAGGAGAAAGTGGAAAATTCATGGGAATAGAGTGTGATGTTAGAGAAACAAAGGATGGAGAGTTCGTATTGCTTCATGATGAAGATATTTCTTCTAGGACAAATGGTAGTGGAGCAGTAAGTAATCTTACTCTTGCCCAGATACAAAGTGCATCCATGAATAAGGGAACTAATATTTCTACCTACCCAGGGCTTACTATACCGACTCTGAAGGATTATTTATACCTATGTAAGGTATATGGAATGAGTCCTGTGCTTCATATTAAGAGTGTAAAAAGTCTTCAGAATCTTGTGAATTTATTGAATGAGATAGGTATTAAAGAGCAAACGATAATTACTGGTAGTTATAGCTATATGCAAAAGTTTAAAGCAATTGATCCTACCTTAAATCTTTATTGGTTGTGTTACCTAACAGATGGGAATATAGACACAGCGGCAGCTTTAGGTGTTCATTTAAATGTAGATTATAGTAGCTATGTAACTCAAACCAGGATAGAAAAAGTACATTCACTTGGATTAAAAGTTGGCGCATATACTGTGAACAATATGTCTGTTGCAAAAAAATTATTTAATAAGGGCATTGATTTTGTTACCACAGATATGTACGATGCCATAGTGTTTTAGTATACTTTAATAATTATGAGTAATATGTTATAAGAGAAAGGGATATCCGATATTCATTGGAAATCCCTTTTGTTTTATTGACAATAGCAATTAGGGAGAGATGAAGATGAACATTGAAACAAAAAGATTAATGCTAAGAGAATATACGCCTAAGGATTTTGATGCATTATTTGAAATAGTGTCAGATCCTGAAACTATGCAACATTACCCAAAGCCTTTTGATGAAGAACGCACAAGAAACTGGATTGAATGGAACCTTCAAAACTACAAAGAATATGGCTTTGGACTTTGGGCTGTACTCTTGAAAGAAACAGGTGAATTTATTGGTGACTGTGGAATTACTCTACAAAATATAGATGGAGAATTACTTCCGGAGATAGGGTATCATATCCATAAGAAGTATTGGAGAAGAGGATATGGTAGTGAAGCTGCAAGAGCAGTTAGAGACTGGGGCTTTGAGAACACGACATATGATTGTTTGTATTCTTATATGAAATATACAAACATTGGATCATGGTCTACTGCTATTGCAAATGGTATGAAAAAGGTAAAAGAATATCAAGACGAAAAAAATGCTATTTCATATGCTTACGCAATTACACGGGTAGAGTGGGAAATACGTAGAAACTAAAAGTTGAGTTATTTACATTCTTATTCATCTATCACGTAGCCATAACAAAAAAACTCACAACCGTTTGGTTGTGAGTTTTATACTGGGCTAGCAGGATTCGAACCTGCAGATACTGGAATCAGAATCCAGGGCCTTACCGTTTGGCGATAGCCCATCAGCAAAATCTATTATATATGATAGAACAGAAAAATGCAAGTACAAATTTTATAAATTGTTTGAATTGTTTGCACAAGAAGTGCTATGTAACGAGTTACTTTACATTACCATTTTATGGTGTTAAAATTAAGGATGTAACCAGGTTTGAATTATACGACTAGTTGATTTGTGACTAATTCGGATAATTCGTCAATATACTACAAGGAGGATAATACATAATGGCTAGAAAAAGAAAAACTATGGATGGTAATACTGCAGCGGCGCATGTCTCTTATGCATTTACAGAAGTAGCTGCTATTTATCCCATTACTCCATCATCCCCTATGGCAGATTATACTGACATGTGGGCTACCCAAGGTAGAAAGAATATCTTTGGTCAGCCAGTTCTATTGACAGAGATGCAATCAGAAGGTGGAGCAGCTGGTGCTGTCCATGGATCACTGCAGGCAGGAGCATTGACGACAACGTATACCGCTTCCCAGGGACTTTTGTTAATGATACCAAACATGTATAAGATGGCAGGAGAACTGTTACCAGGTGTTATTCATGTATCAGCCCGTGCTTTGGCTTCTCACGCTTTATCTATTTTTGGTGACCACTCAGATATCTATGCATGTCGTCAAACTGGATATGCAATGCTATGTGCTGGAAATGTGCAGGAAACCATGGATCTTGGAGCAGTAGCACATTTGGCTGCAATCAAAGGTAGAGTTCCATTTCTTCATTTCTTTGATGGGTTTAGAACCTCTCATGAGATTCAGAAGGTGGATATTTGGGATTATGATGAATTAGCAGAGATGGTAGATATGGACGCTATCGACGAGTTTCGTAACCGTGCTTTAAACCCACAACATCCTGTAATTCGTGGTACCGCACAGAATCCGGATGTATTCTTCCAATCAAGAGAAGCATCCAATACATATTATGAAGCAATTCCTGCTATTGTTGAAGATTATATGGAGCAGGTAAATAAGAGAATCGGAAGTAACTATGGCCTATTTAATTACTATGGTGCGAAAGATGCAGAAAGAGTAATTATTGCAATGGGCTCTGTTTGTGATACCATCGAGGAGACCATTGACTATCTTCAGGCAGCAGGGGAGAAGGTTGGCTTAATTAAAGTTCGACTGTATCGTCCTTTTAGTGCGAAACATTTAGTTGCTGCAATTCCTGAGACAGTAAAGAGCATTAGTGTTTTAGATCGTACCAAGGAGCCAGGAGCTCTTGGTGAACCATTATTTATGGATGTAGTTGCTTCCTTAAGAGGAACACAATTTAAGGATACCCCTGTATTTAGTGGCCGTTATGGTCTAGGATCTAAGGATACTACTCCAGCTGATATTATTGCTGTATATCGCAATGAAGAGAAAGAGAGATTTACAATTGGTATCGTTGATGATGTAACCAATTTATCTCTAGGAAGAGTAGAGAATCCAGATACTACACCAAAGAGTATTATAAGCTGTAAGTTCTGGGGATTAGGCTCAGATGGTACAGTAGGTGCTAACAAGAACTCTATTAAGATTATTGGTGACCATACAGACCTAAATGTTCAGGCATATTTTGATTATGACTCCAAAAAATCTGGTGGTGTTACCATTTCTCACTTACGTTTTGGTAAGGATCCAATTAAGGCAACCTATCTCATTAATAAGGCTGATTTTGTTGCTTGTCATACCCCTGCTTACCTTCGTAAATATAACATGGTGCAGGATTTAAAGGATGGTGGAACCTTCCTATTAAACTGTAACTGGACACAGGAAGATATGGATTCCTATTTACCTGGCCAGGTTAAGAAGTATATGGCAGATCACAAGATTAAGTTCTATACAATAGATGGGTTTAAGATTGGTAAGGAAACTGGCTTAGGAGGAAGAATTAATACCGTTTTACAGTCTGCGTTCTTCCAGTTAGCCAATATCATTCCTGCTGCTGACGCAATTCAATATATGAAGGATGCAGCAACTGCTTCTTATATGAGTAAGGGAGAAGAAATTGTTAAGATGAACCATGCAGCTATCGATGCTGGTAGCAAGGCCATTGTTGAGATTAAGATACCTGAAGCTTGGTCCAATTGTGAATATGAAGATTTACATGAGAAGGCTACTGCTGGAAGAGAAGATGTTGTAAAATACGTTAATACGATTCAGGCTGCAGTAAATACTCAGACAGGTAATGATCTTCCAGTGTCTGCGTTTATGGATTATGCAGATGGCACTATACCAAGTGGTTCAGCAGCTTTTGAAAAACGAGGGGTTGCCATTGATGTACCAAATTGGGATCCAGACAATTGTATCCAATGTAATTTCTGTGCTTATGTATGTCCTCATGCAGTAATTCGTCCTGTTGTTCTAGATGAAGAGGCTGCTAAGAATGCACCTGAGTATCCAACTCTACCTATGACAGGACTTCCTGATTATAAATTTGCTATGACAGTATCTGTTATGGATTGTACAGGTTGTGGTAGTTGTGCTAACGTATGTCCTGGTAAGAAGGGTGTTAAGGCTCTTACCATGCAGCCAATTGAGAGCCAGTTAGATTCTCAAGCTATGGCTGATTATGCAACAAAGATTGTTACTCCAGCTCCTGTATTTGAGAAATTTAAAGAGACTAGTGTTAAAGGTAGTCAGTTTAAGAAGCCTTTAATGGAATTCTCTGGCGCTTGTGCAGGTTGTGGTGAAACTCCATATGCAAGATTAATGACTCAGCTTTTTGGAGATAGAATGTATATTGCCAATGCAACAGGATGTTCCTCAATCTGGGGTGGTTCCTCCCCTGCATCTCCATATACCGTGAATAAGAAGGGGCAAGGTCCTGCTTGGGCGAACTCCTTATTTGAGGATAATGCAGAATATGGATATGGTATGTCTCTTGCACAGAAGGCTTTAAGAGCTAGAGTTTTACAAGCTGCAGATAATCTGCTTCAGGTTGCTAAGAAGGATACGGTTAAGGCGGCTCTTATGGAGTACCTGGCAACAAAAGATTCTTCCACAGCCAATGGACCTGCAACAGAGGCAATGATTACTGCACTAGAAGCTTGTGATTGTGACAATGCAGATAGAGATTATATCCTAAAGAATAAAGATTTTGCTTCTAAAAAATCTCAATGGATTATTGGTGGAGACGGTTGGGCTTACGATATTGGATTCGGTGGTTTAGACCATGTACTTGCTGCTGGACAGGACGTTAACATCCTTGTATTTGATACAGAGGTATATTCTAACACAGGTGGACAGTCCTCAAAGGCAACTCAGACTGGTGCTATTGCACAGTTTGCGGCAGGTGGTAAGGAAATCAAGAAGAAGGATTTAGCATCTATCGCTATGAGCTACGGCTATGTATATGTAGCATCCATTGCACAGGGGGCTGATTATAACCAATGTATTAAGGCATTTATAGAGGCAGAGAGCTATCCAGGACCTTCCATTATTGTTGCCTATGCTCCATGTATTTCTCATGGAATTAAAGGTGGAATGACCTTATCTCAGACAGAAGAGAAGAGAGCTGTACAGTGTGGATACTGGAATTTATACCGCTTTGACCCACGTCTTGAGGAAGAAGGAAAGAATCCATTCCAGTTAGATTCTAAGGCTCCAACAGCAAGCTATCAAGAATTCTTACAAAATGAGGTGCGTTATAGTAACCTTGCTAGAACAAATCCAGAAAGAGCCAAGGAATTATTTGAGGCTGCTGAGAGAGAAGCAAAGAAGAAATACCAAGAACTAGTTAAGAGAACAGTATAAAAATAAATAGGTAATTTATTTGGACTCCTTATAGGACGATTAGGTGATAACATCTAACTCCTATAGGGAGTTTTTTCTATGCTTGACAGATTATGGCGACTAATGTAGTATAAATCTACATAGGAGGTTGATTAATGAAGGATTATTATGATATAAAAAGCAAGGGGAAGACTCTTTTTAATAGAGTAAATGACTCAGGAAAAAGAATGAATTATTATGTGTTGTATACATTGGCTTTTTTTCTTCTATTTTTTGTCATATACTCAATTTTTTACATAAATGGAAAGACATTTATATATACTTACGATGGTATAAATCAACATTTTATCTCCTTGACATACTATGGACAATGGTTACGAAAGATATTAAAGGGTGTATTGTTTGATTTTAACTTGACTATCCCTATGTGGGATTTGTCTATAGGTTATGGTTCAGATATCATAACGACACTTCATTATTATGTGTTAGGTGATCCGTTAAATCTATTATCTGCGCTAGTACCATCTCGTTACACACAATATCTATATGAATTTTTAATTATACTTAGAATATATTTAGCAGGAATGGCTTTTTCTTACTATGCTAGATCACATGGGAATAAGAAGACTGCTACATTGACAGGTACTGTAATTTATTGTTTTTCTGGCTATGTCCTTTTAACAGCTGTACGACACCCATATTTTACGAACTCGTTAATTTACTTTCCTCTTATTTTAGTAGGAGCAGATAGGATACTACAGAGGAAAAAACCAGTCCTGTTTATTGGTATGTTGGCAGTGGCCTGCATAAGTAATTTTTATTTTGCTTATATGACCTGTATCCTTACAATCATCTATGTGGTTGTCAGGTATGTTTTCCTAGAAAAACGTTTAGAATGGAAAAAGACATGGAGAATGTTTCTTCGCTTTATTTTCTTTGCAATGATAGCTATTGCACTTGCAGGAGTGGTTATGATCCCTGTAGTAAATTTACTTTTAGGAACACACCGATTAAAGGCTGAGAATAGCGTATTACTAGTCTACCCACTGTCCTACTATATAAAGATGATTGGGAACTATACTAGTGGTAATAACAGTTATTGGACTTGCCTAGGATTTAGCTCCTTTAGTGTAATTGCAATTGCTTGCCTGTTTCTTAAGAAAAAACAGTATAAAGAGCTTAAAGTAGGTTTTGTGCTACTGACGGTTATGCTCTGCATTCCTTATATAGGGAAAGTAATGAATGGATTTTCCTATATATGCAATAGATGGGCCTGGGGTTATGCAGGACTAATTGCATATATTGTAGTAAAAATGGTACCGGAGCTTTCCAAACTTAAGGCAAATGAGATTGTGAAAATATCTGGATGTGTATTATTATATATAGGTTTCTCTTTGTTAAGTCATTTAACCAGAACCGAAGTGAATGCTATAAGTGCGGTACTTATAGTAGTCTTCTGTGGTTTTTTATTATTAGGGCTTACCTATGATAGACTTCGAACTAGTATTAGATTTGTAGCATTAGGAATTACCATACTTTCGGTATCTATCAATGGGTTTTATTTGTTTGCCCTTCAAGAGGATAATTATATCGATTCATTTATCGATGCTGGACAAGCTTATGAAAGAGTCACAAGTAATCTTCCAAGTGATTTGGTGAAAAGACAGAAAGATAAAGGGAAGGTACGTTATGATCAGATAGCCTCCTTTGTATATGACAATACAGCCATGGTAAATAAGCTTAATACCACAAGCTACTATTTTAGCCTGAATAACGGTTATATTTCAGAGTACTTAGATGAGATGTACTTGAATATTGCTGTGGAAAATGTATATAAGAATTTGGATGGACGTTCTATATTGGATGCTTTAGCTTCCGTTAAATATTTTATTATTCCAAAGAAGGGTGTCTCATATGTACCATATTTATATAAAAACAATAAGGTGAGTTCTCTATCTCTAAAGGATCTACCGAACACAGATTATGTTTTATACCAAGCTAAGAATTATTTGCCATTAGGATATACCTACGATAGCTATATAAAACGTGAGGTTTACGATGCAATGACAGTAGCTGATAAACAGGAGGCTTTATTGCAAGGAGTAGTCCTAGATCAGTCCAGTGCCAAGAGTACACAATTGTCATTAAATAACCGGGAAATTCCTTATGAAATGACCTTTTCTGGAGACATAGAAGTAAAGGATGGAGTATTTCAGGTAAATAGTACCAATGCAAAAGTTACTCTTTCTTTTTCAGGAATTAGTAACAGTGAAACCTATCTTATTTTTGATAAATTAAAATATACCTCACAACACCCATTGGATTTAATTAGTGAGAAGGATTGGGAGTCACTTACTTTGTACCAACAGAATTCAGCAAAGGTTACCTATCGCGACTGGTACAAGACTTCTAATACCAATGGAAGAATTAAGGTCACCAACGGTAAAGTCTCTAGCACGATACGAAGTCTAACGCCTGACTATAATTTTTATTCTGGTAAATCAAATTACCTTGTGAATCTAGGCTATGATAAGAAGCAGGCAACTAAAATTACCCTTACATTCTATGATACAGGGTTATATGAATTTGAAGACATGAAGGTTGTATGCCAACCAATGGATAATATAGTAAGTCAAATTAAAAAGTTAAACGAAAACACCCTTGAGCAGATAAAGATCGATAATAATAAGGTTACGGGAAGTATTACTTGTGACAAGGATAAGATTTTATGCATGTCTATACCATATAGTGAGGGATGGACTGCATATGTAGATGGTAAGCAGGTTGAACTTAAACGAGCTAATACAATGTTTATGGCAATAGAGCTTACTTCAGGAGAACATAGAATAGAATTAAGATATCAAACACCATATCTTATGCTAGGTGGCATTGTAAGCATAATTGGAGTGGTTTTATATGTCCTAGTAATTTTATTTTACAAAAGGAAAAAACTATGTAAAACAGATGTTTCTGAGAGCTAAGTTTAAATTAGAAAAGAGGGGAAGCATGAAGTTATCACTTGTAGTGCCGTGTTATAATGAGGAAGACAGTATAGATATGTTCTATAAGGCAGTTAAAGATTCTTTTACTGATAGAGTCACAGACTTTGAAATTATATTTGTAAACGATGGTAGTAAGGATAATACATTGGAAAAACTTCGAAGTATTTATAGGTCTGGGGAGACAAAAACAAAAGTAATTAATTTATCTAGAAACTTTGGCAAAGAATCTGCTATGTATGCTGGTTTGCAGCAGGCAGTAGGAGAATATGTATGTATTATCGATGCAGATTTGCAGCAAAGGCCAGAACTGGTGCTTGAAATGATGCAAATATTAGAAGAGCAGCCAAAGATAGATTGTGTTGCTGCCTATCAGAAGGATAGAAATGAAGGAAGAATTTTATCATTCTTTAAAAAGTCTTTCTATAAGCTTATAAATACAATGTCAGAGGTGGAATTTAGAACAGGTGCTAGTGATTTTAGAACCTTTAGACAAAGTGTAAACAAGGCCATTATTGGAATGCAAGAGTATTATCGATTTTCAAAGGGAATCTTTTCATGGGTCGGATTTGAGGTATATTATATGCCATATAAAGTAGAAGAACGTGTAGGGGGGACATCTAAATGGTCTTTTCGAAAACTTTTTCGATATGCGATTGATGGTATCATGGCGTTTACTACGGCACCACTTAAAATAGCATCTACAGTAGGAGTCGTAAGTATATTAATTTCCATAGTATATTTCATTGTATACCTACTGGATTATATTAATAACCATCAGGTGATGACATCTGGACAATGTTTAATAGGTCTTGTTATCCTCTTTAGTGGAATACAGTGTATTATTCTTGGAATTATCGGAGGATATTTGTCTAGGTTATATGTACAGGGAAAGAATCGCCCCATTTATATAGCAAAAGAGATACTAGGATATGAGGAGAATAAAGATGATTAGTAAGGCAATGGAGATATACAATAAATATAAAGAGATTATTTTGTATATTTTTTTTGGGGGCACTACAACAATTGTTAACTGGTGTGTTTATGTCTCTGTGATAAATATATGGGATAGTACATTGGTGGCCAACACAGTCGCATGGTCATGTGCAGTAATTTTTGCTTTTTTTGTAAATAAATTATTAGTTTTTAGAAGTACTTCAATGGATATGCGTGTTATTGTAAAAGAAAGTATATTCTTTTTCTTGACAAGATTCGTATCTGGTATGATGGAGATTTTTGGTCCTGAGTTACTTATTAATATTGGGCTTCGTAAAAGTATTTTTGGGATAAAAGGGGCAGTCGCTAAAGTTATTGTAAGTGTACTTGTAATTGTTTCTAATTATGTACTTAGTAAAATACTCGTATTTCGAAAGAGTACAAAGGAACTAAAAGAAATTTCATAAATAAAATGAATATTATTTTTTATATGCATCATATGCTCCTTTCTTGATAGCCAAGGTTTATGAATCCTTTTTATCAAGAAAGGAGTTTTTATGGGTAAAAGTGTGTCTAGTTTCTGAATAAAATGTGAAGAATGGAGTAAAAGGTCTCAATTTGCTTGACAGTAAAACGTCAAATCAGTAAACTTATAGCAGATTAAACAAGATATACCTATCATATTAGATGGTAGTAGGAGGAGAAGGATGGTAACATTATATATAGTTATACCATGCTACAATGAAGAAGAAGTTCTTCCAGAGACTTCTAAGCGAATAAAGGAAAAAATGGAACTGTTGGAACAACAAGGAAGTATTTCGGCAAACAGTAGAGTTGTATTTGTAGATGATGGTTCTAAGGATAGAACGTGGGAAATGATTGAGGAATTACATGAGCAGGATACATTGTTTTCTGGAGTAAAGCTTTCTAGAAACCGCGGACACCAGAATGCACTTTTAGCAGGCTTAAGTACAGTATCTGGATTGGCTGATGCATATATCTCAATGGACGCAGATTTACAAGATGACATCAACGCAATTGATGGCTTTTTAGAGGAATTTTCTAAGGGTAATGAAGTGGTTTATGGGGTTCGTAGTGCTCGTAAGAAAGATACCTTCTTTAAGAAGTTTACAGCAGAGATATTTTATAAAATAATGAATCGTATGGGAGCAGAGGTTGTCTTTAACCATGCAGATTATCGTTTGTTAAGTGATCGTGCATTAAAAGGGTTATTGGAGTTTAAGGAAGTAAATCTCTTTTTAAGAGGAATTGTTCCTATGGTTGGCTTTAAGAGTTCTAAGGTATATTATGAAAGAAATGAAAGGTTTGCAGGGGAGAGTAAGTATCCATTAAAGAAAATGATTGCCTTTGCAACCCAAGGTATTACCTCTCTTAGCATTAAACCAATTCGTATGATTATTACATTAGGATTTTTAACTTTTTTAATCAGTATTGCAATGCTGATATATTTTTTGATTCGTCATTTTACAGGCAATACAGTAAGTGGATGGACAAGTACTATCATTTCCATCTGGGCACTTGGTGGGCTTCAGTTACTAGCAATTGGCGTAATTGGAGAGTATATCGGTAAAGTGTACTTAGAGACAAAAAATAGACCAAGGTTTATTATTGATCAGTTCCTATACAAAGAAGAAAAAGAAGAACAGTAATCGGAGGAACTTAGATGTACGATTATCTCATTGTTGGAGCAGGTTTATTCGGAGCAGTTTTTGCCCATGAGGTCAGCAAACAGGGAAAGACATGTCTGGTTATTGAAAAACGTGACCACTTAGCCGGTAATATTTATACCGAGGAAGTGGATGATATACAGGTTCATCGCTATGGGGCTCACATTTTTCATACAAATAATAAAGAAGTTTGGGAATATGTGAACCAATTTGTAGAATTTAATCGTTTTACCAATTCTCCGGTTGCCAATTATAAAGGAAAACTATATAACTTACCATTCAATATGAATACCTTTTATGCCCTTTGGGGGGTTACTACTCCAGAGGAGGCAAAGAAGAAGATTAGGGACCAAAGAAGTCTAGCCCCTGCAGAACCTAAGAATTTAGAGGAACAAGCCATTAGTCTAGTAGGACAGGATATTTACGAGAAGTTAATTAAGGGATACACTGAAAAACAGTGGGGAAGACCTTGTAAGGAGCTTCCTTCCTTTATCATAAAAAGACTTCCTGTACGCTACACCTTTGATAATAATTACTTTAATGATCGTTATCAAGGCATACCAACAGAGGGTTATACTAAGCTGGTTGAGAGGGTTCTAGAGGGTACAGAGGTTTGGCTAGGTAAGGACTATTATGATAATAGGGAGTATTTTAATTCCTTGGCAGACAAAGTGATTTTTACTGGAGCCATTGATCAGTTTTATGATTATTGCTATGGAGAGCTTGAGTACCGTAGTCTACATTTTGAAACGGAGAGATTAGACGTAGATAATTTCCAAGGGAATGCAGTAGTGAACTATACAGAGTTCGATGTTCCCTATACGAGAATTATTGAGCATAAATTTTTTGATGGTATCCAAACAAACCACACTATTATTACTAAGGAATATCCAAAGACATGGAAAAGTGGGGATGAGCCTTATTATCCGGTGAATGATGATGTAAATAATGCTTTATATGAGAAGTACTGTGCCCTTGCTAAGAAGGAGGAAAAGGTACATTTTTGCGGTCGCCTTGGAGATTATCGCTATTATGATATGCATCATGTAGTAGAAAAGGCACTTAACCTGGCAAAAGAAGAATGCTGTGCTAAGGAGCAGAAAGTTGGGGTTTAGAGTGAAAAAAGTGTTTCAATATGGAGTAACTATATATAGAAAGTACCGAGAACAGATTTCTTACTTGTTTTTTGGTGGTTGTACTACGTTAGTTAATCTGGCTACCTATTTCTTACTTACTAGATTAGCTGGAACGGGTGAATCCTTTGCCACCATAATAGGCCAGATTCTTTCCATTACCTTTGCCTATGTTACGAATAAAATATGGGTGTTTGAAAGCAAAACTAATAATGGTAAAGAGTTAGTTAAGGAAATGGTGTCCTTTTATGGGTGTCGGGGGGCCACTTTCCTTTTAGATTTATTTGTAGTGACAAAGTTGTTTATAGAGATATTAGGGTATCCAGATGTCCCAGTAAAGATTATTGGTAATGTAGCAATTATTCTGTTGAACTATTTATTCAGCAAGCTTTGGATCTTTAGTAAGAAGAAGTAGTATCTTTACTACCTATAATAAGTATGTTATCATAATTGCTAGAATTAAGAGGGAAATGTAGAATGATGGGATTTAAGATAAAACAGATAATAAAAATGACATTTCAAAATGGAATTCTTCCTGTCATTTACTGGGTTTTTAGTAGAGGGAAAGTCAATAATCAGCTAGTGATATTTGCAGATGCGCACCATGATGCGATTCCATATAGTATGGAGGAAATGCATGAGCGAATGGTGAATTTAGGCTATGAAGTGGTGTCCTGTTGTATTAATTATAAGAAGAGCTCGGCTTTTTCAGTACTTATTAGTATTTTGAGTTTTATGAAATTATACGGAAAGGCCAAATATGTATTTATTTGTGATAACTTTCTACCAGTTAGTTCCTGTAACAAACGAAAAGAGACAGAGGTAATACAGCTTTGGCATGCAGGTGGTGTTTTAAAGAAATTTGCGTATGATACTGAAAGAGACATTCCAAAGTATTATAAGGGAAATGTGTTTAAAAATTATACTTTGGTAACTGTAAGTGCACCAGTGTGTAGAGAAGCGTACATCAGTGCTATGAGGACAGCACCTGAAGTTGTAAAGGCCACAGGCTTAAGTAGAACAGATCGATTCTTTAGAGAGGATTACATTAAGCTATGCCAAGAGGAATTCTATGCCCAATATCCTGAAGTGAAGGGAAAGAAGCTAGCCCTTTGGGCGCCTACCTTTCGGGGCAATGCTGCCAATCCTAAATTGGTTGGATTAGAGGACATGGAGAAACTACAAAAAGAGCTAGGAGAGGATTGGTTTGTAATAATAAAAGTCCATCCTCACATGGATAACATCAAGAAATTATCTAATTGCGAGATAGAAACAGAACGTATTCTTCCTGTGATAGATGTACTTATATCAGATTATTCTTCGGTGATTTACGATTATATTTTATTAGATAAACCATTGGTACTTTATGTACCAGATTTGCAATACTATATAGATAATAATGAATTATATATTGATTTTGGGGAAATGCCAGGTATAATAGTGAAGGAGTTCAGTGAACTGGCAAAGAATGTTATCACTGAATATTCCACATGTAATATGGAGAAAATTAAGGTATTTAGAGCGACCTATATGCAAGCATGCGATGGTCAGTCAACAGAAAGAATATTGAACACTATTGCAGCTATATAAAAGTTGCTAAGGAATAGTTCGTTAACAAAGGAGGATTATTATGGTTTCAGCTATGATTTTTGCAGGTGGAGTTGGAGAAAGAATGAAATCTGCAGACATACCAAAACAGTTTTTAGAGATAGAAGGTAAACCTATTATTATAAGAACACTGGAGCATTTTTCAAACCATCCAGAGGTAGATGCCATTGTAGTATCCTGTATTAGTACATGGATTGATGTATTAAAGGAGCATATTAAGAAATTCAATATTCAAAAGGTAGTGGATATTGTTCCAGGTGGTTCTAATGGACATGAATCCATTCATAATGGATTAGTTCGCGTACAAGAGTATTCCAAACCGGAAGATTTGGTTCTTATCTGTGACGGTGTACGTCCAATCTTAACAGAAGAGTTAATTTCTACCTGTATTGCTGATACTAGAATTTATCAATCTGCAGTACCTGTTACACCAAGTATCGATTCTGTTTTGTATAGTGAAGACGGTATTATGTGTGGAAAGAGCTTTGTAAGAAGTACAACCTATATTACACAAGCACCACAAGGTTACACTATGGAGAAAATTATGTGGGCCCATGATGAAGCAGAACGAAGGGGAATTGCTAGTCCAACCTCTTCAAGTGAACTATTGATTGAGTTAGGAGAACAGGTACACATCTTTACTGGAATCCGAGATAATATTAAGGTAACTACTCCAGAAGATTTACATGTACTTCGTGCGACACAATACTATACCCATTTTAAAAACTTTGCGAAGGAAGAGTTGAAATATGGAATTTAGTGTAAAAAATATAGTGCCAAAAAGCATCTTTAAAGATGTAGAGCAGATTGCAAGTACTGTACTTCCTTGGGAGAAGCTAAGAGATAAGACACTGTTAATTACAGGAGCCAATGGCTTTATTAGTTATTATCTAGTGGCAGCGCTTATGCTTCGTAATGACCGATATCAAGACAATATTAAGGTCATTGGAGTTGTTCGTAATGCATGTAAGGCTGAAAAGAAGTTTGGAGATCTTATAAAGCGTAGTGATCTAAAACTAATTGTGCAAGATATCTGTGATCGTGTTGAGACCCAGGAATCAGTAGATTATGTGATTCATGCTGCTAGCCAAGCAAGCGCATATTATTTTGAAAATGATCCAGTTGGCACCATTGATGCTAACCTATCGGGAACTAGTAATGTTTTAAAATTAGCTAAGGATAAGAAGGCGATATCTACCTTATTTATCTCCAGTTTAAAGGTTTATGGTCAAGTGACTGATGGATCTTCTACTTTAAAGGAAGAGAATATCGGTTATGTAGATCAAACAGACTACAAGAACTGCTATGCCATTGGAAAACGAGCATCTGAGACTCTTTGTGCTAGCTATTGTAAACAGTATGATATGAATGTAAAGATTGCTAGACCAAGCTATATCTATGGTCCAAGTAGTCTAGATGATGATCGTGTATGGGCACAGTTTATTGCTAATGTAGTAAAAAATGAAAGTATTCTTCTTAAGAGTAATGGTGCTGCATATCGTTCCTTCTGCTATGTAACAGATACAGTAACTGCTTTATTATTAATTCTGCTTAATGGAGCCAATGCCACTCCATACAATATTGCTGCAGATCATTCCAATACTACAATTCGTAACTTTGCAAGAGAGGCGGTAAAGGTATTTCCAGAAAGAAACCTTACCTTATCTTTTGCGAATCCTAGAGATGAGGAAGAGCCGGATTTAACTAAGTTTACTGTTACTCCAGAAATACTAGATCATACTAGAATTAACGAACTTGGTTGGAGGGCAGAGGTTACTTTGACCGAAGGTATTAAGAGATCTGTGGAAACCATAGAAGAGATAGTGAAGGCATAAGAGACTTAACCTTTATGAGGGGATTAAAATGCTAATAACTGAAATATTAAATGAATATGAGTTAGATGTAGTAGAATCTATCTTAGATAATAAACAACTTCATATGGGACTACTAAAAGAGAAACGAATAGTATGTTTAGGGTCGGGCTCAAAAAGTCTGGCCCGTACTGTTATTTGCACTTTTTTAGTGTTAAATGATAAATATCAAGCCAACAATACTATATATTACGTAGATCTAAATAGAACAGAAAATCAAGAAGCTAAATTATTAAAGGGTTTAACTGAGCGAGAAGATGTTCATGTGGTTAAGCTGGAGGAACTCTCTAACTTATCTGAAATTACCTACTGTATAGATTTTGGTTTTTGCAACCAGAAGTTTAGTTTAAAAGAATTAGAAGAACGAAAAACTCTTCTTTCAAAAACACTAGAAATAGTAACAATAGGAGCAATCAAAAGATACATTCTTCTGTCTGATTATAGAGCCTATAATGATGTTCCGCCAAATATTTTAGTTGCAGAAAATGAATATATTCCATCGGACAATCCTAGTTCTATTAGAGAATATGAGAATCAGTGTGTAGAAAAGATGAACTCATGTCAGATTTCCTATCAGGTACTAAGAAGTGCAATTGTACTGGGTGGTGATTTAACAAGCCATCCGATACATGCCATGTTACAACGCTGTGGCAAAGGTGAGAGGGTTACATTACCATTAAATTCAGATAAATACACCTTTGTATACCTCACGGATCTGTTAGGTGCACTATTTTATACTTTACAGCTTAATAAGAAGAATGAAATATATAATGTGACAGGAAAACAGAGTACTGTGACAACCTTTGAGATGGGGAGAATACTGTCAGAAAACCTAACAGAGGATTGTTTAAGCTTTGAGTCTGTAGTCACTAAGGATTTATATCCTATTGCCCTAGATAGTGCAAAGCTACGTATGGAAGGTTACGAAGGGCAAGTTAGCTTTTATGATGCTTTTGAAATTGCTTTAAAAGAACATATTGGGAAAGAACCATTCTTTCTATTTCATGATACCTACAATGGAAAATTAAAGGTGATACAGAAGCTAATGCTTCAAGTCATTTTAGAAATAGATACGATTTGTAAACGACATAATATACATTACTTCTTAGGTGGAGGAACATTGCTTGGGGCTATTAGGCACAAGGGCTTTATTCCATGGGATGATGATGCTGATATTATGATGTTACGTAAGGATTACGAGAAGTTTGTAGAGGTAGCAGAAAAAGAACTACCGGAATATCTTAAACTTCAGATACCAAAAACAGATAAACATAATCATTTCTTTAGCAAGGTTAGAGTACAAAATACTGTGTGTGCAACAGAATTTACTAGAAAGCTGTCTGATTTGGATGTGGGATTCTTTGTGGATATTTTTGCACATGATTACACAGCGAATTCTAAATTCGGTCAACGATTACATGAAAAGCTAACGATTTTGGCTAGGTCATTAGTATACAATAAGTGGGGTGCAACTTATGTAAAGGGAGATGGAAGTCACAAAGTATATCGATTACTAGCCACTGTCATAAAAACTATTTTGCCAATGAGGTATCTAGAATGGCAACAATTTAAGATAATTGAGTTTTTTGCCCATAAGAAAAATCGTAAGTATCTTTACGACGGAATGGGGCAGAATCTTCGCAAAGGGCCATTTCCTAAGGAGTGGTTAGAAGAGGTAATATATGTTCCTTTTGAATCCGTGATGTTGCCAGTTCCGAAAGAATATGATAAATATTTAAAACACTTATATGGAGATTATATGCAGATGGTAGGAGTAGCGAAGAGAAAGAATAGTCATACTATCTATATAATGGATTTGGGACAATACATGAATAGTATGAAGAAGAATAGTATACAGGAGTAAAACAATGAGTAGTATTAATTTTTCAATTAATGTTTATAGCGAAGATCATAAAAGATTGAAACTTGTCCTAGATAATGTTCATCAGGAAGTAGAACACCACTCTCATATAGGAATACAAGTTATTGTGCTAGATGCAGCAGGTTCAAAAAAGAGTGCAAAGATTGCTGAAGAATATGAATTACAGGATAAAATGTCAATTCAATATGTCAACTGTAAAGGTTTATCCATAGCAGAGGCCTACAATAAATCAAAGTCATTTTGGACAGGCGATTATATAAACTTCATCACAGAGGATATGAAATATGAAGAAGGGGCGTTTCATCAGCTAGAGAACTTCATTCATAAACATGAAAGTAGACTTGTTTGTCTCACACCGAATCTGATTAATGCCAAAGACCAGGCAAAGGGATATTTGAAGTTTGGTAAACGTAATTTTATTGTAGATTTGACAATGAAGACCTACCATTTAAACATGAATTTGAATAGTTATTTTATTGCTAGAGAGGGTATTAAAGGGAAAACCTTTCGAGAGGACTTAGCGCATCAGTCCCTAGTAGACATGCTATTACGATTACTAAAAGATGGTCCTTATTATGGAATTGTAAGAAAAAGAATCTTTAGCTATAACGTACTTGAAACAGATTACTATAATTACCCTGATCAGTTTTATAAAACCTGGTATACAAAGGATTTAGAGGAGTTTATTATTCCGACCTTACAGAATGCTACCTATGATTATGAGAAGTACGCGATGCTGTATCTCATCATGATTAAGTTTGCATGTAACATGAATGACCGTTACAAGGCGGTTATATTGAATGAAGAACTAGATGAGTTTTTTGATAAGGTAAAAGAAGCGCTACAATATATACCAGATAATATAATATCTCAGTATGAGGTGGAACTAAAGAGAGTATTACCACGTTATATGGGACTTAATCTGCTTCGGATGAAATATGACGATTATGATCTGACTACAGAAGTGGGAATGATACAGGTGTTAAATGCTTCTCACAAGTCTAATTTAGATGAGGATGATAATCAAGATGATGGTGAAGAACAAGAGGTTGAATATAAAGTTTCCTATGTTCAAGAGGGAAAGAAGAATAAACCAGCAGTAAATGAATTACTTGCAGGAACCTATAAAGGAACTATTATCGAAGAATTTAGTAATATTCAACTTTATGTGAAAGCAATCAATTATGAGGATGGAAATCTTGTCATCGATGGTGAGGCATCTAATGTTTACTTCCTAGACTATGACCAGATAAAAATTACTGCTGAGATTAATGGAGTTGTCTATACGGGGGTAAGAAATGAGATATATTCCTTGGTTAAATACTTTAAGCAAAGTGTTAGAAAGGGATATCATTTTACATTGATAATTCCAGTAGATACATTGACTACTACTGTAAAATTTGGAATTAATCTGGAATATCAGGGCCATGTACAACCATTAAATGTGAAATTTAAAAAGATTCAAGCAAGGCTCTATGAGAAGTTTAGAGAAAGCTACTGGTGTTTTGGAAACCATATTTTAAAATACCATAATAAGGATTGGCATTTTGTCATAACCAAGAAGAATCCTCTGCGTGTTCTTAAAAATGAATTTGAATATACATTAGGGTATCTGAAATATGGGGATGAGCGTTCACGTTCCCTAAAGTGCATGGCTCTTCGTTTGGTATATTGGATTACACGTCCTTATTTTTATAAGAAACAGATATGGTTAACTTTTGATCAGCTGTTTAAAGGTGGAGATAATGGAGAGTATTTTTACCGTTATGTAAGTGAGAGAAAAGACAAAGGGAATATTAGAATCTATTATGTTATTAACAAAACAGCTCCAGAGTACAAAAGACTTAAAGAAAAGTATGGGACTGTTCTGGCGTTTAATTCCTTCTGGCATAAACTGATTTCTTTGCATGCCACAATGGTATTTGCTACAAGAGTTGATGTAAAGCTGTATTGTGGTTATTGGGCAGCTGTTGAAAAATATGTAAGAGACCTATTTAATGCAGAAATTACTTGTTTGCAGCATGGTTTAACGATTCAAAGAATTGCTCAATATCAGAATCGTTTATTCGATAATACGAAACTCTATTTTTGTGTATCTCCATATGAGGTAGAGAATTTATCCCATCCAGTGTACGGCTATAAGCCTGAGCAACTTGTCCTAACAGGTGCTCCTCGTTATGATGGCCTTATTAGTAATGATCAGCGCTATATTCTGATTAGTCCAACTTGGAGACGTAATGTTACAGCAGGAACCAACAAAAAAGGTAGTATGCATGAGTATAGTGAGAACTTTAAGTATACAGAATACTTTAGAATATATAACACATTAATTAATGATAAACGCTTGATAGAAGCTGCAAAAGAGAACAATTATCGAATAAAATATCTAATACACCCAATACTAAGTCCTCAAATTAGAGATTTTGACACCAATGATTATGTGGATATCATCGCAGGAGCTGGGGATATCAGTTATGAGAAAATGCTTACTGAAGCATCTCTTATGTTGACAGATCACAGTGGAATTCAGTTTGACTTTGCAAATATGCGTAAGCCACTTGTGTACTTCCATCCAGATACGCTACCACCTCAGTATGATGAGGGTGGTTTAAAGTATGATACTATGGGATTTGGTCCAGTATGTGTCAATACAGAAGAAGTTATTGCTGAACTTTGTGAGTATATGAAGAATAATTGTCAGCTAAAAGAGAAATATAGAGAACGTATAGATAAGTTCTTTGCATTTAATGATACCAATAACTGTGAACGTGTGTATGAAGCAGCATTGGAGTATCTGAGTAGAAAATAATGAGTAAAAAAAGCAACCTTGGTGCTCTTTAGGGAGTCCTGAGGTTGCTTTTTATTTGTAGTTTAGACTAAGCAGTTTTTTCACTTTCTGTATTTCTACGATGATTTATCTCGCCAAAATGGCCACTAGCATGGATATATTCGCAGATGGCATCTGCACATGCTTTTACACCAATGGAGCTGTCAATTAGAAGATCATAATTTTCTCTATCTCCCCAGTGATTGCCGGAGATATTCTTGTAATAAGCAGCTCTTGCTTCATCAGAGCGGTGAATATTCTTACTCGCTTCTTCTATGGAGTCGCCGTAAACCTTCATGATACGTTTCACACGATAATCCTTTGGAGCATATATGAAAATTCTAATAACATCTTCATGGTTACGTAGAACATGGTCAGCCGCTCGACCAACGATAACACAGCTTCCGTGATCTGCTATTTTATGAATAATTTTTTCTTGTGCTGCGATTGCTTGTTGAATCACATTGGTACTTAAATATAGTTCATGCATCACATTAGGGGAATTCTTATTAATATCTGAAATGAACTCCTTGTGAAGACCGCTTTCCTGCGCAGCAAGGGCGGTCATTTCTTTATAGTAAAATGGAATCTGAAGGTTCTCAGCTACCAGCTTACCAATCTGCTTTCCTGAGGAGCCGTGTTCTCTTGCGATGGTAATGATTACACCCTTATGAGACTCCTTCATAACAACTTTTTCTTGTTCTATATACTTGTCTTCTCTTAATGTTTTAAAATAAGTGAAAGTCAGAACAGTAGACACAATCATAGCGATAAAGTCTGCAATCGGTCCAGCAAATAGAATACCGTCGATCCCAAAAAACATTGGAAGGAGTATAATCAAAGGTACAAAGCATACGATGTCTCGTACCATTGAGGCCAAAACAGCATGAATTGGTTTTCCAGTTGCTTGAAAGAAGATAGAAGACATTTTAATAGTACAAGTAAAGGTAATAAGTGACATAAAGATGCGGAAGGTTTTTTCGGCAAAATCCCAGTAAGCATCAGGATTCGGAATATTGGTTGGATTACCAAACAATCCCACTAAGGCCTTTGGAGCAAGAACTAATAGCAACGTAGAAGAAATTCCAATTGCTACAGTACATAAAAGAATAGATTTATATAGCTTCTTAACTCGATCGTATTTTCTTGCACCAATATTATAACCAATAATTGGCTGACATCCCAATACAATCCCTACTACAAGGTTGATGACTACAGTAAGGACCTTATTCTGAATGGCCATAACTGCAATAGGTATATCCACACCATAGTGTGACCTTGCTCCATATCTCACTAGCATAATGTTGCAAACAAGAGAGATGATAACAATGGTTATTTGTGTAATAAATGAGGATGCTCCTAGCTTTAATGCATCCGAAAATGACTTTAAATCAGGAATAAAACTTTTTAAACTTAGTTTAAACGTTTTTGGTCTAAAGAAATACAGAGCACTGATGATAAAAGAGACTGTTTGTCCAATGACAGTGGCCAGTGCAGCACCTGCCATACCCCAATGCAAACCAAAGATAAAGATTGGATCAAGTATAATATTAACTATGGCACCTACAAGTAGAGAGGTCATGGACCAAGTAGGACTACCATCCGAACGTATTACCCCATTCATCATATTGGATAACATAAAAGCAGGGAAAAAAGCGAGAATGATGTCTAAATACTCAATAGCCATTCCAATGCTATTTTCGGATGCACCGAATATTGTTAAAAGTTGTGTTTTAAAAGGATAAAAGATAGCAATTAACACAAGGCTTGTTACTAATGTAATTGTAATACCAGTTCCAATGACCTTGTGGGCGCTTTTGGTATCATTTTTGCCCTGGCAAAGATTGAGATAGGCTCCACATCCATCACCGAAACACCAAGCAAAGGCTTGGGCAACCACGAAAATAGGAAACACTACGCCTGTTGCGGCATTTCCTAGGGCACTAAGTTCACTGTTACCAATAAAAATTTGGTCCACAATATTGTAAAGTGCGCTCACTAAAAGTGAAAGAACACATGGGATAGAAAATTTTAACATAAGCTTTGAAATTTTTTCAGTTCCCAAAAAATGACTGCTATTTGTTTGATTCATAGTCTCCTCCTAAAAATAGATTTTGGAGTCTTTATCAGAGAAAAGCTGCCTGAAAACTGCGAAAAACACAAAAAAAGAGCGTAGAATTCGTGAAAATTCTACGTTCTATTTTCTGTTTGCTCAAAGTATTATGCCACAATTCGACATGATTGTCAAGAAATCGACTTGGCATCCCTATTTTTCTTTTAGTTTTTTGTGTCGCTCATATAAATCACCAACTGCGGTTCTTATATCAAACTTAGGTTCTAACAATGGTCTAAATATTTTATAAACGATATTACTAGCTAGTACAAAGGTTATTGCAATACAGAGAATAACAAATAAAACTCTCATATATCGCTCATCCAAATCACTTAGGAACTTTGTCTTGTAGTTAATACTTCTAAGAAGGACAAGTGGTATAATATGCAATACAAAGATATACATACTACGTTGGCCAAGCTTGGTAAAAATCGTCTTTCTTCTAGGTACTAAGGAGAAGAAGGCAAAGGAGATGATTGGTACTATAGTTAAGAAAAGAGCTCTTGCAAGTACTGGTGGGAAGTTAGCATACACATGGGAAAACTTCTCATAAGCACGTGAAAAACCATACAAATCAGAAATAGCACTGCTTCCTGGGAGGTTTAACCAATATAACAATCCTACAAATATGGCTATAGCTGGAATACAGAGCCATAACTTTTTACGAATAAACTCCATCCCATTCTTTGGAAAGAAGTAACCAATTAAAAAGAATGGAAAATAGCCAATGGCTTTAGAAAAACGAAATACAGTGATCTGCGTTAAGTAGCCACTTACTAAGCTAAGAACAAAGGCGGACACAAAGAATATCACAGGGTGTCGTTTTGGCTGCAATTTAATACAAATTATCATAAAGATGATTAAAGCGGCTAGGTACCAAAGCTGATAGATTGGAACAGTAAAGGTAAAATACTTAGCAGAAAATGTTCCTGATACACTTGCTGCCTTATATCCATTAGGTACTAGAGAGATAAATACATAGATTAGAAGTTGAGCCAAGCCATATGGAATTACGTTTTTGTTAATTACACTGATATAATCCTTCTGATCGATTCTTCGTTTGGACAGATATCCCGTAATAATTAAAAATGCACACATATGGAAGGTATTAATACAGTTATATAGTAGTTTAATATCTGGATAGTAATCCCTCAGGCTAGCAGTCATATGTCCAACTACTACTAAAATTAAAAGAACTCCTTTTATATTGTCAAGCCAATAGTCTCTGGTTCCAACAAACGGGGTATTCCCTTTTGCTGTTTGCCCAACTACATTATTCATATAGGTTCTCCTTTTCTATAAAACTTTAGAATTCAATCCATTTTCGAAATAGCAATTCAAAGGATTATATCACATACATCGAATAGTGTCAATGTATGTATTATTAGTGTAAAATATTCTTTTATATAATGGATCAATCGATATAACTAGTAGCATAAACATAAAGGATAATGCAATTTATGTCGATACAAATAGTATGGGACTAGTCAAAAATAATGATTGGAGATGAATACATGAGGATAAAATGGATAATTGTGCGTATATGCTTAGTTAGTTCGGTTTTTCTTTTGATGTATCTTGGAGTGGGAAAACTATCCCACACCACAGAAGTGAAAGCAGCTACTTATAAGACCTATACGGTTACCACAAAAACAAAGCCAGTTAAAGGTCAGTACATGAAGAGTAAGAACTACAATAAGAAAACACAGCATTACTACATGTTAAAATCATATTTTGAGTTTTTAGAAAAGAAGGGTGGAGGAACACTAGTTTTACAGAAAGGTGTTTATTACATCACCAATACCTTATGTATTCCTTCTAATGTTACTATAAAGCTTAGTCCAGGAACAGTTCTAAAGAAACTAAGTTCTACCGGGGTAAAAACTCTGAAAGCATCTGCTTATATGTTTTACTTAGTACCACCAAGTAAGCAAAATGCAAAAAATAGTACCGCTGCTTTTAACGGTGCTCAAAATATTTCTATCATAGGCGGAAAGGGGGCTACCATTGATATGGGAGGAAGCTCCGCTAGTGCAATCTTTATGGCCCATAATAATAAGGTAGTAGTTAATAATATTATTTTCAAAAATGTGATAGGCTCTACCTATATTATCACTGTAAATGGTTGTAAAAATGTTAAAATTAGTAATTGCAGTTTTAGCGGTCAAAAATCTAAGACAACTGGAATTTTGTTAGATATCCCTGCAAAAGAAAAAAAACAAACGAAGACCTGGGTGAAACATGATAATTCCATTAACAAGAACATTACTATTGTGAATTGTAAATTTGGTAACTTGCAAAGAGGAATTTCTAGTGTAAGGTTCGTAAAGGATAGATATTTTATTAACATTGTGATTGAGAAAAATGCATTTAAAAACATTGCTAGCGACGTAATTCGAGCCTTGAATTGGGATGCTCCTAAGTTTTTAAATAATAGCTTTACCAATGTAGGAACAGGGGTAAAAATTATAAAAGGTTCTACAGACTTTGCTAGAGGAATCTACCTTGGTGGGGTTAAAAATCCAGTAATTACTGGTAATAAATTCAATGCAGTACCCCTCCCAATTATGGCAATTGCTTGTACTAACTCAGATAAAGAGCTTGTAAAGAATAGTCCGAAGACAGCAAACTCCATTACAGGGGCACAAATAACTCAAATGTACAAGAAAAATTCTTGTGTAAATTCAGTACTTCCTTATGTAAAAATCTATAATAACTCACAAACCAAACATACACATTATTATTTTTACGAGGGAGCCAATAAGACTTACCGAGTAACCCCTGATACCCAACCATATAAATTAGACAACATGGTATTATCCACCTATCAAGATTTAACCAGACAGTTTTATATGTTACAATCCTATTTGAATCAGATTGAAGCTAATGGTGGTGGAACCTTGGTTCTAGGCCCTGGCTTATATAAGATCTCAGCGGAGTTAGCAGTTGGATCCAATACAACCATAAAGTTTGAATCAGGTGCTACTGTTCAGTATACCACGGAGACAAAAAATGTAGGAATCAAAGGTACAACAGGAATGTTTTCACTTGTTTCTCCAAGAGGATATAATGCAAATAATATCTATTCTGGTTATAATGGTGCAAAAAATATCCGATTTGTGGGACCAGGGGATGGTACCGGTGTCATTGACCTTAATGGCAAAGAAATAGCACTTGGGATTATTATGTGCCATAATTATAATGTGACTATTGAGGGACTTACCTTTAAGAATATGAGCACTGGTCATTGCATAGAAATGGATGCTTCTAGAAAGGTAGTAGTTAAGAATTGCATCTTTATAGATCATAGTTCTAGTATTGGATCAAAAGAGGCGATTAATCTAGATATGCCGGATAAGAATACTGGTGGGTTTATACGTAAGTGGACAAATTATGATAAGACACCAAACGATGATATTCTCATCACTAATAATGTATTTAAAAACCTAGAATCCGCCGTAGGAAGTCATCACTATACAGACAAGGGTTGGCATACCAATGTGAAAATAACCAATAATACCTTCGAAAATTTGAGTTATTATCCAATCCGGGTGATGCAATGGGATAGCCCTATCATCAGTGGTAATGTCTTTAAGAACATTGGCCTTAGTAAAACTGATTCGGTAATCAATATTATTTGTATGGAGGGTGTAAAGAACCCACAAATCTTCGGCAATGTACTAAACAAATGTAGTGGTTACATACGGATTCGTGTTCGAAAGATTGCTGATAATGCTGCGTTAGCGGCATATCCAATTCCTAAGAATGAGATAACATCTAGTCAAATACAACAAATGCGTACAAAGAATAAGCTAGTTAATGTTACTGCAGACTATATATCAGTCACAGCTGTATTGAATGCTGATAATGATCAAATAAAGAGATACTATGTAAATTAATGAAGTATATATATAGTATATGAGATTAAAACAAAATGCTCCTACTTTTTATTAGGTAGGGGCATTTTTATGGTGGTAATTGGTGGTAATTGGCGAAGTAGGGATTTTTTATCTTGCATCAATAATACTTGTATGATAACATATGTATGCATTATCGTAATATAGCGTAATACATAGAAAAATATCGAAGTTTAGAAGAGTACTTATTACTAAAAGTAAAAAAATATAGAAAATAATTGTAGGTCTACAAAAAACTTTATACTGTATGAGGGTTGTGTTATAATAATCACGTATTATTCAATATATTGGCTAATAATGTAAAATAAACATAGAAAAGAATTTGTAAGTAGTATAAAGGAGAACTTGTTATGTGGCTAAAATTAGCTAAGGCAAGGGTGAAAAAAATAAACTTTTGTTATTTAGATGATAGACATACTAATTTTAGAAAATTATTAATGGTCTATTTCTTTTTTTGGTGTATTATAAGTGGTGCAGTATTCTCTGTCTTCTATCTTACTGGTAAAAGTTTTATTTGGAAAGAGGATGGAATGCATATCTATATTCCTAGTTTATCTTATGCTGGACATTATTTTCGTTCCATTATAAAAGAACTGTTCCAAGGGAATTTTAGTATTGTGCTCTATGATTTTAATTATGGTATGGGTATGGATACATATAGTCTTTTGTTAAATATGGTTATTTGGCCGTTTAATTTGATAGCCGTCTTATTCCCTATGAGTAAGGTGGAAATAGCACATACTATGATCGTACTTCTGCAATATTTTCTTAGTGGAGTATCTTTTTTATATTTCTGTCGCCACATGAAGTGTAAAGCTTGGAATTCCTTGGCAGGAGCTGTTGTTTATAGCTTTAGTGGATATGCTCTGTATGCTGGTATAAAACATCCGCATTTTATGATACCTGTAATTCTATTACCTTTGCTTGTTATGTATTTAGATAAATGTATGCAAGAAAGAAAATTTAGTTTCAAATTTGCAATAGTAGTAGCATTCTCTATGGCAAATAGCTATTATTTTACTTTTATGAGCACCATTATTCTTGTGCTATATGGCTTAATAAGGTATTATAATTTGAAAAATAATGATGCAAGCAAAAAGTTTATTCTAACCTTTGTGAAGGCAGCAGGAGCATATTTATTAGGTGTGGGTATGGCTGCTTTTGCATATATGCCTTTATTATATAGATTCTTTCATTCTGACCGTACAGAGTCAGTGGTATCTACTGGTAATATGCTCTATTACGATTCTAAATACTATAAAAATATCTTAGCTTATTTTCTTGGACCAGTTCGGATTTGTGGTTACTGGACAGTTTTAGGTTTTTCTTCTATTGTATTGGTGGCAGTAATTTACATCTTGATACAGAAGAAGAAAAGTTATACTAGTATGAAGATTGGTATTGTATTAGGAATAGGTCTTCTTTTAGTTCCGGCAGTTGGATATGTATTTAGTGGTTTTAATTCAATTAGTAATAGATGGTGCTTCGCAGTTGCCTTTATAATGGCTTTTGCTGTGGCATTGGTAATGGATAAGTTTGAAACTCTTAAGGATAGGGAAATTAAAATACTATCGGTTATAGTTTTGATTTATGGATTAATAGTGATATTAATAGAGGAAACGCGCGATATATTTAGTCTAACAGCTATAATATTACTTCTTGCGTTGCTGTTGTTTCTTTGGTATTGCAAGTTTTATCCGTTGAAAAAAGTACAGTTTGGATTCGTATTGTTTCTTATTGTAAGCGCTACAGTAATTGTAAATGCTAGATATCTTTATAGTGTAGGGGGATATACAAATTCTTATGTGGAGGCAGGGACCTCTATTAATCAAATGAAGGATAATCCACTTCGTTTATTAAACCAGGTAGAGGACGATAGTTTCTACCGAGCGGAACAAAAAGATGGTAATCAAGCTATGGCCAATTCCTCTTTAATATTACGCTATAATGGTGTTGCACAATTTAACAATGTGAATTCATCTGATTTTCTTGAATACATGGAAAGGTTAAATAATTCAGGTGTTAAGGATATAGTACTTAATTATAACTTAGATGGTAGAACTGCATTAGATGCGTTAGCTAGTGTGAAATATTATGGAACTATAAAGGGGGATACTACTAGTATACCATATGGGTACTCCCCAATAGCTCAGGATAACAGTTATGTACTTTATGAAAATCAGCTTGCATTGCCAATTGGGTATACTTATGATAGTTATATTTTGCAAGATGAGTATGTAAAGTTATCTGATCTTGAAAAACAGCAAGCGATGTTACAAAGTGTTGTACTGAAAAATGAGGAAGAAAAATTAACGAATAATACGGTTTCTGACTTGCAACTTAGCAATGAAAAATTGGAAATAAAAAATATGGTACTGGATAAGGTTGTTCTTACAGATGACCAAATTAGGGTAATACAGGATAAGGGAAGTATAAGTTTTGAGATAGATGCGCATTCTGATGCCGAGACCTATATTCGAATGGTTGGTTTGACTAGCCAGAGTCCGGAGTATAGTGGTCTTGTAGCCATAAATAATGGAAATATGACAAAAAAAACATATCTTCAGGGAGAAAATATCATATACAAAACAGGAAGAGAAGATCTGCTATTTAACATAGGTAGTTCTATGGAAGGTACAACTAAGATAACCATTCGTTTTATGAGAAAAGGCATCTTTTCTTATGAAGGTATTGAGGCATGGTCCCAGTCTATGGAGAACTATGAAGAGCAAATCAACGGCCTCAAAAAAGAAGCTTTATCTAATGTAAGTATGGAAAGAAACCAGATATCAGGAAGTGTAAATCTTTCTACTAATAAACAGTTATGTTTCTCTATACCATATTCTTCTGGTTGGAGAGTTTATATAGATGGCCAGGAAGAAAAATTACAATTGGTAAATGGTATGTATATGGGAGTACTAGTTGGTGAAGGAAAGCATGAGATTGTCCTAAAGTATAAGACTTCCTGGTTGGGGTTTGGTTTTTTGTTAAGTGCAGTATCCATAGCGCTTATAATACTATTATATTGTGTAAGAAAGTATAAATACACAAAACAGTTGAGATGTGGTAGTAATATGTTAAAATAAATAGACAAAAGTCATTTTATTTATATTTATAGTTTATTATTATAGAGAAAGCATATGAGGAAAGGGTTGAATATTGTGAAGGTTGTAATATTAGCTGGTGGGTTTGGTACCCGTATTAGTGAAGAGAGTCATTTGAAACCAAAGCCTATGATTGAAATAGGAGAAAAACCGATTTTATGGCACATAATGAAGCAGTACTCAGAATATGGTTATAACGAATTTATTATTTGCTTGGGTTATAAACAGTATGTAATCAAAGAATTTTTCGCTGATTACTATCTGCATACTAGCGATGTAACATTCGATATGGGTCAGAATGAGATGATCGTACATAATAACTATGCAGAACCTTGGAAGGTTACCTTGGTAGATACAGGACTTCATACTATGACAGGTGGACGAGTAAAAAGGGTGCAAGATTATATTGGAAATGAAACCTTTATGTTAACCTATGGTGATGGAGTATCTAATGTCAATATTAAGAAGCTAGTTGAGTTTCATAAAAAACATGGTAAACTCGCTACAATGACAGCGGTTAATGTTGGACAAAGATTTGGTGTTCTTGAAATAGAAAAAGATGGATGTATTACTGCTTTCCGTGAAAAGTCAGATAATGATGGAAATATGATTAATGCAGGCTTTATGGTATTAGAGCCTGAAATCATAGATCTTATTGAAGGGGATAGTACCGTGTTAGAGAAAGAACCATTAGAAAAATTGGCGGCTAAAGGTGAATTAGTTGCTTATAAACATAAGGATTTCTGGCATTGCATGGATACCCAAAGAGACAAAATGAAGCTAGAAAGTATGTGGCAGGCAGGTCAGGCTCCTTGGAAGGTGTGGAAGTAGTATGCTAAACATGAATTTTTATAAAGGCAAAAAGGTATTAATCACAGGTCATACAGGATTTAAAGGGACCTGGCTTAGTAAAATTTTGATAAATGCAGGGGCAAAAGTGATTGGGTATTCTCTTACCCCTCCAACAGAACCAAATGTATTCTCTATTAGTGGGATTAGCAATCATATGAAGTCTATAATTGGAGATATTCGAGATATGGACTCTTTGCAGCAGGTATTTATAGAGGAGCAACCAGAGATTGTTTTTCACTTAGCAGCTCAACCTATTGTAAGAGACTCCTATAAAGAACCTAGATATACTTATGAGACCAATGTTATGGGTACTGTAAATATACTAGAATGTATTAGACAGCATTCCTGTGTGAAATCATTTTTAAATGTAACAACAGATAAAGTATATAAAAACAATGAATGGGAATGGGGCTATCGTGAAAATGAACCTTTAGATGGTTTTGATCCTTATTCCAATAGTAAATCTTGCTCTGAGTTAGTTACACATTCTTATAAATGTTCCTTTTTTGCAGACAATAGGGTTGCTATTGCTACAGCTAGAGCTGGGAATGTGATAGGTGGAGGTGACTTTGCCAATGACAGAATTGTTCCTGATTGCATTCGAGCAGCTATGGAGAAACAAAATATTATTGTGAGAAATCCTCATTCTACTAGACCTTATCAGCATGTTTTAGAGCCACTTTATGTGTATCTATTGATTGCAAGTAAGCAGTATGAGGAGGTTAAGTATGCAGATTATTATAATGTTGGACCAGACGATAGCGACTGCATTACAACAGGTCATCTGGTAGATGTTTTCTGTGAAAAATGGGGGGATAACCTTACTTGGGTAAACCAGTATGATGGAGGCCCTCATGAAGCTAAATTTCTTAAACTTGATTGCTCCAAGGTAAAATCAGTATTTGGATGGAAGCCACGCTGGAGTGTAGAGATGGCTATTGAAAAGACTGTTCAGTGGGCAAAAGCTTACATGAACGAAGAAGACATTGCACAATGCATGGATATGCAGATAAATGAATTTTTTAATATATAAAACGTAGTTGTGGGAGGATATTATGTTTGAGAATATGACTGAACAGCAGGCGAAGGAGAACATATTAAGTCTGGTAGAAGAGTATTGTAATAAGTATCACAAGAGAAGTAGTGAATATAAAGAGGGACAACGTATTCCTTATGCATCCAGAGTTTATGACAGCAAGGAAATGGTGAATCTAGTAGATAGTTCTTTGGAGTTTTGGCTTACTTCAGGCAGATATACAGATCAGTTTGAAGCACAGTTAGCAAAATACTTAAATATAAGGTTTTGTTCCTTGGTTAACTCGGGTTCCTCAGCCAATTTATTAGCATTTATGGCTCTTACTTCTCCACTTTTAAAAGAGAGAAGAGTATTACCTGGGGATGAGATTATTACAGTAGCTGCAGGTTTTCCTACGACAGTTACTCCAGCGGTTCAGTATGGAGCTGTTCCAGTGTTTGTGGATGTGACAATACCTCAATACAATATAGATGTGAGTATGCTTGAACAGGCATATTCTGAGAAAACAAAAGCGGTTATGATTGCCCATACATTAGGGAATCCATTTGATTTAACAGCAGTAAAGGAATTCTGTGACAGTCACAATCTATGGTTGATTGAAGATAACTGCGATGCACTAGGCTCTAAATATACAATGGATGGAGTGGAGAAATTTACTGGAACAATAGGAGATATTGGTACTTCTAGTTTCTATCCTCCACATCATATGACTATGGGTGAAGGCGGTGCAGTATATACAGACAACCCTCTATTAAATCGTATCATTCGTTCTTTAAGAGATTGGGGTAGAGATTGTGTGTGCCCATCTGGACAAGATAATTTCTGTAACCATCGTTTTGAGAAACAGTATGGAGAGTTACCATTAGGCTATGATCATAAATATGTATACTCACACTTTGGATATAACTTAAAGGCAACAGATATGCAGGCAGCTGTAGGCTGTGCTCAATTAGAAAAATTCCCTACTTTCGTAGAAAAGAGAAAATATAACTTTGCTAGACTTAGAAAGGCATTAGAGGTAGTAGAGGATAAGTTAGTTCTTCCAGTTGCTTGTGAAAACTCTGACCCTAGTTGGTTCGGTTTTCTTCTTACCTGTAAAGAGGGCGTTGACCGAAACAAGGTAGTTCAATATGTTGAAGAAAAGGGTGTTCAGACTAGAATGCTATTTGCAGGTAATCTGACAAAGCACCCATGTTTTGATGAAATGAGAGCTACAGGTAAGGGATATAGAGTGGTTGGAGAGCTTACCAATACAGATCGTATTATGAATAATACTTTCTGGGTAGGTGTATATCCAGAAATGACAGATGAAAAGATTGACTATATGGCAAAAGTAATTATCGAGGCTGTTTGTTAAAGATATACATCAAATAGAGTATGATTCTAAGTTTTGTATCTAGATATATCAGGAGATTAATGAAATGAAAAAGAAACCAGCTTATATTCAGATGGATAAAATTGAAAAAAATAGTTATATATGGAACACAGTAGCTGGTATGCTTAATGCTTTTCAATCGGTTATCATTCTAATAGTATTGACTAGAGTTTTAGGACTATATGATGCAGGTGTCTTTACCATCGCCTATGCTACTGCTATTTTAATGTTAACCGTCGGAAAGTTTGGTATGAGAAATTTTCAGGTTACCGATATTAGAGAACAGTATAGTTTTGGTGAGTACAAGACCTCTAGAGTTATTACGGTTTTAACAATGATAGTTGCCTCGATTTTATATATTGTTTATGCATTAGTATTTTGGGAATATACAATAGGGAAGGCTACTGTAGTCATAGTAATGTGCTTATTAAAGTGTATAGATGCTATTGAAGATATTTATCATGGACTGTATCAGCAAAAGGGTCGTTTAGATATTGCTGCAAAATTATTGGCATATCGAATGATGATTACCATTGGAGTGTTGTGCACTCTTTTGGTAATTACACATGATCAATTAATCTCACTTAGTATAACTACTTTAATATCATTTTTATTCTTTCTTCTATCTATACAAAAGACAAAGAAACAATTTGAAATATCAAAAAGTAAAATAGATAGGACTAAGGTATTCAGTCTATTGGTTACAAATTTCTCTCTATTTATTAGTAGTTTTTTGATGCTGTATATAGGAAATGCACCAAAGTATGCCATAGATAGTATTTTAAACAGTGAAATGCAAGCTTGTTATGGCTTTATATCTATGCCGATTTTTGTAATTGGCTTATTAAATCAATTTATATACCAACCAATTTTAACGAGAATGGCAAGTCAGTGGAATAATTGCCAGTTAAAACTACTTGTTCGGGAAATAATCAGGCAATGTGTTTATATTGCCTGTCTTACAATTGCAGTTATTGTAATAGGATATTTAATGGGGATTCCTATCTTGTCTATTATGTATGGAACAGATTTATCTGCTTATAAGAAAGAATTTATCATTTTATTATTTGGTGGAGGCCTTCTTGCTTTAGCCGGCTTTTTAACAACGACACTTACTATTATGCGTCGTCAGAACAAACTAATTATAGGATATGTACTTGTATCGTTATTTGCGTTAATGCTTTCACCAGTTCTGGTTAGAAGTTTAGGAATGATGGGAGCATCAATTTTGTACTTAGGATTAATGATGCTGTTATCTGGTATTTTTGTTTTTATTCTTATAAATGAATTACGAAAGAAAGGAAGCATTATATCATAAAAAAATGATAAGGAGACATAGGGATATAATACTTCTTATATATAGAACATCTATATTAAGTAAGCAGAAGACAATATTAACATAAGAAGAAAAAATTAAATTTTAATGCATATTTGGAGGAAAGAGTAATGAATGCGAAAATTCAGCTATTGGATTGTACATTAAGAGATGGAGCTTATATTGTAGACGCTAAGTTTGGAACACCAGCAATAAAGGGTATTATTAAAAGAATGCAGGATGCTAATGTTGATGTTATTGAGTGTGGTTGGCTTAAGGATTCACCTCATAAAGTTGGTACCTCCTTTTTTCATGTACCTTCTGATGTAGAACAATACTTATCAGGAAAAAGTATTCACTCTACATATGTGGCTATGATAGACTGGGATAGATATGATTTGAATAATTTACCTGAGTATGATGGGAAATCCATTGATGCAATTAGGGTGGTGTTTCCACAAAATAAGTTCAGAGAAGGTGTCGCTTTAGGTAAAACAATTTCAGATAAAGGTTATAAAGTATATTTTCAAGCTGCAAATACATTGGGATATAGTGATTCAGAATTAATACAGTTAGCCGAAGAAGTAAACAAAACAGATGCTATAAGTCTGTCAGTTGTTGATACTTTTGGAGCTATGTTCGGAGATGATCTTACAAGAATAGTATCTATTTTACATAATAATTTAAATAAAGATATTAAACTTGGATTTCATTCACATAATAATCAACAGCTGTCTTTTGCACTTACTATGCAGTTTGTTGAAATGTTAAGTAATACGGAAAGAGGAATTGTTGTAGACTCAAGTCTGTATGGTATGGGACGTGGAGCAGGAAATGCTACTACTGAATTAGTTGCAAATTTCTTAAATCGAAAATATCAAGGAAATTATGATATGAATGTCATAATGGATGCAATAGATATGTATATGGGGCATTTCATAGAAAACTTTAATTGGGGCTATTCTACACCATATTTTATTTCTGGTATGTATTGTGCTCATGTTAATAACATTGCCTATTTATTACAACATCACAGGACAAATGCAAAGGATATGAAAAATGTAATTGAATCATTATCAGAAGAGGATAGAAAGCAGTATGATTATGATTTACTAGAGAACAAATACCTAGATTATCAAAACAAAATTGTGGATGATGAGGAGACTCTTGCTAAATTAAAAGAGGAGTTTAAAGACAGAGACGTGCTTTTGGTGTTTCCAGGAAAGTCTATATTAGAAAATAAGGAAACTATTGATTCCTATATAAAAGAACATAATCCAATAGTGATTGGTATTAATGCAATATTTGATCAGTATCATTATGACTATATCTTTTTTAGCAATAGTGTAAGATATGATTATGCAAAGGAGATTTACCCAGCATTATTTAATTCTTATAAAAGGATTGTAGCATCTAATGTTAAGGTAAATGCAGAAGAAAATGAATTAATCGTTAACTTTAATCTACTCGTAAAAAGAGGTTGGATGCACTTTGATAATTCCGGTATTATGTGTCTTAGATTATTGAATAAGGTACATGCTACAAGTGTTGCTTTAGCAGGATTTGATGGATTTGGAGATGAGTATTCAGATAATTATGCAGATGTTTCTTTACCACATATCGATCCTGGCAAGAGATGGGATGAGCTAAATGCTGAGATTCGTGATATGTTTGTGGATCTAAAGAATGCAACTTCTGATTTTATGAAGATTGAATTTGTAACTGAAAGTAAATTTGAGGACTAAGTAGGAGTGGCGTATGATAAAAGTATCAGACTATGTAATTAAATGCCTTGAGGAGACAGGAGCTAAGCACATGTTCATGCTTCCTGGTGGTGGGGCTATGCACTTAAATGATTCTCTTGGAAACAGTAAAAAAATTCAGTATATAACCTGTTTGCATGAACAGGCATGTTCTATAGCAGCTGAAGCTTATGCTAGAGTCAATAATAGTATGGGATTGCTTATGGTGACCACTGGACCAGGTGGAACGAATGCATTAACTGGAGTGGCAGGTGCTTATCTGGAATCAACACCGATGTTTGTTGTATCCGGTCAGGTTAAAAGAATGGATATGATTAATAATCAGGGATTAAGACAGATGGGAATGCAAGAGTTGGATATTGTTTCTGTTGTAGAGCCAATTACAAAGTATGCGGTGCTTGTAGATGATCCGCAAATGATACGTTATCATGTTGAACGTGCCTTATATGAGGCAACTCATGGAAGAAAGGGTCCAGTTTGGCTTGATATTCCACTAGATGTGCAAGCTACTATGGTGGATGAAGATAGTTTAATAGGTTATACACCATTACCAGAATTTAAGAACTCTCAACTGGAGAAACAGGTACTAAAGGTAATAGATTTGATTAATAGATCAGAGAGACCTGTAATCCTAGCTGGGAATGGAATACGATTATCTGGGGGAATACAGGAATTTGATGAGTTAACTAAAGTATTAGGTATTCCTGTTCTCACTACATGGAATGGAATAGATTTAATAGAAGAGGATAATCCGCTATATTACGGAAGACCTGGCGGTCTTGGTCATAGATATGCCAATTTTATGCAACAAAATTCTGATTTCTATCTAAGTATAGGTGCAAGATTGAATTTATTACAGACAGGCTACAATTTTGATGGATTTGCTCGAGAGGCAGTAAAAGTGATGGTTGACATTGATAATGCAGAGCTACATAAAATCAATGTGCGCCCAGATTTGCCTATATGTGCAGATGCAAAAGAATTTATACAATTGTTATTAAAACATAAGCATTTGATTGAGAAAAAAGATCGATCAGAATGGTTTGCCTATGGTAATAAATTAAAACTAAAGTATCCTATTGTACAGAAAGAGTATTGGGATCAGAAAGATTATGTAAACTCATATTGTTTATTAGAAACAATATCAAAGTATATGTCATCAGAAGATATATATGTATCAGGAAGTTCTGGTAGTTGTATCGACATTTCAATGCAAACGTTTAGAGTAAAGAAGGGGCAACGAGTATTTTGTACAAAAGGACTTGCTTCCATGGGCTATGGACTTCCTTCCACTATAGGTGCATGTCTTGCAAGTGGTGGAAGAAGAACTGTTGGAGTTAATGGTGATGGCGGTTTTTGTATGAATATTCAAGAACTGGAGACCATAAGACGTTTGAATTTACCTATCAAATTATTTGTTTTATGTAATCATGGATATGGAGCCATAAAAGCAACACAGACAAATTTGTTTAAAGGCCATTTGGTTGCATGTACAGAAGACTCTAACTTATCTATGCCAAGTATATCTAAAGTGGCAGATGCCTACGGCTTAAAGACATTTACTATTTATAATAATTCTGAATTAGAAGAGAAAATTAAGATGATATTGGAATATGATGGTCCTGTTGTATGTGAAGTTATAACACCAATAGAGTTAACTGCTACCCCAAAACAAGTTTCCTACAAACGTAAAGATGGCCAAATGGAATCAAAGCCATTGGAATTTATGAATCCTCCATTAAGTGAGGAAGAGATGAAAGAAAATATGATAATACCAATGTTTGAGGAGCAGTAAAAACATATAGTTTTAAAGTAACAACAATTAAAAGAAAGGGTTAGTAGATGTATTACTTTCAGAATACATCATACAAAAAATATATGTACAACTATGTTTTATTTGACCTAGACGGAACATTAGTGGATTCCAGTGAGGGTATTTTAAACTCTGCACAATATGCACTTAATCAATGTGGTGTTAAAGAAGACAATATAGAACGTTTGAAGGTTTTTATTGGCCCGCCATTGAAAGAAACGTTTATTGCAGTATATGGTATGAGTGAAGAGCAGGCAACTCATGCATGTAATGTGTTTAGAATGTATTATAGTGAAAAAGGGAAGTTACAATGTCATCTGTATGATGACATTGTAACTATGCTTAGTACACTAAAAAAATCTGGGAAAACATTAATTGTTGCTACATCGAAACCAACTGTATTTTCCCAGGACATATTGGACCGACTGCAGATTAGTCAATTTTTTGATGATATTGTTGGAAGCAACATGGATAATTCTAGAAGTAAAAAGTCAGAAATTATAAATTATATATTGGAAAAGTATAGAATTGAAGATAAATCACAAGTAGTTATGGTGGGGGATAAATCTCACGATTTAATAGGGGCTTCTCAGTGTGGTATTTCTGCAATAGGAGTATCCTATGGGTTTGGAACAGTTGAAGAATTACTAGGAGAGCCACATGAAAAAATTGTGGATACTACAAGGGAATTATTAGAAATTTTAAGGTGATATTATGTATAGAGTGGTGATTACAGGCCCTACGGGTGCTATTGGAATAGCATTAATAGAGAATTTAATAAAAAGGGATATATCTGTTGTTGCAGTGTGTCATTGTAACTCAAAGAGAATTAATAGAATTCCTAAGTCAGATAGAGTATCCATAGTAGAATGTGATCTAGAGAATATTAAGTCGTTACCAGACCTTGTGTCAGGAAAGTGTGATGTTTTTTATCATTTTGCATGGGCTTGTACATTTGGCGATTCTAGGAATAATATAGATGCTCAAATGAAGAATATTCAATATACATTAGAAGCAGTTGAAGTAGCTAAGAAGTTGGGATGTAATAAGTTTATTGGAGCAGGTTCTCAGGCGGAGTATGGAAGGTTTGAGGGGGTACTAAACTCTACTACTCCAACATATCCTGAAAATGGCTATGGCATAGCAAAATTGTGTGCAGGTCAAATGAGTCGTATTAGATGTGCACAGTTAGGAATAGAACATATATGGACAAGAATTCTTAGTATATATGGTCCATATGATGGTGAAAAGACAATGATAATGTCAGTAATCAATCAGTTACTTCTTGGCCAGAAACCTAGTTGTACAAAAGGTGAGCAGATTTGGGATTATTTATATTCTAAGGATGCTGCACAGGCCTTCTATCTATTGGGTGAAAGAGGGGTTTCGGGAAAAACGTACTGCCTTGGTAGTGGAAAAGGAAAGAAACTTTCAAACTATATTACTACTATTCGGGATGCTATTGATAGCAATATGATGATTGGATTTGGAGATATTCCATATTCCGAAAAGCAGGTTATGCATTTATGTGCAGATATTAGTGACTTGGAAAAGGATACAGGATTTTCACCAAAATATTCCTTTGAAACAGGTGTAAGCGAAACAATCAAGTGGGTAAAGGGAGTTAATGAATATGAAGAAAATAAGCATTATGATACCTTGCTATAATGAAGAAGAGAATGTAGTTCCTATGAGTGAAGCTGTTACTGAAATAATGGAAAAAGAACTACCTCAATATGAATATGAACTATTGTTTATAGATAATTGTTCTACAGATAAGACACGAGATTTACTTCGTATTATTTGTAGTAAAAATCCAAACATTAAAGCTATTTTGAATGCTAAGAATTTTGGACAGTTTAATTCTCCCTTTTACGGTATGTGCCAGACAACTGGAGATTGTACCATTGGTATCTGCTGTGATTTTCAAGATCCTGTAGAATTAATACCTAGGTTGGTTCGTGAATGGGAAAAAGGATATAAGATAGTAAGTGCAATAAAGAGTGCAAGCAAAGAAAATCCGATTATGAGATTTTTTCGTTCCTGTTATTATAAATTAATTAAAAAGATGTCAACTGTAGAACAGATAGAACACTTTACTGGAAGTGGTTTGTATGATAAATCCTTTATAGAAGTGTTAAGAAAATTAGATGATCCTACTCCATTTTTAAGAGGAATAGTAGCTGAATTAGGTTTTAAACGTAAGGAAATTGAGTATGAGCAAGCAAAGAGACGAGCTGGCAAGACACACAATAATTTTCTATCATTATATGATGCAGCCATGCTAAGTTTTACATCCTATACAAAAGTAGGATTGAGAATAGCAACTATTGGTGGGCTTTTTTGTGGTATGTTGAGTTTTATGGGTGCTATCATCTTCTTTATACTAAAACTAATTTATTGGAATAGGTTTGCAGCAGGAGTTGCTCCTATTATTATAGGAATGCTATTCTTTTCTTCCATACAGTTATTCTTTATAGGACTATTAGGAGAGTATGTTATGAGTATCAATACTAGAGTAATGAAACGACCTTTAGTAATAGAAGAGGAAAGAATTAATTTTTAGTAGCGGATAGATATACTTAAACATTGAAATGTAGAATCCTAACACATTTTATTGCTTTTGGAGGTTAAGGAAAAGGTATCATGATAGCAAACTACAATTTTTAATGAAATAATGAATAAGTTACTTGTTTAGGAGATAATATCTGTCACCTTACTTTATAAAATGCTGATATAAAAAGAAACAAATAGAAATAAATAGGGGGGAAAGAGCATATGAAACTAGGTATTTTAACTTTATATAATGCGGATTATGGTAGTTACTATCAAGCTGTATGTTTGTACAATCAGCTTGAGAAGATGGGACATGAATGTGAGATAATTAATATATTGAATAGAGAAAGAAGAGTAGCATTTAATTTTTTTGGTTCTGCTGTTGCTCGGTTTTTTCCGTATATAGCAAGACGTATTGCTAATAAGATAGCACCTTATAATACATTTCTTATGCTTCGTAGAGATTTAAAAAAATATAGGATTTCTAAGAATTATTTTTCTATGAAAAGAGCGTCAAAAAAATATGATTGTGTAGTGTTAGGAGCTGACGAATTATGGTCTGCAACGAATCCCTATGTTAAATATATTAGAACATATTATGGATATCATATAACTAGCCCTCATATTTCCTATGCTACATCTGGAATATCTATAGGAACCCCTAATAAGAAAATTATGAATAATATAAGAAAAGATTTAAATACTTTTTCGTCTATAGGTGTCCGAGATGAGTATACAAAGGAATGGGTAAGTAAACTTACTAATAAGGCATGTAATATGGTAATAGATCCTACGTTACTTAATCCATTTTTTGTAGAGAAGAAAACCATAAATAAAGAAGAAAAATATATATTAGTATATGGAGAAACGTTCTCAGAAGAAAGTGTTAAGGCTATTAAAGATTTTGCAGCTTTAGTAAAATGTAGAATCATTAGCGTATCTTGGAAACATGATTGGTGTGAATTTGTGAATGCGAAGTCAGCTGAAGAACTGCAAGATTTATTTGCAGGGGCAACTTGGTGTATGACATCTACCTTTCATGGTACGATATTTAGTATATTAAACCAGAAGAATTTTATGGCATTCTTTACAAAACATCGAGGAGATAAGGTATATGAGTTATTAAAGTCTCTAAAATTGGAAAATAGATTGTATAAATCAGGTGCTATAGAAAATAAAGATATTGATTATGATGCCGTAAATAATATTTTAAATGATATGCGAAAAGATAGTTTAAACTATTTAAAAAATGCATTAAAAGAGATAGAGGATTAGGCTAATGAAAGAAAAACTTTGTGAAAAACTTGAGTGTACAGGCTGTAGTGCTTGTGTTAATGCTTGTGGTCATTCGTGTATAACAATGATTACTAGTGAAGAAGGCTTTATTTATCCTAGTATTGATGCGGAAAAATGTATAGATTGTAATCAATGCAGTAATGCTTGTCCCGTGCTTGAAAGACCTTCTGTAAGTGAACGAATTTATCCAGTATCTTATGCTTCGATTATTGAAGACAAGGAAATATTAATGAATAGTGCGTCAGGAGGAATGTTTCGAGCATTTGCTGATCAGTGGGATGGTTCTGTCTATGGAGCATATATGCTAGAAGATTATTCAGTGCATATAAAAAGGGCTGAAAGTGTAGATGATTTAAAAGCTATGCAAGGTTCTAAGTACGTTTTTAGTAATATGGATGAAATATACAAAACCATTAAATTAGAGTTAATTAATAATCAGAATGTACTTTTTTTCGGTTTACCATGCCAGGTTGCAGGACTAAGAAAATATCTTAAAATTGAGTATGCTAATTTGTTATGTGTAGATATTGTTTGTCATGGGACACCATCTACTAAGTTATATCAGGATTATATTATGTCGTTGGAAAGAGAATATGGTAAAATAGACACTATATGTTTTACGGATAAAAGTAGAAGATGGGTACCACTTATTGAAAGAAATACAAGAATAGAAGTAAATGATAAAGCAATAACAAGGGATTTTACTGAAGACCCATTTATGACCATGTTTATTAATGAATGGATTTATAGAGAATCCTGTTACAAGTGTAAGTTTGCAGATATATATAGAATGGGTGATATTACTATTGGTGATTTTTTTGGATTAGGAATACGAAAAAAATATAATGATGATGCAAGTCGTGGAGTATCACAAGTATTAATTAATACAATTAAGGGGAAGAACTTTTTTGATTCTTTAAAAGGTATCAGAAGTACCCATCGAGAATTGGAAGAATGCCTACTTGGTAATAAAAATTTATGGAAACCATCTCACAGGCCTGAGGTACGTTCTCACATATATAGCGAATATATTGAATACGGATTTGATTATTTAGTCAAACACTATTGTGAACCATATTCTAATACATTATCAACCAAGTTGAAATATAAAATGAGAAGATATATGCCAAGGCTGGTTACACGCTTGATTCTTAGACAATCACAGAAGATTTGTTTCAGTGAAAGCTTAATGATAAAATTACAAGACATGAAAAATAAATTAAACGCGGAGGAAAGATAAGTGAATATCCAAAATGTAAGAATTAATATATGTAAAATTATTGGATGTATTATAATGGTATTCATTTGTTTTATTGGAATTAACCATGGAACAGTAGTTTTTGCTGAAACCGCCATAAGATCTGAAGATGGACAAAATATTACTTTACAGGGAGCAGGTACGATAAATGATCCATATTTAATTACCTCTTTAGAAGAATTTTGTTATTTTAGAGATAGTGTGAATGAGGGGGAGAAGTACTCTGAACAATACATACGACTTACCGTGGACTTGGATTTGGAGTCTATCGATAATTGGATACCTATTGGAGAGTATGGGAAGAATAATTATTTTTATGGTGTTTTTGATGGAGCTGGCCATACAATAAGCAATCTTCATATTTACGGGGATGATAATGCGGCACTCTTTGGAGCTTTAGCTGGAACTGTAATGAACCTCGGAATTAATAGTGGCACTATCCAGGGAGCTTGTGTCGGAAGTATTGCTAGCCATTCTGTCAGTGGTACGAATCCTACTATTATTAGCTGTTATAACCGTGCTAAAATAATTGGTTCAGGACGTGCTGGGGGCATAGCAGATAATTTTAATGGAGGCATAATTTATTCGTGTTGGAATAGTGGAGAGTTAGTATCTCCAGTTACAGGAGGAATATGTTCTTACACTGCAGAGAAAATAGGATATTCCTATGCTTTAACAGATACAGTTAGTAGTAATTATGATGGAGTAATACTTGGCGAAATAGAGTCAGAAGAAGAGCCTCTCTCAATGTTAAATAGGGGACTTTTTAAAGCAGAAAAGTTTATTAATAGTAGGTATCAGAGTTTGGTTGGATATGCTCTAGATGCTTCTAAAAATATTACACATACAAATATATCCAATTTTGATAGCATTACTTTAAAGGGGAATGGAAGTAAAAAGGATCCTTATATAATAGAAGATGTGGATGATTTACTAGAGTTATCAGAACTTGTTAACCTAGGATGGGATACATCAGGATGTTATTTTACACAAATTAATACCATAGACATGTCTGCTGTCAAAAATTGGACGCCAATAGGGGAAGAAGATAATTACTGTTTCTTTAATGGTATATATGATGGCAATGGTTATTCTATAACTGGTTTAACATGCAATGAGCAAGATAAGGCAGCACTGTTTGGTGTAGTCAATGGTATAATAATGAACTTAGGGATAGATAATAGCCAATTTTCTGGTGAACAAGTTGCAGCGTTTGCTTATTATTTGCCAGAAAACGGAATAATTATAAATTGTTATAATAAAGCAAAGATTGTTGGAAAACAAGCTAGCGGTATATGTTTGTACAACGAAGGTCGCATCATATGCTGTTGGAGTACTGGGGATATTATAGGTAAAGAGCGAGCTGGAATCGTATATGCTGGTGACGGAAGTGTAGAGCATTGCTATAGTGAATTAGAAGTTGCAAATAATAAATTTACAGGATTTTCATGGAAAAATAGTAAGCAATGTGATTATGAATTTAAAGCAAGTGAGTTTAATAGAAGGCTAGCGGAAGTTAGCGGGCAAAGAGATTTAGAGAATTTGTCCCTAGTAAAGTTAGTTGATGTCGATAACGATATAGAATTTTCTAATAGTCATATCGGGATATGGGATACACTTTGTGCCGTATTATATTCGGCAAAATGGTATCTTCTATCTATTGTTCTTATTGCACTTTTCATATTTGTATATGTTAAATGTAAAAAAAATAATAGCTTAGTGAATAGATTTAATGACGAGTATTTCTATTTGTTTTTACTTATTTTAACTTCATTATTCTACAATTTGCTTTTTGTAAATAGAACTATGAACCATATAGTTGGATGGAATCAGTTTTCTGCCAGGTTAATTGATGAAGGTAAAGTCCCATACAGAGATTATTTTTATTACCTTCCACCCATTTATGTAACACTTGCTCGGACTATAATAAAGGTGACAGGTGGTAGTTTCTTATTATATAGGGTCTATGGTATCATAGAACGTATTTTAATCCAAGTAGTTCTTTTTCACATACTAAAACGCTACTTTAATAAGAAATATGTTTGGATTGCTTGTTTTCTAGGAGAAATTATAACTACCTTATCTGTTTTCGATGGATATGGGGATTATAATGAAACAAGAAGGCTATTTTTGGTGTTTAACATTTTTTTTGCCATAAAATTTTATGAAGCTATTAAGAAGAAAACAACAACATGGCATTGGATGATATTAACTGGTATTAGTCTTGGACTTGGAGTTTTATGCGTTCAAACAGGTCTAGCAATTGTTGCAACATTTTTTATTGTATTAGTATGGTATTGTATAGGTACCCGTAATAAAAAAAGCTTATCATATATTGGAGAATTCTGTTTTGGTACATTGTTACCAATAGGTATAGCTGCAATCATTCTATTGATGAATGGAGCACTAAAGGATTTCTATCAACAGTTATTTGTAAATGGGAATTCAAAAGGAAGTGTGGATTCTCTTGTAACTAATTTTATCACTAGTATAATGGACATGGAATCTCTGATTTGCACTGTTTCCATAATTGCTTTACTTGTACTTAGGTATAATAAAGAGCGACTGAGATGTAAAATGTGGTATAAATGGTGTGAGTTATTGGTGTTTATGCTATTATTTCATAGCTTGTTTTCTTTGCTTGGCTCCTATTTATCGAATGTAGTGAAATCCTTAAGTACCTCCTCAGTGGTATTTCAGATTGTTGTTGAGGGTATGATTTTTATCTATTTTATAACATTAATATTAAAAGAGAATAGAAAACTGGATAGTAAATCCCAAGTTTGTGTATCTGATGTTTTAAATATAGGTCAAACAGTTATAATAACCTGTATTATTATGCTATCATTATATCTTGGAACAATTTTTTCAAAAGAAGTAATTGTTGGTTTTTATGAAACTACAGATTTTTATAATGCAAAAAATGTATTTAATTATGTAGTTTTTTATCTTTCAATAATATATATTGTATATGAGTTTATACATTTGTTAATGAAACATAAGACAAAGATGGATATGGGAATTCTAGTGTTTGTAACTGCATCAGCTGCACTACAATTTATAGTTTTCTTAGGATCTGGAACAAAACGATTTTCATTTACCGCTGGAACATTATGGTATCCATTTTTGATATGTATTTTTGAAAGAATTTGTTTTTTTGGTAGAAAAAAAATTCAAGTTATATTTATAGGATTGCTAGTTATGATATGTAGTTTGTCTATAGCTCAAAGGATTAGTACCCCATATAATTGGTATGGTTGGAGGGATAGCCCTATTACTGAAGATGACTACTATACGATAAATATATCAGGTATGCAAGGATTAAGAGTTAATAAACATACAAAGAATGTCATAGAACAGGTGACAAAACTTATTAGGGAAAATTCTTCTGAAGATGATTTTGTTTTTTCCTTTCCTCATATAAAACTATACAATATACTGGCAGACAGAATGGAAATGCCGACATTTGTATCGTGTTATTGGTTTGATGTGTGTCCAGATACCTATGTAGACATAGATGCAGATATGTTACAGAACATTAAGCCAGAGATGATTGTATGGTGTGATGTTGGAGAATCGGCATGGTCCATTCACGAAAGACTATTCCGTGGTGGAAATTTATCTAGTCAGAGAAAAATCCAAAACTGGTACAATGAGCAAATTAGTAGTGGCGCCTATACTCAAGTAGGTCAGGTTTATAACTTATCAGTTTATAAGTTAAAGGATGGCTCACATGTTTCATATACGTACTTTGAAAATGAACATGAGCAACAAGTAAGGGATTACCAGATACAATACGGAAAGATGACAACATCATTTAAGAACGTTTTTGACTTATCATCTTGGCAACTATTTATCATTGTACTGATAATTATCTGCTTAATAGTTACTTCATTTATTCAAAGAGATGATTTATGGAAAAAAGTGTTACTCTTATTATTAGGTGGGAACCTTTTACTGAATATTCATCCAGTGTATTATTTATCATATAGTTTAGTGGTTATTTTGCTTCTGTATACGAAAAAACTTAATAAGAGTACAATGATGTATTTCATTTGGTGTATAGCATTAAGTATTGCTTGTGTTTGGGGGTATACAACCGAATGGTTAGGTATTAAAAATCTTGTTATATCGATGAGTATGACACTGTTTATAGTATTAAGTGTAGATATAGTGACTCCTTACTTTTTAAAGCTGAGAAAATTACTATTAAAAAATAGAATAAAATCCTTATAACATATACTTTTTAGTGAGTTAATAAATAGAAAGATATTTTGAAAGGAAATAGCAAATGATAAATGATACAAGAAAAAGAATAGTAATACTCATAGGCGTAATAATTTTACTTAATGTTTTTGAAGTGTTTTATACCCATGGTAAGAGCTTATTTTCATTATTCTTTTATGATGAAACAGATACTTTTATGGATTTTCTTAATTCAATTGGACATGTTGTTCAGGGCAATCTGTATGAAAATAAAGCACTATATCCACCTTTAACATATGTTATTTTATTACTCTTTTCAATGATTATTCCACAATCAGATTTAGACAAATATTTTCATGCAACAAGAGTTTTAGATGCTCGTGCTTATCAGGGCCCTATGCTTGCAACTATGATTTTTATAATCATTTGTGTTTTAATGGTAGCATTTTGTATATTTGTTTACAAAAAAGGGTCTAATAGAGAAAAATATTCATATGTTATTCTTTCAATGTTTTCTATACCAATCTTATACGCCTTAGAGCGAGGGAATATGGTAATTTTAGCATTTATCTTTGCTTTTATCTTTTTTATTTGGAAGGATTCAGATAATAGGATATTACGAGAACTAGCCTTTATTAGTCTGGCTGTTTCTGCAGGAATAAAGATATATCCAGCTATATTCGGTATTATGTTAATTGCTGAAAAAAGATATAAAGAAGCAATACGAACTGTAATATATGGTATTATCTTGTTTTTGACTCCATTTATGTTATTTGGTGGGTTAAATCAGGTGATTACACTAGTACAAAATATTTTTAGTTATTCTGGAGAAGTGGGGGCAAGTACAGCTAAAATCTTAAGCTATGATTTTGGTTTTTTAATATCAATTATGGGGAATAAGGTTGGATTATCAGCTGATACAGCTACAATGATAGCATTGTTATACAAAGTCATATTTATAGTAACTTCTATATTTGGATTGCTTATATTAGAAGATAACAGCAAAAAAGTATTGCTTTTAACAGTATTAATGATAGGCTTACCTGGAATGAGTTTTACGTATATGCTTATCTTTTTACTTATTCCATTTATCATGATTTTAAATAAAAAAGTTTTAGGATATGTGGATATAATTACATGCTTATTGTTAATTTTTGTAATGTATCCAATACCATTTATAAATAATATAGGTGATCATGGAAGAAAATATTTTAGAACACAAGCATACTCCACATATGGGAAAATATCAGAAATTTGCTTTTTTGTAATTAGTATTTTACTGATACTTTACGTTGTTAAAAGTGTAGTCATGAAACTTAATAAGAGGAGAATTATTGAAAAAGCCTAAAGATATACAATAATCGATGACATAATCTTTTCATATTAATCATAGAATATATAGCGAAAGATTAATTTTGAGGAGATGGTGTGTTGAGATTATATAACTATTATCTTCATATGCGTGGTTGGAAGATCATATGGGGAGAGCAATCTGAGTATTAATTTAGATTTTGGACAAGTTATAAAGCTCTGACAGGAAAGATGGGATATAATATAACATCTTTCTTGCCAGAGCTTTTTGTTGTTAAATATTATCTTTTTACATAGCTTTTACTACTACGCCTTCAAATACTTTAATCCTGCGCTTACCAGCTGAGAAGCCATGTAGTAGAAGGATTTCACTGGATTGGTACCTAGGTAACGGTGTACTCGATAGGTCATACGAGCAGATTTAAGCTTGTTACGGCATTTACCATTTAAACTAAGACGATACTTTAACAGTGGTTCATTGATACCGTAGGCAATCTTATATTTACGAAGGACCTTTAACCATAAGAGGTAGTCCTCGTGACTGTCATCATGCTCCATGTAGAATTCTCTTGCTACATTGGTATCCATAAGAACGGAGCTACAGTTAATGATATTGTGCTTTACCAGTTCTTCATAGCTGATTTCTTCATGTACTGGAATTACACTTCCTGTTGGTACACCAGCATCATCAAAGAGCTCTCTAGCAGTATAGGTTAATACACACTGCTTTTCTTCAATAAGCTCTACTTGACGTTTAAGCTTGTCAGCAGTCCACCAATCATCGGTATCTAAAAAGGCAATGTATTTACCCTTAGCAATTGCAATTCCTTTGTTACGAGTAGCACTTACACCTAAGTTCTGCTCGTTATTCATAACTGTTATATTGTCATATTGTTTATATTGTTCCAAAAGTTCTAATGTATTGTCAGTAGAACCATCATTGATAATAATTAACTCAAGATCGATGTCGTCTTGGCTTAATACGGAATCTATGGCTCGATCAAGATATTTGGCTGCATTATAAGCTGGCATAACAACAGAAACAAGTGGTGTATTCATATGCTACCTCCTATTTCATTCATGTACTACATAAGAAAATTTATATGTTACAAAAATTTATTTATGAAAAACTATTTTTTGTTAATAATTCATGTATAAAATAGCGATATTGTATTTGAATCATATCATAAATAAATTCTTATGTAAATGGAAATAATATTATATTAGGCCTACTTAAAATCTTAAGAATTCATAAATATGAAAAAAATACACACATTGAACAAAAAAATATGGTATATAATATGAGAGAGATGTTTTTTATTGCATTTACTTGCATGTATATGTAATTTTTGGTATTATAAATGCTGTTTTAGGATTTGTATTTAAGAAATGTAAAGTAGGGATTAATAATGAACGAACGAGAAAAATTTAAAAAATTAATACTTCTCTTTGCCAATGGATTAGTAATTGCATCAGCAGTTGCTATTTTCTCCTATGTTTGGTTTACACGATATACGTTAAAGATGGACCAGCAGTATTGGTTCTGGGGAGACTATGCTATTATAGGTATCTACGCCTTAATCCTCATCTTATTGACTAAGATATTTGGTGGCTTTAAGATAGGATATTTAAAGACGACTGATGTGGTTCTATCACAGGTATTAGCAATTATACTTAGTAATATAGTGGCGTATTTACAGGTAACCTTAGTAGTACGTGTCTATACGGACATTCTTACCATAGTGAAGATGACACTTTTAGACTTAGCTATTATGATTCCATGGACAATCTTTGTTCGTATGATATTAACAAAGTTATATCCACCAAGGCAAATGATAGTTGTTTATGGTGAGTACTCTCCAAAGGATTTAATTTCCAAGATTAACAACCGAGAGGACAAATATAACATTTGTGCTTCTATTAGTATAAGCGCTGGTATTGAGAGAATCAAATCAGAGATCTTGCACTATGAAGCAGTAGTGATCTGTGATGTACCATCTCAGATTCGTAATATCTTATTGAAGCATTGCTTTAAGCATTCCATTCGTACTTATGTAACACCAAAGATATCAGACATCATGATTCGTGGTGGGGATTCCATTCACTTATTTGATACACCATTACTTCTATCAAGAAATCATGGGTTAAATATTGATCAGATGATCTTGAAACGACTTATGGATATTGTACTTTCTATTTTAGCTTTAGTGATTCTCTCTCCATTTATGCTTTTAAGTGCTCTTGCAATCAAGCTTTATGATCGAGGACCTATATTCTACTGCCAGGATAGATTGACTATTAATGGTAAGGTATTTCGCATTCTAAAGTTTAGAAGTATGTGTGTAGAGTCAGAAGTACATGGAGCACAGCTAGCCAAGAAGGATGACGATCGAATCACCCCAATTGGTAAACTACTTAGAGCTACCCATTTTGATGAGATACCACAGATTATTAATATATTAAAAGGGGACATGTCTTTTGTAGGGCCTAGACCAGAACGTCCAGAGATTGCTACAGAGTATGAAGAGTCCATTCCAGAGTTTGGTTACCGTTTAAAGGTTAAGGCAGGGCTTACAGGATATGCTCAGGTTTATGGTAAATACAATACCACACCTTATGATAAATTAAAATTAGACATGACCTATATTATAAATTATTCTTTTTGGCTAGACATTAAATTGATTGTTATGACATTTAAGATTGTTTTTCAAAAGGAAAGTGCTGAAGGAGTCGCACAGGACCAGAAAACAGCTGCAAAGAACAATCGCTTATAAAAGCAAGGACTACTGTAAAAATATACAGTAGTCCTTTTAGTTGATTTGCTTGTCAGAAATGTTTAAACTTGATAAAATAGGAACATGGTGCAAATATTTCATACAATAAGGAGATAGTAATGAACATAAATGTAAAAAAAATAGTTACAGGATTCCTAGCTTTTACTTTACTGTTAGGACTTATGCCTGGAACATTGACACAAGGGGCAACAGATACGAAAGAGACAACTAAATCTATAGATGCTATCACTCCAACAGGCCTTTCCTTAAGTGAGACAGAAGCTAAGGTAGATACATATGTAAAAGAGTACATAGGGAAAATAGTCCCAGGGGCAGCCGTTACGGTTGTAAAGGACGGCCAAGTAGTATTGCAAAAGGAATATGGCTATAGTGATGTTGATGCTAAAAAAGAGGTAGATTCCGAGGGTACCATGTTTTATTACGGGAATCTATCACAAATATATACTTGGACAGCTGTTATGCAGCTCGTGGAACAAGGCAAATTAGACTTAAATGCGGATATTCTGACGTATCTACCAGAGGAGTTTGCAACGAAGCTCACTGAAAAGTTGATTAGTGTAAAACCTATTACATTAACCAATTTAATGAATCATACAGCCGGGTTTGAAGAAACAGGACATGATACAAACTTTACGGATTCCGCTAACTTAAAAGAGAGTTTAGAACAAGGTCTTCTTATTACTATGCCGAACCAGATTTATGTGCCAGGGGAGGTAATGACCGGGGATAGTTATAGTGTGTCTTTGGCTGCTTATATCATAGAGCAGGTATCTGGAATGTCATACAAGGAATATTTACAAAACAATATTTTTGACAAACTAGGTGCCAAGAATACAGTACTTATTCAAAATGAGGCAGATTTAAGTCAACTAGGCGATGCTAGGGCAATACAGTATCTTAACCAGGGAAGTGGAAATTTTGTTAGCGAAGAGGAGAGTTATTCTAATCTCTATCCTAGCAATTCTATTTATGGTACAGCTTCTGATCTAGCGAAGCTCATGATTCAGCTGATGTGGGGGAAAGAGGATAGTATCCTACTATCGAAAGAATCTCTTAATACCATGTATACAGAGAGCTATGCAATCACTGAGGGTGCAAATGCAAGTCTACATGGATTATATGAATATCCAGCTGATGTAAAGGCATACTACTGTGATGGAGGAACCACCTCCACTTCGATGATGGTAATGATGCCAGAGACAGGATTTGGCTTAGTAATTACAACTAATACTAGTGCCGCAATTGAAATGCTATATGGATTAAGCTACGAGCTTCTTTTGGGAGAAGAAAAAGCTAAGGTGTCTACTGGAGATGATCTTCCTTCCGTAGCTACTGTAACAGACAGAGAGTATGTGGGTACAAAACGTCCATATAGTGGGGCACTTGAATTTCTTGGATACTTTGCAAACTGCAGTAAATTCTCAAGAGTAAATCAGGATACGATTTCTCTAGGCTCTGATCAGTACAAACAAGTATCTCCTTATATCTATAAATATGCAGGGGATAATAAGAGCCCATTATATAAAACAATTGCTTCTACCTTATACTTCAAGACAGATGGGACTTCAATGGCTTATAAATGGTCCTATTCTGCATCTGGAACAGCAGAGTATGTCTATGATAGCCAAAACAAAAGTCAGAATTATCTTTCCATGACAATTTTCTTATTGGTAGTATCTATTATGTTTGTAGTCTTAGCGGCCATTGTTTCTGTTCTTGGTTTGATTAAAGATGCGATTAAGCGTCGCTTTACTGTTAAGAATGTACGCTTTGCATATAGTGTCTTTACCGTATTACTATTCCTTAGCATACTAAATAACTGGGGAGCCTTTTCTGATATTAGTAGTGCCCAGGGAATCATGGCCTCATCAATCAATGTGCACATTGTTTTAAATATTATTTTGTCAATTGTTGAATTTATTTCCTTGGGATATTTAGTGTATCGCATGCGAAATGAACGACAGAGATTGGTGAAAAACCTTGTAATCGTGCTCACAGTAATGATGTACATTGGCAGCGTTTATTTCTTACAAACGTGGAATTTTTATACTATGATAAAGTAGAATATTTTAAAATAAAAAATGATATTATATATAAGACATCATGAAGTATTATTGACAATGGTAGCAGCTTACGTTATAATACAAAGAATGTATATGTAGGTACGAAAAGTCATATAATGCACTAGTGTTACCGTATTCTTCTGTGACGATAAAGGATAGAGATTGAATTTATTGTTCAAAAATATACGATATAAGTTGGAGGTAGGGTTTAGATGGCAGATAAAAAGAACATACTAACATATGAAGGGTTAGTTAAGTTAGAAAATGAGTTACATGATTTAAAAGTAAATCGCAGAAAAGAAGTAGCTCAGAAAATCAAGGAAGCCAGAGAACAAGGGGATTTATCCGAAAATGCAGAGTACGATGCAGCGAAAGACGAACAGAGGGATATCGAGGCTCGAATTGAAGAATTAGAGAAGATTTTAAAGAATGCAGAAGTTGTTGATGAAGATGAGATAGATTTAGAGGTAATCAGCATTGGATGTAAGGTAAAGATATTTGATACTGAGTTTGATGAGGAATTGGAATACAAGATTGTTGGCTCTACAGAAGCAAACAGCCTTCAAGGTAAGATTTCCAATGAATCACCAGTTGGGCAAGCTCTTATGGGAGCTAAAGTTGGCCAGACAGTAAGTGTTGATACTCAGGCAGGAACTATTGAGTATAAAGTTTTAGAGATTCAACGTTCTAATTAGTGAGCATACTTAGCTGATTTTGCCTTGGCAGAATCAGCTATATTTAACGAATAATACTATGTCAGCCAGGGATTCCTGGTTACATAAACGAAGGAGAGATTTGAGTGGCTGAAGGAAACAACCAAGTACAAGAACAAGATTTAAATCAACTATTAAAGGTCAGAAGAGAGAAACTCGCAGAGCTTCAGGCTAATAATAAGGATCCATTTCAGATAATGAAATATGATGTATCCTGTCATACTACAGATATCAAAAATAACTACGAAATGTACGAAGGCAAGGAAGTATCTATCGCAGGACGTATGATGTCCAAACGTGTTATGGGTAAAGCAAGCTTTTGTAACGTGGCAGATAGAGATGGCAACATGCAGAGTTATGTAGCTCGTGATGATATTGGAGAAGAATTCTATAAGGATTTCAAGAAAATGGATATCGGTGATATCGTTGGTATCAAGGGTACTGTCTTTACTACAAAGACTGGTGAGATTTCCATTCATGCCAAAGAGGTTACTTTATTATCTAAGAGCCTTCAAGTTCTTCCAGAAAAATATCATGGTCTGAAGGATACGGATGTACGTTATAGACAACGTTACATTGATTTGATTGTAAATCCAGAAGTAAGAGACACCTTCAAGAAACGCTCCGCAATTATTCGTGAGATTCGTAACTATTTAGATGGCAAGGACTTTATGGAAGTGGAGACTCCTACTCTTGTACCAATGGCAGGTGGAGCATCCGCAAGACCATTTACCACTCATCATAACTCCTTAGATGAAGACTTAAATCTTCGTATCTCTCTTGAACTATATCTTAAGAGATTAATCGTTGGTGGTTTAGAACGAGTATATGAAATTGGACGAGTATTCCGTAACGAAGGGTTATCCGTTCGTCACAATCCTGAGTTTACTTTAATGGAATTATATCAGGCATATACCGATTACAACGGTATGATGGACTTAGTAGAGGATTTATTTAAGCAAGTAGCCGAGAAGGTTTGTGGAAGCTCTAAGGTTATGTACGATGGTGTAGAAATCGATTTAGGAAAGCCATTTGAGCGTTTGACTATGGTAGATGCTGTTAAGAAATACGCAGGCGTAGATTTCGATCAGATTGCAGATACAGAGGAAGCAAGAAAGATTGCAAAAGAACATCACGTAGAATTTGAAGAAAGACACCAAAAAGGTGATATCTTAAACTTATTCTTCGAGGAGTTCTGTGAAGAGAACTTAGTTCAACCAACCTTTATTATGGATCATCCAGTGGAAATCTCTCCACTTGCCAAGAGAAAGCCTTCTAATCCAGCTTATACTGAGAGATTTGAGCTATTTATAACAAAGAGAGAGATGGCAAATGCCTTCTCCGAGTTAAATGATCCAATCGACCAGAGATCACGTTTCATGGCTCAGGAAGAGATGTTTAATAAGGGTGATGAAGAAGCACAGCACTGTGATGAAGACTTTATCTGTGCCTTAGAATATGGTATGCCACCAACAGGCGGTATTGGTATCGGTATTGACCGTTTGGTTATGCTTTTAACTGATTCTGCAGCGATTAGAGACGTGCTGTTATTCCCAACAATGAAGAGCTTGGAGAAATAATGCTAGTAGTTATAAAAGTTACTAGTTTGCAAAGTAGAATTTTACCACCGATTTACGATTAAAAAAATAAAATACATTCATTATTGCAAGCAGACCACTCATTGAATAGAGTGGTTTTCTTGTATAAAAATTGATAGTTGAAAAATTAGCATCATCATGTATTTTAGAGTTAGCATGGGAGACAGAAGTGTAGATAGAGTCATACCTCATTAGATAGAGTAAAACTGTCTGATGAGGCTTTTATTTTGGGAAATATTCATATACTATATGTATATACTAAATCAGCTAGTATACACTAGCTGCTCTTATAATCATGGAAGGGAATTATATTGGATGGAAAACTTTAATTTGGAATCATATTTGACCAATGGCGTTGAGAAAATCGTCAAAGGAATCTTAAAAGCATCACTGAAGCATCCATCTGCAAGCATTTTTATGTTGCAATACATGAATAGTAATAAAGAAGCTAGCAGACGAAGGAAAGAATTAGAGCTACAAGGAAGACATATTCCTCCATTTTTGATTGCAAGTATTACGACAAGCTGTAATCTGTACTGTAAAGGATGTTATTCCAGAGCGAATCATCAATGTTTTGATCATACGGATGCAAATAATCAGATGATGAGCGCTAAGGAGTGGAGTCGTATCTTTGATGAGGCGCAGGAGCTAGGTATATCATTTATCCTTCTAGCAGGTGGGGAACCAATGCTACGAAATGATGTATTAGCAAAAGCAGGAGTACATAAAAAAGTATTATTCCCTATATTCACAAATGGAACAATGTTTGATGAGGCAAATATAAATTTACTTACCGCATATCCTAATCTGATGCCTGTGATAAGCATAGAGGGAGAATCAAAAACAACCGATGATAGAAGAGGAATCGGTGTCTATGAAAAGGTACTAGCTAGTATGAATGAATTGCAAAAGCGTGGTATTATATTTGGAAGCTCTGTTACAGTGCAAAAGAATAACCTACAGTTGATTGTATTAAGGGTAAAAAGTATAATAAATGCATTACAAGCCTTATAATACAAGTATTTGAGTTTTATTGTACAATAAAACCATATAATAAAACTTAACTAAAAAAGACATCCATTATTTGGTATATTAA
>JAEZGY010000071.1 GCA_023416695.1 Bacillota bacterium | reverse complement strand
GGTAAGGGTGGAATGGTGGTGTAAGAGACCACCGCCTGTTTGGTAACAAACAGGGCGGCTGTAAACCCCACTCGAAGCAAGACCGAATTACAAGCGATACGGCTGCCCGTCGTGCTTGTGGGTAGGTCGCTGGAGCCTAATGGTGACATTAGGCCAAGATAGATGATCATCTAATACAGAACTCGGCTTATAGTGTTAGTCAGATTAAAAGAAATGGCATAGGACAAGAACTTATAAAAAGTTACTGTCTTATGCCATTTCTTTACTATGTACAATTGTTTGATTTGATTTCCTTTTAAGGGAGCCCTATAAGTTGATTCTCTCCCGTAACTTATGACGTTTATAATAAAATTTTATAAACATGTTGATATAAACGATAAATATAATCAAATATAAAACAAAAATTACTCTATTGAAACCATTATCTGCAACGAACTGAAGCAGCAGCTGTGGACAAAGTACTCCAAAGAATAAAATAAGACAAGGAATCATTCTCCCCCTATAAACTCTCTCTACCATGTCTAGTTTGGAGGCTTCATCACTAAATATCTCATCCTTTGTATCACTCCCTTCTGCAGGCTTACGAAAATAACTATATCCCATGACATTACAAAGGTGCTCCCAACCACAATCTCTATACACCTGATAATATGCTTCTCGTTCTTTTATTCCTTCCTCATTATAATCCAATTGGTAAATTACATCAGCAGGCTCACATTTTTCAAACACATAAAAGCATGGAAATACATATTTTACAAATTTCCAGCCTTTCTTATGCATTTTTGTTAAATACGTCTGTTCTTCCTCATACTCTGGAACAGTATAAAAATGAAATCCTATCTTTCGCACAGTTCATTCTCCTCTACATTTTTATATAGTCTTTTGATTCTATTCATCTCTAGACTCAGTACCTCTCTACCAAGCTTCGTAATCTGATATATTTTCCTTTTATCTTCTTCCCTTAAAAACTCTATTAGGTTATCCTTCTCCATCTTAGACAAGGTTCCATACATGGTACCTGGACTAATTAAGATCTCTCCCTTTGTCATTTCCTTTACCTTTTGAACGATATTGTACCCATGCATTTGTTCTCTTAGACATAGTAAAATATAAAAACCTGTCTCTGTCATGGGAACATATACCTTTCTAATATGTGCATCCATATAATGTACGCTCCATTCCTATCATCTACGTAATACATCCCACTTCAATATATCGTACTTCGATATAATAGTATCGCAGTGCGATATAGTTGTCAACTACTTTTTTATTACTGAAGAAAAGCCTACTGGCTATTACACCAATAGGCTCTTAAAATCCACTATTTACTTTTCTTTATTTCGTTTTCTTTAAAGTAGATTTCATTTTTACTCCTACTACTGCGAAAGCTAAACCACTCATTAAGAAACTGATGTTTAAAAAGTCACTAGGAGATTCTCCAGTGTTAGGGACTTCATCCATCTCATCGCTTTCCTGAATGATAAATGTTGTACTTGCCGAACCGTCTAACCACACAATATCTACTATATGTATTCCCGCTGTTAATGTATCCAAATAAGATGCTTTCAAAGTAATAATAGTGGAACCAGACTTTGCAGTGTAGTTTTCTTCGCCTATAAACTCTCCATCTACTGTTACACCAACAAACTCCGAAAATTCTCCATTTCCTCTAATAGTTAAACCATCACTACTTCCATCCCAGGTAGAGTTTTTACCCTCTATAATCTCGTAATCTACAACTGGATCTGCTTCTATTGTTTGGTTATCTGGTGTAGCAGAGAGTTTATTTGCAGTAATGGTTACTGTCGCTTTGCCTGTTACTGCCTTGTAGCAATCCTTTTCAATCTTATAGTATACAGTGTGAGTTCCTGTGTCTGTAAACTGTGGATTGGTCTGATTATATGTCCTTCCACTATCTAAGCTGTAAGTAATCTTTGCATCTGACGGATTGGTTACAGTTACTGTAATACCGTGTGCTTTTCCATCATACTTTCCCCGATAGCCTGTTACTGAACTTATAATGGTGCCTTTTTTAACTGTAAGTGTTGCAGTTGCGTTACTTATACCATAGTTGCCATTTGCTGAGGTACTCACCTTAATTACAAACACTCCTGTCTTAGTTACACTAAGATTTGTTCCGTTAAGAGTTCCCTCTCCTGTCGTTGATTCTAATGTATAAATTGGGTTTCCTGTATTGGCATCAATGGTAAAATACTTCCTTACATCTATTATATCACCATCATATGGTATCGTTGCATCGGTACCAGTTACAGAAACTGATGTATACGCCTTATTTGCAATGGTTACAAAACCTGACATAGATATATTATCCGTATTATAATTTGCATATTTATCTGTTCTGACTGTCCACTTGAAAGTATTAGTTGCTCCCGGTGTTGCATCATATCCACTTCCATCTTTGTTTGCTAGAGTCCACTCTACATCCATTCCCTCTTTTATTGGTTCTAAACCTCCTTCATAGGTCACTGTTGCCTGTGAACCAAGCTCTGTAGACGACAATATGCTCTCTACTTGATAATACTCTGTAAATGTATTATCTATAGGAACTCTAGGCGCTGATACATCCATTATCTTTCTTTTATCCGTTACTTTAAACTCGTAGCTTACTGTGATTGTTCCATCGTCATTAGATACAACCATCGCTACCTTATTGTTAATGCTGGCTGTAATACCTGTTGCGAAAAATGTATTATTATCTCTATCTATTGAAAGGGTTACACTTGCAGTATATACAGTATTGTAGTCTGCATTGCCATTAACATAAATACTGCCTTTTGTCCACTTAACTATAGGTGTCTGTGTTGTAAGACCGACTGTGTTTGTTGTAGCTTCTGTATCTAACTCTATCTCCGGTGTTGGTACTTCAATTCCTGTTATTTCAACATTGTCTATACTTGTTCCTGCAGTAGCCATATTTGCATAGGATACACCATCGTTTGTAATTTCCATCCATATCCTGCAGTTTGAGAGAGATATAGAGGAAAGAGTCATCGTGTCTTCTAATGCTTCAATAATATCCTCTGTAGAAATAAGTTCAGTATCATCAATTACCTTACTGTAGTACCAATCATTTACCCCGTCATTTCCCTGCACTACAAGCGATACTGTTGTAACAGCACCTGACTCCGGATCTTCCTCTGCAAGAATCAGACCTTTGCTGTCGTCATAAATAGCATTACCAATTGCTGTACCACTTCCATCTAAACGAAGTGTCATAGCAGTTCCCTCAGCTATCCTGTCGGCTGATACTGTATCAGATGTTGCTGCGACTGCGCTAGATGCAAATATAACAGAGGACAAATTCAAATTAGTAGATGGCTGAAGTGCACGAACACGGTTGAGATGGTCGGCCACAACAAAGTTGCCCGGATTCGCCGAAAGAGCATAGTTACTATTCTCACCGTAAGGTGACCTCAACCAGAACACATCTCCTCTATTTAAGTATGTATTCATTGCTATTGTTACACTGTTATTACTTCCTACCCATAACTTCTGGTCATCATTATAATCACCTGATACTGCATATAAAACATCTGTGGTAGTATAGTCCGTGCTATTCTTAATATCATTGGTTGTAACTGTTGTTGCATTCATTAAGTTCTGTTGGGATTTAGTAAAATAGCTTGTATTAGTCGCTAGGTTTTTTAAGGCTACTCGAAGTTCACTTGCTCCGTAGTGATTTGGATATGCTGTAATACTCCCTGCTCTATCTCCATAACCTGTATTTTCTGCATAAGAGTATGTTATTTCAGATGTACTTGAACTAAATACTTGTTCTGTTGCAATCGGACTTGCTGCAAAAATAATAATATTATCGCTATTTACCCCGTTATCACTCCCTGCAATATACCATTCCTGTGCTGCACCACTGCTGTTCTTACCAAACAAAAGCTTTCCTACTATATCGTTAGTTCCATCAAGATCAAACAATGTCATCATTTGCCATGGCACAGCATATGTTGTCAAACTTAGTGAAGTACGTAACTTTAGATGCAATGTTGACTCTTTTTGAACGGAATAATCTTGTAATGTATTCCCGTCCTGCAATAATTTTCCACTAAATAATATGTTTTGCTGATCAGGTGGAATCCCTTCTTTTTCATGAATTTTAGCCTTTATATCTTCAATTCGATCTGTTGGCTCTACTTCCAATGTTATATGTTTTCCACTTAATGTTTTCACAAAGATTTGCATTGCATAAACAGTTGAAGGCATCAGACCTACTAACAAAATAGCAGTCAAAATTACGGTTACACCTCTCATTAAGCTTTTCTTAATTACTCTCATAATTCCTCCTTAGTAACGGTATCATCTGTCTGTAATAGAAAAAACATATGAAATCATATGAATATAATCACATAACCTAAGATGCACTTATAATACGAGCTTGAGCATTAAAATAAAAGGTAGAGCTATTTGTTTTGTGAATTCTCCCTTCGTTTATTTTACTATAAACTCCTTGGATTTTAGTTTATTTATAACATAATATTTTACCATAAAATATGATTTTTTCAATGAATACAATGCTGCTTTATGTATTTTAGTTCACAGTTTTACCTCTTGTTTTGTCTTGTGGTCCTGTAAATTATGAGATATTTTCCACTATATTCACGATGCACTTGACACGAAACTCCTTCACGTGTGGTATGATAATAAAAGGAACATCCCTGTCTTACCTTCGTGTAGTTTGTTATCTGCTCTCAGAATCCGATGTTATGGTTTTCTTGCAAGTTGCAAATCTATTGTGTCGTAAATTATAATTTCTCCTCCATGACGATTGATGGCTTCTTCAATCTCTAAAAAAAATTTCGTCCTTATGGTTTCATCTATAGCAATATGGTCTGAATATGTGCCCAGCAGGGTGCAATATTCTATTGCTGAGAACGTCCGTGTTCTGAAGAACAGTTCGTAATGAATATCCTTAAATCCATATTTAGCCGCAATAAAAGCTACTTGTTCGGCCTGCTTTTCACTATATTCCTTTAAAGTTTCTTGCTTTCTGTTATAGAACTTGTAGTAATACTTTCCGTATAGCTTATGGATTTCTTCTAAAAGAGCAGGATTTCCCTTATCACCATAAGGGTGATTTGCAAATCTAGCAAATACACCTCCGCTCTTAAGCATTGAATAAACCTTGGGATAGCCGACTTCCTCTGGTATCCAATGAAAAGCAGTGGCAGAGAATATTAAGTCTAATGCTTCGTTTTTTAAATCTACTTCTTCAAATTTGCTTGTAAATACTGAGAAATTAGGATAATCCTTAAACTTCTCTTTGCATAGCTTAGAAAAATGTTCCCCATATTCAACAGCTAAAAGCCTACACCCTGTATTTAGAATTGGCAATGTGGCTTGTCCACTTCCAATCCCAACTTCTAAAACAGTACTTAATTCGTTGATTGGAATATATTCAAAAAGGGTTTGATATAATGCAGTAACATATCCTGGTCTCATTTTGTCATATGAAAAAGCCACAGTATCAAATGTCCATTCCATTCCTTCTATCCCTCCATACATCCAGTTCCAAAAAACAACTTATTATCCAATAAAATAGTTTTATTCTCCATTATAATTATACCATTCTTACAAACTAGTACAACCAGCCATACAAACTATAAGTGTACTTTATCAATGATGTCCCAAAACACTCATTGTCCAAAACATCCTTATTCTCTTTTCGCCTTAAAAACGTTATAATATTACAATATGTGTAAACGCAAACCATCGAGCCATAGCAATATTAGTTTTACTTATTCTTTATATTCGGTATTCAGTTTTCAATGAGACAATAATTAACATAGAAAGTATTCCAATTAGTAAACGTAAAAATCTAAATTATTCATTTCGAAAGGAGGTCTTACTATGAGAGGTATATAATTCATACTAGCAGGGATTAGTTTTATATTACTTTCCATTGCAGCAACAGCTATCATACTGTATATGGGCAATGTAGGTGCGGATACAGATATGAAAGGTTTTTGGGAAGTATTGGCTCTGTTCTCACCATTCATCGGAATCATCATGGTGATTTATGGTTTGTCATCTAAGGATAATTTTAGATGACCCTCTTTTATAACATCTGGCCTAAACTTCTCCCCCCTTTTATAGGATTGGCATGCGATAGCATGAATCGAGTAGGAAACCTACTCGATTTCGCTATCGCTTTTACCTCATGACTTCGTCATTCGGTGATGGACATTCGCCAAGCTGATTTTCGTGCAAGCACGAATCAGTTTGGCTCATTGTTAGCACAAGAAGGCCCTTAGATGGGCATGGGGAATGACTCTTTTCCATTCCACATATGCCCATCCAAAGGGCCTTCTTAAGCATCAGCGCATCCTATAAAAGGCTCAACCATTAACCGCCAGATTTACTCCAGCCATCTAGCCTTACGTACCACCTTACACTTTAAAACAGCTTCCCCCTACAAACTCCCTGAGAATTGAATTTTTCGGTACATCCTCACTACTGATGCCAATGAAGTAATCCAAGAACTTAAGAAGCCTTTTGGCTTCAATGTACTCCGGTTCATCCTTATTGATACCAAAGAGAATTGGCTCCGCAAACTGCTTTAATACAGCCAATTCATAAATCATGGTACTGTTAAACATAACGTCTGCCTCCTCTTGGAACGGAAATATATACTGTTCCTCACCTCGGCGCACACTAGACCACATAGCAATGGTATTCTTCGCAGAAGTACCTCTTGTTCTAGCATCTCTTACCATACGACGAAGCAAACGGCCATCTGTAGTAGGAATTCTATTATGCTCATCAATATTTAACTGGGTGAGCGCACTGATATAGATCTTAAACTTACTTTCTTTTGGCAAACTATAAGATAGCTTATCATTGAGGCCATGAATGCCCTCAATTACTAAAATATCTTCAGGGCCTAAGGTCTTATAATTGCCTTTATACTCTCGTTTTCCTGTTTTAAAATTGAAGCTTGGCAATTCCACCGTCTTTCCAGCTAGCAAATCTGTCATATCTTGGTTGAACTTCTCAATATCAATTGCCTCTAAACACTCATAGTTATAATTTCCGTACTCATCTTTTGGAGTGTCTTCACGATTACGGAAATAGTCATCCACAGCAATTGGATGAGGATTTAACCCAAAGGTTCTAAGCTGAATAGACAATCTATGAGAAAATGTGGTTTTCCCAGAGGAAGAAGGCCCAGCAATCATAATGAATTTTTTATCTGGCTGGCTTACAATCTGCTTTGCTATCTCTCCTATTTTCTTCTCCTGAAATGCCTCTTGTACAAGCATCAATTCACTTGCTCCACCCTTACAGATATCATCATTTAGAGCACCAACAGTATCAATCCCCATCTTCTTGCCCCAGTCATTGGCCTCTTTTAATGTCCTATATAATTTAGGAGTTGGTGAATATTTCTGTAGCTTTGTAGGTTCCTTTTTATAGGGAAGAATCAAGAGGAAGCCATCCTCATACATCTCTAGATCAAAGTATTTTAGTATCCCTGTACTAGCAGGCATATATCCATAATAATAATCTTCATATCCACCTAGATTGTAAATATTAGCCTTGCTAACACGTCTGTATTTAAACAATTTCTGCTTATCGTACATTCCGTAACGGTAGAATAGCTCTACTGCATCATCAGTATTCATAGAGTATTTTCGGATGGGCAGATCCTTTTCTACCATAAGCTGCATTCTCTTTTTAACCTTATCTAGTATTTGCTGCGTTAGCTTTTTCTTACCTTCCATCTCACAATAGAGTGCATTACCTAGTGAAAATTCAATATAGATTTTGTCAATATTGGATTTTCCTACTTCCTGGTACATAGCCTTTAGCATCATTAAAGACATACCCCTAATATAGGTTTTGTGTCCTACATCGTCTTTTGTAGTAAGAAAACTGATTTTGCAGTCCTTTGTCACTTGCTTTGGGAGTTCTCTTAATTTTCCATCTACAAAGGCAAGAATAATATCATTTTCATAATCATTTTGAAACTCTTGACTAATTTCTAAAAGTGTAATCCCTTTTTCATATTCCCTTATTTGACCATCTACTTCACATTTCAGTTTCTTTTTCATGAAATTCTCCCTTCCCTAAGTTATTTCATTTCTACCATTAAATAATATGAAATGGACTTTCCTCTTTTGCAGCAATTATCTCAATTTCATTTGGTACACCCACATAGTTATGGTCCGCTCTATATAAATAATCATATAGATAACTTCTCATAAACTCAACGAACAAATACTCTGTTCCGAAATGTCCTGCATCTATTATCATTAACCCTTCTTCTAAGGCATCTAAGGCTGCATGATGATCAATATCTCCCGTAATCAATACATCTGCTTTTGCTTTTAAGGCATGCTTAATCATACTCTTTCCTGAACCAGGACTAATAGCAATCGTAGCCACCTTACGATTCAAATTACCAGACACCTTTATATGTGTCAGTTTAAATACATTTTTTACAATTTGTATTAACTCTTCAAAAAGCATATCTCGATTTAAGTAACCATAGCAACCAATTCCTGCTATGTTCCCTTTGTTCTCCAGCTTATAGACGTCATAAGCCACCTCTTCATAAGGATGAACCCGAAGCATTGCCTGAATGGTGGCATCTAATTGCTCTCTTCTTACGATGGTCTCTAAGCGAACTTCTTGGGCATATGTCATTTTGTTCTCTTCACCAATATAAGGTTTAGTTCCTGGCAAAGGTTTAAAGCTTCCAATCCCCTGAGCACCAAAGCTACATCCAGAATAATTGCCTATATGACCAGCATCCTCCTTCATAAAGGCCTGACGTACCAAGTCCACACTGTCTACAGGCACATAGACAACTAGTTTGTACAATGATTCTTCATAAGTCTTATCCAATATCTTAGGATTGGTAATGCCAATCCGTCTGGCTGCCTCTCTAGCCATCACTGCCACATCAAAATTCGTGTGCATAGCATAATGAGCAATTTGGTTACTAATTAGCTTAATCACTTTTCTCCCCTGGGCATTGCCATAGGTCACTTTTTTAAGAGGTGAAAATAACATTGGATGATGGGTAATGAGTAAATCTACTTTAGCAGCTACACACTGGTCTATCACCTGCTCACTTGCATCTAAGGCAACCATAATTTTGTGTATGTCTTGCTCTTCTTTCCCAATTAACAGTCCAACATTGTCCCAATCCTCCGCTATCCTCCCTGGGGCTAGCTGCTCCAATCCAAAAATAATATCCCTACAAAGCATAATAGTGTAATCCCCCTTCTAGTATTTCTATATCATATTCGAGTTCCTGCATTCTCTGCTCATACTCCTGTGATTTTTCTATTAACTGTTTCTTTATTTTCTTTCGTTTTGCTAATTCTACGTTTAAATATTCATTTAATACAGGATGTTTATGCTTTAATAAGTATTCTCCATAACGATCAAACAAACTTTGCGTCATTGGATCTAGAGCTTCTTTCTTCTTCACTTCTTTCTCTATTCTAGAAGCTTTCATCATCATGTAATACTTCCCATCCTCTTTTACCATATTTTCCTCTATAATAGCAAAACTATGGTTTCGCAAATATTCTCTTACAAGATTTATCTCCGAATGTGGTGATAATATGAGCTCTTCTACCATTGCTAAAACATCCTCCCTGGCAGAAAGAATCTCAACGGTAAGTGGACCTCCCATTCCCGCTATTAGTATGGCATCCACTTCTCCTGGTGCTAGCTCCATTAGTCCATTACTTAATCTAGTCTCTATACAATGTGACAAATGATGAGCTTCTATGTTCTCCTTAGCTTTCTTTATGGGCCCTTTGTTAATATCCATTGCAATCACACTTTTAGCTATGTGCTGCTCCATTAGATATATGGATACATAGGCATGATCACAACCCACATCGGCCACTTTCCTTCCCTTAGATACCATGTCCGCTAAGGTTTTCAAACGCTTTGATAATTGCATATATCCTCCATAAAACAAGAAGAGTTGTTGTAGATTATTCGATCCTACAAATACACACCGTCCAATCTACAACAGCTCCTTTTATTCCAAATAATCTTTCAATTTTCTACTGCGACTTGGATGTCTTAATTTTCGTAACGCCTTTGCTTCAATTTGTCTGATACGCTCTCTAGTAACATTGAATTCCTTACCTACTTCCTCTAGAGTTCGCGCCCTACCATCATCTAGACCAAATCGAAGCCTTAATACCTTTTGTTCTCGTTCAGTAAGAGTTCCAAGTACCTCTACTAATTGTTCCTTTAATAAGGTAAATGCCGCAGCTTCTGCTGGTACTGGTACGTTATCATCCTGTATAAAATCACCTAAGTGACTATCTTCCTCTTCTCCTATTGGGGTCTCTAAGGATACTGGTTCCTGAGAAATCTTCTGTATTTCTCGTACCCTTTCTACCGGTAGATTCATTTCCTGAGCAATCTCCTCAGGAGAAGGCTCTCTTCCAAGATCCTGTAAAAGCTGACGTTGTACACGAATTAATTTATTTATTGTTTCTACCATATGCACAGGAATACGAATCGTTCTAGCCTGGTCAGCAATTGCCCTAGTAATGGCTTGTCGAATCCACCAGGTGGCATAGGTGCTAAATTTATATCCCTTTGTGTAGTCGAATTTCTCGACTGCCTTTATTAAACCAAGGTTTCCTTCCTGAATCAAGTCTAAAAATAACATACCTCTGCCTACATACCGCTTCGCTATGCTGACTACTAAACGAAGATTAGCTTCTGCAAGACGTTTCTTAGCTGCCTCATCCCCTTCTTCCATACGCTTTGCGAGTATAATTTCTTCATCCGCAGAAAGAAGAGGCACTTTTCCAATCTCCTTTAAATACATGCGTACAGGGTCCTCTATACTGATACCCTCTGGTACCGTCAAATCAATATTTTCTAATTCCTCATCCTCAATGACAGGAATATCCTCATCCTCTGTAATTCTAAGAACGTCTACATTATTAGATTCCAGATATTCGTATATCTTCTCTATTTGAATTGGGTCTAGGTCCATATCTGCAAAAAAATCATTGATTTCCTGAAATTCAAGGACATTCTTCTTCTTTTTTGCAATTGCCAAAAGCTCATTCAGTTTTTCAGAAAATTTCGCTACATTTTCTTCCATATATTACCACCCTTTTTT
>JAEZGY010000008.1 GCA_023416695.1 Bacillota bacterium | reverse complement strand
GTTTTCATGCGTGTCTTCTCAGACTTTGGTACACCGATGCTTATTGGAGAAGGTTATAAGACATTCCCTGTATTACTATATAGCCAGTTTATGGGTGAAGTAAGTACCGACGCGCATTATGCTGCAGCTCTTTGCGTTATTGTAGTTGTAATTACATTGGTTATGTTCTTCTTGCAAAAGTACATCGGAAATCGTATGACCTACTCTATGTCAGCCCTAAAACCGATGGAAGCGCAAAAAGTGACCGGAATTCGCAACGTTATTGCTCACGGAGTAGTTTATTTAGTTGTATTTATTGCAATTTTACCACAATTAACAGTATTTACTACCTCGTTCCTGGAAACAAAAGGAGCTTCATATACCTCTCAATTTACCTTGCAAAATTATAAGAATATTATGATGCCGAAGAATATCAGTACAATAACCAACACTTATTTATTTGGTTTGGCTGCAATAATATTGGTTGTAATTTTGGGAGTATTGATATCATATTTGACTGTAAGAAAGAGGTCGTTCTTGACATCAATTCTGGATACGTTGACAATGTTTCCATATATTATACCTGGTTCGGTATTAGGTATTTCATTTTTATATGCATTTAACAAAAATCCGTTATTGCTAAGCGGAACAGCTATTATAATTATTATTTCGTTGAGTATTCGACGTATGCCCTATACAATTCGTTCGAGCACAGCAATAATTGGACAGATAAGTCCTAGTATTGAAGAAGCTGCAATTAGTTTGGGATCTACAGAGACAAAATCTTTTATTAAGATAACTGTACCAATGATGATGTCAGGTGTATTATCCGGTGCAATTATGAGCTGGATTACTTTAATTAGTGAATTAAGTTCCTCAATAATTCTATATACAAGCAAGACCCAGACTTTGACTGTAGCAATTTATACCGAAGTTATCCGTAGTAATTTTGGAAATGCAGCTGCCTATTCAACGGTATTGACAATTACAAGTATTTTATCCTTGTTGTTATTCTTTAAGGTATCTGGAAGTGAAGATATTAGTGTATAGTTTAACAGTTATTATCAAATAACAATATATCATAGCGTATTGCTACGATATATTGTTATTGACTTATTAGGGCTTCTGTTCTGAAATATTTATAGAATCAGAGAGGGGACAATATGGCATCTAATCGATATAGAACCTATGTACAGAGAACATTTTATCGTTATACCTTTTCTATTATTCTGATTCTTTGTATACTGGTATTTTTATTTCTGACAATTGACATTAAATGGCTAACTAAAGTGAAAAGTGAGAAGAATAATACGAGTATTGCAGAGGTTTTGGAACAGGAAATAGTAAGTTACGAAGAGGGGTTAAATGTTCTTGCCAAGGATTATAATATAATTAATGTATGTAAACAACAAACAAATGAACTGGCTGTAAAAGCGAATCGCCTACTCTATGATTTTGCAAATTCTCATGAAATTCGCGGAGTATTTACCCTTGTAGATGTAGAAGGAAACATAATTTGCTCGAATTTGTATAAAGACAACCAAAATATATTTTTGCAGAGTTTTCTTTTTAGAAGTTTGGTTCCCAAAATGTTAAATGAGACTGAGAGAACCTTTTTGGTGCCAAGTCGTCTCAACTATTCCTATAATCAGACAGGGGGGTTGTTGATAGGAGGTACTGTGAAATATACGAGCTTGTAAGTGAATATAAAGTAGATGATGTCATTTTAACGGATGAATTTAATAATTTAGTCTTTTCTATTGGAAGGCAAAGCGAGGATTCTATGGGAAAGTATCTCGTTGGAAGTCATCAGTTTAAAAATAATCAAAATAATATAATTGAGTTAAATGGAGGGCAATATCTAGTAATAAAGAACGTTTTTCACAGTGGTGCATTGAACTTATACACACTTACATCCATAAGCTTCCAAAAAGATATATTTCGTTATGCAATTTTGTTTCTTATATTTGTTGGAATATTAATATTAATAATTTTAAAACCTCTTACCTTGCATATTACAAATAAGAATTTATATGCTATAGAAGAACTTAGAAAATCTGTATTAGAAATGGGAAAGGGAAATTTGGAATATTCATTACGCCAACATGTTTTTGAAGAATTTCAGGAGTTGAATGACACTTTTCAACAAATGGTATTACAACGAGAAGATCTTCAAAAAAGAAACAATGAGTTAATGGAAAGGAAAAGGGTAATGGAAATTAAACAGCTAGAAGAAAAGATTAATCCACATTTTGTATTTAATGTTTTAGAAACTTTACGATATGAGGTTTTGATTGATCCAGCTATAGCTTCTGAAATGATAATGGCTTTTGCCAATATAATGCGTTACAACGTTTATTATGGCGATACTATTGTACCTCTTAATACAGACATAGCATATGTGAAAGATTATTTAATGTTACAAAAGATGCGCTATAACCGTCGTTTGACATATGGTATTGATATACCTGAAGAGCTTATAGAATGTAGAATTCCAAAACTAGTAATTCAACCAATTGTAGAGAATGCTTTAAAGCATGGAATGAAATATGTTGAAACTATTGATATAAGGATTACTGCTTCCATTGAGCATGAAAATTTAATAATTAGTGTGCAGGATAATGGGACAGGAATTGAACCTGAAATACTGGATGAATTATTTATAGATTTAGAAAGGGAAGATGTGTATAAAGAGCATATAGGAATGTACAATTCTCATCGAGTTGTCAGACTACTATATGGGCCACCGTACGGATTAAAAATAGAGAGTACCTATGGGAAAGGCACATTAGTAAAAATAATCCTTCCAATAAATAAGGAGAATGATAATGCATAAGGTATTAATTGTAGAAGATGAAGACATTATGCGCAAGGGCTTAATGTTTATGGCCCAATGGCAAGAGGTGGATTGCATTGTTGTAGGAGAGGCAGTAAATGGTCAGGATGGTCTGGAGAAAATTCAAAAATACCAACCAGACATTGTAATTGTGGACATTAACATGCCAGTCATGAATGGTCTTGAAATGTTAGAAAAAAGTATACGGGAATATGGGTACGATGCTATTATTGTATCGGGCTACGAAGAATTTGAATATGCAAGAAGGGGCATTAGTTTGGGAATTACGGAATATTTATTAAAGCCTATTGATTATCCAAAACTTTATGAAGCAATTCAAAAGATTCAGGTTAAGAGAAATACGGATACTAAAATGAAGAATGTAATTCACCAGATTGATGTTGAAAAGAAAAAGCTTGGAATCTTGGAGTATGAGGAAAGGAAAACAGGGAACCGCTATATTGATTTTATGATTCAAACAATTCATGGTAAGTACCCTACACGGTTGGTTCTTAATGATATCAGTGAGCAGTGCAAAATGTCCTGCACGTATTTAAACGTAAATTTCAAAAATGAAACGGGATATACATTTAATGATTACCTAAACCGATATCGTATCCAAAAGGCAGTTGATTTGTTAAGAGAAAGTGAATATAAGATATATGAAATTGCAGAAATGGTTGGTTTTTCAGATTATAAATATTTTATAAAGGTATTTAAAAAATATATCGGTTGTTCTCCGGCACGCTTCATAAACGAGAACAAAAATTAGACA
>JAEZGY010000017.1 GCA_023416695.1 Bacillota bacterium | reverse complement strand
CACTAAAGATCTCCCTATGCGAGTAAAAAATGTGGATGCACAGGACGACTTTATAAACGAGCGTAGTGGAGATCTTTACAAAAAATTAGCATGTAAAGTTATATCACCTAACGAACAAGCTGATGCACTTGATAAGCTGAAAGCAGGAGTACAAGCTTTCTTGACAGGGCGTGCAGGAGCCGGAAAGTCAACTGTACTATGCAATTACTACAAAAATCTCTCAAAGGAGGAGCAGGATGTTACTTTAGTTGTAACGCCGACGGGAGCAGCATCAGAGCGTTTGATAATTCCGAGTAAAACGATTCACTCTGCATTTAAGCTGATGCAAGGTCATGTTTACAGTAGTAAGGATGGTATCATCGAGCAGCCGTGGTTTAAATCTATCAAGAGGATTATTATTGATGAGATATCACTCGTACGAATTGATGTTTTTGAATATATTATGCGTGCAATAGAGCATATAGAAGACAAGTATAACAACCGTATACAGATTATTCTGTCAGGGGACTTTGGACAGATTGGCCCGGTAGTAACTAGCAAAGATAAGGCGGTATTGTCTGAACTTTACGGTAAGCGTGTATATGCATACCAATCAGTGTTTTGGTTAAAAGGACAGTTTAAGCACATTGTCTTATATCAAAATCGACGAGGTGATGTAACTCCATTGACCCAGGCATTTTTTGACGCAATGGAAAGGGTTAAGTTTGGTTCATACAAAGCACTTGTAGATGCAATTGCCATGGTATCACACAAAGAAGATCCATCAGCAATATATCTTTGCACTAAAAATAAGTTAGTGGACTATTATAACAGCAGATATATTAATCGTTTTGAAAAGCGTAGAATATATAAAGCTACTGGTCGTGTTGAAGATGGACCAAAGGCCAATCTGGAACTTGCTGTAGGTATGAGAGTAATGGCATTAACAAATACCAAAACATATAAAAATGGGAGCTTAGGCGAAGTGGTTGAGCTTTTAGACGATGGTATCAGAGTAAAATTTATTAAGAACGGGAAATTTGGTAGGGCTTGCAAAGTAGGTTATGAAGATTTCGTTGACGAGTATGGTAAAATCATGCGCCAACTTCCGATCGCTGTTGCAGGTGCGATTTCAGTACATAAGTCACAGGGTATGACTGTGGATAATGATAAGGTAAATGTTATTTTGGATGGCTATTTCCCAGAAGGAGCTCTTTATGTGGCTTTAACAAGATGCAAGAATATTGAAAACTTGCATGTTATCGGAAAACTTAAAAGACATTATCTTAAGGTTGATATAGATGCACTTAAAATGTGTGTGAATTGAAACTTTTAATAATATAATCTATTTTTATTTATTATATCCCATATACTTATATCAGAAAACATCAAATAGAGAAAGCGTGCAACCTAAAATGTTATAAATAAACTAACATTAGGAGTGTACGCTTTCAACCTAATTATTTTGAGAAACTAAAAATAATTCTTTTATTCTAAGCTCTTTAGTATGCTTTTTCTTACAAGGACACCAATCCTTAGATTTAATTATGATTACTATTAGAAAGTTACAATGTAAAGATCGCCATGTGCTTGTCTGCACGGGAATATTACTTGAATTCACATGATTAGATTAAAACGGACTAAATTCACTACGAAATAAAGATAACAAGTTTTTAATGACATCTTTGATGAAAAATTGTTGGGCATAACATGTATAGAACTTTTATGTGTTTTTGTTTTCAACTAATTTACAAAGGAGAATGTCTATGGGGAAATTTTATAAAAAAGAGTCAGTACACAGAGATAAGGAAGAGGTCCGTCTTGAAAATCCGGTTCCGAAGTTGTTGGTAAGATATGGAGTTGAAATTAAAAAAGGTCGCTTCAAACCATTTTGCCATGTGTCAGATCAGAATTCGGGTAAGATTTTAAATGATCAACGAGCATATTGTCATGTCTGTGGTAAGGTAATCGATTGTTTTGATATTGTGGCACACTTTGAGGGTATGAGCAATTTTACCGATCAGGTGAAATTCTTGGGTGGAGAAGAACTTCCGAATAGTCCAGAAAGAAAAGAGATGCGTGAGCAAGTCCAGAGAATGAATGAGGCTCAAGAAGCAAAAAAAGCCGAACAGCAAGCATTTTGGAAAGATATTAAAGAGAAGACAACTAGGATGCATGTGCTACGTGCTATTCTGCATAAAGAAAAGCAGTCAGCCAGAGAGCGGCCATCTAAAGTATGGGCGGATGCTTATCATGAACTTCAAAGGCTCGATTATGAGGTTGCGACACTATTGGGTGATACTGAGACAGGAGGAGATATAAGTATATTTCCGGAGGCTAAGTATTAATTATGTATAAGGCTTGCCATCGGATTTCTCGTGGTTGTAATACTTTTGCTTAGACTGATAAAGCTTATAATAATTCAATGGTAGAAACTTCATCGATATAAACAACATCATGATAAGAAGTTAAGAGCTGAAGAGCATAAATAACCAAGGCTTGAGGAATGTGATCATTTATTGAATGTTTATATGAAATAACTCGATGTATGGGAGTGGCAAAAAAGAATAGTTTGAACCGAAATGTCTTGTATGAAAGCAGTATCGGACTTTACGGTTTTTATCAAAAATTATCCATAGGCTAATATATTAGCATTAATTAACTGTTTTCTCACAATGGAGTTCTTCAAAAGTTGTGACACATAATAGTTATGTAGCCAATAATTATTAAACAGAAAGATCAGTGAGGTATATATGATGGGTAACAAAATTGCTAACAACAGTGGAGAGGACATTTATGATATTTTGAATGGAGTAAGCACCTATTATGGATTAGACTGGTATCACACCAGATCCAAGTCTGCAATCTTGATCTACAATGGCGTCGAGTACTTTCTAATCAAACACAAAGGGGTAAAAGTGAAAATATTACTGCATCAGAACCATGGACGTACAGGCAAACCAGTTTCCCTTCCGTGTTCAGTAGAAGAAATCGATAACTCAATCATACAGCAGTATTTCCATAAGCAAATCTGGAAAGACATTGATTGTAAAGACATGAAAAGAAATCTTATATACATATATCATCACGGCAATTGCCGTCGAGCCCAGGATTCCAAAAGAAGACTATACTTTCAGCAACTAGCCTTTGCTTAGTAAGATTATTTTAAAGGTGGTTATGAAAAAGAAAAGCAAAGATCATCCTATCTTGTTTGCTTTTAAATTGGCAGCATTTTTGTTGTTTGTCATAGCTCCTGTTGTGACCTGGCAAACTGGTCAGAATTTTTGGACCAGATTACATGAGAAAGGAGTCTGATAATAATATAAAGAAATGAAATATTACGGTACGGTCTTTTTGAGAGCATCTTGCCTACAATATTGAACAGAGAAATAAAAAAGGAAGATTATCTCTATAGATAAGAGATTCCTTCCCATTTAGTATGGTATTGATAGCTACTGCAAATGTTTTATCGGCTATTGTTTTGGAAACGGCCGTTTAACAGTACTCACTCCCGTAATGTAATTCATGTCAACATTGTAGAAACGCGCAAGTTTAATAATGCATTCAATGGGCATTCGCACTTTACCGTGCTCATAATCTGAATACGTGGTTTGAGCAATATTTAAATATTCCGCAATCTTTGTTTGATTAAGGTCACAATCTTCTCTAAGTGCTAATATACGTTCTGTGTAATCCAAATCAATCACCTCGCATGCATATTCTATTAAAAATTGTCAATGCATGTTGATATTTAACGGATATTCCGTTAAAATGAAAATGTTGGTAATTGTTACAAGATGGATTTTTAAGCCAAGTACTAAGGAACTTTATCAATGCCTATAAGGCATAGCAATAGGGTAATTATTGTTTTGAGGAAGATGCAATTCAAGATTCTTATATAAATGCCTTTACTAAGTTGAACACATTAGATAATCCAGCAAAATTTCAATAATGGTTAGATCACAATTATAAAATCGTAAGAATGAATAAAATCGAATGCAAATGAAGGAGGATTTTTATGGAACAGTTTAATTTTGACAAAAATCTGATTGACGCAGTACCACAGATTGTTAATGCGAGCGAACATCATATGGCATTACTATTTTTAGTGGATACCTCTGGGTCGATGGGGGCAAAAATCATAGGAAAACGTGTCAGTCCAATTGATGAACTGAATACTGCATTGAACCGTTTTAAAGCAGAGGTATGTATGGATGAGCATACAAAGGATATTTTAGATGTGGCAATTGTTGAGTTTAATACTGAATATAGAGTTGTTCAGGAATTCTCTCCCATCGAATATATGAAGCCGGTTGAATTGCAGGCATCTGGTGTTACATATATAAATGAGGCACTTGGAACAGCAATCAATATGGTTACAGAGCGTTCTCGTTTCTACAGAAGAACCGGAGCAGAACCATATAAGCCATGGATTGTCTTAATCTCCGATGGAGCACCGATGGACACTTCTATTGATGAAATGGCAAATAGAATTAATGAATTGGTAGAACAGGAGAGATTAGCCTTCTGGTCATTGGCGGTTGAAGGTGCTAATATTGATGTTTTACATAAACTTTCCGGTCGCCGTGTGTTAAAACTAGCCGGCTATGATTTTTCCGGATTCCTCGATTGGGCAAATAAGAGTATGCGTGCCGTTTCACAGAGTTCACCTGGAGAGAAAATTAAAGGACAAGCATTGCCGACTTCCGTTACTATTGATGATTTGATGTAAACAAGGAGAAATCATGATTTATTCATATGGTATAACGCAACAAGGGCATTATCATATTAAAAATAACACACCATGCCAGGATGCACACTTATTTAAACGATGGAATGATAACTTTGCAATTGGTGTCGTGGCAGACGGATTGGGTAGTGAATTATATTCTGACATTGCTTCTAAAATTGCAGTCAAGGAAGTGGTTTCTTATTGTGAAAATGTTCTTACGGAAACATCAGAACCTGAAGAGATTCTCAGTGTACTGAAAGCTTCGTTCTACAAAGCACTTGAAACGATAGAAAAAACAGCAAAAGAAAATAATCACGATGTGACTCAGTATGATACTACATTAGCTGTGGCAATCTTCCTGAAAGGAACTGTGTACTTTGGCAACTCAGGAGATAGCGGTATTGTTGTCCTAAATTCTAATGGTACATATGAAAGTATCACAGAACAGCAGCGAGATGAAAATGGCTGTTTATATCCGTTATGCTTTGGTGAAAATTATTGGGTATTTGGAATTAAAGAAAATGTGGCCAGCGTTTTACTTGCAACGGATGGCATATATGAAACTTTATTTCCGTATTTACTACAAGGAGAAGATATTAGTATTTATGTAGCACTTGCTCACTTTATGATGAGTAATGATTGTCTGAAATTTACTTTTTCCAATGAAAACGAAGTATTGGAAAAAATGGGATCGTTTATATCAGGAATATCAGCTGAACAGGTTTCTGATGATAAAACGGTCTTGGTAATGCTCGACGATACTATTACAGTAAACTATCAACCGGAAAGCTACTACCAGAGTCCGAATTGGGCTGTATTAAAGCGTAAGCGTGACGAGGAATACAAAAAATTAGCATATCCACATTTGTTTGAATAAAAAGAGAATTGGAGAATAAGATGCGGCATGGAGTATAGTGGAAGTTTTGGAACCTATCAGCTTTCTTCGCAGCCAATGAAAGAGGGAGGCGAAGGGGCAATTTATAGAATCCTGGGAAACGAAAATTTAGTTGCAAAAATATATCATCAGGATAGGATTTCGAGGGATCTAGTAGATAAAATATTATTCATGACTAAGAATCCTCCGGATAATGATATAATGGAACAGATAGCGTGGCCTAAGGACATTCTGGTGGATAATTCAGGTAATTTTGTCGGTTTTATTATGCCAAAGCTTTCGATTGATACTGATTTAAAAGCAATCTATGCTTATCCACCTAAAATTCCTATTACATATCAGCAAAAAGTTATAGTAGCTATTAACATATGTATTGTTATTTCAGCTATTCATAAAGCGGGATATGTATTTGGTGATTTCAATCCGTTAAATATAGGTATTAATCTAACAACCGGGCATGTAGCTTTTTTAGATACGGATTCCTACCATATCACAGATAGGACTTCCGGGAAAGTATATCGTTGTGGTGTTTGCTTGGACGGATATGTAGCCCCCGAATTGATACAGCATTGTAAGGGTACCGATTTTTCAAATGCATCATTACCAACATTTACACAAGAGACCGACAGATTTGCATTAGCAATTCATATTTTTAAATTATTAATGAACGGATATACTCCGTTTAACGGAATCAAAGAAGGAGACAGCGTTTCACAGTCGTCTCCGGGTGTTGGAAACTTAGCAGTTGAACGAGACAACTACTGTTTTAAACCGGGAAATAAGCCACAGAGTGTAGCGACACCTGATTTAAATAGCATGTCGCCGGATATTCAATACTTATTTAAAAAGACTTTTTTGAGTGGAGCAAAAGACCCGGCACAAAGAGCGACTGCTGATGAGTGGAAACAGGCTTTGGTAGAGTATAAAGAGGAGCTTGTTCAATGTTCAAAAAATTCTACCCACTTTTATTACAGAAGTAATTCTACCTGTCCATATTGTGATGCAGATTCCAAATATCAACAGAGCCTGCAGGCTGCAGCAATACCTTCAAAAAGCCGACAGAGTCAAATGAGTTTTAGTAATCCTGTTAATGTTCCATTAACTCCGAAACCTGCATATGTCGCAAAGACATCGACTCCGAGAACATCTGCTGTTTCTTCAAGAAAACACAAACGATTCAGTTGGGGGTCAATCATATTTGTATTGATACTTTCATTAATAGGCTTTGGGGTTTATAACTTTTTTCATTCATGGGATGTAGAATTCAGTAATGGGGTAACATATGCCAAGTCTGAAGAGTGGAATAATGTAACGACAGAAGACCTTGCAATACAAATTACCGATACAGTTTATATACCCGGTGTAAAGGTTTCTGATTTTATAACAAGATTAGAGGCTTCTGATACAAACTGGAAGTATAAATATGATCCAGAACAATTAGTAGCAAGTCACGGGCGAGTAACACTCAAAATAAAAAGTCATTTGATAGAATGTATCGAGATCGAGGTTATAAATATTTCAGATAGTTTATTATCTTTATCGGATTGTATAGTAATGAGCATCAATTCAAATCAAGAACAAGTATGCAGAGTTATAGATGGTCGTTCGTATGAAGATATCACGGCAATGAGCTACGAAGATGTGCTTAATCTTCAATTTGGTCCTTTGAAAAATAATAGCACAATAGAGGTAGATACTAACCGAATTACCTATGAAATGAATCCTTGCTTAATTGGTAACACTACACATACAGATTATGATCTTTATGGAACATATACATTTTCCTTTCGTTTATCTGAAGATCATAGTAAGGTTGAAAGCTTTTACTTTACTTCGAGTGCTACTTTGGAACATGTAGATTTTGGGGAAGTGAATTCTCTTGATGATTTAACCCCAGAAATGATTAACACATTACAGGGCTGGATTAAGGAAAAAGCTATTGTGGAGCATAAAAAGCCTATGGATTTTTTATCTATATATAAAATGGTTGTTGAAGTAGACAAAAAGAATCAACCTATTCTTTGGCAGATTTATAAAGTGAAAATAAACAATGAAATAAAATATCTGGAAACTTCGTGCGAAGGACTTAAGTTATCCCGAAATGGTCTAAATTCCGATTGCAAAATTAATATACTTGAACTGTATACGGATGGTAATTTAGTGCCTAGTTGGGAAGGTTACCCAGTGTATCAAAAATAGTTGTTTCCAATTTCTGTGGGGTGTCAATATTAGAAATACATATTTAATCCTTTTTAACGCATTTCAGCTCCGGACACAGAATAATTTGCACCCTCAAACAGCAATACTTATTTATCACTTGCCTAAAATGATGGAATTATATTGTTTAACTTCATCATTGGACACAAGACTATTTATGCTATCTTTTTAAAAGGATTCCGGTAGCGGCTTATTGTAACCACTATCGGAATCCTTTTTATTCAATCTGAAATCTAGGCCTTTTGTGTTCATGGCAGGTGGCGTCTCTATAAGTTCTTGATGATTATTAAATCTGTATTTTGCATTTCACTGAACAGATAAAAGATATGATTATACTCATACACATCTTCCTTGAAAGTATTTATCCATTATACGTTCGTAATGACCTGCCTCCAGAATTTCTAAGTCCTCTTCATGTCCTGCTATATAATTTTAGTTTTCCAGGTTTATTTTGACAAGATCTATAAATAGATCTTTGTTCCGACAAAATTTGTAAGGTGCTCCAAACATGTAAGATTTGATGCCTTCCTTGTGCTTGTAAAGCCATGCTTCAAATAACTCTTCTTTTTTGTTATCGATGATATCTACGCGATATTCATCATTGTAAGTAAAACTTTCTGTTGTTACTTCTGTTACTCTTTTCATTAAATTCTCACTTTCCGCTCTTAGAGCACTTTCTATTTCTTATACTAATCACATATAGGAGCTATCAAGAAACGAAATTTGTATAAAGTCGCTCTTTAACGGCCAAAGGATCTTTATAGGTTGCAATGTAGCTGCGAGCATGATTACAGTTGCGACGACAAACATTGGTTAAAAGCATTCCCTTTTTTGTGATTTCAATCGTAATGGCTGTAGACTCCGGTATCCCATTATAGGTACTGCAGAAAGTCTCTGCATGTGGCTGGATGCAGTATGTAGATCCGTAAACTAAATATTTCGGAAGTTCAGAATTCCTGCGTTCAATTAATTCTATTAGACTGATCACCTCATCGGCATTAAGAGTTCTTACCTTTGCATGCTTCTGATAATTGTCCATAATCTTTTGCAACTTATCATACTGTTCCTGAAACTGCGCTTCAGCCTTTTGTTGCTGCGCTTCTCTCTGTTTTACGTTCTTTTTTGTTAGAATGATTTCAGATAAATTGAATAATACTTTCATAATCTGTCCTTTCTGCCCTTTTAGTGGGCGTTAGATTTATAAAAATATTATGCTGAATGATAAACGATTCAGATTGTCATTAAAATAATGTATATAAAAAAGTTTTCTCACAAGGCAAGAAGTTTACAAAATAAAGGCATGATATATATGAATAAAAAACACTCAATACTTTGAAGTATTGGTAAAAATAATGATGCCATAAATCAAGGAATGAGAAAGTGCCATAAATTTGCGTCATAAATGAGAAAGTGTTACATTATTTGTGTCTATGCAAAGATAATTGGGACATTCATCCAATGAAAAACTTGCAGTTATTCATCGTACTCAGAGAACATAGAAAATAGCGAAGCTCAGAAAGCTGTTATTCACTCAATAATAACTTGGCACTAAACGAACAAATGATGTACTGTAATGATACATTTGTTTTAAATCCTATTCTTGTAAAAGCAGGGCATGCATGGAATTTACAGATGGCAGTACCATGAAGTATGTAAATACAAACTCAAAACTACAATCATTTTACAAGATGTAAACGTAGTTTAAGATCAATTTTACAAAAGGAGCAATTTTTATGAATGTGGCATACGTCAGAGTATCGACAGTAGAACAGAATGAAGCTCGTCAGGTGGAAGCACTTAAAAAGCAGAGTATCGAAAAATGGTTTATTGAAAAGGTCAGTGGCAAGGATACAAACCGGCCACAGCTACAAGCGATGTTGGATTATGTCAGAGAAGGAGATATGATATTCATACATGATTTCTCGCGTCTTGCCAGAAGCACCAAAGACTTGTTATCAATTGTGGATAAATTGATGTTAAAGGATGTACATATCGTAAGTAACAAAGAAAATATTGACAGTAGCACTCCGACCGGAAAGCTTATGTTAACAATGATCGGTGCTATTGCTGAATTTGAGAGACAGAATATGCTCGAACGTCAGCGTGAAGGTATTGCTATTGCGCAACGAGAAGGCAAGTTTAAAGGCGGGCAGGTAAAGAAAATCGACAACAAAACATGGGAGCAGAGTTACAATCAATATATGCAACGGGAACTGACAAAGGCTGCTTTTGCGAAAAAGCTGAATATTAGTAGACCAACACTTAATAAGCTTTTAAAGGAAAGGAGAGGAGAAGCGGTAAGTAGTTGAAATGTTAAGACTCGTTGTAATATGCTCACTCATGACAAATGGATGAAAAAAATTACTAAATAGATTTTGGGGGTGATGTGGATGAATAATGAAATCATTGCAATAATGCAATACAATGGTAAGGGATTTGACCTTATTTATAAGGGTAAGACGATATATACTGTTAAAGATAGTGATACATTGAATTATTATGCACCAGGTGATAGTATTGTATCTACTAGTGTTATAAAGTTTATTAGTAATGATTGGTGCCTTGGTGATCATTGTGGAGCAGCTCTTAATGGTATTCAGGTTATTTGGACAATTGATAATAAAAGGTCGAAAAAAATGTATAATAGCATCGTTAGTGGTTTGCAGGAAATTATTGACGATCTCGTAGATCAATCCAAACATGATAGGATTGATTTAGATGGTCTTCCGTTTAATGATGTTCCACCGACTAATGATGAGCTTGTCGATATAATCCCAATTGAATGGTCTGAAACCGAATCTGATAAAAAAGAATAACATACAATGCTCAGGACTAAAAGAATTAATAAAAGCAAATAGGAAGGAGTAGCAATATGCTTAAAAGATCTAAAATGATTATAAGTTTAGAACGTGATGGGATTAAAAGCAGCAAAGAGGTAAACAGCTTTCTTTCCTGTTCGTCTATGTTGAAACATCTAAGGAAACAAGCCCAAAAAACAGATCCGTGGGCTAGGATCATGGAGCTTGATGACGTACCAACGTTAGTTTGCCATAGAAATGGATCACCGAATAAGATTACAGTTCGTCTGATTCATACTGAAACGGAACTGAAATAGTAACACAAAAATACGGGACGAAGGTTTGATCGCTATTGGCCAAAATAGATTAAAAATGGGGAGAAAAGAATGAGGAAATACGAATATGATATACTTCTTCCGACAACATTTGAACACTTAACAGAAATACTAAGCGAATATAACGGCTACTTATGTAATTCACGATATTTCGAAGCGTGTTTTAAGCTGACATCAGAACAATTAGCAGGTCTTGAAAAAATTAGACAATCAGATAAGCCTGAAAAGGAAAAGGTGATGGAAATGAATAATTTTCTGATTAAAGAGATGATAAAAGATGGATTTAAGATTTGAGTTCTATTTACCTATGCATGAAGTGTTTCTTGATTTTTTGCTCGAGAATCCGTGCACAATTTCAAAAATAAATATTTACGTTAAACAAAGTAGGTCGCATACTAATGATAATGAGAGATAAATCTTGGTAATCAATGATTATTAATTCGAATTGGAATTTGACAATGGGGAAGAAATGAGAACAGAAAAGCCAGCAGTAGATTTAACACAAAACGTAATAATAACAAAAAAAGAGCTCTCATTATGCGTGAATGAGGGCTCTTAGTATATGTAAGGATTTTTATATATGAAATCATTTACACACAGACTCCTATGGTTCATCAAAGGGATTTGGTTCGTCATCGTTATTATTATGAGCTGGACGTTCTACTATCTCTGGTAAAATACTATTCGCTTCTGCTTTATTTCCAAAGGGTGCTTCAATGAGTTTTGATGCTTCTAGGTCAGCTTCATGGAGTGCTAAAACGAGTGGATATTCTTCCATTGCTTTTCCAAGACTCGGATACAAAGACTTGTCCTCAGAAAATCCCATATGCCAACGAATTGCCATAATCTCTTCAGTTGTAAGATCAATGAATCGATTTATGATTAAGACGCTCTTTTCTCCGTGGCCTAAAGGCATTTTATCATCGATTACATACTTTAATACACTTTCCCAGATAAAATCACCAATGCCATCATGCTTCACCTCACATTTTGGTGCAGATGCCACTTTGTTTGCATCGTATGTTTTCTGATTTCTTGTACCTTTGGTGTAAAAATTGGCCTTACATAAATCATGCAAAAGAGCAACAAGAATTAAGCTTTCATCTTCAATATCCTCAAGAACTTTATTCCATACGAGACTCAGTCTTTTAACTGCTAGACAATTATGTACATTCAGACTATGCTGCAACAAACCGCCATCACATGCAAGATGAAACTGCGTAGATGCCGGAGCATAATAAAAATCTGTATCTGTTCTGATGTAATTAATCAATTCTTTCACTCCATTCCGATTAACTTTTTCTAAGAGACTTTCAAATCGTTGAATATTTTTCTGGTTATCCATAAAAATCATCCTTTCTAAATTATATTTTTATTTTATAAGTAAAAATCTGTTGCATCATTTTATGAGAAAATTATTATTACTAATTACTTTTCAGCTGAATGGTTCGGATATATACGCTTAATAATAATAGAAAGAAGTTTGTGTCTTTCAAGCTAAGAAAGACAAGAAGAAATAAAATATGAGGGAATGAGATGTTTTAATCGTTGCATTCGGTACAAATGACTTCTTACTGGCAATTTAAGCCCTTTGTAATAAACTCAAACTCCATTCAGCCAATTATTTTGAGCTTCTCAAAATAATTGGTAATCCAACTTATATACACATGAAGGAGCGCCATTCATTAATATACTTATTTCGCTTTGATAGGAATTGTAAATCGATATCTTTTCTCGCCATCTTCCTCATATTCCTCGTGATCACCTTCAAAGAAATCTGGCTCAAGGTTCACTTTGTGACAATGTGGAATTGTAAGATTAAGTCCTTCTTTCTTATATGTATTTAGGCTGACATCATTGACTACAAGCTTTGCTATGCCTTTCTTTACGTATATAAAATCTATCTCCAGAAAGGGTATCTTACTTGCCTTGACTATATCTAAGAGTTCAATAATATCTTCTTTGCTCATCACAAATTTACTGCCGTTTTCCTTAAAAAGCTCAGGAAAGTCGTACTTCTCACAGCCCCAAAATGCTGTATAGCCACATTCATTGTGTGCTTTAATAAATTCATCAATCGGATACCCAGCTTCATAAAGGCGATCCCTGTAGAAATCAGATATAGAAAATGTAAACTTTGAATATAAGCGCTCATTATAACCATTCATTCTGAAATCGAATACGGGGTGTATATAGTTGGGAAGCAGATCATTCCCCATCGAAATCGCTATCCGAATTTCATAGTCAATACCTAAATACTCGCAAATAAGCTTAATTTGTCTAAGTGTTCTTTTTTCTGTATTACCGCTATGGTTATAGTATTTTTTAGTATTATACTGGATTTTACCATCAACAATTTGGCCACAGTGACCAGGGGCAAGTTCAGATATTATCCGATATTCACTTACGAGCTTTTTCTTGTACATATCGACTAATTCTCTTAGAATATCACTCGCTTCATCGCATACATTCACATTATCGAGATGGGATGGTTTATCAATCGCAGTACTGCAAATTAACATTATACATAGTAAATCGTTGCCAATCAGCTCGCAAACATGATTAGCTTTAAACAGAAACTCGGGACCATAATTTTTTAGAATTGATTCTTTTGTGTGTTCAATAATTGATTGTCTAGATAACATAATTCTTTTCTCCTTTTAGGATTTTATGTGTTACAAATAAATTATGTTGACGAAATCACGGGTTCCTTAATTATGAGAAAACAGAATCCGGACTATGTGGTGTATCCGACTCGAGCAGTCTTGCGTCGGTTCCAAGCAAGATTGTCTCATGAGTAATCTTAAGAAAATTGCCCTCACTTGAATCAATCCCCATTACGAATGATCTGCCCTTAAAAGTCCTCCAAGACCTGCTTCACATACCAGCCAGGTTCACTCTCTACGATAAAGATCAAGTATAGCCGCGCTCTAAACATTTGCCACTTTACGAAAGATATACCATAACGCTCTAGAGATTGAAATTTATCTAGGGCTTTGATCAAATAGATATTTTAACAAGACTATCCTTATATGATGTGAGAAGTTCTGTAGCATGTAATTTCCAAATTTAGCTTGTTATGATGGCGAAATATGGTAAAATATATTTATCAATAATAAGTACAAAAGTAAAGATAGGAAGAAGACAAATCAGATTTTTTACTAGGAGAAAATCCGCTCGATGGGAAATTCAGTATCAAGTTGATACAAAGAGAAAATATCTTAATATGAAAGATTATCTGTTTTGTCATAATTGTTTGATGCGAGATTACGATACAGTGTTAGAGAAAACTGATAATTGTCCAATATTTGGATCAAATAAATTGGAGATAGTACATATTAGAGAAGTTTCAGATTAACAGATTCCAATTTGTGAGGAATTCAAAGAAGCTTATAGATATCTGTGATGATACAATGCTTTTACGCATTAAGATGGAGAGTTAGAGATATGCTTGACCAAATGAAAATTATTGAAAGAATAATGTACCCTGGTTTAGATGGTTTGTCAGCATGGCTTAAGAGACACTATTACGTACAATAAAAATTGAAGAGTTAATATTTTTATTATTAGCTTATAAAGTGTTTGCTATGATGTCTTTGATATGCATCCCATTACGTTTAGTACATGCATGCTAGTTCGTTATTTGATATAGTCTTATTATTATATTTTATATGACTTATAGAAAAACAGGAATTTAATATTTATTTTATAAAAGGGAGACTTATATGTATTTATCATCATTACAATTAAAGAATTTTAGATGTTTTGACGGAAGTAAGCATAAAATAACTTTTAATAAGGGACTTACAGTTCTAGTAGGAGAAAATGATTCTGGAAAATCAGCAATCATGGATGCAATAAAAATCGTTCTTGGTACAACAGACTTAAACTGGCACAGAATAGATGCAGACGATTTTTATAACGAGGATACAACACTAGAGATTGAGATTATTTGCAAGTTTGAAGAATTAACAGAAGATGAGAGAGGGGCCTTTTTGGAGTGCCTTACTTATGAGGATGCAAAGAAGAAAAATCCTTGTTTATATCTGTACTGGAAATGCAAATATTTAACAAGTTTTAAACCACCTCGTCCGATAGCTAATGTATCCACAGGAAGAGATGGAACCGGTTCTGCTCCGTCTGCAGAAGCTAGAGAATTGTTAAGAACAACATATTTAAGGGCATTGCGTGATGCATATAGTGATATGCAATCTGGTAAACATTCACGATTATCACAAATTATTCGCCATGTGTCGGTGGTTGACCAAGGAGATGATAAATATGAGGATGGCATGGACTTACATACACTTTCAATTATAGGTATTGCGAATTTATCAAATGAATTGTTGGCAAGTCATCCTGCTTTGGATTCAATTAATAAGGATATGACTACAATACTCAGTAATCAGATGTTATTAAAACAAGATACAATAAAAACAAGGCTAGAGGTGGCAGGAACAAGCTCTACTAATTTACAAAAAGAAATGTCATTATTAGAAAAATTGGATCTTGCAATAGATAAAGATTCAAGTTCTATGCAAGGAAAAGTAGGGCTTGGAACAAGTAATATCATGAGTATGGCTTGTGAGCTTCTGCTTCATAAAGGCGTGGAAGGCGAAAATGAATCTTGCTTTTTGCTTATTGAAGAACCGGAAGCACATATCCATGCACAGCGACAGCTAAAACTGATACAGTCCTTGGAAAATGAAGCGGAGGAAAATAATCGTCAGATTATAATTACAACACATTCGCCTTTGCTAGCATCTGTTGTAAAATTAGCAAACATTGTTATTGTAAAGTCAGGTAAAGTATACCCATTATCAGATGATTATACAATGCTTGACAGCGATGATTATGTATTCTTGGAAAAATATCTGGATGCAACAAAAGCAAATTTATTCTTTGCACGAAGTGTCATCATTGTAGAAGGTCCGGGCGAAGCGTTATTGCTACCGACATTGGCAAAATTATTAGACTGCAGCTTTACCGATTACGGAACTTCTTTAGTGGATGTTAGAAGTACAGGCTTGAGAAGATATGCAAGAATTTTTCAACGTAAAGATATGCAAACAGAATTGGATATAAATGTAGCTTGTATTACTGATCGAGATGTTATGCCGAATTGCGCTCCTAGAATCTGTATTGATGAAAAATATACAGAGGACAATAGTACATGGCCAGAGAAAGCGAAGCGTGCATGGCGTGCAGAAGCAGATTATACATCCAAAGAAGCAGAAGAACATATTAAAAATATAAAAGAAAAGGCCAACGGACAGAAAGTAAAAACTTTTGTATCAGGGCATTGGACATTAGAATTTGATTTAGCGTATGCTGGACTGGAAGATACCGATATGAAAGAAATACTTATAGATGCGTTAATGAAAGTAAGCTATAAGGAAAGTAACCGTGCTAAAAAGAAAGAGGAACTTGAAAAAGTATTGGACTCAAGTGGAGCAATAGAAGAAAGAGCTTCGCATTTCTACAGCTTCTTTACCTCAAAGAAGGCTTCAAAAGCTGATTTTGCTCAACAGTTGGCATATGATATGGAAAAGAAATTTGAGGGAAAAGCAGCTGAATTAAGGAATAAAGTACCAAAGTATCTTGTGGATGCCATTGAATATGTAGCTAAGGGATGATAGATTATGCAGATTGATCGATTAAATAATATTAAGATTACTAATGAGGATATTCAATGGGTGGAAGGAATCATGGGCGGTAAGATTCACTTTGATTCTGCAAGAGTAGATGTTATAAAAAATATGGACTCCGTAGACATACAAGCATTTCCTGGTAGTGGTAAAACAACAATTTTGGTTGTAAAATTAGCGATACTTGCAAGAAAATGGCCGTATGCTAATTCTGGAATCAGTGTTTTGTCGCATACGAATGTTGCGAGAGAGGAAATAGAAGAACGCTTAGGCAGTAGTGAAGTTGGCAGAAAATTATTGTCATATCCTCATTTTATAGGTACATTACATTCGTTCTTCGACACTTATATAGCGCTTCCGTGGTTGCGTTCAAGAGGATTTGACATAAATTTAATTGATACAGAACAAGTGCAATCGTTAAGATGGAATATGCTACCTTATAAAACCAGATCATATTTAGAAAGACAATATAAGAATGAGAGTATTTGTTCTTATAGAGGAAGTATTGGTACGATAGATTGGGATAAAAATGGCGAGACTAAACTGAATATTTTAAATATAATAGAAAAGACTCAAAAAAATGGATATTTTACTTTTGAAGAAATGCTATTGTATTCAAAACAAGCATTGGAAGAATGTGAGGAAATATCAACATCAATACAACAGCGATTTCCAATTCTTTTTATTGACGAGGCTCAGGATACAGATGCTTTTCAATGGGATTTATTACAAGCGGCATTCAATAAAGACGGAGAACTGAGTATTAGACAAGGATATGGCGACAGCAATCAGGCGATTTATAGTAGTCTATTTGCTGATGATGAGTTAATGCATTTCCCACGAGAAGATGCACTGATCTTAAGTGAAAGTAAAAGATTTGATTCAACAATCGCTGCATTGGCAAATACAGTAGCTTTATCGTCAGCACAAATGAAAGGAACTAATAATGTTTTTTGTGAAAAAGAAATAAACCATACAATATTTTTATTTTCAAAGGATAAAGCACTGCAGGTAATCTGTGAATTTGGACAACTGTTACTAGATACTTTTTCTGATGAGGAATTAAGGGAGTATCAAAAAGAGGGGTGCCATGTTGTTGGAATGGTTCATGTAAAAAAAGAAGATACACTTGAAAAACAGTTTCCCAAAGGAATATATGATTACTGGGAATTATATGAAGCGAGAAAAGCCAATAAAAGTGCCACACCAAAATATTTAATTGAATATTTTAGGAATGGAATAGTAGATTTGCAAAGAACAGGTGAAAAGGCTCAACAAATGGAGTGGATTGCCAAAGGCTTAAGAAGGTTGATAAACAAAGCTAAAAATTGTAACTACATACCAGCCTCAGGCAATATTTTTAGAGCAATAGTGAAAGCGTTGCCGGATAATTGCCAGAAGGATTTTAGAAAGACGGTTAATGAGTTATCAAATGTAAATGAATCTATTTCAAAGACAAACTGGACTTCTATGGTGGGTATTATTAAGCAGATCCTAAAATTATTTGATGTAACTGATTTTAAGGATGTTAAGGAATTTGGAAAGTGGATAGACGAGAAAAAAGTTGAAATTCAGGAAAATGAGAGCATAGATAAAGTGATGCCTAATCATTTTATTTATACTGATAAAGCAACAAAACGCGCTATTAATTTGGAGTTTGGAAGTATACATTCTGTAAAAGGAAGAACACATTTGGCAACTCTAATTCTTGAGACATTTTTACAAACACATAATATGAAATCTATATTAGAGTTTTTGTGCAATACACCACCTAAAGCCGTAAAAAAAAATCAAAAACGGTTGAAATGTCAGTATGTAGCAATGACTCGTGCAAGAGCCTTACTTTGTTTAGCAATACCAGTTGACTTTGTGGATGAGAAGTCACAGCAAAAATTGAGGGAAGTTGGATGGAAAATACGAGCCATATAATTTAACTATGACACCGAGAATAGTTTTCTGGTATAGGATAGAGCTTTTTGGCTTCCCATTATATTTATGATATAAGGTAAAGTAAGCGAGTAACAGACAAATTAAATTTGCGGAGGTGTTTTATGTCTGAATTATGGGATGCATATGATAATGCATTCAATAAAATAAATAACGTGTCTTTAGTAAGAGGAGAACCATTGCCTAAGGGTATTTATCATTTGGTGTGTGAAATTATTGTTAGGCATATAGACGGGACTTACTTGCTTATGCAAAGAGATTTTGCAAAACATTATGGTGGAATGTGGGAATTGACAGCAGGTGGTTCTGCATTGCAAGGGGAAACACCTTTGGATTGTGCAACTCGAGAATTGAGAGAAGAAACAGGTATTGAAACTTCTGAAATTAAGGAGATCGGAAGAGTCGTGCACGATGTTCACCATTCTATTTATGCTGAATATCTATGTGTTACAGATTGGGAGAAAGACGCAGTTACTCTTCAGGAAGGCGAAACGGTTAATTATAGGTGGGTGGATAAAAAGAGTCTTTTTGAAATGAGCGAGGATGAGTTAGTATCATATAGAGCAATGAAACTAATTAGTGAACTTGAAATATAAATTCGGATTTGATGACTAGGGCTGTAAGAGGAATCCTATTTCAACAAATATAAAAGTACGCTTGTTTGCGTATAACATGATTTAGGGGGAAATGCCAAAATTATCTTGGAGGTACGAACGGATGAAAGAATTTGCGGACAATCTAAAACGCCTTAGAAATATGGAAAATATGAGTCAGAGTCAGTTGGCTGATTTATCTTGTATTTCTATCAAAACTATTCAAAATTACGAACAGGATAGAGATGGAAGATCCCCAACACTTCATAACCTTATGTTGTTAGCAGATATCTTTAACGTGGCGCCTTACAATTTATATTATGGAGGATGTAAGGAAATGAATACTAATTCTTTGTACATGGACGAAATATTGACTGAACTTACACGATTAACCACCAGTGCTATTGAGGAAATTCATGATAGTAAGGCCACAGGCATCAGCTTACCAAAGCTTTCAATTTCTGATACAGTTATAACTAAGCTTGTAGAACAGTGGAATAATGGAGTGGTTTTTCCAAAAAGAGGATTATATAAACCATATATTGAGCAGACTATTACAAGGTATGCTCAGAATCGTCAATCTTGGAAGAAGAAGTTCAATTTATAGATAACGTCTATTTGAAAATAATCTACATGCAAAAGATAAAATGATACGAGGAGGGACATTATGTTTTTTTCTGAATACTTCAAAGTTGACCCGCAATTATTGTGTGAATATGGGGCAGTGGATATTTCTTTGGTATGCGATATGCCACTTTTCGTTGATCCTATGTTGATCTTCAATAGTGACAAGATAGAATATAAAAAGCTTCACGAAAGCATTATTCGATATTTTCACTTTCTTGCAACTAAAGCTAGTCACGGCTTGCAAAAAAATGAAATAAAAGCTTGGTTTAAGTTTAGTGAAGTTAAGAACAACTGGCTTGGGTATTCATTAGCAGGTAATGGTGGGTTAGCTTTAGGCGATGGCTATGCGCAATTTTTGTATGATAATATTGGCTTTGCTATTAAAACAAACAATATTTCTCAAAGTACCCACATTGAAAAAATCATGCTCCTTTATAGTGGTAGTGGCAAAGACAAAATAAGCGATTTAACAGTCAATTTAATTAAAGAATATTTACTTGAATATACCCAGTCGTTTGCAATAGATTATGTTAGTGATGAACTAAAAAAGAGATTATATGTAGACAGAGCCTATTTTAACTATGAAACAGAGAGTTTTGTTAGTAAAGAGTACATACTTCCCTTTTTTATCAAGGAAAATGGTGCAGAAGAATTTGTATTGCTGACTCCTCTTGACTTTTTACGAGAAGGCGAGCCATCAATTAATAGGAATGATTTCTATAAAAGTCAAGAGCGTATTAGAGCATCAATAGACAATGATATTTTACGCGCATATGTAAACAATTATATTTTTGAAGCAGTGAGACAGTATGAAGAACAACAACGACGTAAAAAGCGTCGTGCTAGTGAAAGCTCAATTTCAAAAATTGAAAAGGATGCATTTGCAGAGTTAACACATAATTACCCCGAACTTTATGACTATTATATCCGGCTAAGAGAACTAGACACACTGTTGATTGTCAAGTAAAATTGACCACTTTTTACGTTTAAAATTGACCACCTCGGTAGCATAAAAAAGCCTACTTATTTTTATGAATATCCAAGTGGTTTTTTCATTTTTTACGTTGAAAATTGACC
>JAEZGY010000091.1 GCA_023416695.1 Bacillota bacterium | reverse complement strand
AGCATCAAAGGTAGGATGTAATAACTGATCTAAGGATTTTGCTTCAATTCTTGCAATAGCCTGTTCTTTTGTGATCTTTCCTTCGTCTACTAAATCGCAGGCAATCTGAAGAGCTGCGGGAGCTGTTCTCTTACCGTTACGAGTCTGTAAGAAGTATAATTTACCTTCCTGAATAGTGAATTCCATATCCTGCATATCTTTATAGTGTGCTTCAAGCTTATGAGCAATATCCATAAACTCTTTGTAGCACTCTGGCATATCTTCTTCTAATTTAGTAATAGGTTGAGGAGTTCTAATACCAGCAACAACGTCTTCACCCTGTGCATTGATTAAGTACTCACCATAAATCTTAGCTTCACCAGTAGATGGGTTACGAGTAAATGCAACACCAGTACCAGAAGTCTGACCCATGTTACCAAATACCATACTTTGAACGTTAACAGCAGTACCCCAATCACCAGGGATATCGTTCATTCTTCTATAGTAAATAGCACGAGGGTTGTCCCAAGAACGGAATACTGCTTTTACAGCACCCATTAACTGTTCCTTAGGATCTTGTGGGAAATCATCACCCATTTTTTCTTTATAAATAGCCTTATATTTAGCAATAACTTCTTTTAAATCATCAGCAGTTAAATCTGTGTCAAATTTAGCGCCTTTTTCTTCTTTGATTTCATCTAAGATGCCTTCAAAGAAAGTCTTACTCATTTCCATAACTACGTCGGAATACATCTGAATAAATCTTCTGTATGAATCATAAGCAAATCTTGGATTTCCAGTCTTCTTTGCAAAACCTTCAACAGCTACGTCGTTAAGACCTAAGTTAAGAATAGTATCCATCATACCTGGCATAGAAGCTCTAGCACCAGAACGTACAGAAACTAAAAGAGGATCTTCAGTGTCACCAAATTTCTTACCTTGAATTTCTTCAAGTTCTGCAAGACAACTATAGATCTGATCCTGAATTTCCTGTGAGATTTGTTTTCCATTTTTGTAGTAATCGGTACAAGCCTCAGTTGTTACAGTAAAACCCTGTGGAATTGGTAAACCTAAATTAGTCATTTCGGCTAAGTTAGCACCTTTACCACCGAGAAGGTTTTTCATGTCAGCATTACCTTCTTTAAACATATAAACCCATTTTGCCATTGTAGTAATTACCTCCTAAACAATATGTTTAATATTTTAACAATCTGGACTGAATCCTAAGACTGTTATTACCCATTTTGTCAATACCCCAGATGCACAAAACATTATATCATACTTGGTCATTTAAGGAAATAGTTTTTTCATTTTTGTCAAATATACAACACACAACTGCCTATTTATATGTATTTTCTACACATATTAAATAAATGGTAATATATTCTTTGTTTATGATGTTTTTTGTGGTATGTACTTATTCTAACCAAATATTCTTGCATCTGTTACCCTTATACAATACTTCTGCCAGCCTTTTAAAGCAATGTCTTTTTTTATCTCTCATATTTTTCCATGGAAATAATAATAAAAAAATCTAGTTATTACAGAGACTTCCTCTATAATAACTAGATTTAAATTATACTTAAGCATTATTCTTAATAAGTTGAAACATTTGATCGCGATTCGTAAGGTTCTTATATATCTTAAGCTTCTTTTTTGTCTTAAATTGGCCTATCGTATAACTGACAAGAAGAAACTTTCTGCTTTCTCTTACAACCTCGATATCGTCCATAATTTCATAAAGAATATCACTCTTACACTGTACGCTTTCATCATTACATAGCGTGCAGAGATACTCTTCGAAATTCTCATCCTTAATAATCTCTTCCTTTTTCTTAATTACATCAATAAATTCATCTTTCGTCTGCTTTTTATGATAAGGTTTAAAATGAAGTACCACCTTGCCATCTCTCAACATTTCCTTAAACCAAAAATGCACAATCTTCTTATCATGGGTAATGCCAAAAATTTGATATCGTAACGCTTCCACAGAACCACGTCCAGAAAGCCCCATAAGCAGAATGATTAACCAAGCAATACAGATTAAAGCAATTAAGAAACTACCAATTTGAAGCTTACCTACTTTAATAATATTCAGATAATCCATTACAAAAATAGCCATAGGTGCCAGAAGGCAGAATGCAATCATTAAATTATATTTAATGTAATAACGATACTTAACAGCTAATTTTCTAGACCCTTTGCAAAAAGTTTCTATATCCATTAGATTTGCCCCCTCACTACATTATTTCTAATATTATTAGAATCATAAGCCTCTGTATTACAATTAATCTGTACTAATATCTTAATTTCTCAGCAAAATATGCTTTTAAATCTTCAATCTTAACACGTTCCTGTTCCATAGTATCTCTATCACGTACAGTAACTGCACCGTCATTCTCAGATTCAAAGTCATAAGTGATACAATATGGCGTACCAATCTCATCCTGTCTACGATATCTTTTACCGATGTTTCCTCTATCATCATACTCACAGTTGTATTCTTTACATAAATCCTGATAGATCTTCTCTGCTGCCTCACCTAATTTTTTAGAAAGTGGAAGTACACCAATCTTTACAGGGGCAATGGCTGGATGGAAATGAAGAACAGTTCTTACATCCCCCTCTCCAATCTCTTCCTCATCATATGCTGCACATAAAAATGCTAAGGTAACACGGTCAGCTCCAAGAGATGGCTCGATTACATATGGTACATATTTCATCTTCTTGTCATCATCAAAATAAGACATATCCTGATTAGATACATTCTGATGTTGAGTTAGATCATAATCGGTACGATCTGCAATACCCCAAAGTTCTCCCCAACCAAATGGGAACAAAAATTCAATATCACTAGTTGCCTTACTATAGAAAGATAATTCCTCCTTGTCATGATCACGGACACGCATCTCATCTTCTTTGATGCCTAATGTCTGTAACCAGTTTATGCAGAACTCCTTCCAGTATGCAAACCATTCTAAATCTGTATCTGGCTCACAGAAAAATTCTAATTCCATCTGCTCAAATTCACGAGTACGGAAGGTAAAGTTACCAGGAGTAATCTCATTACGGAAGGACTTTCCGATCTGTCCAATACCAAACGGAATCTTCTTTCTAGAAGTTCGTTGTACATTCTTAAAGTTTACGAAAATACCTTGGGCTGTCTCAGGGCGAAGATAAACCGTATTCTTAGCATCCTCAGTAACACCTTGGAAGGTCTTAAACATTAAGTTAAATTGACGAATATCAGTAAAATTATGCTTTCCACAAGATGGGCAGCAAATGTTCTTTTCCTCAATAAACTTGCTCATTTCTTCATTGGACCAAGCATCTACAGAGCCTTCGACTGTCATACCATTCTCTGCCATATAATCCTCAATCAGCTTATCCGCACGGAAACGCTCACGGCATTCTTTACAATCCATTAATGGATCAGAAAAGCTACCTAAATGACCACTTGCCACCCAAGTTTGTGGGTTCATCAAAATGGCACAATCCACACCTACATTATATGGATTCTCCTGAATGAACTTTTTCCACCAAGCTTTTTTGACATTGTTCTTCAACTCTACACCAAGATTACCATAATCCCAGGTATTTGCCAGACCACCATAAATCTCGGAGCCCGGATATACAAAACCTCTTGCTTTAGCAAGGGCAACAATCTTATCCATTGATTTTTCCATGTTATTCAACCTCTCGTCTCTTTTTATTCGTAAATTATGACAGTAACGCCTTCAGTTCCTGTTTTGATAATACTATCCCCTGACAACGTTCCATTAGTATAATACTTAATAGTGCCTTCCACCATGATTGTCTCACCTGGAATTTCTACCACCAAAATGGTATAATCCTTTTCGTCTAAAGCAGCTTTTAAGTCTACTGTTTCCCCTTTATCTACACTGTAGACAGTGGCAGAAATACGCTCATCGGCTAATGCTTGCTCTTTCGTGAGATGCTCAGAGGTAACTTCATTAAATGTAGCATAATCCTTTATCTTCTTAAAAGATAATTTTGCACTAGCTACCTTATTATCTACATCTAAGGAATCTAAAACAACTGAATCATTCCCAGCCTTCTTCGTATATTTTTGAATTTCTTCCTCAATATAACTCTTTAGTTCATTCTTCTTATAATAATCCTTATCAAAGCTTTCCACAATTACAGACTGTACCGTACCATCTAAATTAAACAGGGTGGTATTCTCCTTAATTTCAGTCTGTTCAATAGTCTGACTCTCCTTTTTGCTACAACCTGATAATCCCACTAAAGAAACCGCCAGTAAAATATAAATCAAATATTTTCTCATAGTGTGTCCTCCAACCTTTTACATCCCCTAGCAATATAGTATTATTGCCCATTTATCATACCTAATCTAATAAACCTTTTTCCATTGTAACCAATATGTCAGATAAATTCAATAATAAATTCTATTCCCCAAATGAATTAAGTTAATTTATTGTAAATTATTCAAAGAGCTATCTAGTACAAGGTCTCTAATACCTCTAAAGATTTAAATGGCCCCGTAATCATAAGGGTCAGATAGGCCTTCATTAGTAATTTAAGTTCCTTTAATACCTGCTCATTGACTGTAAAGGTATAAAGTCGTTCAATGGGAGTAGTGATAATGAATTGTAGAGTGTATACCGTAGATCCAGATAAATTAATGAGCCCTGGTTCTTTTCTAACACAACTATCACACAACAATCCACCTGTTTCTAGACTAAACCATTTATGCTCTGCTTCCTTACCACATTCTGTACAGGCAAAGACCTGGGGAGTATACCCATTGACACACATAGCCTTTAGCTCAAATATGTATCGAATCAATATGTTTGGTATAGACTCCTTTGCTAACGCTCGCATGGTTTGATATAACAATTTAAGCATCAAAACTTCATCATTATTCTCCCGAGTAATCTGCTCTGCTAGTTCACAGAAATAGCAGCCGTAGGCCACAGTTTCAATATCCTCTCGTATTTCAGTAAAGTAGTTGGATACTTCTGCTGTTGTTATATTATAAGCATTCTTTCCAGCAAATAAATAAAATACCCCAAAAGAGAAGGGTTGACTGCACGCAAGTAAGGCGCTATTTGGTCTTCTAGCGCCTTTTGCAAATGCAGCAATTTTACCTCTTTCCTTGGTTAAGATTACTAAACGTTTGTCGTAATCAC
>JAEZGY010000086.1 GCA_023416695.1 Bacillota bacterium | reverse complement strand
GAGCAAAACCTGCTGCCTCATAAAACTGATGATAATAGGATTCCTCCATGAGCTTTAATTGGTGAATGACATTCTCTAATCCTTCTGTATCTACCTCAATTCCTTGTTGATATAGACGATAACAACTCTCCATAGTGAGCTTTAAGCGAATCTCCTCTAGCTGTCTTCTTGCTGTAATATTTCTTACTTCTAAAGAATTCTTACCTTCGGTTTCTACATTAGAGTTCTGATACCTACTTATGGTTTTAAGAGATATGGTCTCGTCTGGCTCTACCCTATCAGCAGCTTCCTCTGTTAGTTGTTTAAGTAACTCCATAGTTAAAATGGTTTTCTTTGTATTTTCTAAACTCTGCTCTGCCTGAATGAAATCTGTTTTTTCTGGATAGGCATTCTCCTTCATCCCCTGGATGATAAGATCTAGTACTTCTTTCTCCTGATAGTTACCTTGCAGAGAACTTAAAAGCGTAAGCTTTTCAATGTTTTCTCCGGTTATAGGCAAATCCTTTTCTAAAAGCCATTTGGCACTTTCTAACGTTTCTTTATCAACCTGAATGCCTTCTTTTTGTAGTAACTCTGTTACCTTAGGTTTTAGCTCTTTCCACTGTGTTTCCGTTAAGGCTACTGTATTGGATGTGTTATTAAGTTTACTTCCACTATAGGTCGCCTTATATATATTCTCAGGTGTAACCTCTTTTTCATTTCCTATGAGATATGCTTTGGCCTCTGGCGTTAATCTAGGGGCTTGAGATGCCATCTCAAGAGCAGTAGATACCCTTTCTATATTGGCTTTTGTAACTGGCAGATTGGCCTTTTCCAGTCTCCTAGTAATCTCCTCAGCATTGGTAACAGAAGAGACTGCGGTCTTCTCTATCATCTCTCGTTTATTATCTAGCTTCTCTATCTGTTTCTGTATATGTTCTTCTGTGAACTGTCTCTGTTTCTTAATTCGTTCAAGATTCTTCTCAAATTCTTCAGAGCTATTCTCTTCTGGGGACTTATCTAATTCCTTTAAACTTGCATAATCCTCTACTGTCAGACTAGTTTTTACCTTTTCCAGTTGACTAAGTACACTTTCTTTTTTTGATTCTATCTCTTCATAAGATTTATCCTGTATAGAACCAGAAAAAGCCTTGCCACCAGTGAACACATTGGTTTGCAAGACACCCGACGATTTTTCTTCAGTATTAATTCCAACTTCCCTTAATACAATACTTTTATTCGATATATCCTTTATCTCAAACTTTCTTATTTGACCTTCCTTGGCATTTTGTACTGCCGACTGAGGAACTTTAACCTCTTTGTCGTTAAAGGTAATGGAAATCACATCAGATACGTCGGTGATTATGCCATTTACAATGTCACCCTTCTGTAGTGAAGCCTTGCTACCTTGCTCTGTCTCTATAAGGCTATAATCCTTACCAGACATGGCATTCACGTTGATTTTATCCATTGATTTCACATCCACTCTATAAATTTAGATATTTCTCTACACATACTATTTCGGCTGTGATAAATAAAATCCTTAGCTACTGCTATACGATTTCTCATTAACCTCATTTTCCCGTTAGAAAAGTTCCTATACAAGAGCAAAGAGTTTTGCATGCAAAACTCTCCGCCTGTGGTGGGTCGTGAAAACGACATTATCCATACAACAAAAAAGGAGCAGGGTAAGCACCCACCGTGCTTATCCAGCTCCTTTTGTATGTATTGCTCTCTCGCGTCCCCCAACGCTAACAAAACAATTAAGTCTATTTTTATTGTATCACCACTAAAGCGGACTGTCAATCATTAGGAACCACATTTCCTCATTCTTACATAAAGTAATGTATCCCCTACTTGTCAATGAGAAGTCCTATCTCTTTCGCCAGCTCTAGCACCTTATCACAGTACCTTTGCTCTTTTGCAAATAGCACAAATCTCCCTCTATAATTACTCCAGATAGTACATGGAAGGTGAGTAAAATAAAAGCTAGAAAATAAAAGCTCTTGATAACTAAGAGAAAGAAATAGCTTAAGATTCTCTTTGGTTAACTCTGTTATAATGAATTCCTCTTTTCCTTTTGTCTTTTTTGCTTTCTCTATTGCAGTATCCAAAAGACAGTTCTCTTCCTCGGTCAAATGTTTTCTGAGAAAGTTAATATTGGAATCATTAATTCTCTTATAGTAAAAGTCAGCATAGGAACCATCTGGCTCATTTAACTTCCCAAGTTCTACAAGGAGTTTATAGTGTTGCTCTTTATTTCCCTGTAGAATATAGCAAAGATGTTCTTCCATTCCCACATTTATATTACTGATATATATACCATTAAGTTTTTCCAACTCTGAAATATTTACGTAAGACATATGAGCACCCTTTCCCAATAAAATACTTTTACCTTATGTTATCATACTCTAATACTTATCTCAATACGTTTAGGTCTACTCTTTTCTTGATAAAATAAAGTTTATTTTTTAGCAAATTCTGGATTGACATTTTATTCTTAACTGTATATACTAATCATAATTAGTTAACGTAATAATAGAACAA
>JAEZGY010000078.1 GCA_023416695.1 Bacillota bacterium | reverse complement strand
TTGATTATACTAAGGGTTATAAATTCAGTACCTATGCTACTTGGTGGATTCGACAAGCAATTACCCGTTCCATTGCTGATCAATCCAGAACAATTCGTATTCCAGTGCATATGTCTGAAGTAATTAACAAGACCTACCGTGTTTCTCGAAGCTTGCTTCAAGAACTTGGACGTGAACCTACAGAACAAGAATTAGCAGAGGCTATGAATCTACCAATTGATAAGATTAGAGAGATTCTTAAGGTGTCCGCAGATCCTATTTCTTTAGATACCCCAATTGGTGAAGAGGATGATAGCCATTTAGGAGACTTTATTAAGGATGATTCTATTGTAGGACCTGAGGATGCTGCCGCTTATTCTGTACTACAGGATCAGATTAGCAAGCTTTTAGATACGTTAACAGAAAGAGAACAACGAGTTCTTATTCTAAGATTCGGACTAAAGGATGGTCGTACTAGAACACTTGAAGAGGTTGGTAAAGAGTTTAACGTTACTCGTGAACGTATTCGTCAGATTGAAGCTAAGGCTCTTCGTAAGCTACGTCATCCAAGTCGTGCGCGTATGTTAAAAGGATATGATATTTTGTAAACAGAAAGATGCTGTTGCTTTGCAACAGCATCTTTCTGTTTTATGGCTGCTTTAGCCAATCCCATGAAAGGCAAGCTTTCGCATGAATTAAACACGTAGTGGTACGTAAGGCCTGATGGTGAGAAAGATTATTATGGCTTTAAAACTTACAGAGAAGGAAAGAATTGCAGTCCTACTGAAGGATTTTTAGTTTACTCTCCTGTAATTATTAAAACCTTGTTCCTTCTTAATACCATAACCAGGCCTAAGGACCAACGTGTTTAAACAGCCTTCCATGGGATTGCTATTCGCAGCCTGTAATATGTACTTTACTGTAAATTCAGCTTATTTGCTCGTTGTCTTCACAAATCATTCTTACATAGTCTTTATTTCCAGTCATCTGATAAACTGCCATAATTGCTGCCCCTTTTTGGTGATGATATTCTGTAAGAGTTGAAGGGATGATGGAGATCGTTCGCTGTTTTCGGAATACAAAGCTGTCATTGACTAGGTATTCAATCTTCTTCAAAATAGATTTGTCTAGCTTTAATACATTACCACCAACGACGATTATCTCAGGGTCATAGAGATTCACTATGTTTGTGATTGCAATGGTTGTTACTTGAATAAAGTTCTCCAACGCCCGTAAGGCAAGTGGTTCTCTATTAGCTAAGTTATTATTAAGTTCTTCAATGGAAGAACAGTTACTATCCCTCAGTAATCCAGCAATATTTCCGTAATTCTCATAACAACCTCGGTTACCACAACTACATCTCGGTCCATCAAACTTAATACTCATATGCCCCACCATACCAGATAAACCAACACAGCCTTTTTGTATGTAATATTCACTGGTAAAAGCACCTCTGATCTCATCTGAAATCGACAAAAAATAATACTTTTTATTACTATCATAAAATCCAAATGCCATTTCAGTTAAAAGAATCCCGATATGCATGTTCTCAATGTAAATTGGAACTTGATATTTTTGTTCTAGGTTACTCCTTATGAAATTGATGTCAATACCTAGCTGGTTTCCCTTAAAGGATACGGAACCCTGTACACGATTAATAAAATAGTCATCCGTAATGCCTATAGCCACAACCTGAAGACTGTTGAGTAACTGATACTCCATTAACTCATCTACAAGTTGTTTTATACTGCTAAGAAAATACGCTTTTGAATGAATACTTTCGGTCACTATTTTTCTTTCTAATAGTACTCCATCTGCCATATCATATAACTGTCCGTTAATAGAATACTCTGTAATATGTATGCCGATTGCCACTAACTTTCCAGTAGCAATTTTTAGTAGAAAAGGCCTTGGTCCCGAGGACATATGCTGGTCCACTGCTATCTCCACTTCTGTAACAAGACCTCTAGATAAAAATGTATTTACAATGTTGGTAATACTCATTTTCGTAAGACCCATTTGCTGGGTCAATTCTTTTCTGGAACAAGGCCCTTGAAAAGCAATAATTCTTAGGGCCTGCATTAGATTTTCAATGCGTATGCTCTTTTGATTCTTCCCTTCTAGGTTCATGCTTTTCCTCCCGTAAGCCTTACCATATAATCATTATATGCCTATTATATCTACAACCCTACTTAAGGTCAACAAAGGGTTTAAGAGGATCTAATGGAGCCTTCGAATTGCTTCTTCTACTCGTCTCTCAGCCTCTTCTGAGGTATTTCCACCTTGTACATAAGCGATCATGTCATTCTTCTCCACTTCACTTAAAGCTGAGAATTTTTCCATAGCCGCAACATCCATTGCTAGCTTAAATCCAAAGCCTACTGGTAAAGCACCGATATCATACACTCCCATATTTTAAACCTCCTATACATAATTAAGTTTACGTATAGTATTCTCTACAATCTATGCAATTATTACTTTCTGCCTATCTCTTATAATAGAAATCGTACCTTGTCCAACATCCACCCAAATAATTTGTGTACTACTTTCTTCTTAGTGGAAAGCTCCCTTCTTACTAAATCCTTTGGATAAGAGCTATAGCCATTCTTATCCTTTACCATAACAGCACTTTTCTCATATTCTAACATGCTTTTTCTTAGCTGTGTGTTACATTCTTTACTATTTATCACCACCATAAGCTCTGTATTAATATACATACTTCTCATATCTATATTAAAGGTTCCAATGATGGATAACTCATCGTCAATGACAATACTTTTGCCATGGTAGGATACCCCACCTTCATACTCAAGGACCTGTACTCCTGTGTCTATAATCTCTTCTTTATGATTCATATAATCTACCGCAGCAAATAGATTGCCATTATTGGCTGCTGAGTTGAACATTACTCTAGCCTTACTACCCAAAGCTTTTAGTTCTTCATACATTGCTTCATTACAAATCAAATAAGGTGTATGTATGGTTACATCCACCTTTGCCTGATTCGCTAACTTCATAAGCTCTTCAAATACAATGGGTTCTTTAATGCCGGTATGAATTGGATTCTTTAGAAGATGAATTGCATTGGTCTCACATGTATTTCCTTCATAGTCATAGTATTTGTCAAATAGTTGGGGCCGATTATATTTTAACTGCTGATACCTTACTTCTAACTCCTGCCTTGCTCGTTTTACACTAGGATGCCACGCCCAAGAAGAATCCTCACAAAAATTCTCACAACAATCCAAAGATATAATTTCCTCATAATAGCTTAGAAGCTCATAAATAGAGCTATTCATACTACCTGTATTATACACTAACACATCTCTGTCATAATTCTCATGACCTTCATAGCTACCTAAAAAATAGTTAAAGGTATTTCTACCTCCTAGAAGATATGCTGTGTTATCTACCAATAAATATTTGTCATGCATTCTTCCCATAATAGACCCTGGATGTAAAAGATTAAGCCTATTGTATAAAATAATTTTTCCATTGGTATGAGCGGATAGTGCAATAAAATAAGGATTATGCTCCATATTCACCCAAGAATTAAATCCATCCACGAATAGCTCTACTTTCACTCCACGGTCACAAGCAGCCAAAAGGGCAGCTAAGATATCTTTACCAGAATCGTCAGTACGAATATCAAAGGTGGAGAGAATAATTCTTTCCTTTGCCCCTGCAATCATCTGAAGTCTGATATCTAGCGCTTGTTCATTATCTTCAATAATAGCCGCTCGGTCACTTCCTACTTTATCATTATAATAATCCTTAACATGAAAGTTTTGCTTTATCACCTCAGACACCTTGGGAACTGATGAGAATGGATAAATGGTTCCTGCCACCACATAAATGGCAAAACATATCATAGTAAAGAAAAATCCTCGTCTTAGGTATTTATGCCTTTTCTTTCTGCTAGTAGTTAGAGCTTTCCAGTCAATATTTTGTACTGCTTTTCCCGCCCGTATGCAAAATGCAATCTGAAGATAAAGCTCAATATAAGAGAATAGAGTAATTACCATAACAACCATTTCAACTAGAAAAAGGATATTGACAACTAGTATGGATAGCTGAGGTTTAGCAAGTAAAAGAAAACCAATAAGATACATGGTGGCAGTACAAACCTTGCCATACATAGTAGCTCCAGTAGTCCTCCAACCATGCCTCATTAATAGCATCCCTGCCACTAACATAAAGCCTTCTTTTACTAAAAATAATAGTAGTACCTTTTCCATTAAAGGATAACGCCAGACAAAACTTAGGGCAATCACACCTAAGGTAACCTTATCTGCTAAGGGATCTAATACCTTCCCTAAGGCTGTGACCATGTGAAATTTTCTAGCAATTTTCCCATCAAAAAAATCTGTAATCATAGATATCCCTATGATTACAGCTGCAACATAATAATCTTCTTTAGTCTGTGCCCTTACTACCAAGAAAAAATACACTACTGCTAGAGTAAGACGCAGATATCCCATAAGGTTGGGAATACTAAGCCATTCTCTCTTCTTCATATTCTGTTGCCTTTCTTCTTACACTAGGATACTTATACCAATGGAGCAAATAAACGTAACAGACACTGACTAAGTCTAAGCCTTGCAAACTTAGGCTGCTTGTATTTCTCAGTTACTTCCTCACAGACTGGAAATACATTTAAGAAATCTTGTTTTATTGTCTGGATTGCGGATCCACCATAGAAATACGTAGCATTTTCAAAGTTCAGATACATACTGCGATAATCCAGGTTAATGGTTCCTACAATGGCACTTTCATCATCCGCTAAAAATTGTTTTGAATGCATAAATCCTGGTGTATACTCGTAAATCCGAACTCCCTGCTTCACAAGACCTGCATAATAGGAGCGTGTCATTTTATAAACTAGCTTTTTATCTGGAATTCCAGGGGTGATAATGCGGACATCTACCCCACTTTTTGCAGCTAGTCCCAATTCTGCATTCATTACTTCGTCTAAAATTAAATACGGCGTGGTAATAAATAAATACCTTGATGCCGTTTTTATCATATTAAGATAGATATTTTCTGCTAGGTGTTCCTTCTTTAAAGGACTATTGGCATAAGGTTGAACATAGGTTGACTCCTTAGCTACATACTCTATCTTCGGAAAATATACTGCAATCTCTTGTTTTGCATCCTTCCTAGCATCCCAGTTTTCTAAGAAAATGGCTGTCAGGCTTCGTACTGCATCCCCTTCTAGCTTGATTCCGGTGTCCTTCCAGTAACCATAAGGTTTTACAAGATTAAAGTATTCATCCGCCAGATTATAACCTCCCGTGAACCCAACTCTACCATCGATTACTGTAATCTTCCTATGATCTCGATTGTTCATGAAGACATTTAACACTGGAATAATTGGATTGAATACCCGACACTGAATTCCCTGCTCAAGCATTCGTTTCACAAAAGGTCGACTGATAAATCCTACACTACCAACATCATCATAAAGTAATCTAACCTCTACTCCTTCCTTTACTTTCGCTACAAGAATCTCCTCTATGGCATGAAAGGAGGTAGAATCCTCTATGGCATGATACTCCATAAAAATGAAATGCTTGGCCTTTTGAAGTTCCTCCTTCTGGGCCTCGATGGCTATAAATCCCTCAGCATAAAAGGTAACATCAGTATTATCATAAACAGGATAACCACCATACTGAGAGGTATAACCTACCTGATTACCAATGGCAAGGTTTGTCTCCTTTAATCTATGAAGTACCTTCTCATCCTGTTTTAAAATATCTTGTACCCTGTCCCAAGCCCCATGAAATTGCTTCTTGATTCTTCCATGAACTCCTGGTTTACCAAATAGGAAATAAAAGCTTACTCCCACAAATGGAATAACGAGAAGAAGAATCATCCATGGGGTTTTGATGGTAGAATAGTCTGACTGCGTATAGATTCGTAATACTAGAAGCACTGCGATTAGCTGGATAAACCAAGAAAAATACATATAGTATGCATTCAATTTCCATACTTGGGCTACAATCCAAATAATCTGAATCAATACACTAAGGGCTGCAATCGCAACCCTTCCAACACTATTATTATTCTCTTTCTGCATGCTACTATCCTCACCTGCCTGTATTACTTAATCTCATTCCCATTTTTATCGTAGAAGCTACACTTTACATTCTTTGCAATATCACTTCCCTGGAAAATATCTATGGCATAAATATATGGAGTATTTTTCACCTTAACTACTTCCTCAATTTCTCCGCTTAGGTGTATCTTATCCAACTTTTCATTGGAAGATACTAAGATGAAATGATCATCAAAATACGCTGCTCCTATGCCTTGTGCCATAGGAATAAGCTTAGATGGCACCTGAGCAAATTCCAGTACATAATCTCCTGTAGTCGTCTTACGAAACGCCGCATAGCTATAACCACTTTCCTGCTCAGTTGCTCCCTTATAATAAAAGCAAACATAGTTATAGTTATTCAACACCTTGGTAGAGTAAAGGCTAACCTTATCTACCTCTAAAAACTTTGCTATGGCCTTCGCCATATCGGAACTATCCTCTATCATATCCTTCCCACATCCTACTAGTGTAAAACTAAGTACTAAGGTGAAAAGTAACATCATTAACATCCGTTTTATAGCTTTCATAAATCCTCCACATATCAACTCTTACTATTGTCTAAAATATATTATATCCTACTTGTCAATTTTTTGAATAGCGGTTGCTATTTTCTCACAAAAGAATTGGTCATGCTCTACGAAAAGCATAGTTGGTTGATAGGTAAGTATCAGTTCCTCGATTTGCATTCTAGAAAAAACATCAATATAGTTAAGGGGCTCATCCCAAATATATAGATGTGCTTCCTGTAATAGACTTCCCGCCAAAAGAACCTTCTTCTTCTGACCTTCTGAATACTCCTCCATATCTTTTTCAAACTGCACCCTTTCAAAATCAAGTTGTCTTAAGATCGTCTTAAACATACTGTCACTAAGACCTAAACTCTCAATATATCGGTCCAAACTCCCTCTTAAAAAGGAGCTATCCTGATTGATATAGGAGATAACAAGCCCACTTGCAACCTGTTTAACACCTCTTTCTTCTCTTAAAACATCTTGTTCTGTAGTCTCTTTATAACAGGAGGAAAATTGATTTAACACATGGACTCCTGGTGATGATAAAATCCCTTTTATGATACTGGATTTTCCACAGCCGTTAATACCTCGAAGAACCATTCGGTCTCCTCTCTTAAGCTCCATAGTAAGATTATTTATAATCTCATGGTCCCCATAAGAGAGGGAATAGTCAAAAAATCTTAGATAGGTTTCCTTATGATGCTGTAGTGGCTTAAGCTTAAGACGTTTGGTTTCCTCCAAATTCTTAAGAAGACTGGACTTCTCTTCGATACCCTTTTGTTTTCGTCTTTCTAGATTCTTACGCCTTTGTTGCATTCTTCTTGATTTTTCTCCTAAGTATGCCCTTGTATCTAGACACCGGTCATGCTCCTTTGTTGGATTAAACCCGATCTTAGAGCGTTCTACCTTGTCCGCCCAAGCTGCGCTGGCTTTTGCAGACTCCTCTAACTTCTTAATTTCCTGTTTCAGCTTCTCATTTTCTCTCTTTTCAAAATTGTCCTGACGTTCTTTGTTTTCCCACCAAGTAGAAAAATTACCTTTCCCTACTGTTATATTGCTTTTATTAAGGACTAAGACATGGTCGATGCACTGATCTAATAACCAACGATCATGAGATACTAAAATAAAGCCCTTTTTAGTGTTTAAATAGTCTCGCACAAGATCTCTCGTTTGCTGATCTAGATGATTAGTAGGTTCATCAATCAAAAGAAAATAGTTTTCCCTAGAAAAGAGTAGGGCTAACATTACCTTAGTGCGTTCCCCATGGCTTAGACTACTATATGGTCGATATAAAACTTCTCCGTCTACACACAGCTGATCCAGCTCCATTAAAACCCGCCATAGTTCATAGTCAGGATGAATTTCCTCTATGATATCAATGGTATTTCGCTCTTTGTCTTCTTCCGATACTTTATAGGGAAAATAGTCAAAACTAATGGATGAGGTAATGCTTCCCTCATATTCGTGTTCTTCCAAAAGTAATTTAAGAAACGTAGTTTTCCCCTTTCCATTTCGACCAATAAAACCAAGCTTCCAATCGGTGTCGATAGTAAAGGATACATTTTCAAAAATATTATCATAGCTACCTTCATAGCAAAATGTCATATTTGATACACTTATTTGTGCCATACAATCACTCCTTCGCATTATTACATAAAATTTTGATAAACTTCTATGCAACAAAAAAATCGCTTGTTGCCAAACGATTCTGATTATGCCATATGGAGTTTTATGCGCCCACTAAAAATAAAAGCCTTGTATGGCAGGCAAAAACACCATGAAATAAGAAAAATGAAAAAACCGACATAATCTATCTTCTGACAACACAACAAAAATATCAATGCCACCGGCACTGACTAAACTTCTGTTATTACATTCAAAAGTAGATTATCTTCTCATCCTTCTTCTCCTTTGGTTTAAATTTATGTGTTTTTATTATAGCAAGCCTTTCTCATTTTTACAAGGGAAAAGAAGTCATTATCGACTTCTCTTCCCCACTAAAACTTACTTTTCTTTTACTGGAATCCAGATTTCACTGACATAGTCAACAGCTGTGGTATCACCCATGGTATACATCTCAATATTAATTGCTTCCCCAATCTCATATTGATTATTGCCTGGTAGCCACTCCTGAAAGATCCTTGTATTGACACTCTGTAATGCTCCTGGCATAGGACCTACACAGCGAAACTTCGCCCAAGTATGAGCAGGTATGGTTACTACCTTAAATCCATCTCCTGCTGGTACTCCTGTATAATCCCCCGCTATATAGTAATCAAAGTTCTGTCCTTCTCCTGTTTCCATACAGATTCCATACTTCCCATAAGAGTCTGAACCACTTTCCTTACAGTCTTTGGGCATATTTTTGTAACATTCATCCCAAAACTTAGGTATCTCCTGGTACCCATTATCCGTATTAAACACTCGACTTCTCCCAACCACTTTAAACGCATCCATTTTTTCAATTTTAACATTCATCTTACTACCACCTTCTACTAATAATTTTATCACTAGAGGTTGAAATGATTGAATGCAGCCTGGCTTACTTTTTACCTGTGCCGGATTAATCCCATGAAATCGTTTAAATGCTTTGGAAAAGCTCTCTGGTGTCTCGTAACCATATTTATACGCCAACTCAATAACCTTTTCCTTTCCCGATAATAGGTCTAATGCTGCCAGATAAAGTCTTCGATTTCGAATATAGTCTCCTATGGTATATCCGGTTACCACAGAGAAACCCTTTTGGAAATAATATTCCGACATGTTAACCTGTTTGGCCACATCCACTGTATGAATGTCCTCCAAAAGATGCTCTTCCATATAGGAAATTGAAGTTTTTAGTGCCTCTGTCCATTCCATTACCATCCCTCCATGGTCTAATTATAGGTCTGTAAGATTTTACTTTCCTGTCTTTTCTTGCTTAGATTTGTCTTTATGATAACTTCTGCTTTAACCAATCTTCCTTAAGCATGGAGTACATTTTCATGTCAATCACCATGCCATTTTTTACTGCATTGCTACGTAATGTCCCTTCATAGGTAAAGCCAGCCTTCTCAAGAATGCGGCAAGATTTTTGATTATGGGAAAATGGTTCTGCGTAAATTCTTATGATGTCTGTGTTGTTAAAAACATAATCGCAAATTTGTCTTACTACACTGGTGCCGATTCCCTGTCCCCAAAAATCCTCTGCGATATAATACCCCATCTCAGCTGTCTTAGAATGAATATTGCTTTGGCGAAATACTCCTATGCTTCCAATTACCCTATTCTCTACGGTAATAGCAAAAGCAAAAGTAACCTTAGGATCAGCTGCTAACATAGCCTGAATATAGCCCTTAGCATCCTCTTCTGTATAAGGATATGGTATCCCATCTCTTAAATTATCTAAAATGTGTTGATTGCTTAGTGCCTTAGCTAAATCCTTGGCATCTTCAGTCCTCCATTCTCTTATGAGTCCCTCCATCTAAACTCCTCCCTTCACTATCATTGGGGTATATCTTATCCCATCGGTGATCTGCTCTACATCCGTAGGCACAAAGCCAAGATGTTTATAAATTGACACTGCATAAGGAGAGGAATTTACCGTAATCATCCCCGTTTGATTCTCCTTACAAATCATTTGAAATAGCCTCTTTCCAATTCCCTTCCCTTGATAGGATTCCTCTACAAAAAACAAGGCAACATGACTACCATTTTTACGAGTGGCAATGACACCAATCATCTTCTCCTTTTTAAACGCACCATAAAATTTAAGCTGACTTATGAACTCAGAGTTATGAATGCTCTCATAAAAAGAATCAATGCCTTGCTTACTATAGTCTGGGGCTTCAAATTTAAGAAATGTCCTCCAAGCCAGTTCTATGGCACTAGGAATCTCTTCCGTAGAAGGTTGTCGGAAATCAAAAATATTATGCATTTTACTCACCTCTAACGAATTGTTTTTGTATCGAAAATAGTCATATTTGCATATAATTGAGTATACTTATCAATTGGATTGCATCCATGTTAAATGGGGGATAATCATGAAAAATAACTGTATATGCAGCAACACCTTGATTAATGTAAATCAAATAACTGTAGAGCCAGGCTTAGAGAAAGAATATATCAAGTTTGCAAAATGCCTGGATGAAATCTTAAAAGAAAAATACGGACAGTATTATATCTGTGACCAAGTAAACCAAGTAACTTGTAATCCTACTGTATTCTATGTAACTGCCTTCTATCGTGAGTCCTGTGATATCTGTAAGGTGATTGGAGATATTCAAAAATTAATCAACTGTCTCTATATGCGAGAATTCCGTTGTAGTGTACAGAGAAAAAGCATTTTTAGCTTTACTAATACTAGAACAGTACATCCTGAACCTGATTGCTGTTTCTGATGCTGCACTATTTAGGTAAGGAGTGGTGATACACCACTCCTTACTTTTTGACCTCCGTATTAATACTCCTTACGATTGATTAAATAGGTTGCTTCGTCCAAGTCTTTCTTTTTTACATAGATCTTGTATTCCATCATTAATATTTCACCAAAAGTTCCAAAGGATTCTCTATGTCCAGTAGAAAACAGAGATGGACTACGTAGATTGGTTACCTTGACCCTATAATCCATTTTATTATGAGCTAATATACTTCTAACCTCTGCTTGGCGATTTAAGTCATATGTCATAATTAACTCTCTGCGGTTAAATATTGTTATCATGGTCTTCTCCTTATTCTCTTAATACTCTAAATGTCTTAAACTTCCCTCATCAAATGTATATTGTGGTGTGCTAAATGGATAGGTTACCTCGTCTTCATAATACCAAGGATCCTCCTCGTGATTATAATTCTTTAGCACATGGAATTCCTGAGCAGGCATATACCCCTGAGCTAATAAGAATGCCTTTTTCCCCTCTTCATTCTGACAGATATCCACAATCATGACCACATGACCTGGGCTTCCTCCTCGTATAAAGACATCCCCTACTTGAATGTCTTTTAAGTCGATAGGCGTAGACTCTTTCTCCATAGACATGGTTCCTGCATAGCAAAATACTATTCTAAGATACTTTTCAAAACTCTCATAGGAGTTATCCTTAGAAGCACTCTTCACCCAAGAAACATCATTCCCGTCTACACGAATGCGATATCCCTCCCGCCATTTGCTATACTTCGCTAAAAATCCATTGGTAAAATGAAAGGCGATCTTATCATACTCCTTCTGTTTCCAATAATATTCAGCATACACCCTCATAATAGAATCCGCACACTGCTGCAAATTTCTATTCTCTAGAGGTAGCTTAAACACTGCAACATGAGCATTCTGATTAACTTTACTGCTGCCATCATAATGGAGAACCTCTGCCTTATCTTCTTTTAATGGATACTCTCTAAGAAAAGCTGACAAACTAGTGCTTTGCTCTTCTGTCCTTACGTAACCTTCTGGAGTAAGAATTCGGCTTTTTAATGTCATACCCGCTGGATCAATCAGAGGCTTAGCTACCTCAATGGTAGGAGTTGGTGTTATGATTGGCGTGCTGGTAGGAGTAATCTCACCTACGGAATTCTTAGGCTTATTATTCACGCTGTCTTCTTTCTTTACCACAGAGTCCTTATTAGCGTCTGATTTAAACAATGAACCACCATTACTAATTACAAAAAAGGCAACACAGAGTATTGCACCTAAGGCAATGATGAAACCAAGTATATGTTTTACTTTCATGACATCCTCATACTTTCCTATTATTTTTCAAGTACACAACTATTTCCATTAGCATAATAGAAATGCATGACTTGTGTCAATTAATTCCATCTTACTTTTCTCTTAATATGCCCTAAGAATTTAAATGTTGAATTGGTTCATTGCCTCAAGCATTCTTTTATACTGATCATCTTTTTCCTCTTCTGAACCAGAAAGTACCTCCTTGATATGGTTATCCCAATACATCTTTAGTGTGGTAATCATATCCCCTAAGGTTTGAAGCTCTATTCCTTCTTTGTTACACGCACCTTCTGGACAAAACCGCGCAAGAACATCTAGGGCTCCATCGATTCCTGCAATCTTTGCTAACGGAGTGTTCTCTGTGACACCATATGGATTAACGCCCTCTACTTTAATCGTAAGGCTTCTTGGTATGTGGCGAGAAGAGGTTCCCACATAAAGAACATAATCATCTGGTTGCACCTGCCAGGAGTTCGACACCTCATCAAAGGATGCTAGTTCCCTTGACGTTATGGTAAAGATGACTTCCTTTGACTCCCCAGGCAATAATTCTACCTTAGCAAAGTCCTTTAATTCCTTCGGAGGCTTTATTAGTACGGGATTCTCCTCCCCAATATAAAGCTGAAGGACTTCTTTCCCTGCCACCTTGCCTGTATTTTTTATACTGATTGTAAGCGTAATGAAATCCTTCTCATCATCTTTGTTTAGAGTTTGCTTACTTACCTGTACCTCCCCAATCTCAAAGCTTGTATAGGAAAGACCATAGCCAAATGGATACCTTGGCTCTATTCCTCTAAAATCATAATAACGATACCCCACCATAATACCTTCCCCATACCATACCTCTTGATTTCTTCCTGGAAAGTTGCCACAGCTTGGAACATCTCGGTACATCTTTGGAAAGGTAATTGGGAGCTTACCAGAAGGGTTAATATTCCCCACTAAAGCATCTGCTACAGCGTGGCCACCCTCCATACCAGGAATAAAGACACAAAGCAGTGCATCCATATCCTCCAAATACTCTGTAATATCTACAGGACCACAAACATTAAGTATAACAACAACTTTCTTTCCTTGCTGCTTCGCTTCGGCAATCCCTCTTTTTAGTAGCTGTCGTTCTTTTAATGGAAGATATAAGTCATTTCGGTCAGCGCCCTCTCTTCCAATAACACCTACTGTAATCACAACAGTGTCAGTATCTTTAGTAATCTCTTCAAATGAGACCTTATCCTGCCCCAGTAACTCTTTCATGGTCTCATATAAACTTGTACTTTCTGAGGTTACTACATTGGCACTTCCTCCACCTGATTCAATGAACTTCTTACTTTTCTCCCCATAAAAGCATACTCCACTATCCTTAGATAATGGCAGAGTGTTATTCTCATTTTTTAATAAAATAATGGCATCCTTAACTACCTCATAAGCTGCTTTACGAGAACCTTCTCTATTAAGATCTTGGTATCTTCTTCCCTTCACAATTGGCATGTCCAGTAAAACCGTTAGGTAATTAATGACGGCTGTATCGATTGCTTCTTCAGAAAGTTCTCCCCTATGAAACGCCTCTATGACTGGACTAATATCCCTTGGTCCAGGCATTGCCACATCATTTCCTGCCTCTATGGCCTTGGCTTGATTATGCACTGCCCCCCAGTCACTTACTACAAAGCCATCAAAGGCCCACTCGCTCCTTAATACGTCAGTTAGTAACCAGGCGTTCTCAGCACAATGCTCTCCATTAATGGCATTGTAGGCACTCATAACCGTCTTACAACCCCCGTCCTTCACACAGGCTTTAAAGCCAGGAAAATAGATTTCCTCTAACGTTCTCTTAGAGATATGCTCATTTACAGTCAATCTCTCCGTCTCCTGGTTATTGGCTGCAAAATGCTTTACATTAGCTGCAATGCCTTCCTCCTGTATTCCCTTCACAAAAGCAGGGGCTAGTTTCGTAATAAGACATGGGTCTTCGGAGTAGCCTTCAAACAATCTTCCACCACGGGGATCTCTATGTACATTTACATTTGGCGTACCTAATAACACATCTACCTTGTAATAATGCGCTTCTTTTCCAAGAGCCTTTGCGCACTGATATATAAGGTCTGAATTCCAGGTCGCTGCTAACACGATTCCAGGTGGAAAACACCCTGGTAACTGATTCTTAGGAACATATTCCTCGATATACTTATTCACGATCTTAAGTAGCTCAAGTATAGTGGAATCTTTCAGAGTAGGTACCTCTTCTGGACACTGTATATAATGTAGTAACAATGGTATTTTTATATCGAAATATTTAAATATAGGCTTATCTTTTTCCTCTTTGGGCAAATGGTTATATAAGTCCTGAAGTATTTGTATTAGGTTTACTCCGGTTCCACCATCCAAATAAAAAATAGATGGAATTCCGTACTTTTCTAGCGCATTTCCTTTAAACATTGATTCTCCTGTCAAGAGGAGCAGCTTTTCCTCTAAGGTCATCACCTGTAATAGTTGTGGAATCGATTCCTTATTGGTTAGTTTCATACATATCCTCCTATTTATATTTTTCTTTTGTGTGTTTTTCTTACTCTATTGTATCATATAGGGAAATAATAGAGAATGTGGTTTACTTTATTGGAGATGTATTATAAAAATCAAAGAGGTTCTACTCCTCCTTACCAATCACCTTCACCATAAATAGACATGGATTTTCCTCATCCCAGAAGGTTGTAAAAACCTCTAAAGGGTAGAAGCCCACCTTTTTATAAAATGCTCTAGTGGCATTATAAGGCTCATACTCTGCTGATTCATCCAAGGTCTTTACTGTTAAAAACCGATACCCATATTCCTTACAATATTCCACAATAGCGTCTATAAGCTTGTGACCTATCCCCATTCGGTGGTATTCTTTCAACACTCCAACGGTATAAATATCTGCTGTGTACGCATTATGTATTTTTAGTGCCAGAAAACCTACTGCTTTCTCTCCATCATACGCCACGAAAAAAGGAAACTTTCTATGAAGGATGGACTTACTAACGATATCTTCTGGTGGTGAGAACCATTCTGGCAATGCGTTCATTACATCTAAGGTTACTTTTGTGATTTGCTCTACATCTTTTACTAATTTAATCTTGTTCATTTTTCTCCTCCTATTTTGACAAGGCACTTAGATACATAGGGAGTTGCGAAGCAAGTCCTATGTAACAAAAAAGCTACAGAGATTACTCTGTAGCTAAACTTCAAACTATAAACAGAGTAAAAATCATTCATGACATCAAAATAAAAACTGTTTTCACAGTCTCTTATTTTCTATCCACTTCAGATTTTTTACTCATTCCGTCTATCCCACTATCGGTAGCCAATTGCAAGATAATCGGGCAAATCACATCCTTCTTTTAAAGTTGCCTTGTCATACTTATATTATACCATTATTAACCATCTATTTCAATTATGTTAATTTTTCTATAATTTGTTATTTTTTGTATTCTGTGATGTATTTTTTTGATATAATAGCAGTGCTATATAATTTCATTAATAAAGAGAAATCGTTATCTGTGATCGACTAAAAGGGGGTAAAATATCTTTGGAAAAAAAGCTTATCATTATAATCTTAGCTATTCTTATTCCTGCATTATTTGTGGGATGTAACTTTACAGAGGAGAAGAATGTAGTAGATACTTCTATTTCATCCACACCAGCAATTGTAACTAAATCTCCTACGAAATCTCCTACTTTAACACCAACGACAGTAACTACTAAAGCACCTTCTACCCAAACCAGTGAGCCTACTATTACTTACGATTCTCTCAAAGACCTCTCTGGTTTTAAAGCAATAAATGACTGTTTTATCTCTACCAACAGCAATACCTTGACTAACGAAAACAGTAAACCTTACTTTGATGCTAAAGTAAGTGCTGATCTAAATAAGGATGGGAAGAAAGATGACATCCACCTAGTGCTTTCTGGTGTAGAGGATAGCTACATAGAAGTAAACCAGACTAAGCTGGCAACATTTATCGATCGCTCTTCCCTAGCGTGTGATCCTGTCATACTTCACTTAGTGGATTTAGATAGAAGTGATTCCTATACAGACATTGCATGCCTTAGTAAGGGCCCTGGAGGGGTCTGCAACTATCAATTATTTCGATATGATGGAAGTAAACTATATTTCTTAGGAGAGACTTTAAGTGAGACCCTAATCAACGAATCTGGTAAGCTGATTCCTATGACCTACTATAGCACTCAATTCAAACCTTTATTTTGCTCTGCTTGGTATGAAATTAAAGATAACACCTTAGTACTTCATAAAAATGATACAAAGGAGTTGATGAATCAAAGCTATGCTTATGAAAAATGGGAAGTTCCAACATTCTTTATGCCTTGTGAGACGATTCCAACTACCACAAGGAATCTTAAAGGAGAGGAACTAAATTTAGACTCCTGTCAGATAACAATACTGGATGTCCTCTACGATAGTGATAGCCGTGAACTCAATTATTATTTTGTCCAACTACCAACTGGAGAAAAAGGACTTCTTTATTTTAATTATTGGCCATAAAAGCAAAAGCCATAGTTACTTTCACAGTATAGTAACTATGGCTTTTGCTTACCACTGATTCCTATGTATTCTCTCCTCTAAGGATATCTCCATCTGTTTATGTATCACCGCATCCACTGCCGCTCTTCCAATGCCAATATAGCAAGGCATCTGATACTCCTTAGGATAATTTAAAACGCCTCTAACATATTCTTCTTCCTCTCCCATAGGAATACGTAGGGTACAGGCATAGCCTTCAGCTGTTGCTGATAAGAATATATTCTCAATACAACACCAAATGGAAGCAAACCCATTTAAAGCTGATAGATTCTTCGGTGCAAGGAGCTTCCCTTTTTGTTCGAAGAGAGGAATCACAATACAGCTTGCACTCAATAACATCTGATATTGCTTTGGAATTCCATCTGTATACATGGCCCGCTGACACTCATCCTTTAACCTCCAACTGTCCATGATAAAGTTCACACGTTTTTCCGATACTTTCTTAGGAATTTTCTTAATAAGTGCTTCCATCTGACTCTTATCCTCTAGCACAATAAAATGCCAGTTTCGCATATGATCATTGGTGGGAGCCTTTAGACCGGCTAAGAGTATTCTCTCTAGCACTTCCTTCTCTATAGGCTCCTCTTTAAAATCTCTTACGGTTCTTCTGCTATGTACTACCTCATAAAATTCCATACAACTCCTCCTTATGCTTCTATTTTATATCCTTTTCAACTTTTATCAGTGTGTCTCGAATACGGGCTAGGTAACCTTCAAATTCCTTCTGTTCTTCTTTAGTAAACTCAGTGTAGAACAGCTGATTCATTTGCTCAGAAACCTCTACATATCTTGTTCGCATTGTTTTGGAATGTTCCGTTAAAGATATGATGGTTTCTCTACGATTCCCCGGATTAATCTTCCTTTGCAGGATTCCTTTATTGACCATGCCATCCACTGTGGCTGAAACGGTATTCTTTGCAAGGGAGGTTTGCCTACTTATCTCTCCTACTGTAAGTGCATCCTGCTTCCACAGTACAAAGAGAATTCTCCCCTGCCCACTACTAATTTCTAGACCGTTTTCCACCAGCAGTCTTTCAAAGATTCTATCCTGTAGCTGTTTTATTTGAGTAATAAAAAATCCACCTTTTGTCTCCATACAAATCCTTCTTTTCACATATAATATTCCTTATAGAACTGTTCTATATAGAACAATTAAATGATAGTGCTATTTTGGCAAACTGTCAATGTAATGTTTATTCTCTCTTTCGACAAATCCCCAACACTGTTATAATTTATTTAGAATTTCGTCAATGGCATGTTAGAATTCCTTTTTATAATATACTTAACCCTATAAAATGAAAGGACGAATCTTATGTGGAAGAAAAAGCTTCAAGCCAAAAAACTTCAATTTTTCGTGATTGGTGGCATCCTGGCTTTTGCATCTATAATCCTATCCACTTGTCTTAGCTTTAAAAATGAGGTAAGTGACTATATTAATGCAGAATACGACGACAAAGCCAATGCGAACCTTTATATTACAGCAACGGCTGGAACCTCTACACTAATTAAAGAGGCAGGAAAAAGTCGTCAGGACATTGATGCCATTGAAACCCTATCTGGTTATGTACTGAAGAACTTTCCTCTCTATCATGGGAAGGATTTAGTAACCGACTTAAGTGATAATGTATCTATTCTTGTACTACCAGACTATACCTCCTCTTCTCTTTCCCTTACTCCTGTTCAAGGCGATCAAACAAAAACTGGGCCAGGAAAAGGTGAAGTATGGATACAAAGTCTCTTTTCTGACATATACGATATCTCAGTCGGAGATTGCTTTACCCTTAAGGACACCACTCTTACCGTCAGTATGGTGGTAAATGACATACGTAAACCCGTCTCCATGACCAATGGTTATAGTATCTTTATTAATGAAGCTGATGCCTCTCTATTCTCCATCTTAGAACCAATAGATTACATACTGATCTCTTCTGATACAGAGGAGAAGACCTTATTAACCTGGTTAGACAGTGTATATAACATGGAACATCGTGCTTTAGTCAATGAGACCTTATCTGGCTTAAAGCTAAAATCCTCCCTTATGACGATATTAGTTTCTGGCTTAGGAACCCTAGCTGCTGGGTTGATGTTAATGCTAACGATTGTAATTATTCTCTTTTTTATAAGGAATACGATTCTCACAGAGTTTAAGGCCATTGGCACCTATAAATCTATGGGCTTTACCTCTAGGCAGATTAAAGGATTTTATCTTAAGGCCTATGCTTTCGTTGGCTTATTCTCCATTACACTAGGTTCCTTACTTGGTCTTCCGCTCTCTTATTTCATAGGAAAAATTGCGCTAGAGTACGTTGGGAATTATAGTTTAAGTTCCATTTCAGTCATCACTAGCATAGTAATTATATTCCTTACCTTCTTTCTACTGTTAGGAAGTGTACTTTTCGCCTTACGAAAAATAAATAGTATTACACCAGTAGAGGCTATGCGAATGGGATTTAGTAATTCTAAGGTTAAGCTAAAACGCTCACTGTTTAAGAAAGCCCATTCCTCTCTTTCCATGGCCATCAATGATATCTGGAAGCACAAAGGCAGCTCAGTGATTATTGTATGTATTATTACACTGACTTTTTACATCACAATCCTACTTACTAATATGGTTTACTCCTTTATGAGAATGGACGAAAGTGCTTCGAAATGGGTATCCCTGCCTGACTGTCAACTCTATGTAAGTACCACAGATACCTATGTTACTGACGAGTTTACACAATTTTTAGATAATAACCCTTATGTAAAGCATCATTTTGTTGGGCAGATTTCCTCTAATATAATCCTTCGAAATGAAGATGAAAAGCTAAACCTTAACTATGCTCTGGTAACTAACTTTAACAATTTTGATTCCTCTATTACTAATGTTACATACGCCAAAGGACGACCACCGAAAAATAGTGATGAGATTGCCATAGATGATGTGACCTTACTTGATACTACTTACCAACTGGGAGACTATATAGAGATTGAGATTGAGGGTACAAAGAAGAATGTGATGCTATGTGGAATCTACGATACCATGCTATCTCCTGCTGTCACCTTCCATTCAAGTGCCTTTGAGGGACTAGGTATCCCACCAGAAAAGTACGCAAGCAATGCCGTTATCATACTAAATAACTCAGACGATATGGAGGCTTTTAAGCAATCGGTTTTAGATAAGTATCCTAGCTACTCCTTCATTACCATGTCAGGTATGATTGAGGATATTAAGGATTCCATTATCTCCATTATGGTTCCGATTACAGCTCTCTTAATCGCAGTATTTTTCACTTTTACCCTACTGAATATATCCAATCTTATTATTACCAATAACCATCGATTAAAGCATGACTTTGGCATTATGAAAGCATTTGGATTTTCTACAGGATACATCATTCGAAGAAATGTATTTAGAATCGTAATACTATCGGTATTTGGACTAATGTACTCCCTACTACTAGATCATTTTGTATCCGGCCTACTGTTCTATAATACCTTAGGTGTACCAGCCTACTGCTTTTACCCTAAGGAGACCTTGCTTCTACTTGCAGGAGGACTACTTCTCATACTTTTGATATCAGTAGTAATAAGTATGCCAATCAGAAAAGTTACACCAAAAAATCTCATGGAAGAATAAATTGGAGGGAGATCATTATGAAACAAACCATTATAAAAACAGATCTATTATGTAAGACCTATATTGTCGGAAAAAAAGGACAAAACGTCCTAAAAAATATTAACTTAGAGATATATGATGGTGACTTTACCGTTATTATGGGAAGTAGTGGAAGTGGCAAGTCCACTCTACTCTATTCCATTAGCTCAATGGACCAACCCACTAGCGGAACCGTAACCATTTTAGGTAAAGATGTCTCCTCCATGAATGAAAAAGAACTTTGCTCCTTCCGTAAATCTGAGGTATCCTTTGTCTTTCAAAGTATGAACCTTCTTCAGGATCTTACTGTATTAGAGAACATTACCTACATCGGTTATAACACTAAAAAGAAGGATGTAGTCAACAAAAAAGCCCTCAAGCTACTTGAGGACTTCGGATTACTAGAGGAAAAAGATAAATATCCTAGTGAACTATCTGGAGGTCAGCAACAACGTGTCTCCATTTGTAGAGCACTAATTAGTGATTCTAAAATTATATTTGGAGATGAACCAACCGGTGCCCTGAATTCTGCTGCCGGAAGACAGGTATTAGATTCTCTAACCAACTTAAATGAAGAAGGACAGTCTATTGTTATGGTAACCCACGATTTAACAGCGGCTACTCGCGGTACGAGACTTCTCTATATCTCGGATGGCAGAATCGGTGCTGAGCTAAACCTAGGTCCATACACCAAAGAAGCGGAACGTGAGCGAAAAACAATTATCTATGATTTCCTTAAAGAACAGGGATGGTAAACACTACTTCTGTCCATTCTCCTAGAATACTGTCACACTCAATTTGACCACCATGTTGTTCCACAATAAAACGAGAAATGCTAAGTCCTAAGCCAGAGCCAGCCACATTAAGGGTTCTGGCTTTTTCTCCACGGAAAAACTCCTGAAATACGAAAGGTAACGCAGTAGCCTCTATGCCTACTCCTGTATCCTTAACAGAGACATAAAACATATCCTTTGTAAGGGTAAAGTTTGCTTCTATTACGTCTCCCTCATTAGTAAACTTCATGGCATTTCCAAATAGGTTTTGCATGACTTGCTTGATTCTTTTAGGATCTATCATAAGAAGTACATTAGGCACCTCACTATAGGTAAATGCTCTATGATTTTTCTTAAAGTCTGCCTCTGCTTCCCTTAGGATGTCATGAAAGAAGGCTTTCGAATAAAGCTCCTCCTTTTCTATATGAAACTCATTTAGCTGAGATTTGGAGTGTTCTAGTATATCGTCAATTAACCCTGTGAGCATCTGTATCTTACTCAATATAATCCCGGTATACTCATGAACATGATCGCCTCTTATAATGCCACTATAGATTCCTTCTACATAACCTGATATGGTAGCAATAGGTGTCTTTAAATCATGAGAGATATAGGCTAGCAAAAGTTTCTCTTTCTCTTTTAATTTCTTCTCGTTCTCTTTCGAAAAGGCTAGCTCAGACCGTAATGCCTCGAAATCGTGACAAAGCTGACCGATTTCCCCATCATAATCATACTGTAGACGTTCTTCTAGGTTTCCTGCCTGAATACTATTGGTGACCTTATGTAACTCCTTAATTGGAACCATGATGTCCTGTTTTACTACGATGATAATCCTTCTTATGAAAAGAAGCATCATAAGAAAAAGGCATAGAGCCCCCAGGTAGAATACACTATTATGCTTTTCTCCCTCTAACCTATCCTTTGACACACTCACGTAAAGCATTCCCTGTTGCCTGCCTGCCACAAGATAAGGGGTGACATAGGTCATCTCACTTACAGAGCTTTTCCCTTGGTCACGACCGCTTAATGTCTCTAGGGCAACCCTATCACCAATATTATTCTCAGGGTCATTGCTATAACATATGACACCCTCTAAATCATAAATGGTATACGTATAGTCCTTTATTCCAGACAAATCTCCCGTATTCGCCTTCAAAACAGCGTCGTTTACTAACACCTTAAGCTCCTGATAGGAGCCCTCTTCACTGGATGTCCTGCTGACATAGGCACCTAAGACAAATAAAAGAAGAAAGCAAGCTACACATCCAATTAACAGGCATAGTATTTGGCGTCTTATAGTTAGCTTTCCCACTTGTACCCCACTCCCCATACCGTTTTGATATACTGAATCTTTTCTTTCGCTAGTTTCTCGCGGACTCTTCCTATGTAAACAGCTATGGTATTATCGTCCACATACTCTGAACTTCCCCATAACTGATCTAAAATCTGATGTTTGGAAAACACTTGAGAGGGATGGTCTGATAGGAAATCTAATAACTGAAATTCTTTTGGAGATAACTCAATTGGTTTTTCATTTACTGTTACCTCATAGGAGGCTGCATCAATAACAAGAGGTCCAAAAACCTTTTTGGCTGATGTTTTACTTTGGCCTGAGCCAGACAATACAGTTACTCTACGAATGTGAGATTTCACCCTTGCTACTAATTCCACTTGGGAAAAAGGCTTTGTCAAATAATCATCTGCTCCCACTCCTAATGCTAACACCTTATCCGTATCTGTATTCTTTGCAGAAATAATAATAATGGGAATATTGTTTCCTTCTCGAATTCGCCTACAAATCGTAATACCATCCATACCAGGAAGCATAATATCTAAAATAACTAAAAGAGGGCTCTCCTTCTCTAGTGCTTCTAAGCCTTCTCTTCCCGAGAAAGCTTGCACTACATGAAACCCCTCACTACTTAAAAACACATTCATTACATTAGATAGTTCTATGTCATCTTCAATTACTAAAATGGTTCCTTCACTCATAGTAAGCCCCCTATCTCTTTAGTATTACAAGATAAAATCTCCCTATTACTCTCTAAGCTTTAATCGCCCATCTCATCTTTGTGGAGCGTGCACGTCCATTTTTCGCACACTCTTCGGCTGATGGTCGAATGACATCCGTTGCAATCTCACTGTAGATACCCTCACGGTAAAATTGTTTAAAGGCTTTCTTTACAAGACGGTCCTCCCCGGAATGAAAGGTTAAAATGGCTACTCGGCCACCCTTCTTTAGGACATTAGGAAGCTTATAGAGAAATTCCTCTAATACTTCAAACTCATTATTACATCGATACGCAAGGCCTGAAATACCCTCTGACAGGTCTTTTTAATCGTCTCTTTTCTCTTATCTGCTGGTACAAAGATAAGTGTTTCTTCAATAATATCATAAAGGGCTTTGGTTGTAGTAATGGCCTCACCCTTCTTACGTTTTCTAATAATAGCTCTAGAGATGTCCTCTGCATATGGCTCATCAGAATTCTCCACTAACATACCTTCTAACTCTGGCTGAGAGATTGTCCTAAGACGCTCTGCTGCAGATATGCCCTTCTCTGGGTTAAGACGAAGATCCAAAGGTCCTTCCTGTTTATAGGAAAATCCTCGGTCTGGGTTATCAATTTGCATAGAAGATACTCCAAGATCCGCTAATACAAAATCAAATAACCCTACCTGCTCTGACACCTGATTAATATTCATAAAATTCTGAAGCATTACTGTTAGGATTTCTGGTCCATATCCATAGCTTTCTAAACGAGCTTTTGTTTTGGCTGATTCAATAGGATCAACATCCAAGGCATAAATATGCCCTTTTGACTGTAAGCACTCCAGCATTTTTCTTGTATGCCCTCCATATCCAAGAGTAGCATCTAGCCCTATCTGCCCTGGTTGAATTTGCAAAAAATCCAGTATTTCCTCCACCATAATGGAGATATGCATTCCTGCTGGGGTACTTCCCTTACTTTTTACCTTCTCTATGGTATCTGCATATTTCTCTGGCTGAAGTTCTTTATACTTCTCTTTATAATTTCTAGGATGAGTTCCTTTATATCGAACACGGCGCTTGTGCTCTACTTGTTGTCCCTGTTGTTTCTGATTATCCATTACAAACCTCTTTGTCTATCCATATTTTCACTTTAATCAAAGGCAGTGACGAACTATAACTATTTGACGAACATATTGATGGCTTGGTTAAGTTTCTCGATTGCCTCCATGTCCCCCTCTTCTACTGCTTTTACTATACAGTGGTTCACATGGTTTTGAAGAACAACCTTACCTGTACTATTAATCTCCGCCCGTACTGCTGCCAACTGGATTAACACATCGGTACAATCCTCATCTCGCAATACCATTTGCTTCACAGCCTCCATATGGCCGATGGCTTTGGCAATTCGATTCACGACTTTCTTCTTTTCCTCTTCGGAATGTACATGCTTATGTAAATGAGCGATTTCTTCTTTATTATGCTGGTTTGTATGCTTATGTGTCTGTTCCTGTTCTCTCCCCATATTTCCCTTCATCCGTTTCTTTTACTTTACTTCTAGCATACCTTAACATATTTCCTTTGTCAAAACAATCTACTCCCATACACACCTGTAACCTGATACATTCTATCATCTGAGATCTTTGCAGTAACCGTAAGCTCCGGTTCAAATAACCTAGCAAGCTCCTCTTCACTCATTAATTCAATAGACACCTTACTAGCACTGCCAGAGTGGTGTCTCTCAAGCATATCCCTGCTCATTCCATGGGCAACTGTAAGAGTTCCACCTACTTTTAAATAAGAAATTAAACAAGCAATCAGCTTCTCTGGCTCTGGAAAATGAGGAAATGCATTATATACCACAATACAGTCAAACTTTTGATGAAACTCCTCTGTCTCCACATCTCCACATAAAAGCTTCACATTATCTTGTTTAAATTTCTCCTGTGCAAGCTTTATCATTTCCTCTGAAAAGTCAATAGCAGTTACCGAATTCACCTTTCTTGCAAGGTAATCTGGAATTAAAACTCCTGTACCACAAGCAACATCAAGGATATCTTTTCCCTCACACACCAAAGCATCATCTAGAATATTATTGATAATCTCATTATCACGTATCATTTCCTCATCCCAATGTACTGCTACACTATCAAAATACTTCCTAACCTCTTCCTTCTTCACCATAACCCATCCTCTGTCCCTTGGTATTTATTCAGCCTTATTTAGGTAACGCACTGGTATCAAGCTTGCTTTCATCAAAGCAAATACGATGCTTGGTATTAAGATAAGCTGAATTGCTATGCCAGGCAAGCCTGTAATTAGAGAGGATTCGATCCATATTTTAAAACTATACTGTCCTGGCATAAAAATGAAGGCTTTTACGATACCACCGATTATTCTGCCAGCAAGCATGGCACTGGCTAAACTTATGTATAGGTCAATGACTACCTTTCCAGTACGAGTAACCTTTATGACCAACCCTGCCATACATCCATATACTGCACACTCTAACATCATTGATGGTAATAATGCTGCTGGTGGCATTCCAGTAAGTGCACTAGAAAGTAATGGGCCTATAAATCCACAAATTCCACCATAGCACCAACCACAAATCAAACCACATAGTAGTATAGGAATATGCATTGGTAAATAGATTGCTCCTGCATTTGGAATTGTATGAAAGGCTTGTGGCAACACAAGACATAGAGCAAGACATACTGCTGTTAGAATTAATTTTGTTACTTTCGACATCTTATGCATAAGAATTCCTCTTTTCTATGTTATTGGGTTTCATTATAGTTATTTTTATCTTAATTTGTAAGCCCCGTAGGGGGTAATTTCTATACACCTCTCACAACGATACCTAGTAATATAAATGTATTTCCTAGAACTCACTTTAGAGTCTATCTAATATAAGAACATGCGATTATATACTAAATATACTGAATTCCCAGTTACCCCGACCTTTGTATTATCACAACTAACGGAATACTTCTTGCAATCGCAAATAACAAGGAACCCGAACGCAAGCAATCATGCTTGTTTTCGGGCTCTTCATTACTATTGTCTACAAAACAGCTTAGCACATAGTTATTAGTATTTGTTTTCTATTCCTCCGATCTGCTAAGGAGATACAGCGGTTCTTTTTTCAAGCTTTTCTTCATGTAACTACCAGAAATCACTGCGGATGCTACTATAACAAATACTGCTGCCACAACTGCCCCCTTTTCCAAATCGGATTGATTCTTAGTGGTCTCCTGAAGTAATTCCTTTTCACTGGTTTTATCAACATAGCCGTTGGAATAAGTCTCATCATAGTAGGACTCTGTACCACTTCCAGCCGTAATCCTTTTACTGACCTGATAGCCCATAATGCTTCCTACCAAAACTCCTAAAATTACAATCAACATTAAGCCAGACAAAAGTGACCTTGCACATTTTCCTTTGGTTATCCCCATACATCGCTCCACAGCCGTTCTTTCCTTCTGCTTTGCGATAAACAGATGACAGAAAAACAGAAGAATTAATATAGTGACAACAATTCCCCCGGATAAAAGAATATAGCCCATAATTCTCCGATTCTCAATTCCTGTCTCTAGTTTAGAGTAACCCTTATCGTAAAACTGAATCTCCAAATTATCTATTCCCTGCTTTGCCCATAGTTCCATGTAATCATCTATGGTTCCATTAGGGATTTCAAAGGAAGTGGTAGAAGCTTTCATTGGTCTACTATCGATAATATTATTCTCCCAGCTGCTAGTCACAGAGTTATAGGGTATAATAATCTCAACATTCGACAATCCATTGATAGCATCTTCTACATAATTCTTCATGCTATAGATTCCCACAATCTTGTAGGTATCCTGATCAAATACATCATATACTTTTAAATCATTATCTAGGAAAGAGAAGGTAAGGCCCTCTCCCTGTAAGCTCCAGTTTTGTATTGGTGCATTGGCATAGTTTGCAAAGTACAGTGGTAACTCAATGGTATCTCCTATGGACCAGTTGTTATACTCTGCCATACGATCTGGAACCAGGCATACATGTTCTCCTGTCCTATATTCCTGCTCAGTAATATCCCTTCCCTTCGTAATACCAGCTGTCTTATTATAAAATGCCTTTAGTAAAATGGTTTTATCCACTGGCTGTACCGGTACTGTGGCATCAAATAGTTCCTGTTCCTTAGCCGCCTCCATCCATGCTTTCCCTAATTCCGTCTCATAAAAGCCTGGTGTTACTTCTGTTATTGCTCGATTGCCTTTTCTCTTCGCATCTCCCAAAGCAGGGGCACTCTCTTGGGCCTGGGTAGAATACAAAGCATCCGAAAAATAATATTCGTATGACTCTATATTACTACTGGTATCTAATTGCCATTTGTGATTTGGACGAGGTCCATTAAGTTTTACAATATATGTTTTCCCTGCCTCTAAGGTAGCTGGATCTGGATTATCATGATCACAAATCCATATCTTAGTTCCTACCAGATTCTGATTTCTGCAAAAGCTTTGTGTGACTTCCACTTGAATCGGATTTGCCGGTCCACTTTTTATAGGTGTAACCTCCAATACAATCAACCAATCCTCATAAAGCCTTTTTTCTGTCTCTTCATCTGAGTATTTCTGAACCTCTGGCAGATAAGCGCCAAAATAGGGGCGCTTTCTGGGACCTGCCAAATACCTGGCATCATCGAAGTTAAGAACATTAGAATCAATCCATTTACTAAATGTCTTTCCTCTAAAATAGGAGAAGCTTTGGGAAGCAGCATCCCACCATTCCACCACTTTAGTGGTATCTTCCTTCTGTTCCACCAATGCTATGGTATTAAATAGTGACTTGAATTCCCGTATTCCTTTTTCGCTGGTTTGCCATAGATTAATTCCTGTGGTCAAAAGACCTGTGGACAATAATAGGAGGACAAGAAACAAAATGGTCTTTAGTGGTGTACGAAACATCTGTTTTAGACTATTTTTTATTAGCATACCTGACCCCTCACTTTCCCCTTACCAATCTTCCGTCCTTCATCCGATAAGTGCAATCTGTCTGATTAGCCAGCTCCAGGTTATGTGTTACCACAATAACAGTATATCCACATTCATGGGCACATTTTGTGAGTATATCCACAATAATTGCTTCATTTTCTGTATCCAGATTCCCGGTAGGCTCGTCCGCAAGTAGAATCTCCCCCTCTGCTGCAAGAGCTCTGGCAATTGCTACTCTCTGTTGCTCTCCACCACTCATCATCTTTGGAAACTGAGTTAATATCTTTTCTGGTAAACCCACCTGTTCTATATATTGCTTTGCTCTTTTTTTTGCTTCACTGTGAGGCACACCTTTCAGCTGCATTGGATATATTACATTCTCCAAAGCGGTCAACAATGGAAATAGATGAAAGGACTGATATACCACTGCTGCTTGCTCTCTGCGGTAGCTATCGCGATCCATTTTTCCTAGTTCTTTGCCATCTACATAAATAGTCCCTTCTAGTGGAATATCCAAACCCGCAAGCAGAGAAAGTAATGTGCTTTTCCCACTTCCGGATTCTCCGGTAATGGCATAGATCTTACCTTTCTCAAAGGTACAAGATACTTCCTTTAATGCTTCTATTTTCTGATATTTATTAGAATAAGAATAACTTACGTTATCCACTTTAATTTTTTCCATATGCCCCTCCTTTATTCTTTAGCCGACAGCATGGCCATAACACTGAGTTTACGAATCATCCATAAGGAAATTATGGTCCCAATGCTATAACATACAAGAAACAGTCCCATCACCAATATCATGGTAGTCAGACTACCCCATCTAAAAATAAGCCCAATAATCATTCCTACAATACAGCCCAACAACGCTAGTATAATGTGTTCCATATAAAACTGCGTTGCTATATGCCTGTTATCCTTACCAAGGCTTTTCATAATAGCAACCTCCAAACGACGACTTTGCAGGAGCAGCCAGGAGACCATATATCCCATTAGTAGAATCAGTGTCAGAAGTACCGGATAAAAACCGGTTAGAAATCCTATGCTTTTTCTAAGGCTGGTTGCTGTGGAAATATAATCCACATCCTCTACCACCAGTGCACTTCCTTTGTATGATTGCATCTGTTTACTATTTATTTCGTTTAATCCTGCCTGCTTCATTTGCTGTTTAAACAGATTGATCTCATAGGGTTTTTTTAATGCAAATGTCAAGGAATTGGCCTTATACTCCTTTCCTGACTTCGTGAACCACTCTTTTACTAAAGCTAGTGGACAGATTACAAACATATCTGTAAGCTGTGCACTTCCTACAATCTTTATGGTGACTGGTTGTAAGTCAGTAAGAAATAACATGTACTGATTCTTGGCTACAATATCATAATACTGAGGCAGTACGGTTATCTCATCCCCTAGTTGAAACCCATGCTCCTCCATATACTTGCTGCCCATAATGCAGCCATTACTTGTAGTAAGAAAGGTCTGACTCTCCATCCCCTGTTGCCAGTGAATCTGATCCACCTCAAGACCTGTTACTGCTTCAAGAGTATTCACTCCCTGTATCTGCAATTTCTCCTCGGTATCTTGTCCCTGATTAAGAACAGCACTTAACTCAATGGTTTCTTTATAAGAATCTATGTATGGGGAGTCTGTTATGGCTTTTACCAGCTTTTGCGGAATAATAATCCCTTTATTCATACTCCCGTCCGGATTGTTTACTGAGCCAGTAATCTCGTAAACATCGGGCAGCTTCCCTAGCTGACTCTTGTGGCTCTCCACATTACCAAAGAAACTTTCCATAAAGCATACTGCCATCATGCAAATAGCTGTAACCAATAGACTTTTCCACTTCCGACGCTTATAGTTACGAAATATTTCATAGATTCCCTGAATGATTTTACGCCTATTATGGGGAATCTTAGCATCCAAAGCCTGACTTGGGTCAGCCATCTTACATAGAATTATGGTTGCAGGAATCTTCTCTTTAAACATACGGGTATGCATGATGCAGACATCATACTCTGTATCCCCCACTCGTACAGTTAATGGATGTTGACTAATTCGTTCCAGGTTCAGATTGTTTTCCTTTGCGTAACCTTCTAATTCCTCCCATACCTCCTGCTCTTTATGAAGCGTTCTGTATACATAGAAAGAGAACTGTCTCTGTTTTGCTGCATAGGCCACTTGCTTGTAATCATTAATAAACTGTGCAAAGCCACCTTCTTTGTTTTGTATGTATTCAATTTCATTCAAAAACTGCTCTACATGCTGTTCCGGATACTCTGCCTTGATGATTCTATCACACATGATTACTGCGGCCTGTAATTCCTTCTTCTTCGATTGGAGCACTTCTCTTTGCTTCTCAAGGGCATCTTGTATCCTTCCTTCTTCTAAGACTTTTTGGATCTCTTCAATTGGCATATCAAGCATTCGTAACATCTTAATCATCTGAAGTTGTTCTACATCCTCTTTGGTATAATCCCGATAACTGTTATCATTGCTTCGTGCTGGATGCAACAAACCCATACGTTCATAATAACGAATGTTTTGTCTACTGATACCCGTCAGCTCTTCCACCAGTTTTGTATTCACTTTTCTACCACCTCCGCTTTGGGATTAAAATGTCTCCTCAAATTCTTTTTTCCTTAAATCATCTCTTACTATAAAGTATATACCAACTGTACAGTCAAGAAAATATTAGAATTTTTTTCATATTTCAGTATATTCTATAGAAAAAACTAACTAAACAGAGGGAGGGTTTTTGTTACATTGGAAATGATCTTTCTATGCAGCAAAAAAGGGTTCCAAGCAAATGCTTGAAACCCTAATAAAATCTAAGTTTTTATTCGACTTTTACCTGTTTTAAATCATATACTTTCATATTAGCACCAGAACTTAAACTATTTTCAATTTTTATATTACGGGTGTCACAAGATATATTCTGCACTCTACTACCAATATTCTCTCCCTCTGCAGTGGCCCGTATTGTCACTGACTTAGCCATCTCTTTTATCTGCTCATCTGTCATATTAGCGATATAGGCTGTAAACAATATTTGAGTTTGTCCACTACTCATCTTATGTGCATATCCAGGTATCATCTGGTCTGAGTTATACCCATACAAGACACGATCTTTGTACTTATCAATACTAGAAACAATAACATTGACATCAACATCATCAGTCAGTGACCTGTTATTAACCCCAACTTCAAAATAAAAATCCATATAATCCTTTGGATTATTAGAAGGTAATGTCCCATCATAAGAATATATTACTTGTTGCTTTTCTATCAAATCACCACTATGATATCTCTCATGAAAACTTTCTAAAGAAACATAAGTTGCATCCCATGTGATACAACTTATAGCATTTATCTTACAGTCAATGGGCTTTATAAATTGTGTGTAAATAAACAATACTAATATGGATACTAAAAGGATACATCCTGTAATTATTACCTTTTTCTTCATTCTCTTCTTATATGATTAATTAATTAACCATATGCCTCCCTTCTTTTTCGTGGCTATAATACAGTCTCATGTTTTTGCTCCACACAAGATTCTGATTCAATCCACCTTATAACAGGCGGTGTCATAAAAAATAAGATATTCAAGACTTAATTAAAAAAATGATAAATAATACTTAGTTTTGTATATATTACTTAGGATGTGATGGATTAGATTATATATTGCATTTACTTATATTACCATACTTTTTAATACTTATATATATATTCAAATCTTAATTAAATCTTAGTTAAATATTAATTAAATATGATAACCTAACAATAACCCGCCTGACATTAATCTGAGTTATTGTTGTAGTGGATCATATGAGGTCAATAAGCCCAAATAATGTGGCTTAGTGACTATCATATTCACTATCAGAGACATTTCTAGTGTATACTCATTCTGAAACTAAGATGAAACATAAGGTATTAAAAAAGCATCTTATAAAACATGTGAAATTAGCACATCTAAATGGTTTAATAATTATTTTCTCCTTTTTGTGTAGTTCCCCAATCCCCTTTCAACTTGTTATTTCTAGCGTTCTAATCTTAATGAAAATTCTCCACTATCCACCTCTACACATTGCTTTTAAGGAATTATAACTACCCGTAAACAGGTTGCCATGATTTATTCGTCATACTTTTTGTATAGGAAAACACAAAAAACCCTCAGAAACCTAAGTCTCTGAGGGTTTTTATTCATTATCTCTTATTCCCACGAGAAGATTCATCTCAATTCCACTTCGCTCCATGTCGATCGGGGCAGTCGCGGGCTTCACCCTATATTCATAAATAAAGAAAGGCTTGGTTACAAGTAAACTTGCACCAAGCTTTTCTCTATTTATTCATGCATGGCTCATTGCCAACGCGCAAAAAAAGGGTTCCAAGCAAATGCTTGAAACCCTAATAAAATCAAAATTTTTATTAATTATTCGATTACAGAAGCAACACGGCCTGAACCTACTGTACGTCCACCTTCACGGATAGCGAAAGATAAACCTTGTTCCATAGCGATTGGGTGAATTAACTCGATAGTCATTTCTACGTTATCGCCA
>JAEZGY010000085.1 GCA_023416695.1 Bacillota bacterium | reverse complement strand
GTTTTTTTATGAATCTCTGAAAATTAATTGCAAAATTAATTAAAAAAATAAAAAGATCCACAATATTATGAGTAAACGATTGATCAATATAAACATATCGATCAAATGCTGCTTTTGGTGTTTAACTGGATTATATAAAATAATAATGAACTAAATATTAATAATAAAAATAATTAATTATATAAACGCAGTTTAATGATTTAATAATTCATTTATGGATAAAAATGTATATTTTAGAAACTTTTTTTTGATATATAAACATTTTTTAATGTTTAAAGTGTGAATGTGTGTTTATATGCCTTAAAATTATATCTTTTTTATATGAGTATTAACATGAAAAACTTAATTTATAATCTATATGGGGGGTAAAGTCCCTTTAAATTACATTTTTTCAAGAAAACTGCATTTTCAAACGATGTGAATATATGAACTTATCAATGAATGGGCATGTAATTTTCTATTCTTTAAAAGGCTAAAAAAATAGAGGGAAATTTTGATTTCCCTATGGGTAAGGATTTCCATTTAAGTAAGTGTTGCCTGACCATGTGGTAGCATTGCCATGGAAAGCAGGAGTCACGCTAGATTGGAATATATTATTTGTAACGTTGATAGTACCTGTTTTAGCGAAATAGGAGTTTGTTAGTACTGTGTATCCAGATGTACCTAAATTGTATATTATGTTGTTGTTCATGTTGAGGTACACAACATTAGGGTTTTCCATTGCTATACCAGTTACATTGTTGTTGCTTATAACTGCGTTTAAACTGCCTAAAGAAGCGGTGTGTTTTCCAGTTATGTTCATTCCATACTGGGTGTTGGTTATGCTGTTACCTGAAACAGTCCCGTTGAAGTTTCCGCCGAGGAATATACCGTATATGGCGTTGTCTATAACGTTGTTTGTGATCCTTGAGGTGGTGGTTGTTTCCAGGTTAGCATCGTGGTTTACGATGGAAATAGCGTCACCGTGTTTGTTAACCATGTTTGTTATGTGGTTGTTGTTGATTGTGAGGTCTTTATAAAGCTGGAATATGTTAATTGCGTCCCCACCGTTGGTTATGTTGTTGTTTTCAATCCTGCAGCTTATTACACTGGATCCGTATATACCGCTTGCAGCGTTGCTGTTAATATTAATGTTGAACCCGGTTATGTTGAGTCCGGTTGTGCCTGTAATGGTCATAACGGCGCTTCCGTTACCAAAAATGGTAGCACTGTTACCTACCATGTTTAGGGCTTTGTTGATGGTTAATGAGATATTGTTGTAGGTCCCTGTTTCGAAATTTATAGTATCTCCAGCTGCAGCACCATCTATAGCGTCTTGAATTTCTGCATTGGTCATGTCTGAAGTTATAGGTACCTCTGCAGCAGATGCGGGTCCCATCATGAATGCCAGGGCCACTAAAAATACCACTATACCTAACTTATTCTTGTTCATTATTATTTCCTCCACATTTTGCTTTGAGCCGTACATTTCTACACTCTTCGAAATGTATATGACTACGGATCGATCTTGGGTAATACCAGTATATATACGTTTCTCAAAATCACACTAGACCTAGGGATCTCTAAATAGAAAATTAATAGGGTTATGAATTTTTAAATTTTATTTTAATAACTTTAAATTAAATTAAACTATTTAGTAGATATTTTTTAGTAAATTTAGTTTGTAATAAATATTTAAATGGCTATTAATATGTAAAAATGAGGTAATGATTGGTTTAATTAGTTATAACCTTTATTTTATGAAAAAATAAAGTTCCATTTTATGGAAATGTATATATATTCATATCGACTATATTTTAACACTTTAAATGCATTGCACAGATTATCAGTTTAAAAAAAATTTGTAAACATGCTGATTTGGGGTAAAACGAACTTATTTTAAGTGCTGTTCTGCGTAATTGTTCGCAGCGCTTGATGCAGATACTATGCCTAACATGAACATCCATGCAACTCTTAAAATAATGAATATTGCTGTATCGCACCTCATTTGATAAATGAGGAGATTATTTTAACTTGATTTTACGGTATAAGCTGTAATAATTTAAAAATAAAGATATAGGGAAAATGTGTTTTTAATATTTTCCTGTTTTAAATGTCAATATGTATCCTTTGGCCAGTTTATTGCCTGTTGCATCTTTTACTGCATATGCAGGAATGTAGACTCTGTACCATGTATTTGCTGTTTTTTTGCTGGTTTTAATGTAGATATGATTTCCGCTGATTGTGATACTGGCTTTAACTTTTTTGCCGGTTTTCAAGTTTTTAATGTATATTTTAGACCAGTTTGTACCTTTCAGCACGTTTTCGCTGAGTCTGACGCCTGTAGTCTTTGACCTTGAAACTCCTGTAGCTTTGTTTTTTGGGCTGACTGCACTTATTTTAGGTGATATATTATCAACAATGATGCTTTTGGTTGTTGTATCAATGGTGCCGTTGCTGTTGGTCACCACTAAAGTAACCTTGTAAGTACCAGATTTACTGTAGGTATGGGCTGGATTTTGTAAAGTTGATGTTTTTCCATCACCAAAATTCCACAGCCATGATACAGGAGTACCTGTGGATTTATCAGTGAATTTAACTGCTAAATGGTTACTTGTGCTGGTGCTGCTTGTGAAACTGGACACAACATCTTTAAACGCATAAAAAATCCCTGTGGTGGTTCCGATGTACAGCATGCCGTTTGCACCAATTAAAGGTGAAGCATAGGCATTACTTGCTGCATACTTCCATTTCAACGACCCATTTGAGTTTAACGCGTACACACCTTTACTACCTCCCACGTAGACGGTTCCATCTGCACCGATAACAGCCGATGTTGCTGTATTATCAACGCCTCCTGTATTGTAACTCCACTGTAGAGTTCCATTTGGATTTACTGCGTAGAGTTTACTACTGCTTACAACGTATATGGTCCCATTTGAAGAAATGGCAGGTGCACCGTAAAGCTCTTCTCCATAAATCATGTAAGGCCATTTCATTGCCCCATAAGTTCCCTTATCGCTTAATGCATATAAAAAACTTGCAGAACTGTAGTAGCATTCCAGGTAAATGGTTCCATCTGATCCAATGGAAGGTGTGTTATAGGCTGTGTTTAATTTGGTAGCACCGCCGTATATGAAAGTATAAGACCATTTAATTATTCCATTAGAGTTTACCGCGTACAAAGTGGCGTTGTAATCGGAAATGTAGATAGTCCCATCTGAACCGATGGCAGCAGATGACCCGTAAATCGGTCCTGTGCTGTAAACCCATTTAATATCTCCATCTGAACTTAATGCATATAGATAGCCAGTTGTACTGCTGGTGCTTGGAATGTAGATTGTCCCGTCAGCACCAATAACTGGGGAAGAACCTGAATTGTAGTTTCCAAGGTTATACTTCCATTTCAGCGCCCCGTTGGGATTTATGGCATATAGGGTACTGTTTTTCCAGTCGCTGATATAGATGGTTCCACTATTTCCTACGGCAGGGGAGCCTAATATGTAGCTTGCAGTGGTGTAAGTCCATTTCAGCGTCCCATCAGCTTTGAACGAGTATAACTTGCCGTTGTATCCTCCAACGTAGACAGTTCCGTCTGATCCAGTAACTGCAGATCCATATACTGTTATATTTTTGTAAGTCCATTTAGT
>JAEZGY010000104.1 GCA_023416695.1 Bacillota bacterium | reverse complement strand
AGGGTGTAAGCGTAACATCAGCATTTTTACTGAATGGACTTATGAGGGTAGGAAGAAAGGATTCATTCCAAGTAATGCCTAACGTGATCTCCACATGTTACAAAGGGAGCATATATGTCAGTATATGGAGTGAGTGGACGTGATAAGCGTCAATTTGGGTGGTACCGCAGAAGTATAATATGACTTTTGTCCCAGTAGAAATACTGTGACAAAAGTCTTTTTTTATGCAACTATAACGTAAAAACCTATTATAAGAAAGGGGAAATGATGATGAAAAAAATTCCACATCGTATTTATTTATCTGAGGAGCAGATGCCAAAACAATGGTATAACTTAAGAGCAGATATGAAGTCCTTGCCGGATCCAATGTTAAACCCTGGCACACTTCAACCAGCAACTGTAGAGGAGCTATACCCTGTATTTTGCGAGGAGCTTGCAAAACAAGAAATGGATAATACCACTCGCTATATTGATATTCCAGAAGAGATTCAAGAATTCTACAAAATGTACCGTCCATCTCCATTGATTCGTGCGTTTAATCTAGAAAAAGCTTTAGGCACTCCAGCAAAGATCTACTACAAATATGAGGGAAATAATACCTCTGGCAGCCACAAGTTAAACTCTGCTATAGCACAAGCATACTATGCTAAGAAACAGGGTCTTACTGGGCTAACAACAGAAACAGGCGCTGGCCAATGGGGAACAGCACTTGCAGAGGCTTGTGACTACTATGACCTCCCACTTACTGTTTATATGGTAAAATGTTCTTATGAACAGAAGCCTTACAGAAAAGCAATAATTGAAACCTTTGATGCTAACATTATCCCTAGTCCAAGTAATACCACAAATGCTGGCCGTGCAATTCTTGAACAGTATCCTGATAGCAGTGGAAGCTTAGGATGTGCTATTTCCGAGGCAGTTGAAAAAGCAGTAACCACTCCAGGTTGTAAATATGTACTTGGCTCCGTATTAAATCAAGTACTTCTTCACCAATCAATTATTGGTCTAGAAAGTAAAACAGCTATGGAGTTAATTGATGAGTATCCTGACATAGTAATCGGTTGTGCTGGTGGTGGCTCTAATTTAGGAGGATTAATTGCTCCATTTGCCCAGGATAAATTATTAGGTAAGAAAAGTCCTAGACTAGTTGCTGTAGAACCAGCTAGCTGTCCTTCCTTTACCAGAGGACGATATGCTTACGATTTCTGTGACACTGGAAAAGTAACTCCTTTGGCAAGAATGTATACCTTGGGCTGCACCTTTATGCCATCTGCTAACCATGCAGGAGGTCTTCGTTATCATGGCATGAGTCCTATTTTATCAAAACTTTACCACGATGGATATTTGGAGGCTGTTTCTGTAGAGCAGACAAAAGTATTTGAAGCCGCTACTATGTTTGCCAAGTATGAAACTATTTTACCAGCTCCAGAATCCTCCCATGCAATACGCTGTGCTATTGATGAGGCTCTAAAATGTAAGGAAACAGGAGAGGCTAAAACAATCTTATTTGGATTAACTGGAACTGGCTATTTTGATATGTCTGCTTATTCTGCTTACCGAGAGGGCAACATGTCGGACTACATTCCTACAGATGAGGAGTTAGAAAAGAGCTTTAGTGAACTACCAAAAATCCCTGGAATTCAGTAACTTCCTTCTCTGAGAGTATACATCTTACGTAAACTTATAAGGGTCTGGCGCATATTAGTGCAACAGACCCTTTTCTTTATTCTTCTGTCAGGTCTTCTCTGCCCATCTCTATTAGCAGTCGCCTGGTTTCTTCTTTGACTTCCTGGGGAACCTCTGCAAAAAACCGCTTTCCCTCTAGAATTAATTTTGCATACATTTCTGCCAATCTATCACCCCACTCGTTTTTTATAGGGTGCCCATTATTTATGTGATTAATCATATCATACCTCTTTTCCCTCTGTATTCTTTATCATATGCAATACATTCTGTAGGTGCCAAAACATTTTTTACCCTAGCCCTTGCAACCCTCTAATACTTTATACTATAATAATTTTACATGTTTTAATCACATCGTCAGTAAGGAGGGATTCACATAGGCATTACTAAACATAACTACATAAAATTTGTAGAAGAACTCTCTTTTAATGCCTGGCCTTCTTATAAAGCGGAGCTTTACGACGACTGGCTTATAGGGTATTCTGATTTTTATACACATCGTACAAACTGTGTAAACATTATTGGAGCCTCTAAACTGCCCTTAACGGAGAAGGTAGCTTATTGTGAAGCCAATTATAAGAGGCTTCATACTCCTTCTGTCTTTAAAATTAATCCACTTTTTCACCCGCAATTAAATCAGTATTTAGCCTCTCAGGGCTATTCCATAGAGCATGAGACGGATACCTATATACTGGAACTTAATACTTTTGACCCAGCTAATAATGCTTCTATGACGATAGAACTTCAGAATCACATCTCAGAGGACTGGATTAAAGACTTATTTCGACTTAATAAGACCACTAATCCGAATCATCATGCCATCGTACCTAAAATGTATGAGGCAATCCCAAGAGATGTAATCTCTGCCTGTGTTCGTCATGAGGGAAGGACCATTGCTACTGGACTTGGCATTATGGAAAGGGATCATATTGGGATTTACGCTATCTATGTGGAGGAAGGCTATCGAGGGAATGGTCTAGCAAAAAGTATTTGCTCTGCTCTTTTGACAGAGGCGAAAGCTAGAGGTATTCATAAGGCATATCTTCAAGTTGTAAAGGATAATAGCATTGCCAAAAGAATTTATGAGAGTTTAGGTTTTCACTATCTTTACTCTTATTGGTTTCGTGTAAAGTATGTTGAATAAAACAAATGCTAGGAAAGGGCGTATAAGTATGTCAGAAACAGAAAATAAATTAGTAGAGGAACAACTTACGATGGCTGATTTCGAGGAGGAAATTAATCGTTCCTTCCATCGAATGAGAGAAGGAGATATTGTCAATTGCACCGTAATTGATATAAAAGAGGATGGAGTACTAGTAGATATCGGTTCTTACGCAGAGGGTAAGATTTCCATAGGTGAAATAAGCGATGACCCTCATTTTTCTATGTATGGTAACATTGAGAAGGGTCAACAGTTTAAATGTACCGTTCTTGATGTCGACAATGGAGAAGGCTACGTTATTCTATCCAAAAAGCAAGCATACAGTGAAGAGGCTTGGAAGTGCTTAAGGGAAGCAATGGAGCAGGAAAAGGTATTTACAGTAACAGTGGACAGTGTAGTAAACGCTGGTGTCATCGCTTATGTAAATGGTATAAGGGGATTTATTCCTGCCTCACAGTTATCTATCTCTTATGTGGAAAATCTTGAAGATTGGGTGATGAAAAAACTTGAGGTTCAAGCGATTACAGTAGAGCCTCAGAATAAGAAATTGGTACTGTCTGCTAAGGTAGTGGAAAAAAAGAATGCCGACATGGCACATAAACAGAAGTTAAATAATCTTCAAAAGGGTATTATAACAACTGGTATAGTTGAAAAGATTGCTCCTTATGGCGCTTTTGTCAGCATAGGAGAGGGGTTAACTGGCCTAGTTCATATTTCTAGAATCTGTGGAAAGCATATCAAATCTCCAAATGAAGTGTTAAAGCTAGGGGATGAAGTTAAAGTTAAGATTATAGATGTCGTAGATGGAAAGATTAGCTTAGATATGAAGTCCGTTCTGGATATTGCTGCTGTAGTAGAGGATATAGAAGAAGTTCCTGTAGAATACAGTAGCGAAGGAACTGCTAGCACAAGTCTTGGCAGCCTTCTTGGAAAAATAAAATTGTAAAACCCAAAAAAAGAGCCTGTTTCACAAATGTAACAGGCTCTTCCTATGTATTATAACTGAATGATTCCCAAATACTCTAAAATCAAAAATACGATTCCGCCAACATTGAGAACTCCAAAAATCAAATTAAATATCAATAAAGGTTTTACTCCTTTATTACGCTTTTGTGTTAACACTTTTAATTCCATCAACATGCTAACAACTTCTTCTTGGTTTGCATTGGTATGGGATTTTAGATTCTCAATAATACTTCCATCCACCTTGCCCACAAACTTCATTAAATCTTCTAGGCGCTTCTTAATCTCTGTTAGATTTGTATTGTATTCCTCCAGCTGTAGTACATTTTGTGCCTCTCTACTAGAGGTTTCATACTCATCTGGAATTGTGGATGTAGTTGCAGCTACATGCTCACTTGCACCTTGCATAGAAATAATACTTACCCGCTGCACTATATTTTCTAATTCCTGAATCCCTGACATTAGTTGATCCGTCAAGTTCTTTAACTCATTAGCCACTACAGATATCCCTTGTTGTGGTGTGACTTCTCTGACATTGTTTTTGAAATCTACTTCATACTGTTCTAATAAATCTTGGTAGTAAGCAAGTGTCTCTCGATAAGCAAATAATACTTTCTCAATTTTTGTTACAATTGAATTAGGCTGTTCCGATCTTTTATTTAGAGCCTGACGCTCTGAGGTAATTTTCTTCAATCTTTTTGAAAACAAAGAATTGGAGTCCTGCCCATTCACATTCCCCATACATTATCCTCCTTTGTATTACCTTACTATTTTCAAAATCCATCCCCCTGTCTCACCACATACTCTGCCTATTCGCTAAATACTGTATCGTTGGTGGACACCTTCTCTTTATCTTTTTTTCGAAAAAAGAATCCAGATAACCCTTCCTTTTTTCCTCTGTCTATTACTTCGTCTTTTTCTTCAGAATCCTTAATACTATGGGCTTCATTCAAATATACCTCTCCATCTGGCGAGTAAGTAGTATGCACATAGTCTTCTTCCTCTTGTGCTTTTACTGACACTATGACTGCCTCTTGACTGTCCTCTTTCACTTGCTCCTCTTCAAAGAAAGTGCTTCTAGAGTCCTCTAAATCCTCATCGGAGTATATTCTGCCGTAGAAATCCTTTAAGACACTTTGATAAGCGTTGGCTACCTCAACATTTTCCTGATGAAAACTTTGAACTTCTTCATTAATAGATAACATTCTACGATCCAAATAACTTACAATGTCAGCACATTCCTTAAGTTGTCGACGAATTCGCTCTGGTGCATTTCCCTCAAACTTATAATATATCTTGTGCTCAAGACTTGCCCAAAAGTCCATAGCTATGGTACGAATCTGAATCTCTACCTTTGTATCAATGGCATTATTGGAAAGGAAAATAGGTACCGAAACAATCATGTGATAACTCATATAGCCATTTTCCTTAGGACACATAATATAATCCTTTACCTTAAGCACCTTAACATCACTTTGTTTGGCAATCAAATCTGCAATGCGATAGATGTCAGAGGTAAAAGAGCAAATTATTCGGAGCCCCGCAACGTCATTAATATACTTTACGATATTCTCTGTTGTCAGTTTCAACCCTTTATGTTTTAACTTATTTGCTATACTTTGAGGAGACTTAATTCTTGATGTGATATGTTCAATTGGATTATAGCTATGAGTTAATTTAAACTCCTCACTTAATATTTCAAGCTTTGTATTAAATTCCTTCAATGCCGCATTGTATAAAAGTAGTGCTTGATTCCATTCATCTGCATCGTTATAAAACATTGGTAAACCCATTGTAACACCTTCATTTCCTTTTCTGTTGGTTTTATCAACTGTTATGACCTTCTTTTATTCATACTGATCTATTATAGCATAAAGATATGAATTTTTTTTGAACAAACAGAAACTTAATCAAAACTTAATTGTATTTTATAATTAAATCACTATTATTTCATAAGGCCGTAACGGTAGTAATTAGGTAATACAATAGTGAAGGTAGAACCCTCCTTATATTGGGATCGTACCTTTATACTTCCAGCATGATTTAATACGATTAGCTTAGCTATTGATAGGCCAAGACCATGTCCTTCTACCTTTCCATCTCTAGCTCCATCGGCCCGGTAAAAGCGGTCAAACACTCTTTTGATATCTTCCTCTTTCATTCCTATTCCTGTATCAGATACAGAGAGAACGCAAGTACCGTTATCATTTTCCAGATTTACCGTAATGGTATCTCCATCATTAGAATATTTCACTGCATTGTCGATAAAGATTCGTACGGCCTGCTTTAACGATTGCTTATCTCCATACACAATAACATCCTCCAATTTATCACTATCGATGATGCGGTTCTGAATGACCAGTTTTGTTTCTTTTACCATTTCCTCCACTAAAGGTCTCATATTAAATTTAACCTTATTAAGGTTAAGGGTCTTTTTGTCATGCCTAGAGAGAAAAAGTAATTTCTGAACTAAATCCTGCATAGACTTGGCTTCTTTATTAATCGCCTCTATGGATTCTTCTAAAACCTCTTTATCCTCACTTCCCCATCGCTTAAGCATACCTGCATATCCTTGAATAACAGCAATTGGAGTACGAAGCTCATGAGATGCATCCGAAACAAACTGTTTCTGGCTTTCATAAGACACCTCAATTCGATCTAGCATATTATTAATTATAGTTGCCAATTCCTTTAACTCATTCTTAGTCCCCTCTACATTCAGTCTCTCACTGTGCAAATTGTTAGCAGTAAGGCGATTGGCCGTAAGAGACATGCTTTTAATAGGAGTTAACAGTCTGTCAACCCCCCGTTTCGAGAGTTTGCCTACTAAAATTACAAGTACTAAATACAAAATAATGAGCCACAATATAAATTTCTGCAATAATTCCAGAGACTGTGTCATATTATATTGAAAATATAGTTCATACTCAATTCCATTATCATAAAAGGAATAATGATCTTTTACTATAAACTGCTCATTATCCATATAATTAATAGAATATTTGTCTAGAAGGTTGGTATCATCTTCTACGTCTAAGGTAATGTCATTATATAGTACTCTTCCAGTATCCTTTTCTCTAATACGAAGGCTAACACCTCTGTCGTAATATGGGTTTATTGGGTTTATTGGGTTACTATTATTATTATGCAATGGAAAAGATACCTTATCTGATGACAATGTCTCGGTAATTGTGTCGGCGTACTCCACATAGGTCTTTGCTTGGACGAGAATATACACGCCATAAATCATAACAATAAACAATACACCAAACGCTATAAACAACCGCATATAATAATAAGAAATACGAGAAGCTATGGAAAAATGTAATTGACTTAATGCATTATTTATTTTTTTACGAACTGGTAAAACTGTTTTCAAGAGTAGTTTTCTAATCCATTCAACAAACTTATCACTCATCTTTTATAATATACCCTACCCCTCGTACTGTGTTGATAATACGCACCTGGTATTTATCATCGATTTTCTGTCTCAAGTAACGAATGTACACATCTACTACGTTAGTATCACCAAGATACTCATAGTCCCAAACCTTACTTAATAATTCTTCTCTTGTAATAGCAATGTTCTTATGCCTAAGTAGATACTCCAGAAGCTCATATTCCTTTTTGGTAAGTACCAGCTCTTCTTCTCCATAAAATACTCTATGGCTTAAAAGCTTTAGTTTTAACTCACCAAAACTAAGCTCCTCTACCTTATTCTCAACTTGTTTCCTACCTAAAGCCACACGCATTCTAGCCAATAACTCTTCTATTGCAAAAGGCTTCGTCATATAATCGTCAGCCCCACTATCTAAGCCAGTAACCTTATCCATTACATCATCTTTAGCTGTAAGCATAATAATAGGTGTCTTTAGCTGTGCCTCTCTCACTTTTTTGCATACATCAACTCCATTTAATCCAGGTAACATAATATCTAAAATAATAAGATCAGGTTCACCATGTAACGCTTTATCCAATCCAACCTTTCCATCAAAGGCCAAGTCTACATTATAGCCTTCATGTTTTAGCTCTAACTGAAGAAATCGGGCAATTTTTGCTTCATCCTCTATAATCAATATTTTTGACATACGTATCCCCCTTTTATAGAATCCAGCGTTTTCTATAGATCCAGCCTAATAGCTTGCCAGCCTTATTACAAAGTTCTGTCACATAGGCATCATAAAACTTTTTACATTTAAGTTGCTCTTCCTCTGTAATATTTTCCTTATTAAACCTAGCCTTTAGAAGAATCTCATAGTAGTTAAGTGCCTGCTCTTTTTCTACAAAGGCAAACTTTTGATTTAACCTCTCAACGAATTCTTCATAAGGTTCACTAGAGTAATATGTTAAGTGAAAGTGCTTTAACACCTTATTTAATCTAGTATTTTCATAGAGCACCCACTGACTACTAGTAAGCTTTAGCTTCTTCATGGACCGAAGTCCCCTTACCATGAAGTACCTTATATAAACACCTATAATAAGTATAATTAGTAGCAATACAATGGTTAAACTTGTCTTAATAATCACCTTAATCGTAGTATTCAGCTTTCCATACCAATTTTTTAATCCTCCAAAGAACCCTAGATTATTGGTATTAGCAGGACTTTTTGTTACCTTTGGTTTAGCAGTAGGACTAGCCTTCACTGTTGGCTTTGGACTTACTGTTGGCTTACTAGAAGGTTTCACAGTCGCTGTTGGCGTTGGTGTAGGTTTTAGGGTAGCTGTAGGATCATTATTTACTGGTGGTACTTCTATCTCGGAGTCATAGATATAAGGCGCTGTCATTTCTATCGGTTGCCATCCTAGACCAGGTAGATATACCTCTACCCATGCATGAGCATTGGTATCTAGTAGATTAATCTCTAGCTTGTCATATACAACAGTATCCCCCTCAGCATGAGTAAAAGTTTTCGCGTTCTTATAATCATCATATGTAATTACATATCCTTCTACATACCTAGCGGGTACGCCCATAGCTCGCAACATTACAGTAGCAGCAGTTGCATAGTGAACACAAAATCCCTTTTTATTTGTAAATAGAAAATACTCAACATAGTCTTCCCCTGATGGGGCGATTCCAGGCTTAAGTGAATATGTTGTATTCTGGGCCAAATAATTACGCACATACTCAATGGCTTCATAATATTTTCCCTGGATAGATTCCTCATCCTCAATTATTGGGAAATCTCCGTCATATATAATATTACCTTCCGCTGTTCTATAAGAGTTTTCTACACTATTAATTCCACCTATTTGATTAATGGTCGAATAATTCTCTCCATTTAGTACAGTTGGCTCAATTTGAACCTGATGGTCTTTCACTAATTCTTTAACCTTCTCAAGACCTTCCTCTGGCAATTTGGTATATACTTCTTTAGCAAAATTAAAATATGCGTTTTCTTCCTTTTCATAGGTGTTAAAATCAACAATCGTATTACCCAAACTAAGTATGTAATCTTCTTTATTGAGGTAAATCGGAAGTGTATCTGGAAGTGTTGTATCCCCTTGATAAAGATTTGCAGTAGAAGTAAATAGACTCTCCTGAAACTCTCTATCTATATCTGAAACATTGTAAGTTGGATTATTGGTTCTATATAAAGGATTTCCCAAGGTATTCTGTTTATCTTCCGAAACCTGACTTGCCCAATTCTCAGTCATTTTAACCTGATAGTACTGCTCATATATAGTACAATTAATTAGGTTTAGCTTAAAAATATTTACAAAATCAGTATTACGATAGAGTATACTTAATGGCGAGCCCTCTCCCATTAATGGTGAAAAGCTTGCATACCTATAGTAATTGCTATCAGCTGTTAGAGAACCTTTGTCCATATCAACGCTACCTAGTGTATTGTATGGAATATAGTCTACAGAGGAATCTGCACTGATATTTTCCACTTCCATACTCATAGTATTGTATGAAATTAGGTTATATGGAGAGTTTTCTAATAAGTTAAACATCGCAGAAGAAAAGCTTTCACTATTATAGACAACTGAGAACCCTTCCTCAATAGATTTTAATCTGTCCTGATTCTCCTGGGATAGGGGCCCCCAATAGTTTGTATTGTACTCCTCGCCTACATATCCTTTTAAATAACAAGCTCTATTATAAGTATTGCCATCTACGGTAATTTTAAGGGCTGGCTTATGGTTAAACTTTATCTCTCCTACACCATTAAGTATACCCTTATTAATGCCTCCATCTGCCGACTTTGCCTCAAATAGATTGCCAAACACGGTATCCTTAAATAACTCTCCTGACATAAGTTCATTAAACTTCTGCTGCGCTACTACTCTAATTTTTTCACCCTTAAAGTCCTTAATATACCGATTCGGTGAGTACACAATATAAGCTAAGGTTAATACAACCAATACAATTGCTATACTTAAATACTGAATAATTAGCTTCGAACGATTTACAATAATATATGGAACTACATTAATACTTTGTTTTATTTTTGAATGCTTTGAGCTGTGTTTTTCACTGATAATACTTCCTATAATACCTACTGTTCCAGCTACATACCCTATATAAGCCACTAAAGAAGGTACCTGGCCAAAGAAAAAGCAAGCAAATGTTATAGGAACAGTAACGATTAAATAGGTAAAAATATTCCTTGCATATAAAATGATATAACATAATATCCCGGTTAATAAAAAGCTAATATAATAAATAAAAGCATTATTATTTCCTGCTAATGCATGAAAATCATAAGATAATTTTTCTAAACTGGTGTGAAAATATAAATTGCTTAACTCAAAAATCGAGTTAATGACCTTAAATAATCCTGTCTGTATACTATCCCAAGAATAAAATCCTACAAGAAGGTAAATCACCATCACTACTGGTAACGTAAACTTAATATAATGTTTATATAGGAAAAGTATAAATAGAATACCAACATACATAACAACTCTTACGTTTAGTCCAGCAACATTTATCTTAATTTTCATTCCACTAAGAAAACAATATAGAATACTTAAGCATAAAAATACCACCATTATTGCTTCAAGAATATATGCTATAACAGAAGCCTTAGAAGAAATAACTTCCACTAACTCTATGTTATTTTCAATGGTTAACCCATTTTTCTCTTGATTTCGTCTCATACCTACTCCTTATGCTACATTTGTAAAGCTTCTATACTGGTTTTACAATCTGATATGTTAATATACTGTTTATGTATTCGCTTTCCTAAATCATCTTTCTGGTTTTCCTCTGATGCAGTCTCTCCTAGAAGTAGTACTTCAATTTGCACCTGACCATAGGATTCCATTAACAATCCAATGGTTTCTTCTGTTAGCTGATTGGTAATATAGTAAACTCGAGAAACCTTGTTTGAGTGCCCATATATCTGGTGTGCCTCTAAAACATCATTTTTTTCATCCGTAGGGGTAATACTGATAAGGCTACTCATCATATCATACATATCATTTACGTCTATAAGGTTGTAGGATACAAAATTCTCCGTCTTTTGCTCATACCACGCCACATAATGATGACATCCACTACTCAATAATTCATAGGAAATGGAAGCTACTGTGCCTGTCAAAGCATCTAAATAATTCAGTTTATCTACTACTTCTTTAGGCAAGGAGGTATTAATTATGACACTAGCGGAATTCGCAATAGGAAGGCTATAATCCTTTATGAGAATCGCTTCCTTTTTACTACTAAGCTTCCAGTGTATTCTATTAATTCTATCCCCTGGTTTATACTCTCTGATATCAAAAACCTCACTGGGATCATCTCCTGGTTTCTTCTTGGAAAACACATCACTTTCCACAAAATCCGGCTCTTGAACGGTTATATTACTACCAATCATATGGATTTCTGGTAAAACAGATACCGTTACCTCAGCTTCCTTCTTAACAGTTCGAGAAAATACTCGTATAAAGTCATACACCTTTATTTTTCCTACCTTGATTTTAACTAAGCCTGTGTGAGATGACTTTAACGTAAAATCTATGTACTTTTGGCTTTTCGGTCCTACACTTACCATAAAGTCTTTTTTCATTTTTGCTTCTACAAAACCATTTTCATAGAAGATTCTTATTTTTACACAAGTTGCTGGTAGGAAGGAAGTATTCCCTACCATTACCCTTATATGTATACCATTTCCTCCTGCTATAGCCATTTTAGAGTTGGAGGTAATCGTCACATAAAGTTTTCTTTTAACTAAATAAACCTGTGCCAAGAAAAACAAAGGTAGTAGTAACAGAATTATAAAGCTATATAGCACCTGTACCTCATAGTAGATAACAGATAAAACTGCTGCATATATAGTTATTAAAAAATAAATAGTCTTATTTATCCACATTCATTATTGTTTCCTTTCGGTTTATCCACAAAATGCTTCTATTATACACAAAAAACCTTATTCTATAACTTTGGTGCAGGTACTCTTTGTAATATCTGATTAATTATATCCTCAACCTTTATATGACCTACTCTTGCCTTCGGATTTAGTACAAGTCGATGACTTATTACATCAGGAAACATAGTGCTAATATCTTCTGGTAGAACATAATCTCTACCCATGACGTAGGCACGAGCTTTGGCTATGGCAGTAAGCGCAATGCTTCCTCTAGGACTTGCTCCTAAGGATACCATATCATTATGTCTAGTTGCAGAAACTAAAGCCGTAATATAGGCATACAATACATCATGAACAAACACATTACTTACTTGCTCCTGCATAAGAAGTATTTCTTCTGTGGTTACCACAGGTTGCACATTATCGAGAGGATCCCCAGTCTGCTTTCCTTTAATAATATTAATCTCCTCATGAATTTCTGGGTAACCCATAGATAGCTTAACCATAAAACGATCTAGCTGAGATTCTGGCAATAGCTGAGTTCCCGCACTACCCTCGGGATTCTGAGTAGCAATTACATTAAAAGGTTTTGGTACCTGTCTAGTAATACCATCTACTGTTACTTTTCCTTCCTCCATAACCTCTAGCAATGCTGACTGGGTCTTAGAGGAGGTACGGTTAATTTCATCCGCTAAAAACAAATTGCAGAGTACAGCCCCTTGTTTATACTCAAATGTCTGGTCCTTAGTAAGTACCGTAAAGCCTACTACATCTGAAGGCAAAACATCTGGTGTAAATTGCATTCTCCTATAGTCTAGAGACATAGCTCTAGAAAATGCTACTGCCATAGTAGTTTTTCCTACACCAGGAATATCTTCAATTAAAATATGCCCTTTAGCTAATAGGGCGATCAATACCTTCTTTACCACCTGGTCTTTTCCTTTTATTACAGTGGTAACCTCTTGTAAAATACTTTGGACTGAGCTTTGGTTCTCCATATGTACACTCCCATCTCTTAATCAAAATTTATATTTATTTCTTTCTAAATTTACTATCATCATTTTACCAAATATTTTATATTTAAAAAACAATTTTCTACAATATTAAGAGATAATTAAGAAAAAGTGTATGAAATACTACCAGCCCTATTAGATCTTCTTCTACCCTAAGACTTGATGTATTCATACACTTAACTTCTTTTCTTTATTCTAATCTTCCCACAGACTATCCATTAACTTACGAATTTTCTCACTTCTGTTCTTTGTTTGCTCTATATCTATAAGATATTTTCCGTTTTGTTCATAAACCACATCTCCTGGCTTTACCCCAGCGGGAAACATATGCTTCTCAATATCTACAAAGGTTTTGTCCTCTTTTTCACAGATGACATAAGCCCCTTCTAATCGATCTACAATGTACATCTTACTCCTCCTTATTTAAGGTTTACACCTTTTACATGGTTCATAACCCTTACTAATAGCTTCCTCTCTGCTCTTAAAATATACCCTGTTTTTTTCTGCAGGCAAGGAGCTACAACTAGTTACGTGAAATTTATGAGAGTTTATATTACCAATATAAGAGGTACCCGTGGAACCAGTGGTATTTTTATCGGTATCATTTTTACTAGTATCATCCTTAATCTGAGTACCCTCATTCTTACTACTTGTAGGGCTTTTATCTGTGCTTTTCCCTATTGCAGAAGCATTCCCAGTACTGATATCTAGATTACTACCATCAGACTTCATAATAATAGTTTTTTCTAAGTCGGTTCGATATACCTTGGTATTAAACATTTCTAGGTAGGTTAATGTTTCCTTATGTGGATGTCCATATTTATTATCTTCTCCACAGCTAATTACTGCATACTTCGGATTCACCTTATCTAGAAAGTATCTAGAGGTAGAGGAGCTACTTCCATGGTGGCCTACCTTAAGTACAGTAGCATTAAGATTTACTCCTGCATCTATTAGATCTGTCTCCTCCTGTAGCTCTGCATCTCCCATAAATAAAAAGGAATTCTGACCATGCACTGCACGGATAACAATGGAATTGTTATTATTGTCATCATCGTAGTAATTAATAGGTCCTAAAATGGTTAACTTAACGTCGCCCAAAGTAATCTCTGTTCCTGGTTTAGGAGAAGAAATTTTCAATCCCTTGTTTTTTATGGCTGTAAGCACATCTTCAAATGTCTTGGTATTATTCTGTTTCTTTGGCATGTATACTTTGCCAATAGAAAGAGAATTAATTACGGTATCTAATCCTCCAATATGGTCTGCATCCGGGTGGGTTCCTACTACATAATCCAGCTTCTTAATACCCTGGTTTTTTAAATAAGATACAATAGCTTCGCCGTCCTTATTATTACTTGCATCAATAAGCATTGTTTCGTTTTCTGAACGAAGTAATATACTATCTCCTTGTCCACAATCTATATAATGTATCTCAAAAGAAGAACTTACAGTATTCTCTGGTATTTCAGGTGTTGCTGTTACCTCTGGTTTTTTTGAAGCTTCTGGAGTGATAGTAGGTTCAGGGGCATCTGATGTCTGTGGCATACTTGTAGGCTTTGGTGTAGCAGTCGCTTCTGAACTAGGTACTTGTGTAGATACTTCTGGTGTGCCTAATGTACCATTTCCCTCTTCTGTATTAACACAACCCGCTAAAAGTAATACGAACATCGTAATAAATACTATTAGCTTCTTTTTTGTTAATTTTAGCATTGGACAATCCTCCATCTTTTATAGATTCTATTATATGTAATGATTACTTACATTACAATCAAAAAAGCCCTAACCCAACGGACTCGTGTTCCGCCAAACTAAGACTTTTCAATGCGCCTCCAGGGGCTCGAACCCTGGACACCCTGATTAAGAGTCAGGTGCTCTACCAACTGAGCTAGAAGCGCATATCTTTATAAAGTTTTGCATAATTTCTTAACGCGAGATTAATTATATATGATAGAAAATTAAAATGCAAGTACTTTATTTAAATTTTTTGAATTTTTTCATAAATAAATGTAATTTGTATAAAACTCTCTATTTTTTGCACCTTTATGATACATGCTCGTTGATTCTTCTGTATTTAACCTATATAATGGTGTTATCTGTTATACTAATCATACCCTATAGGAGTACTATAATGAGTGATTCGATAAATAAGAATACGTTACCTAATGAACCACACTTAGACAAGAAGGAACAGGATAAATTTCATAACTACAAATTTCACCCTAATTCTCTCTTCTTTACCATATGCGTTTATGGGTTGGTCTTTATTGCTTTCTCAACCTTGCTTATTATGGCAATAGTAAATTGGCAAAGATTCATAAGTTTTCTACAAAACATACTAACTGCTCTGACACCATTTGTTATTGCTTTTTTTATCGCCTACATTTTAAACCCTCTAGTAAAGTGGTTCGAGAAATTGCTCGGAAAAAGACTGATGAAGAAACGTAAAGACAAAGCTCGTAAGATTGTTGCTATTGCCGTTACTTATGTTGTTGTTCTAACATGTCTTACCATAGTCATCTTATACATCACTCCACAACTTATTAACTCTGCAATAGACTTAGATACTACCTATAGAAGAATTAATGTTGAAGACGTGGAAAAGGCTTTTAATAATTTTCTTTCAGGATTTTCTAATCTTCTTCCCGGTCTTGATATAGACACGGTGGAAAACAAGTTAAATGATATGATTCCAAAGCTATTTAACTATGGCACTGATGTAATTACTTATCTATTATCCCTCTCTGTTTCCATTGTAAAGCTAGTTATCAATGTCTTACTTGCATTTGTAATTAGCTGCTATATGTTGGCTGAAAAGAACTCTATTAAGAAAAACTTTAAACGAATTACCTATTGTATTATGTCCAAGAAAAGAGCTTCTTCCTTCCTTCAAACATTACGTGAGTGTAACCTAATTTTTAGTAAATTTATAGTAGGGAAGTCTATAGACTCTTTAATCATTGGTATCATATGCTTCATTGCCATGACTATATTAAGACTAGACTATGCTATTCTTCTTAGTATAATTGTAGGAGTAACTAATATGATTCCTTATTTCGGACCTTTTATAGGGGCTATTCCTGGAGTTCTAATATATTTATTCATAGATCCAATGCAGGCGTTAATCTTTGGTATTATGATATTTATTCTGCAACAGTTTGATGGTCTCTATTTAGGACCTAAGATTTTAGGGGAATCTACAGGACTAACCCCACTCTGGGTAATCTTTGGTATCACCTTAGGTGGAGCCTACGCAGGAGTACTCGGAATGTTTTTAGGTGTTCCTTTTGTGGCCGTCTTTGCCTACTTGTCTAATAAATTAATTAACAATCGATTAGCAAAAAAGAATGTAACCATTGAAGTAGAATCCTCTACTAATAAGCAATCTTAAGCTAGCGTAAACAAAGAAAAGCCATCTATTAGCATGGCTTTTCTTTGTTTACTATTATTTATATTGATTAATTTTTTCTAGTAAGGCTGCCTTAGGTACTGCTCCTACAACCTTGTCAACTGTTGCTCCATTTTTTAATAATAATATAGTAGGGATGTTCATAACGCTAAAGGAACGAGCAGTCTCAGGTGAATTATCTACATTTAATTTCCCAATCTTAACTTCTGCCTTTAACTCTTCTGCTAGTTCATCAATTACTGGGGCCATCATCTTACATGGTCCACACCAATCTGCATAAAAATCAACTACTACCAGTTTTTCTTCCTTTAAAGCTTCTTGATCAAAATTTTCATCTGTAAATACAAATGCCATAGGATACCTCCATCTTTATCATGTGCTATTTTTTCTTGTTTCCTTTATCAATTTGAAGTAAAGACGCCACCTCATTCCAAGATCGCCTGAGAGATAAGGCTTTTCGATTTAAATCCACATTATTTTCAAACTTTCTTGAAATTTTCCTTTTTAACTTTGGCATAGTCCATACCTCCTTTAAACTAATCTATAATATCATATTAATTTAAAGTTCTAACGATACTATTCCATAGAACTCCATTTCTTATTCCATGGAGTCACGGTATGCCACTAGGCGGTTAATTGGTTTACTCTCCGCTACAAATTTCTCCTCATATTCTGTCATAATATTCCCTGGTAAATACTCACTATGATGTAAGTCGTAAGTAAAGTTCTCTAGCTTCCAGCCAGCTTCCTTTACTTCTTCTAAGGAAAAATCAAACAGTGTACGGTTGTCTGTTTTAAAAACCACTCGCCCTTCCGGCTTTAAAATATGATGATAGCGAGCAAAAAATTGTCTGGATGTCAACCTTCTCTTTGCATGTCTATCTTTTGGCCATGGGTCTGAGAAATTAAGATAGATGCGATCTACTTCTCCTTCCTCAAAGACATTCTCTATGTCCTCTGCATCCATTCGGATAAATAATAGATTATCTAACTCCTCCTGCTGCCTTTTTTCAATGGCTCTTATTAAAACACTAGAATACTTTTCAATTCCTACATAGTTAACCTGTGGATTTTCCTTGGCCAACTGAATTAGAAACTGTCCTTTTCCCATTCCTATTTCAATATGAAGAGGCCCTTGATTAGGAAATAACATTTTAAGCTTTCCCTTACATTTTTCTGGTTCATGAATTACAAACTCACTGGCTGCTATATTTTCTCTAGAACCCTTTACATTTCTAAGACGCATATTTTTCTCCTCTAACATATATGCTTTAAACATTGGAATACCGATATAAACTGTAATCGAATTCTAATGTCAATTAGATTATAAAAGTTACTGAATTACTAGTCAAATAGTTTTATTTTTACTATACGCATTATCCATAAAAGTTATTAATATGTTTATCAATAACATCTCTTTCCTTTATAAATAATGTATTTCTTTACATAATATTTATAATTCTTAATTTTATATAGAATATTTGTCATTTTGGGGGTAATGAGCTACAATAAGTTATATTATTCTACTTATCACAAATACACATATAAGAGCTCTTAAATAGGTTTTTTTTCTACATATTTACTATAGAATTTATTAAAAATTGGTGTATTATGGTATAGTGCATTTTAATTATAAATTTTTACATACTAATATTCAGTACACAAAAAAGGTAGGCATAGTATCATTGATAGGAGGGCTAATATGGAAAAAGTCATTAACGTGCTGTACGAAATAGAAGAGAAAGCAAATCGTATAATAAATCGAGCCACGGAACAGAAGCACAAACTATATGAGCAGTTAACTAATGATCTTGTGGAATTAGAAAATAGTATAACAACTGACACCAACAATAAGATTAATACAATGAAGGCTACTATGCTGTCTGAAATCGAGACTGAAAAAGAGGCTCTTACAAAAGACTGTCAGAGGCAGATCGAAGCATTAGAAAAGAAATATTCTTCTAACCATGATCTTTACGTAGAAAAGGTATTTGAACACTTAATAAAGATTTGATACACGCATATTTATTACTTCCAACTAGCATCGACAAGTTTCGCACATGCGAACTTAATTTACTAGATTTAGAAAGGAGGTCTATATGTCTGGCTTATTAAGCTATAGTGGCATTATAACAAAAACAAAGGCAATGCAAAAAAATGTCCTCACAAAAGACGACTACGAGAAGATTACTAATATGGAAAACACCTCTGAATTGATTAATTTTTTAAGGACCAATCCCGTTTATGGGCCAATCTTGCAGAATAGAGATGAACATGGACTCCATCGAGCCCAAGCAGAACAGATTCTAGCAGACTCCATTTACTTAGATTATGCCAAGCTATATCGCTTTGCAAACCAAAAACAAAGAGAGGTATTATCCCTGATCTTCTTTCGGTTTGAAGTATCCATCTTAAAAAGTTGTCTTCAGAATATATTTAGCTCTAGTGAGACTTATCAACTAATTCTATTTGAAGCTTTTTTTACAAAGCACTCGGATCTTAAGGTCAAAGAGTTAGCAGCCTCTCAGTCTATAGAAGAATTTATTTCGAACCTACAGGGTACTCAATATTTTGCATTATTTAAAAAACTGCAGGAAACAGGTCATACTACCCTGCATGATTTTCAAATACAGCTTGATATCTATTATTTTAAAACGGTTTGGAAATTAAAAGACCATACATTTAGTGGGAAGAATTTAAAAGTGGTAACCATGATTTATGGTACCCAGATTGATCTACTTAATTTACTATGGATTTATCGTTCCAAGAAGTTCTTTGATGTTGAAACTGGTAAGATATTAGCTAATATTATACCTATCAACTATAAATTACAGAAGCAAGAGCTTACTGCGTTGGTTGAGACTACTTCCATAGAAGAGTTTATGAAGCTAGTACAAACTACTTACTATGGAAAACTAAATAAAGCAACCGATCCAGATTCACTTGAGCTTTTGTATCTTAAGATGTACCGTCAGCTATATGATACCTGTAGTTCCAAGTTTTCCACATCTATGGCTCCAGTCTTACGATTTCTTTATTTAAAAGAATTAGAACTGGATATGTTAACAACATCCATAGAATGTATTCGTTATAAATTGACGCCTGCAGAGATCCATAGTTATTTAAGGATTTAATTTTTACAAGCAATATAAACAGGAGGTGCTACTTGTGATAGAGAAAATGCAGTTTATCAACATCACGGGGCCAAGAAATGATATAGACCGTGTGGTAAACATCTATCTTAATAAACATGAAATTCACCTTGAGAATGCACTGTCAGAGTTAGATAACGTAAGAGATTTAAGACCTTTTATAGAACCCAATCCCTATAAGGATATCCTTCTAAAAGCTGGAGAAATGGTAAAAAAGGTTAACGATCTAAATGATGTGCCTTCTAAGGATCTTACAGCTGATGAAGCTATTACAATTGTTACCGACATGTCTAATAACTTAGCTGAACTAAACAAAGCAAAGTTACAACTAAAGGATAAACGAAATCATCTTCGTGATCTATTAAAACAAATAGAGCCATTTCGTTTACTTGACTATGATTTAAGACGAATCCTTCATTTTAAGTTTATTAAGTTTCGTTTTGGACGTATCTCCAGAGAATACTTTGATAAATTCTCAAAATATATATATGACAACTTAAATACAGTATTTTATGAATGTCACATGGATAAGGATTATGTCTGGGGTGTTTACTTTGCTCCACATTCCTCTGCTGTTGAAGTAGATGCTATCTATTCTTCTCTCCACTTTGAACGAGTTATGCTTCCGGATGAGTACGAAGGGACTCCAGAAGAGGCCTACCAATACATGACCAAGGAACTAAATGTCGTTTTAGAAGAGATTAAAGCTGTTTACGGTAAAATTAGTGATTACATTAATGAATACCGTGATGATATCGTAGCTTCCTACAACACAATAGAACGTCTTAGTAGTAACTTTGATATTCGTAAAATGGCTGCCCTTACAGAAGATAAAAATAACAAAGCTGTTTTCTATATATTATGTGGCTGGATGTCTATAAAGGATACGCAGAACTTCTTAGAGGAAATTGCAGAGGATAAGAACGTATTTGTAATAACAGATGCAAAACCAGATGAGTCAGTAACTATGAAGCCACCCACAAAACTTAAGAATCCCAGTCTTATAAAGCCCTTTGAGATGTTTGTAAGAATGTATGGAATGCCTGCTTATAAAGAATTAGACCCCACCTTTTTTGTGGCTATAACTTATTCCTTCTTGTTTGGAGCCATGTTTGGTGATGTCGGACAGGGCCTTTGCTTAGCAATTGGTGGATATATATTGTATAAGTTGAAAAAGATGAACATTGCAGGGATTATTTCTTTAGCTGGTATCTTCTCCACACTATTTGGTTTTGCCTATGGATCTGTCTTTGGCTTCGAGGATATTATAGAAGGTTTTTGGTTAAAGCCAATGTATAATGTAATGACAGTCCTTATAGTTTCCGTTGCTGCTGGCATTGTGTTACTATTAATCTCCATTATACTTAATATTGTGAACTCTATTCGAACCAAAGATAAAGAGAAGCTGTTGTTTGACCCCAATGGCATTGCTGGATTCCTCTTCTACGGGAGCATTATTGCCTGTGTAGTTGCAATCTTCTTAGGTGTCACTTTACCTGGAACTATAATATTAGTACTTCTACTTGGTTTACCTCTTTTTGCTATCTTTTTAAAAGAGCCTCTTATTCATATGCTAGAACATAAGAAAGCGATACCAGGAAGTAAAGGTATGTTTATCATTGAAGCGGTAGTTGAACTTTTTGAAGTTGTGTTATCCTATGCTACTAATACAATCTCCTTCCTCCGTGTTGGCGCTTTTGCTCTTAGTCACGCTGGAATGATGGGCGTTGTACTCTTGTTAGCTGGAGCAGAACACGGCGGCAATCCAAACTGGATTATTATCATTATTGGTAACCTCATAGTTGCTGGTATGGAAGGTTTGGTTGTGGGTATACAGGTACTTCGTTTAGAGTATTACGAGATGTTTGGTCGTTTTTACAGAGGGACAGGAAAAGAATTTAAAGCTTTTAACCATGAGAAATAACTTAGAAATAAATTAAATTTAGGAGGAATTTACTATGTTGATTAAACTTATTTTTGTAGCAGCTCTTATTTTAAGCATTATTGTTCCATTTGGTGCATTTTTACTTACTGAAAAAACTAAGGGAGGTCTTAAAAGAACTCTCGCTTGTAACGCATTTTTCTTCTTTGGCACTTTAATTATTGCAGATATCCTACTGTTTTCAGGTAAAGCTTTTGCTGCTACCGATGCTACTGCTGCTGCAGCTTCCGCAGAAGGTTGGAAGTATATGGCTGCTGCTTTATCTACTGGTTTATCCTGTATTGGTGGTGGTATTGCCGTATCTAGTGCTGCTTCCGCAGCTTTAGGTGCTTTATCAGAGGATTCTAGTATTATGGGTAAAGCTCTTATCTTCGTAGCTCTTGCAGAAGGTATTGCACTCTATGGACTATTAATCTCCTTTACAATCTTAGGCAAGTAAGCAGGTGATTAAATGCAGATGTATCTAATTAGCGATAATGTTGATACCTATACTGGAATGCGTTTGGCTGGCGTTGATGGCTGTGTCATCCATTCTAAAAAACATTTAAAGGAAGAGCTAGAAAAAGTTATGGCTAACAAAGAAGTCGGTGTCGTACTCATTACTGAAAAGCTCAGTAGTGAATTTCCTGATATCATTGCTGAAATTAAACTCCACCGCCGTCTACCATTGATTGTAGAAATTCCAGACCGCCATGGTTCTGGTCGTAAAGCGGACTTTATCACTTCCTATGTTAGTGAAGCAATCGGTCTAAAATTATAAGTGGAAAGGACGTGATGATCTGTGAATTTAGACGTAAAACTTGATCACTTTTACCAATCCGTTATTGATGAAGCAACCCATGAAAGTGAAAACATTCTCGTGGAGTATCAGGCATCCTTAAAGAAGATTTATGATGAGAAGAAGGCTGAGCTAGAACAGAAGGCGATAGCTCGTCTTAAAGTAGAGACAGATAACTTATCTCGTGAAAAAAACAAGCAGCTATCCAATGAAGCTGTAGAAATAAGAAAAATAATTAGCCTAAGAACAGAAGAATTAACCAATAGCTTATTTGAAGATATACAAAACAAAGTCGTAGAGTTTATGAAAACTCCCGACTATGTAAAACTGTTGGAAGCCCAGATAATGGCTGCCTATAACTTTGCAAAAGGTGACGAAATAACTATCTATATCAATGCTTCAGATTCTGCTAAGTTAGAAGAATTGCAACAGGCAACAGGTACTACTCTTACCATAAGCAACATTGACTTTATGGGGGGTACCCGTGCTGTTATCCATTCTAGGCATGTTTTAATTGACAATTCCTTTGCTACTAAGATAGCGGAAGAAAAACATAACTTTCAATTTTAATTGAGGAGGTTTGCTCCATTATGCAAATAACAGGTCAAATTTATGGTATAAATGGACCAGTTGTTACCATAAAGGGTAATACCGGCTTTCGTATGTCCGAAATGGTCTATGTCGGCAATGAACGACTGATAGGCGAAGTAATAGGACTAACGAAGGACCTTACTACCATTCAGGTTTTTGAGGAAACAACTGGACTTAAGCCTAATGAAATGGTCTACGGTACTGGCACTCAGATGTCCGTTACCTTAGCCCCTGGTATCATTAGTAACATTTTTGATGGAATTGAGCGTCCATTAAAAGAAATCGCAAAGCAAAGTGGTGACTTTATTCCTAGAGGTGTAAATGTCACGAGCTTAGATAATGAAAAGCTATGGGATGTTCATATTACAGTAAAGCCTGGAGACAAAGTTTTTGGTGGAACGGTTATTGCTGAGGTTCAAGAAACCCCTGCTATCCTTCACAGATCTATGGTACCTCCTACAGTTGATGGTATAGTAACGAAGGTAGTCCCTGATGGAAAATATAACATTACCCAAACTATTGTTACAATGGAAACATGTAAGGGGGAGGAGATAGAACTTTCTCTTACTCAGAAATGGCCAATACGTATTCCTCGACCAACCATTAAACGATATGCAGCCGACAAACCACTACTTACTGGGCAACGTATTATCGATACCCTATTTCCTATTGCTAAGGGTGGCACTGCTGCCGTTCCTGGTGGTTTTGGTACCGGTAAAACAATGACCCAACACCAGCTAGCAAAATGGTCTGATGCAGATATTATTGTTTATATAGGTTGTGGAGAACGTGGTAATGAAATGACTAATGTTCTAGAAGAATTTTCAAAGCTTGTTGACCCTAAAACAGGTAACTTACTATTAAATCGTACTACACTGATTGCCAATACCTCTAACATGCCAGTTGCTGCTCGTGAAGCTAGTATTTACACAGGTATTACACTAGCGGAATACTACAGAGATATGGGTTATCACGTAGCTATCATGGCAGATTCTACTTCCCGTTGGGCTGAGGCTCTTCGTGAATTATCAGGACGTCTAGAGGAGATGCCTGCAGAAGAGGGCTTCCCTGCTTATCTAGCTTCTCGTCTATCTGCTTTCTATGAAAGAGCCGGCTATATGCAAAATCTAAACGGATCTGAGGGTAGTGTTTCTATTATTGGAGCTGTTTCCCCTCAGGGTGGTGATTTCTCGGAGCCAGTAACACAGAATACGAAGCGATTTGTTCGTTGTTTCTGGGCACTTGATAAGTCTCTGGCTTATGCAAGACATTTCCCAGCTATTAACTGGCTAACAAGTTATTCTGAATACATGACGGACTTAGCACCATGGTACTTAAGTAATGTAGGCCCTAATTTTACTACCTTAAGAAATCAGTTAATTAGTATCCTTACACAGGAAAATCAGTTAAACGAAATAGTAAAATTAATTGGTGCTGATGTACTTCCTGATGATCAGAAGCTGGTACTTGAAATTGCCCGAGTGATCCGATTGGGATTCGTACAACAGAATGCTTTCCATCCATCCGATACTTATGTACCAATGGATAAGCAATTAAAGATGATGGAAATTATTATCTATCTGTATGAAAAATCTAAGCAATTGGTTACTATGGGAATCCCAATGCGTATTTTAAGAGAATATGATATTTTTGAGCGTATTATTACAATCAAGTATGATGTAGCAAATGATGAGTTACGCAGATTCGATGATTATAAAGAAGCTGTAAATGAGTATTATAACAGTATCTTAGCTAAAAATGCATAAGGAGGGATTCATAAATGTCTATTGAATATTTAGGCTTAAGTGAGATTAATGGCCCTCTGATTGCCTTAGAGGGAGTTCAAGATGCTTCTTATGAAGAAATTGTTGAACTAATTGTAGATGGAAAAGAGAAAAAATTAGGTCGTATTGTTGAGTGCTATGAAGACAAAGCTGTGATACAGGTTTTTGGTGGTACCGATGATATGTCCCTAAAAAACACTCATACAAAGTTAACTGGTCGTCCTATGGAGATCAGCTTATCTCCAGATATTTTAGGCCGTACCTTTAATGGATTAGGCCAACCAATCGATGGATTAGGACCAATTGTGTCAGACATAAGACGTAATGTAAACGGGCAGCCATTAAACCCAGTATCTAGAGAATATCCTCGTAACTACATTCGTACGGGTATTTCTGCCATAGACTGTCTTACAACATTAATTCGTGGACAGAAATTACCGATCTTCTCTGGTAATGGTCTTCCACACGATGAACTGGCTGCTCAAATTGTTCGTCAAGCATCTCTAGGAGATAACTCCGATGAAGAGTTTGGAATTGTATTTGCTGCTATGGGTGTAAAGCATGACGTAGCCGATTATTTTAGACGTGCTTTCGAAGAAAGTGGCGCCGCATCCCACGTAACTATGTTTTTAAATCTTGCTAATGATCCTGTAGTAGAGCGTTTGATTACACCAAAGGTTGCTCTTACTACAGCTGAGTATTTAGCTTTTGATTGTAATATGCATATTCTTGTTATTTTAACAGATATGACTTCTTTTGCTGAAGCACTTCGTGAAGTATCCTCCTCTAAAGGTGAGATTCCTTCAAGAAAGGGTTATCCAGGTTATTTATATAGTGAACTGGCTACCATTTATGAGAGAGCAGGCATTGTCGCTGGAAAGAACGGCTCTGTAACTCAAATACCGATCTTAACCATGCCAAATGACGATATTACTCATCCTATCCCTGACCTAACAGGATATATTACAGAAGGCCAAATTGTATTGGAAAGAAGCTTACATCAAACAGCAATCTACCCACCAATTAACGTACTACCTTCTCTCTCACGTCTGATGAAAGATGGTATTGGTGCAGGCTACACAAGAGAGGATCATAATGACCTTGCTAACCAGTTGTTCTCTGCGTATGCCCACGTTGGAGATGCAAGAAACTTAGCAAGTGTTATTGGTGAAGATGAGCTTTCTCCTTTGGACAAGAGATACCTGAAATTTGGTAAGCGTTTTGAGCAGGAGTTTGTTGGGCAAGGGAAGGAAGACAATAGAAGCATTACTGAGACCTTAGATCTTGGTTGGGATTTATTATCTGTTCTTCCTCGTGAGGAATTAGACCGAGTTGATACCAAGATACTTGATAAATACTATCATTCTGCTGAAGTGTTCGAAAATACAGACGCAGATGATAAGGAAGCTTAAAGGACGGTGAGTTTATGAACCCAAATACCTTTCCTACCAAGGGTAATCTTATATTGGCAAAAAACTCCCTAGCCTTGGCAAAACAAGGCTTTGATCTAATGGATAAGAAACGTAACATTCTTATTCGAGAATTAATGGGACTAATTGACGATGCTTCCATGATTCAAAAAGAAATTGATGTAACCTTTAGCTCTGCATATCGGGCTCTTCAACAGGTTAATATTGAAATGGGAATCCACAATGTTTTTGAACTTGCTCAGACGGTACCTATAGAGAATTCCATTTCTATAAAGTACCGAAGTATTATGGGTACTGAAATTCCTCTTGTGAAAGGAAATCTAACCACTGATATCCCATACTACCCCTTTTTCAATACTCGAATTTCCTTGGATAAAGCAACTCGGGAATTTAATAAAGTAAAGCAATTAACAATCAGGTTGTCTAGTATAGAAAATGCCGCCTATCGTTTGGCATATAATATTAAGAAAACCCAAAAAAGAGCCAACGCTCTCCAGAACATCACAATACCTATGTATACTTCTCTTACTAAAGAGATTACAGATGCATTAGAGGAGAAAGAGCGCGAAGAGTTTACGAGATTAAAAGTAATTAAACGTATGCAATCAAAAAGTGTATAAGTGTAGATAAGACAACTGTTAATTCCAAACAGTTGTCTTTTTTTTCTCGTTATGGAAAGGTTTCTTTATAATATTCTTGATAGACATATAAAAATGGCTTATAATTATCTTTGTTAGTTAAAAGAACGGGAGTTTAAGGAGTACTTATGTTTACAAAAAAGAGAGTTTTATCCATACTATTAATTTTTACCATTTTAGGAAGTGTATTAGTCATAAATTCAACTACTACATTTGCAACTTCTGCAAAGGATACCACCTCTACTGTTACTAATACTGGTAGTGACAATACCACCTCTGGTGTATCAAGTTTAACAGTAGATGCTTCAAAGGGACCTTCCGTTGTAGCAGAATCTGCAATTATTATGGAAGCTAGTACTGGTATGGTGTTATATGCTAAGAATATTAATGACAAGCACTATCCAGCTAGTATCACCAAAATTATGACCGCTTTACTAGCAATTGAGAATTCATCCCTTAGTGAGACAGTTACTTTTAGTCATGATTCTGTTTTCTCAATTGAACCAGGAAGTGCACATATTAGTGCTGACGTTGGCGAACAGCTTACAATGGAACAATGTCTTTATGCCTTAATGTTAAAAAGTGCTAACGAAGTTGCCAATGCTATAGGTGAACATATATCTGGTAGCATCTCCAAGTTTGCTGAACTGATGACAGCAAAAGCTAAGGAATTAGGATGTAAAAATACCCATTTTACCAATCCTCATGGTCTCCATAATATTGAGCACTACACTACTGCATATGATATGGCCCTGATTACTAGAGCTGCCATGAAGAATCAAACATTTCGTACCATTGCAGGAACGAAGAGGTACGTAATTCCACCTACTAATAAACAGTCAGAAACAAGATATCTAACCAACAAGCATCAGATGATCTATCCTAATGATTATCCTCAGTATGAGTATCAGTACACTCTTGCAGGAAAAACTGGCTATACCGATCAAGCTGGTAACACCTTGGTGACTGTGGCTAAGAAAGACGGTTTAGAGCTTATATGTGTTGTACTAAAATCCAAACCATCCTATGCGCAAAAGAACCAATATACTGATACCATTTCTCTATTTGATTATTGTTTTGCTAATTTCTCTGTTTATAATATTAATGAAGAAAACAATGCTCCTACTATTGATGAAGACTTACTGTTTACCAAATATAATTGTCTCTATGATAGTAGTCAGTCCCCTCTGAAAATAGATGGTGAGAATACAGTTGTTATCCCTAATACCTGTGATTTAAAGGATGTAGTGCAAAGTATTAACTACTATGACAATGTACCAATTAAAGAAGGTGATAATGTTATTGGCTCCATTACCTACACCTTAGATGGAACTTTAGTAGGTAGTAATAATATTATTTATTCAAAGACCTCTGACAGACAAGTATTAGAGAATAGTAAAGTGGTTCAGAAGAATACTGGAAACGCCCTAGCAGATATATTCAATGTAAATCAAGGTACTAGTGTAACACAGATAGTGATTATTTTAGGACTAGTTCTATTTATTATTCTTATTTTAATTATTGTTTTATGTATATTTAGAAAGAAAAAAGGTACTATTTCTAACAATAAATATTCTTCTAAGAAGAGTACTAAATTTTACACTTCTCTTCATGAAATGTTTAAAAAATAATGTCATCACTATAAAAGGCTATTGGTTAGATGGAATCTATCCAATAGCCTTAATTATTCGTTCTTTTGGCACGTTTCTCTTTTTTTCTACCTTTAATATCCTGCTGCTTTTTTCGGATAGTAGCCGCCTCATCCTCATTTGTAAGTTTTAAGATTTTAATGGCATACACCTGGTCTCCATCGGTCTTTTTCATACGTAGTTTGCCTTTCAAATATCCATGCTTCCTACAATAAGCTAGGCAATAATAGTTCTTGGTATTACTAGAAAACCATTTAATCTTTTTAGCTGCCCGCTTTCCACACAAATAGCATATGGTGGAGGAAACATCCTTATCCTGAATAGCCTCTTCCTTTGTACGAAATTCCCTAGATATATACTTACTATATTTATCATAGACAATATAGATTTCCTCTTCCTTACTCTTAGGATTTTGGTAAGAATCAATGGAGAAGCATCGAAGCATTTCTTTTTTGGTTCTCAAAAAAATCTGAGCTGTATAACGAGCATCATCAATTGCACTATGAAAAGCCCCGTCTTTTTTAATCTCCAAAAAGTCCACTGCATACTCTAGCGTATGAGGATTCTTAACTCCTTCATATTGTAACGCAAATAACTTTTGTACATCATAATAATGAATTGGGCCGGGAAGAAGGTCTAACAAATTATAATATTGGAGATTACGTTGTAGCTCAGTTAGGTCCATTGAACCCCATGTGCAAAAGGAGTAGTCTTCTCCACACCAAGAAAAGAAGTCCTTAATAACGTCTTCAAAAGACCTGGCTTGGATTAAGTCGCTTGTAGTAATACTTAATATTTCTTTGGTTTTAAAATGAAGTTCTTTATAAATCTTTGGCTTAATATAACTATGATATTCATCTAATATTTCATCTTGCTCTCTAACCTTTACAGCTCCAATTTCAATAATCTCAAAAGGAAGTTTTTCATTCTCACTTCCTTTTCCAAGAGGACTTTGGTTCCATTCCAAATCCACAATAATATACGTCATAAAATCTCTTCCCTGCTTTATAAGACTTTAAACTTAGCAGTATCAGATACTTGTTCCTTATTCTGATCTTGTTGAATTTCCGCAAGTTCTCTTTTACTAACCACATAAATAGCTTTTTCATACTTAAGAATTTCATTTAGATACTTTTTCATTTCTGTAGTAGAGGCATCTTGCCTTTGCTGTGCTTTCTCAAGGAAATCCTTCTTTTCTTCTTTGTAAACACTAACTAGGACATCTATAAATAGAAAGGCTGCTATTAATACAACGATACTCGCACATATCATAGTTGCTAGATCCTCTCGAAATTCTAAAAAACAATATACTAAAAAGATTATAGATGCCACAAAAAACACAGAATAAAACATATTCGCTAGTTTTTTCATTAAATTCCTCCCTTATCCCTTATCAAACTACAACTCATATAATATTTCAACATTATTATACCCTATTGTACCACATATTTCATTAATATATAGTATATATTACGCAATTTTTCATTCTTTAGTACTATATGTAAATTACTTTACAGTAATAATAAAGGATTTTAGTGAATGTAAATATTCTAAGCGCTTTTCTATAACAAAAAAGTCGTCACACAAAATGCATGACGACTTTAACGTTCCCAGCAGGAATCGAACCTGCAACTGAGACTTAGGAGGTCCCTGTTATATCCATTTAACTATGAGAACCTTTACTTCTCCCCACCACAAAAGCTCCGATTTTCGGGCACAATACATATTATAATGGTAGACCTCACTTAAGTCAACCTTAAGATACTTAATACAACTCTTCGAAATGTACAGTTCCCTGCATCCATATAACGCCCTTAAAACGGCGTCCCACAGCGGGTTCTCCCAATAAATCACTTTTCGCAATGCATAGCTCAAACTTTAATTCATTACATTCAATGGTAAGGCCATACAACTCTTCTTTGGTTAGCTCATTAATTAGTGGCTTGTAATCTAGAATTGTTCCTACCACCATATAATTATCGGATTCTGAACCATACGGCACAAAAGTACTATCTACAATAGAGTAGATATCTTCACTTTTAGTTCTTTTGCTGATGGAAGCAAAAAGATCAATATCATCTATAGTGAGACTATCAATAGCCTCCTGATTTCCTTCTCTTGCCTCTGCCAATAATTTGTTTCTTTTCTTTGCCTCTACTGTACGATTCTTCTTACCCTTTTCTTTCTTATCCACACCAAGTAATACTTTACCTGATAGAGATAATGCTGTAAGCACTACAGACAACCCTTGCCCCATGCTCTTTTTCCGGTTACGTAGGCCAAGGTATTCCATTACATTCTGAAGATAAAATATCAAACTAACGCCCACTCTAATATCATCACACATGCCTGTATAACTGTTACTATCTACCTTTTTGTTAAAGCTTACCTCTTCCTTAGTGGATATGGTTTTTCCTAAATAATAAGGATAATAATTTTCTAAACGAAAGACACCTTTATCATCATACTCACCTCGAAGCGCAATTCCCAAATTGGTTGTGAACTCTTTTGCTACTTCAGCATACATAGTTCGATCTTCAGTCATTACCATTTTATCATGTGTAGAATTATCCAATATATCCTCAATCAGCTTATCCATCTCAATCTGGTTTCTAATTTGACTAAATCCAATTGCTCTTAGATAACTATGCATCGCTATTATGCCCCCTTTGTAACACAAGTATTTAGCATATCTATTTATAACACCTATTGTTTCTTTTGTCCACTTACTTTACCCACTAATCTCTGTGCTATAGATTGATACTACAAAGATTCTACTGTATCTACAATAAATAAGGTATGATAGTCTATCAGGTTTTTCTCCATCCACTCACTACATTTATTGCCATCTTTATCCTGTATTATTCTAACTACTGGGCGAGTTGGACAACTGTTATTCTGTCTTAAGACGATACCAAGCTCATTCTCATTAGTTAACACAATTGTTCCGTTAGGAAAAGCAGCAACAGATGCATTAAATGCTTTTACTACTTGGTGGGAGAATTTTATGCCACTCTGACTAACAATATATTCAATTGCCTCATGAACCTTTTTAGGTTTCGTTATGTATCCATAAACCAAACAATCAAAGGTATCACAAACAGATACTATCTTACTACCAATCTTAATTCTATCTGCATTTAACCGGAACGGATAACCAGTTCCATTACATATCTCATGATGGTAGAGAATAATCTCTTTTGATCTTGCAGATAACCAATCTGCGTTTTCTACAAGATTGTATCCATATATCACATGCTTTTTAATTTCTTTTAATTCGTCGGCTTTGTAATACTTCTTTCCTCCGTACTTAAAATTAACATCCACACAAGTAAAGCCTATGTCATGAAGAATACTTCCTTCTGCTATGTCCTTCACCCTTGTTTTAGACAGATTTAATTTAATAGCAAGAAGGACGGATAGAGCACAAACACTTAGACTATGGGAATATAAATCCTCACTTTTTTGTCTTACCCCAGCAATATTATATAAAATATGCTCATTACTTAATACTTCCATAATGACTTCTTCTGCTATATCATTTATTTGATCTGCTTGATTTCTCATGCTAAAAGAAAAACGGTCTAGGGTTTCTCTAATTTTATGTAAACACTGTACTTTTAACTCATTTTCACTGTTTTTACTTTCCTCAACTCCAGTAGAAAATTCGTCCTCTACATATATGTATGAAATATTCATATTCCTAAGTGGCTCAATATACTCTCTCTTTAAAAGTATTCCGGATGGAAGTAAGATGGTATTATTCTGCCCATATACATCCTTGGCCAATGTCTCGGAACCTTTTATGGCATTGATATCTAATTTTCTCATATAACCCTCCATCTAGGATGATGTTAATCAACCTCTACCTCTATTATAATGTCTTTAGTAAACTTTGTACATAACTATGTTTCTATGTGGTTTTATTACAGTTCAGGTATTTGTACAACATACATATAAATCATTTTGAAACGTGTACTTTTTTGTTTAATTGTGTTATAATAATTATAGATTGAGAAGATTTTTTTTTATTTATAAAATCAGGCTTAATTGTATACATCATAGAGAGGAGAACTATTATGGAATTAACTAACTTGATTTCAACTGGTACATCATCGCATGTTTATCGTTTTAACGATCAAGCAGTAAAAGTGTTTAACTCTAATATGTCAAAGGTTGATGTTCTTTTAGAGGCACTCAATACGTCTCGTGTAGAATTAACTGGATTAGATCTACCACATGTAAAGGAAGTAACTATGGTGGATGGTAAATGGGCTATCATTATGGATTATATTGAAGGTCCTACCTTAGCTACTGTTATGCAACAGAATCCTTCTGATATGGAAAAGTACATAGACAAAATGGTAGATTTACAACTTACTATCCAATCTAAAAGATCTCCATTATTAAATAAATTAAAAGATAAATTGAAAGCTCAAATTTCCAGTTTGACTGAGATCGATGATGTTGTAAAATATGATTTATTAACTCGATTAGATGGTATGCCTAAGCATAATAAAGTTTGTCATGGTGACTTTGAACCTCGTAATATTGTTGTATCTGGTGATAAATATTATACCCTTGACTGGATTCATGCTTCTCAAGGGAATGCTAGTGCAGACGTGGCCCGTACATATCTTTTGCTTTCCCTATACAATACGGATATGGCTAATGCTTACATGGACATTTTCTGTAAGAAGACATCTACTAAGAAGCAATACGTTCAGCAATGGCTTCCAATTGTAGCTGCTGCCCAGCTGACAAAAGGTAAGGCTGAAGAACGAGATTTACTCCTTAAATGGATTAATGTTGTTGAATACGAATAGTTTGATTAATATTCTTTTATTTTCCTTCTTTCCAGAGAGCGATGGTTGATGATATTTCGGCCATCGCTCTTTTCCCTTTTGTAAGTAGTACATCCTTTGTATTATAAAACCCCCAGATTGCCACTATTAGGTGGTAACCTGGGGGTAAAATACATTCTTATTACTTTCCGTAGTATACTTTTAGATACATTTCTTTGATTTCCTTCATTAATGGATATCTTGGATTAGCTCCAGTACATTGATCATCAAATGCCTGTTCTACCATTTCATCTAAGGTTTCTAAGAAATACTTCTCATCTACGCCATACTCTTTGATTGTTTTCTTAATTCCCACTTTTTCTTTTAGGGCTTCAATTTCTTTGATGAGGTTCTCTAATTTCTCATTATCGTCTTTTCCCTTAATTCCTAAGAAATCTGCAACCTCAGCATATCTCTCAAGGCAGTGTGGGTATTGATATTGAGAGAAGGTTCCCATCTTTGTTGGTACGTCTGTTGCATTAAATCTCATTACTTCAGTAATTAAGATTGCATTTGCAACACCATGTGGAAGGTGATGGAACGCACCTAGTTTATGAGCCATAGAGTGACAAATACCTAAGAATGCATTTGCGAAAGCTAAGCCTGCTAGGGTGGAGGCATCCGCCATCTTCTCTCTCGCAATAGGGTCTGCTGCACCATTTTCGTAAGCACTTGGTAAGTACTTAAAAATGTTCTTTAATGATTTAAGCGCAAGACCATCGGTATAATCTGTCGCCATAATGGAAGCATAGGCCTCAATTGCATGAGTTAAAGCGTCAATACCAGAAGCACTAGTTAATCCCTTAGGCTGATTCATCATCATGTCTGCATCAACAATAGCCATCTTTGGAAGTAATTCATAATCTGCTAATGGATACTTAGTTCCTGTTTTCTCATCTGTGATTACCGCAAATGGTGTAACCTCAGAGCCAGTACCTGAAGAAGTAGGAATTGCAATGAAGTAAGCTTTTTCACCCATTTTAGGGAAGCTATAAACTCGCTTTCTAATATCCATAAATCTCATAGCCATATCTAAGAAGTCAACTTCAGGATGCTCATACATTACCCACATAATCTTTGCAGCATCCATTGGAGAACCTCCACCAACTGCAATAATGCAATCTGGTTCAAAACTGTTCATAGCTTTGGTACCTTCAATTGCACACTCTAAAGTTGGATCTGGAGCTACATCATAGAAGGTAGTATGTTGTATTCCCATGGAATCTAACTGATCTGTTACTACTTTAGTGTATCCATTTTTATATAGGAAGCTATCTGTTACAATAAATACCTTCTTTTTGTTTAGAACATCTTTTAATTCTGCTAGTGCTACAGGTAAGCAGCCTTTTTTGAAGTAAACCTTTTCTGGGGCTCTGAACCAAAGCATATTTTCTCTCCTCTCAGCTACTGTCTTAATATTAAGTAGATGTTTCACTCCAACATTATCAGATACGGAGTTACCACCCCAAGATCCACATCCTAATGTTAGGGATGGTGCTAAGTTAAAGTTATAAATATCACCAATACCACCGTGAGAGGAAGGAGTATTAATAAGAATTCTACAGGTCTTCATAGCATTGTTAAACTGAGCGATTCTCTCTTGACCAGTTCCAACGTTAATGTATAAGGAAGAGGTATGACCATATCCCCCATCTGCCACAAGACGTTCTGCTTTTGCAACTGCATCATCAAATGTTTTTGCTTTATACATTGCAAGTACAGGAGAGAGTTTTTCATGAGCAAATTCTTCTTCTACTTCAACATTTTCTACTTCACCAATTAATATCTTAGTAGTGGCTGGTACTTCAAAACCTGCCAGTGTTGCTATTGTATGAGCACTCTGTCCAACTATTTTTGCATTTAATGCACCATTAATTAAGATAGTTTTTCTTAGCTTTTCCGTTTCTTCAGGAGAGCACACATGACAGCCTCTTGCTATAAACTCTTTCTTAACCTGGTCATAAATCTTCTCACTAATAATTACAGATTGCTCTGAAGCACAAATCATACCATTATCAAATGTCTTAGAGTGTATAATGGAGCTCACTGCTAATAAGACATCCGCTGATTCATCTATAATAGCTGGAGTATTACCTGCACCTACACCTAATGCTGGCTTTCCAGAAGAATAAGCAGATTTAACCATTCCTGGACCACCGGTAGCTAGAATAATATCCGCATTTTTCATTACTTCATTTGTCATATCTAGACTTGGCACATCAATCCATCCAATGATTCCTTGTGGTGCACCTGCTTCTACTGCTGCCTCTAAAACAACTCTTGCAGCGGCAATAGTTGATGCCTTTGCTCTTGGGTGAGGACTAATAATGATTCCATTTCTAGTTTTTAAAGCAAGTAAGGTTTTAAAAATTGCCGTTGAAGTAGGGTTTGTTGTTGGGATAACCGCTGCAATTAACCCAATTGGTTCCGCAATCTTAGTAATACCAAAGGAAGGATCTTTTTCAATTACTCCACATGTCTTTGTATCCTTATATGCATTGTAGATGTACTCTGCAGCATAGTGATTTTTAATTACTTTATCTTCCACAACTCCCATGCCTGTTTCTTGTACAGCCATTTTAGCTAATGGTATTCTCTGTTTATTTGCTGCTAAAGCTGCAGCTTTAAAAATCTCATCAACCTTTTCTTGAGTATATGTAGAAAACAACTGTTGTGCTTCCTTTACCTCATCAATTTTTGCCATTAAGGCATCTACACTATCAACGATTTGAACAGCTTGCTCTTTCTTTGCCATACCATCATCCTCCTAATAGATTTCTCTATAATTATGTATTGTTAATAATTTAACAAATATTTCTATTTACACTATGTTTCTGATGTTATTGTATGCCAGTAAAAGTAAAATGTCAATTCTTAATAATCGCAAGAAATTCATGGTTTTTCTATGATTTTTAGTCATTTTCAGTATGCTTTTTCTCTTGTATTTATATGCTTTCATCTATATTGTTTATTTTTTTATACAATGTAATTAAAAATTATACATATTAGCTAAATTTTATACTGTATTATCATTTAGATCACTAAAGAAGATTGTTAAATATTTGTTTATTTCAACTATTATTATATTTACGTATAAAATAAATCTGCCACCCTAAACTGTGTGACAGACTTATATAAGTTTATTTTTCTATTAAATTTTTACTCTTTATAGCTTTTTGCAAAGCATCTTGTTCTTCTTCAGCTAGAACTACAAAGGATTCCCCATGTAGAATTTCCTTTATATAAGTATAACACCCTTCTCTACTGCTATGCATTGAATTAATGATAAACCCATTGTTTTCTTGATCTAATAAAGCTAATGCAAAACTTAGCTTACCACCCATTTCTTTAAAAGCATCATATTTTACAATGCCAAGCTTTTGATAAGTTGTCTTTAATGCCTCATCTGTAACATTGAAATGAACCTGATACTTTTTCAAAATTTCTTTTATGGTATCTATTTCTTTAAATTTTAACATTACTGCATCTTCTAAACTTCTACCATCTTGGCCTTCCATAAATCCCTTGTATCTCTTATTAAGTTTACATAATTTTACAAACAACACTATCACCAAAATTAGTAACAGAAATGCTGCTGCAACTGTCCCAATTAGAACATACCCCGGATCTATTCCTAGTTGCTCAAATAATTTCATTGGTTTCCCTACCTTTTCTTAATTATTTTGTATTTTATCAAATAGCTCAATAATTCTTTCCAACTCGTCACTAGAATAATATTCTATCTCTATTTTACCTTTGTCCTTTTGTCTTTTTCGTATACTAACCTTACTTCCTATAATTTTATTCATTCGCTCTTCAATTTTATTATACGCAAGTTGCTCTTCCTCAGAAAATTGATATCTATCTGATTTTTCATCCTTTGCTTCCCCATCCAATACCTTTTTCACTAACTTCTCAGTTTCCCTAACACTTAGCTTTTGGTCAAAAATATACGTAGCAAGATTATACTGTTGATTTGTATCCTCAATTGAAAGCAGTGCTCTAGCATGTCCACTAGATATCATATCATCAATAACCATTTGCTGTACCTTTTCACCAAGCTTAAGTAGGCGCATAGAATTTGCGATGGCAGCTCTACTTTTCGATACTCTTTCTGCTAACTCATCCTGTTTTAGTTTGAAATCAGCAATAAGCTTTTGATATGCTAATGCTTCTTCAATAGCATTCAAATCTTCACGCTGGATATTCTCTATTAGTGCAATTTCCATTACCTCTTGTGGGGTATACTCTTTTATAATTACAGGTATCTTTTTAAGTCCAGCTATTTTAGCAGCTCTCCACCGTCTTTCACCCGCAATAATCTGATAGTATTCACCCTTTTTCTGCACTATAAGGGGCTGAATAACTCCAAACTGTTTAATTGACTCGGATAAATCAACTAAGCTATCTTCATTAAACACCTTTCTTGGTTGCCCTTTATTTGGTTCAATCTTATTAATAGCAATCATTGTTTCTTGACTGCTTTCTTTGTTGGTTTCTGCTAGATCCTTCTTCTCTTGAATAATATCAGGAATCATTGAATCTAAACCTTTTCCTAACCCCTTACCTAATCCTTTTCCCATTGCCATTGTTAATTCCCTCTTTCAATTACTTCTCTTGCCAAAGCCCTATATCCCTCTGCTCCTGCTGACTTACTGTCATATGAGGTTATAGGTAGTCCATGACTTGGTGCTTCTGCTAGTCTTACGTTTCTAGGTATAATTGTTTTATAAATATTCTGTTTTAAGTTTTGCTTTACATTTTCTACAACTTGAAGGGATAGATTTGTTCTTGCATCAAACATAGTAAATACTACACCTTCTATTTCAAGATTTGGATTCAACCTTTTTTTCACAAGGTTAATGGTGTGTATCAACTGTGATAATCCCTCCAAAGCATAGTACTCACACTGAATCGGAACCAATACTGTATCTGCTGTAGTCATTGCGTTTACTGTTAGAGTATTTAAGGATGGTGGACAATCAATTAAAATGAAATCATAATCATCTCGAATAATATCCACGTATTTCTTTAGTATATATTCCTTTTCATCTATTCCTATCAACTCAATCTCTGCTCCAGCCAATTCAACATTAGATGGTAAAACAGATAGATTGTCCAATACATTTCGTTGAATACTTTCGTATAAGGTTGCATCCCCTATAAGTAATTCGTATACCGTACTTTTTAAAGCATTTTTATCAATACCTAATCCGCTAGAGGTATTACCCTGAGGATCGATATCAATTGTTAGTACCTTTTTTCCTGCTTCTGCTAACGCAGCTGACAGATTAATAGCTGTAGTTGTCTTTCCTACTCCGCCCTTCTGATTGGCAATTGCTATTACTCTTCCCATACTATCACCTATATTCCCTTTGGTTTTTATGAATTCTTTTACATACCTTTATATTATATCATTAACCTTTTTACATAGCTATAGTATATTTATGAAAATCTACTATTTTATAAAATGTTTCACGTGAAACATTTACACTTCATATCAAAATATGAGTTTAAGTTTTACTCTGTTCATTATAAGACGATTATGCAAAACACTATATATTTATAGTTGTACTTATACCCGATATTCATCTGGAAAACTTAACTTACTACATTTTTATAACTTAGTATGTAAGTATATAGAAAAAGAAGATGTTTCACGTGAAACATCTTCTTTTTCTATATACTTACATAATTATTCTTTATTGCATAGATTGCTGCCTGAGTTCGATCCGACACATTAATCTTTCGAAATATATTAGATGCATGATTTTTTACAGTCTTCTCACTTATCCCTAGTTTATATGCAATCTCCTTGTTATATAATCCCTGACTCATCAGTATTAAGACTTCTATTTCTCGATTAGTTAAAATATCACTGTCTTCTATATCATAAATTTTATTGGTGTCAGAAAAATAATAGGATAGTAAGCTAGGATCAATATATTGATCGCCCTGTAGAACTATTTGAATTGCTTGCTTCAACACTTCGCTGCTGGAGTCTTTCAATACATATCCATTGGCACCATGGTTCATTGCTTTATTCATATATTCAGGTTCATTATGTATAGTTAGCATGATAACTTTAACACTAGAGTTTAGACTATTAATCTTATCCAATAGCTTTAGCCCATTTATGTCTGGCATGTTTATGTCTAATAGTAATATATTTGCTTCATTGTCTTCCAGTAGACACAAACACTCTTCTCCAGTATTGGCCTCTGCTATAACACTGATCGTATTATCCAACTCCAATAGTTGCTTGATTCCTTCCCGAACCATCCAATGATCATCCGCAATTACAATTTTAATTTTATCCATTGTTCTCCTCCTTGTTTAACGATAGCGGTATACATACTTTAATGATGGTACCATCTTTAGTATAAGTAATTTCAAATTTACCACTAAGTAAATTAACTCGTTCTCTCATCATTGTTAATCCATAACCATTATTTATATTATAATTAAATATATTATTACAGTAGTCATCCATATCTTTATTTAGTGTATTATTTTCTTTACATAAACCAATGCCATTATCTTGTACTGTTAAATATAAATTATTATCCGTATATGTAATAGAAATACATGCCTTAGTCCCTTTAGAATGCTTAATTATATTGTTACATGACTCCTGCACAATCCGATAAAGAGACACATTCACAATAGGGCAACATTGCACTTCCGTTCCTTCCACCTTTAAAACAAAGTTTATATTAGTATCTCTATTTAATAGAATTAAATAACGCTGAATAGAATCTACCAAACCAAGATCCTCAATAGACATTGGGTGTAGATTGTATATCGAATTTCTTATATCTGCAATGGACTCTTTGAGCAAATCAATCATTAATTGAAGTTCCATTTTAGTTCTAATTGAATCTTTTTCTATTATTTTTTCACAATATTCAGCCTTATAGATGAGGATAGTGAGAGTCTGAATTGTCGAATCATGTAATTCTCTGGCTATTCTTTTACGTTCTAACTCAAGCTCCTGTAAAACATTATAGGGCGAACATTCATCCATTACATATTCATTATTAATTTTACCATTCTCCATAATCACACCCCTAATTATTTGTACTACGTATATATTCATTATATCACAAATGTATCATTATAAAAATAAATTTATAAATATAAATACGACGTTTTTAGGATGATATGAATATAAATGAGAATACTACATGTAATATGTGCTTTAATTAACAATTGTAAGTAATCGATAAATAACATATAATATAACTATTAGATTGAATTAAAGGAGCTGTTTTAAATTGAAAAAATCATCAAGTAAAATAGTAGTTGTTTCTGGTTTTATTGCCTTATGTTTACTCATCACTCATTTAATAAACAAGTTTATCTTTTATATAAATACCTTTAAAGAACATTTACACTCTAATCATGGATTTTATTATGAGTGGCGTTTTGGTCGAATATATTATACAAAACAGGGAAATGGCCCTTCCTTACTTCTAGTACATGATCTTAACAATACAAGTTCCCAATATGAATGGAAAGAGGTTGCTGATAAACTCTCTAAGAATTATACTGTGTATACCATAGATTTAATTGGCTGTGGATGTTCAGATAAGCCTAAGCTTACTTATACAAACTATCTTTATGTACAATTAATATCTGACTTTATAAGAGATGTAATTGGGGAGAAGGTCTCCATTGTATCCTCAAGAAATTCTTGTTCCATTAGTATTATGGCATGTTATATAGATTCCAATTTATTTAGCAAAGTTTTTCTTGTAAATCCTAGAGATATTGAAGATTTAAAGCAATTCCCAACAAAGAAGCATCGCTTATATAAAAGGTTATTAAATATTCCTATCTTAGGAACCTTAATCTATAATATTAAGAATTCACGTTATCAACTTTCCAAGTCATTCTATAGGGATTACTTATCAAATAAAAAATGTATTTGTCGCTATATTAATGCCTATAGTGAAGCAGCTCATACCAGTGGTTCTAATTCTAAGTACGTATATAACAGTATTAAGTGTCACTATACAAATACCAATATTACTCACGGACTAAAGGATATTTCAAATCCAATCATTATATTAGAGGGAAGTGATTGTTGTAAAGCTCAAAAAATAATAGATCAGTATGAAGGTATTAATGCTTCCATAGAATCCATATTCATAGAGAATGCAAAAGAACTTCCACATGTGGAAAATCCAGAACAGGTTGCCAACCTAATAGATTCTAATATAGCATAAAGCATATAAAACTAATGAGGTATCTCTTAAACATTATTGTTAAGAGATACCTCATTTATAATACCGAACTATCTTAAGCGTTATGCCCACATCCAGAACATAAACTACCTTTCACTATCTTCATAGGAAGGTGAGGAATACCGGCTTCTATATACTGCTCACCATCTACCTTGAATCCTATTTTCTCATAGAAGCCTTTTGCATAGGTCTGGGCGCCTACATGAACCTCTTTGGCTCCTAGCTGAAATGCTTTGTCCACTAACATGCGAACTACAAAGTCACCATAGTGCATTCCACGGCATTCTTTTAACACCGCAATTCTTCCTATCTTATAGTAATGATCAATTTTAACTAATCGGCCAACTGCTACATTCTGCTGCTTTTCAGAAATGATAACATGTAGTGCCTCCTTGTCTAGATCATCAAACTCCTCTTCTTCAGAAATATGCTGTTCTTCACAAAAGACTTCTCTTCTTATCTTAAAAACCTCTGCTAAATCTTGGTCTCCATGTATAAATTTACCCTCTATCATATTCTTCTCCTTTTAACCAAATTATAAAGGCTCTTTGGAAGGCTTTCCTGCACTTCTTGGATACTTATTAGGAGTATCCATGGTCTTTTTAATCTTAACAAAGGACCTTGCCATATCTGTTCCTGGAAGTGTAAAGTCGTAAATCTCTTCCACTTTACCTCCTAATATATGAATAGCCTTCTTAGCAGCTTCCACTTCCTCTTGTACAGCACCAGACTTATAAGGAATAAAATATCCTCCCTTAGCTACATATGGTAGACAATATTCAGATAGAGTAGAAAGATTAGCAACTGCACGAGAAACACATACATCAAAGCTTCCACGAAACTCCTCTTTCTTTGCATACTCCTCAGCCCTTCCGTGAAATGCTTCTATATCCTTAAGCTCTAACTCATTAATTACTTCCTTTAAGAACCCTATTCTTTTATTTAAAGAATCTAGTAATGTAATCTTTAGGTGTGGAAATGCAATCTTAAGTGGGATACCAGGAAAACCAGCTCCTGTTCCCAAATCTAAAATAGATAACTTCTCATTTATATCTATCACATTAATGAGAGCTAAACTATCTAGAAAGTGCTTAACAACAACCTCTTCCCATTCTGTAATTGCAGTAAGATTCATAACCTTATTTTTTTCTACTAACATGTTATAGTAGCTTTCGAACGCTTCTAATTGCTCCTTACTTAAAGATATCTTAAGCTGTTCTAATCCCCATAAAAAACTATTTTCCTTAGTCAAAGCAATTCCTCTTTCTTTCCATTACTTTCTTCGTAACATTTCCAGATAAACCAATAGAACAGAAATATCTGCAGGGCTTACCCCAGAGATACGTGATGCCTGGCCAACAGAAGCTGGACGAATCTGCTTTAAATTCTGTCTTGCCTCGTTACGAAGACTATTTACGTCATCATAATTAAAATCTTCAGGAATCATCTTAGTTTCCATTTTCTTAAATTGCTCTACCTGTCTCAGCTGTCTACTAATATACCCATCATATTTTATATTAATATTAACCTGTTCAATAACATCCTTACTTAGTTCAGGTCTTTCGGGATCTAACTCCACTAATATCTCATAAGATAGTTCCGGTCTTCTTATTAATTCAGCTAAGGTTGTACCAGTCTTTAACGGTTGGCTAGAAAGGTTCGCAAGCACTGCCTGTACTTCTGCATTAGCCCCAATTTTAATGGCCTCCAGTCTTTCTACTTCCTTTTCAATAGCCTCTCTCTTTTGTGTCACTTTTGTGTATCTTTCTTCGTCAATTAAACCGATATGATAACCAATTTCCGTTAGTCTTAAATCTGCGTTATCCTGGCGAAGAATTAACCGATATTCTGCTCTAGACGTCATCATACGGTAAGGTTCATGGGTATCCTTTGTAACTAAATCATCAATTAAAACTCCGATATAAGCCTGGGAACGATCAAGTACCACTGGCTCCTTTCCTAATACCTTAAGTGCCGCATTGATCCCAGCCATAAGCCCTTGAGCAGCTGCCTCTTCATAGCCAGAACTTCCATTGAACTGACCTCCGCTGAATAATCCTTCAACTGCCTTAAATTCTAAAGAACCTTTTAACTGATTGGCATTAATGCAGTCATACTCTATGGCATATGCATTTCTTACTATTTTAGCATTTTCAAGACCTGGAACTGTACGATACATAGCATACTGTACATCCTCTGGTAAGGAACTAGACATTCCTCCGATGTACATCTCATTGGTATACAGTCCTTCTGGCTCAATAAATACCTGATGTCTTGGTTTATCTGCAAATCTTACTACCTTATCCTCAATAGATGGGCAGTACCTAGGTCCAGTTCCCTTAATATTACCTGAATATAAAGGGGATCGATCTAGATTATTTCGAATAATTTCGTGGGTATTCTCATTGGTGTAAGTAAGCCAACAAGATATTTGCTCCCTACTTAAATCCTTATCTAAATTAGTAAAGGAGAAAGGAACTACTTCCTTATCTCCAAATTGCTCTTCCATTTTGGAGAAGTCAATGGATCGTTTATCAATTCTGGCAGGCGTACCTGTCTTAAATCGATACATCTCTATTCCTAAGCTTTTTAAGGAATCTGTTAAATGGGTAGCTGCTGCTAATCCGTTAGGCCCTGTGTATATACTAACATCACCATATACACATCTAGCGTTTAGATAAGTTCCCGTACATAATACTACTGCTTTACAGTAATAGGTTGCACCAGATAATGTCTTAACACCAGTTACCTTACCTTCCTCAGCAAGAATCTCGCATACTTCACCTTGTCTTAAAGTAAGGTTATCTGTGCTCTCAATTACTTTTCGCATTTCCCTAGTATAGTCCATCTTATCTGCCTGAGCTCTTAAAGAATGAACAGCTGGTCCCTTTGATTCATTTAGCATCTTAGATTGAATAAAGGTTTTATCGATGTTCTTTCCCATCTCTCCGCCTAATGCATCAATTTCTCTTACCAGATGCCCTTTAGAACTTCCACCGATATTAGGATTACAAGGCATTAACGCTATACTATCCATACTAATAGTAAATAAAATTGTATTTAATGATAGTCTAGCAGCGGCTAGTGCAGCTTCACATCCAGCATGTCCAGCCCCTACTACAACAACATCATATTTTTCACAAACGTGTGACATTATTACTCCTCTTTCCCTTTCACCTATTTTCCCATACAGAATCTCTGGAAAATAGTATTCACTAAATCGTCTCCTACCTCTTCACCAATTATCTCACCTAATCTAGCATATGCATTCATTAAATCAATAGTATAAAAATCTTCTGGCATGCCAGCAATCATACTTTCCTTTGCCTGCTTTACACTTGCAAGACTCTCCTCTAATGCTGCTTTATGTCTTAGATTTGTTATAACAACTTCATCATTAAAAGACAAATTACCAGATAAGAACATGTTCTTCACACATTCTTCTAGCTCCTCTATGCCGCTATTCTCTTTTGCAGAGATTACAATTACTGTTTTACCAGTTAACTCTTTAATAAAAGAAGCTTGTATCTTCTGTTCTAAATCTGATTTATTTAAAAGAATAATAGCTTTTCTGTCTTTAATTAACTCCATAATATGATAATCATTCTCGTCTAGTTCTCTAGAACCATCCACTACATATAAGATTAAATCCGCGTCCTTGGCTATCTTCTTTGCTCGTTCTACACCAATTTGCTCTACAATATCCTCTGTTGAACGGATTCCTGCTGTATCAATGATATTTAATACAACACCATTTAACTGAATCATTTCTTCTAACGTATCTCTAGTGGTTCCCGCTATATCAGTAACAATCGCACGATCCTCACCAACTAACACATTAAGTAAAGAAGATTTTCCTGCATTAGGTTTTCCTACAATTACAGTCTGAATACCTTCTCTTATAATCTTCCCATTGTCTGCAGTATCTAACAATCTTTGGATTCTTTCGATTATTGTACTACAATGTTCCACTAATGTGTCATGATAACTATCTATATCAATGTGTTCTGGATCATCTAAAGCTGCCTCGATATAAGCAATATCGTAAATAATAGCATCTCTAATTTCCTTAACACGTTCTAATATTCCACCTTTAAGTTGCTTTAATGAGCTTACCAAAGCGTACTCACTTTTTGCATGTATAATATCAATAACAGCTTCGGCCTGTGAAAGATCGATGCGTCCATTTAAAAATGCTCGTTTTGTAAACTCACCTGGTTCTGCTAGGCGAGCACCGTATTTTACTACTGTGTGCAAAATACGTCTAGTGACAACTACGCCACCATGACAGTTGATTTCTACAACATCTTCTCTTGTATAAGTGGAAGGTGCTTTCATAATAGAAACCATTACTTCATCTATCACCTCATCACCATCCTTTATAAAGCCATAATGAATGGTATGAGAATTCTCCTCCGATAATCTCTTCTTTCCAGATTTCGAGGTGTATATTCTATCTATTATCTCTAAGGCCTCACTACCACTTATTCTTATAATACCTAAACCAGCATTACTTAGCGCAGTAGCAATAGCCGCTATTGTATCTGTCTTCACAAATACCGTCCCTTCTTATAACTAACATTATAATCATAAAAAGACGAAGAAAGGATTACAAAAAGCATCGGGTAATCCATCCTCCGTCCCTGTTAACTAGTCTACAACAGTATTAACATTTTTCTTATCTCTATAACTGTGGTTATAGGATTTATTGTAATGATAATTAGATTTATAAGGCTTAACAGCACTTTTCTTTAACGTAATAACTACTTTACGATAAGGCTCTTCTCCTTCACTATGAGTCTCAACATATTTATCATTCTGAAGTGTAGAATGAATAATACGTCTTTCATATGGATTCATAGGTTCAAGCACAACCTGTTTTCTAGTTCTTTTCACCTTATAGGCAATGTTTTTTGCTAAGTTTTCTAAGGTCTCGCGACGTCTCTCACGATAATTTTCGGTATCTAGCTTTACCTTAAGATAACTATCACTTTCCTTGTTAATAACTAAGCTAGTCAGATATTGAAGTGAATCTAAAGTCTGTCCACGTTTACCAATTAAAATCCCCATATCGTCACCAGACAGATTAATTTGGACCATTCCTTCTTCTTCATTTACTTCGATTTCTATCTTTGCTTGGATATTCATGGCTCTTAAGATTTTTTCTAAGAAGTTTGTTGCAACACCAATTACCGTTTTCTTGGTACGAACTTTAATCTTCGCAGGCTTACTAAAAAGTCCTAAAATACCGTTGCTTTCTTTCTCAACGATTTCCCACTCAACATTATCGCTTGTGGTTCCTAATTTTATAAGAGCTTCTGTAAGAGCATCATCCACTGTTTTTGCTGTAAATTCAACCCAATCCATCATTGTTTTACTTGTCTCCCTTCTCTCCATTCTTCCTAGCAAGAAGATTGGCATTTGCTG
>JAEZGY010000087.1 GCA_023416695.1 Bacillota bacterium | reverse complement strand
GAGCCAAGCGTTAGTCCAGAGCCAAGCGTTAGCCCAGAGCCAAGTGTTAGTCCAGAGCCAAGTACAAGTCCAGAGCCAAGCATTATCCCAGAGCCAAGCGTTAGGCCAGAGCCAAGTACAAGTCCAGAGCCAAGCGTTAGCCCAGAGCCAAGTATAAGCCCAGAGCCAAGTACAAGTCCAGAGACAAGTACAAGCCCAGAGCCAAGTGCTAGCCCAGAGCCAAGCACAAATCCACAGCCAAGTGCTAGCCCAGTACCAACCCCTACTATAGTGATACCTGGAGAAGATACTCCAGCAAACCCAGTCATAGTGACAAAAAATCCGGTAACAGATAATACTGATATAGTTATTAAAGATGATAATGCACCAGCTGGTGGCCTCCCTAATACAGGAACAAGCTCAGCTAATACTTATATCACCATAGGTTCTTTACTAATAATAGTAGGTATTGTTATAAGGAAGTTAAATAAATAGTACATAAATACTTCTCCTCTTGTAGAAAATCCTAAAAAATGGATATGCTACAAGGGGAGATTTTTATTTGTAGCAACACATAAGTGTGTATGATGTGTTATGACTTATTAAGGCCTCACCTAAATCTCCTTGAGGTTGCACTTTTATGGGAATCTGATATAATTGCATGTAGTAGATGCATGCTTTGGAGGTTAAAGATGCAAGAAATAAAGATTACAGTTTGGATCAAATTATCCAATATGTATGACTTTTTATTACGCTATAACTATAAGGGAATGGCAGGAATAATTGGTCCTGTATTTAGTATATTGGCCTTTTTAGCACTATGTTTATCTTATTCTGTCTTAACTAGAGGACAGATCGTACTTCTTATTATAGCCTCATTACTTTTTACGGTGATAAACCCACTGCTAATTTTACTTAAGGCTGCCAAGCAGCTTAAATATAATCCCGCTTTTCGGGAACCTTTAGTATATACATTAACCGAAGAAAAGATTGTAGTAACTCAAAATAAAGAAGTCTTACCAATACCCTGGAAGAATGTACAGGAGGTAGAAGAGACCCACCATAATCTTATTGTTTACTTATCCAAGGTTCGTGCCTTTGTTCTTCCGAAAGAGAATATTGGAAATCAGTTGGTTGAAGTTAGGGAGTTGATTCGCCGTTCTGTAAAAACCGGTAAAGTTAGATTGAAGAAAGAAGAGAAGCAATAGAGTATTGCAGGAGAAAATGATGTTATATGAAAGTTTTAGTGCAGAAGACACATTTGCAGTTGGAAAAAGTTTAGGAGAGACAGCTTATGCTGGTAGTGTATTTTGCTTACTAGGAGATTTAGGAGTAGGGAAAACAGTCTTTACCCAAGGATTTGCCACAGGTTTAGGAATAACTGAAGCTATAAGTAGTCCTACCTTTACTATTGTACAGGTGTATGAGGAAGGGAGACTTCCTTTTTACCATTTTGATGTATACAGAATTGCAGATGTTGATGAAATGGATGAAATAGGCTATGAGGATTATTTTTATGGGAGTGGAGTGTGCCTTGTAGAATGGGCCAATCTTATAGAAGAATTACTTCCAGAGATTGTTACTGTTGTAACCATAGAAAAGGACCTACAAAAAGGCTTTGATTATAGGATGATTACCATAGAGGAGAAGAAGTATGAAGATTTTGGCCATAGATAGTTCTGGGTTGGTTGCCTCTGTAGCGATTTTAATAGATGATTGCTTAGTTGCAGAGTATACCACCAATTTTAAAAAGACACATTCTCAGACACTTCTACCAATGCTTGATGAGATTGTTAAGATGACAGGTATAGAGTTAAAAGATATTGATGCGATTGCAGTGGCAGCAGGTCCTGGTTCCTTTACAGGCTTAAGAATTGGTTCTGCTACTGCTAAGGGATTAGGGCTAGCGTTGGATAAGCCAGTGATTGAAGTGCCAACTGTGGACGCTCTTGCTTTTAATTTGTATAATACTAAGGTACTTATTTGTCCTATTATGGATGCTAGGAGAAATCAAGTTTATACTGGTCTTTATAGTTTTCAGGATAATGAACTTGAGGTTGTATCTGCCCAAAGGGCAGTAGAACTTAATCAACTAATAGAGGAAATACAAATGATTCAAGAGGAAACTAAGGAGTATTCCAATATTATATTCTTGGGAGATGGAGTTGAAGTTCATCGTGAATCCTTAGTAGAGGTTTTTGGGAATGCGGTTTCCTTTGCACCTGCCCATTTATGTAAGCAAAGGGCTGGGGCTGTTGCGACACTAGGAGCAAAATACTATAGAGAAGGTAAGATGGTACATGCTAGAGACCATGAACCTGTTTATCTTCGTATGTCACAGGCAGAGAGAGAGTTAAAGGAAAGAGAAGCTCAGCAATAAAATAGTATTCATGTGAGGAGTTCTATGGACCAATCCATAATAATCAGGGAGATGACCCTGGACGACATTGATCAAGTGTTAGAGATAGAAAAACATACATTTTCCATGCCTTGGACCAGAAGGGATTTTGAGACAGCAGTAAATAATCCAAAGGATTTGTATTTAGTTGTGGATAAAGACGGTGAAATCATTGGGTATTGTGGATTATGGGCTGTATTAGAGGAAGGCCAGATTACTAATGTGGCAGTTAAGGGAGATTATCGTCATCAGGGGATAGGGCGAAGGATGTTAGAAGTGCTCCTTTATAAAGGGGAACAACGTGGTATTACAGGGTTTACCCTAGAAGTTAGGGAGAGTAATATAGCAGCGTATACTCTGTATAAGAGATTAGGGTTTGGCGTAGAAGGGGTAAGGCCTGGGTTCTATGACAAACCAAAGGAGAATGCTATTATTATGTGGTATTACACAGTATAAGAGAGTTGTAAAGTGGGCTGTTGAATACTAGTTTTTTCCACTATGAAAACTACAGATAGGTATATATAATTATATTAGCTTGCATTGGTTTGGAGGAATAAGTCTTGCGAAAAGGGAAACGTTTATTTTGCAATGTATGTGGCAAAGAACTTAAGATTGAACGGGGAATTCTTAAAGAAGGTGTGTTTGAAGCTACTCAGGAGTGGGGTTATTTTTCTAATAAGGATATAGAAGTGCATCAGTTTGACATTTGTGAGCATTGCTATGATAATATGATTGATTCCTTTATGATTCCGGTAACCATAAAAAAGAAGAATGAATATTTATAGATATGGTTTGCTAAAAGAAAACCATATTTTAAATGTTAGAATAATATTGAATGTAGCTAGAGTCGATATACATAATGTAGATCGACTCTTTTTATCATACTTGTAGCTATGAGCATTCACATTGATTCTAAGTATAAAATATGCTATCATGGGAAAAGTAGAGAAAAATGGATATTAACTATATAGAATAGTAAGTGAGGAAGAATCGTGTTAGATGTATGTTTACTTGGGACAAGTGGTATGATGCCGTTACCAGGTCGGTATTTAACTGCTTTAATGACAAGATATAATGGTAGTAGTTTATTAATAGATTGTGGAGAGGGTACCCAGATGGCAATTCGTCAGAAGGGCTGGAGCTTTCATCCTATTGATGTAATTTGTTTTACACATTTTCATGGGGATCACATTAGTGGGTTACCAGGTCTTTTGTTATCTATGGGAAATGCAGATCGTAGAGAAGAGGTTACCTTGATTGGGCCCAAAGGTCTAGAAAAGGTGGTTAAAGCGTTGCGTATTATCGCTCCAGAACTACCATTTTCACTTCGTTTTATTGAGTTATCTCAAAAAGAAGAGGTAATTGAGATAAATGGATATCGTATAGAAGCCTTTCGTGTTCAACATAATGTAGTTTGCTATGGCTATAATATTGAAATAAAAAGAAATGGTAGATTCTTTGTGGAGAAGGCATTAGAAAATAATGTTCCTAAAGAATATTGGAGTCGCCTTCAAAAAGGGGAAGAAGTAACTTGTAACGACAGAACCTTTACCCCAGATATGGTGCTTGGTCCAAAGCGAAAAGGAATTAAAGTAACCTATTGTACAGATTCAAGGCCAATACCACAGATAAGTAAGATGGCTTATAAGGCAGATCTGTTTATTTGCGAGGGGATGTACGGAGAAAAGGATAAGGCAGATAAGGCAGTAGAGTATAAGCATATGACATTTTATGATGCAGCTAGATTGGCTAAGGAGGCCGAAGCTTTCCGACTGTGGCTTACTCATTACAGCCCTTCTCTTACTAGACCTGAGGAGTATATGGAAGAGGTGAGGTCCATTTTTCCAGCTGCATATGCTGGTAAGGATGGTAAAACAATTGAACTAGAATTTAATAAGGATGAGTAAATAATGTTATAAAACATTCAAAAACAGGGGGCTTTACATGAAAAAAAGGTATTCTCATATCATAGTTGTTTTTGTGTTTATTGCAATCGGAGTAGTAGGTTTATATTATTTTTTCCTTACTCATAATTTTGATAAGGGAGAAGACTTAACACAAAAAAAGACATTGGTGGAAAAAATGATTGATATGGATCTAGAGCTATACTATCCAGCAACAGCAAATACTGTTTTGGAGACTTATGCAAAGTTTTGTCAAGCATTATATAATGAGGATTATACTGACGAACAGTATAAAAAGCTCATGAGTCAATATAGAAAACTAATGGATGATGAGTTACTTTTAAAAAATCCTGAGGAAGCACAACTTACTAGCATGCGTGAGGAGATTGCTGAATATAAGGAGAAGAAAAAAAATATCTTTACCTATCGTTTTATTGATGACATAAAAAATAAAGAAGTTAAAATAGAGGGGAAATCCTACGCGACGATAACAATGTCCTTTGGGATTAAAGAGGGGAATTCAGGTGTAGTAACGACAGAGGAAACATTTATTTTACGAAAAGATAATGAGGATAAATGGAAGATACTTGGATGGAAGCTGAGAGAGAAAAAGGATGATTCCCTTTCATCTTCTGCAAACCCATCTGCCAGTCCTACAGCAAAGGAATAGGAGTATTAAATAGAAAGGTTAATAAAATGGAAAAGGATATTACAATTTTAGCCATTGAATCGTCTTGTGATGAGACAGCAGCAGCAGTTGTAAAAAATGGCCGTCAGGTATTGTCTAATATAATTTCTTCACAGATAGAACTTCACAAACTATATGGAGGTGTGGTTCCTGAAATCGCTTCTAGAAAGCATATTGAAAAAATTAATGTGGTAATAGAAGAAGCACTTAAAGAAGCTAATATGAAATTAGAAGATATGGATGCTATTGGAGTTACCTATGGTCCAGGGTTGGTGGGAGCGCTTTTAGTAGGTGTGGCAGAGGCAAAAGCCATTGCTTATGCTACTAATAAACCATTAGTAGGTGTTCATCATATTGAAGGCCATGTTTCAGCCAATTATATAGATAATCTAGATTTAGAACCGCCATTTATGTGTCTTATTGTATCGGGAGGTCATACTCATATTGTCCATGTTAAGGCATATGGTGTATATGAGATCATAGGGAAAACAAGGGATGATGCTGCCGGAGAAGCCTTTGACAAGGTTGCTAGAGCAATAGGCTTAGGTTATCCAGGTGGTCCAAAGATTGATAAGCTTGCAAAAGAGGGCAATGCTGGAGCAATAGCATTTCCAAGAGCTCAAATAGAGGGGGCAGAATTTGACTTTAGTTTTAGTGGAATTAAGTCTGCTGTTCTTAATTATGTGAACTCTTGTGCTATGAAAGGGGAAGAAGTCAATAAAGCAGATGTGGCAGCTTCCTTCCAACAAGCAGTAGTGGATGTTCTTGTGGATAGGACAGTAAAGGCAGCCAAAAGATTTGGTTTAAAGAAAATAGCCATAGCAGGAGGTGTTGCAGCTAACTCTTCTTTAAGGAGAGCTATGGAAAATGCATGTGAGAAGCAAGGGATTGCTTTTTATCATCCTTCTATTATTATGTGTACAGATAATGCAGCGATGATTGGTTCTGCGGCTTATTATGAATTCTTGAATGGTGCTAGGGATGGCTTGGATTTAAACGCTGTTCCTAATCTGAAAATAGGACAACGCTAATGGTCTAGTTACAAAGGAGGCTAAAAATGAGAGGTAAGGTTGTTGCAATTGTATTGGCAGCAGGTCAAGGTAAGAGAATGAATAGTCAAGTCGCTAAGCAGTATTTAGAAATTAACGATAAACCTTTGCTCTACTATACGTTGACTGCATTTGACAAAAGCAATGTAAATGAGATCCTTCTTGTGACTGGTAGGGGAGAAGAGGAATATTGTAAAAAGCAGATAGTTGAGCGCTATGGGATAACTAAAGTAAAAGCTATTGTTTCAGGTGGTAAAGAACGCTATGATTCCGTATACCAGGGCTTAAAGGAGTGCATTGGAGCAGATTATGTACTCATACATGATGGAGCTAGGCCTTTAATTACTCCTGAAGTGATTAATCGGACAATAGAATCTGTTACACAATATCAAGCATGTATTGTTGCAATGCCTGTAAAAGATACGATTAAGAAGATAGATGTAAATGGCGTTGTTGATGAGACCTTAGACCGTAATACTTTATGGATGGTGCAAACGCCTCAGGCTTTCTCCTATTCTTTAGTGAGAAAGGCTTATGAGGATATTATGCAACAGGAGCATAGTCATATTACGGATGATGCTATGGTTGTGGAGGCTATGACAGATGTACCTATTCATGTAGTAGAGGGTAGTTATACTAATATAAAAGTAACAACACCGGAAGATTTGTGTGTAGCGGAACGGTTTTTAACGTTAATTGACTAATATGATCAAATTGTTTGAATTTTAGAAAAAAATCTAAAAACAATGTTGACAATTAAATTCATACATGATAAAATAAATCTTGTCGCTGCGAAAGAGTGACAAGATTTTGTGTCTTAAATGCGCGTTGTTCCATTTGGCATAAAACCTAATTAAGAACTATAAATATGACGTTATTTAGCAACCAAGTAACATGAAAAATGCTTGACAAGGATATGGTATCATGATATACTAATCAAGCACGATTTGGAGAGGTGTCCGAGTGGTTTAAGGAGCTGGTCTTGAAAACCAGTGATTCCGAAAGGGACCGTGGGTTCGAATCCCACCTTCTCCGTTTGAGTTTGTAAAATCTCATATTTTTATAAATGAAGCGTTGTGGCTATGGAGAAGTACCCAAGCGGCTGAAGGGGCTCCCCTGGAAAGGGAGTAGGTCGTTAATAGCGGCGCGAGGGTTCAAATCCCTCCTTCTCCGTTTGAAACTTATAAAGTTTCAAAATAATAAAAAAGTGCTTGACAAACTAATTTAAACATGATAAACTAGTCAAGCTGATTTAACAAAGAACATTGATAACTAAACAGTGAAACAACCCTGAAAATTCAATAAGAATTTCAGAATGAACGTTTCTTTATGAAACAGTAAATGACATCGAAAGATGTAAAAAACGGTTAAACAAGCTAGTGCTTTTTGACCAAGATCAACTTTAATTTGAGAGTTTGATCCTGGCTCAGGATGAACGCTGGCGGCGTGCTTAACACATGCAAGTCGAACGAAGCACTTA
>JAEZGY010000061.1 GCA_023416695.1 Bacillota bacterium | reverse complement strand
ACCCAAACGTCAACATCACTTATAAAGGGCAGCCCTACAAAATTAACCCTAGGCAAGATATCACCCCTGCTGTAGCGGATTGCAGGTACAGGGCACCGCTATCTCCCCGGCTGCACGGAAACTTTATAGACTTTGTTTTGTCCAATAAGCTCGGACGTATTGTATAGTATAGCTTCTTTCACCATTTCTGTCAAGGGCGTTTTTCCCTCTTCTTTTTCTCTCTCAGTTCTTTAAAAAATTCCTGTAGTAAGCCCTGACATTGCTCTTCTAAAACCCCACGAACAACCTCTACTTGGTGATTAAACTCCTCCATCTCCAGGAGATTTAAGATCGAACCACCGCAGCCTGCCTTAGGATTCATGGCGCCAATCACTACCTTATCTATTCTCGCCTGCACAATGGCACCTGCACACATTTGACAAGGTTCTAACGTTACATACATAGTACATCCCTCTAGACGCCAATCTCCTAATGCTTTGGAAGCCTTATCAATTGCTAACAGCTCTGCATGGGCTAAGGTATTTTTTTTATAATTTCTTTTATTATAAGCTCTGGCAATAATCTTATCCTCATATACGATGACACAACCAATCGGTACTTCGTCAATCTTATATGCCTTCTTTGCCTGCTTAATTGCTTCCTTCATATATTGTTCCAAACGTACAACCTCCAACTTTGCCGCTGTATTCTGTGGATTTTTTGTTTATCATTTGCTATTCTATATAGTATCATGAGGTATTTTATCTGACAACTTATAATTCAAAAGGAGGCCCTTTCATGATTCCTATTTACGGTCTGCAAAAGACTACCTTATTAGATTTCCCAGGTCATGTAGCAAGTACTCTATTTTTAGGAAAATGTAATTTTAGATGTCCGTATTGTCAAAACTCGTCTTTGTTAGATCCTAAAAATCTCCCTCCTGCCTATACTGAGGAGGATGTCTATACGCATTTACATAAACGAAAAGGAATACTAGAAGGAGTCTGTATTACTGGTGGAGAACCAACCTTAACCAAGGAGTTAAAGTCATTTATCCAAACCATTAAAGAGATGGGGTACCACGTCAAATTAGACACCAATGGAAGCAATCCTTCCATGCTTTCAGAGCTACTTGAGGAAGGGTTATTAGATATGGTAGCCATGGATATAAAGAATTCCCTAGCCCACTATGGTATTACCATTGGTATCCCTCAGTATAATACAAAACCGGTGGAGGAATCCGTAGAGCTTCTTAAAAAATCAGGTATTCCTTATGAATTTAGAACTACTCTAGTAAAAGAGCTTCACTGTAAAGAAGACCTCCTTGCCATAAGTCAGTGGTTAGAGGGACCTAGTGCCTATTTTCTACAAAACTACGAGGACAGCTCTGATGTATTAGTAAAGGGATTACATGGGTTTACTACCCACGAGCTACAAGAGCTACTTCTCATCGTGAAACCACTTGTTCCAAATGTCTCCCTGCGTGGAGTAACCTTGTAAAGATAGCCGAAACCATTAATAAGCGGAGGACAAATAAGGAGCCTAATACAGGCATCCCATGCCTCCGCTTTATATATGTACAAGGGGCTACAGTGATTCCTGTGACCCCAAGAGTGCAACAACACCATAAAATGTCTTGTCGCTATATGTAGCAGAGAAGCCTCTGCTATTAAAATACAATCTCCATACACCAATAGCCAAACTCCCCACCTTGAACCTCGTCATAAGCAGGATTGCCAGTCATTCTATTGTTGGCTGCTTGAACATTCTCGCCGTCAAGCTTGGTGAGTGGTTGGAACATAGAGAACCCAAACATATTGGCCATGAACCGTTCCCTACTGTGGTTTACCCCTGGTATACCAAGTAAATATACTGGTCTATCATATACTTTTTTATAAAAGAAAATTAAATGACGGTAGCTATAGTAGCCATGAAGCAAAAAGCTATTATTGGCAAGAATCCAGTTCTCCATAGGGAATATCCCGATATCCTGAGGCTCAATTCTTACACAGTTGCCAGGCTCTACATCTTGAAAAGGCTCTAGCACTGGATATTTGGATAGGATTCTCTGTACCACTGGATTTATACTATCCTCATACTCCATGGCATCTTCCTCTCCGTCCCAAGCATTCTCTTGGTTCTCGGTGGAATCCTCTCTCTCCTGCAATTCTTGTGTTACAGACTCTGTTTCACTCGTTAGCTTAAGAGCAAGTGCATCATCAGCTTCTACAGGTCCGTAGATATCCTGGGCCCGCTCAATATGAAAGCTTTTTCTTAATTCTTCCTCGATCTGCTTTTTCTCTTCTTCCGCCTCTAGCTTAGCCTGCCGTTGCTCTTTAATTCTATTTTCTTTAATTCGCCACTCTTTTAAAATGCGCTCAAGCTGCTCAATTCGATTATAAAGAATCTGAATCTCCTCTTCTACCTCTTGATATTCCGCTTCTGATTCACAGCTCTTAAACGCTGTAAATAACTCGATAGCCGCCTTTGGACTTACCACAACAGAATCGCTTTGTTGGTCTTCCTCCTGCTGCGTTTCAAAAATACGATTACTAAGTATATTACCAAATAGCTCGTGGGCTCTCTGATCAAGTCTCTCCATACGACTCCTACTTAGTGGACCACTATCGTCTTGTTCTTCCTCCTTATTTGAAAAATCTGCTGCCTGCATCTCTTCTTCATCATCTAGCACTTCCGTCTCTTGGTACGCAGTTTCTTCTTGGTCCTCTTCTATCTGCTCAATAACCTCTTGCTCTTCTTCAACCTGCTCTTTGACCTCTTCTTTCGTAGGAATCACCTCTTGAGACTCCTCTATGAATGGTTGCTCGACTGGCTCTTTTATAACCTGCCGACTACTCTCTACAAAGGATTCCTCCTGCCAAGCATAACGTTCATAAAAATCAGAAGGCCTAAGACTATCCACCTTCAAATCATGAAATCGAATTGGCCGATTGTCCCACTCAGCTCCTAAAAAACCGGTATCTGAAATATATACAAGAAGCCCACCCATATCGGATAAACTATACTGAGTATCACACAAATTATCTGCCTGTGTAACAAGCTTAAACTCTCCAACTCCACCTGAAAGGTTCATATCACCTAGGGCTACCCCATGGAGTTCACCATCATACCAACAATAGGTATATACTTTCGCTGTGACATTCTGAAGGTTTGGAACGCGAACATGGACAATAATCTTACACTGACCATTCCGGGTTTCTAACCGGGTAAAGCCAATATTATTGCCCTTAACTTGATGGTTATACTGATATATGTAGGATACAATCCTCTTATAATCCGCCAAAGACCTCACTCCTTTATACTATATATATGTGTAAGGAGAATAGAATATGACTACTGGCTAAATAGTTCTATACATTAAAAAAAGCCAGAAGGTGATTTTAACCCTCTGGCTTCTTACTTAAGAAGCTATCCAATTAATGCATCTGTCAATGCTGCAAATTCTTGTAGTGTTAATGCCTCTCCTCGGACAGTAGATGGCTTCCCAATGGCTTCTAAGGCTGTAACAACCTCTTCCTTGGTAAAGCTAAGCTCTGGTGAGTTGTTTAACCCATTTTGCAAGGTCTTTCTACGCTGGTTAAAGGATGCTCGGATAATGGCAAACATCAGCTTCTTGTCCTTTACCTGCACAGGTTTTTCCTCGTGGAGCGTCAAACGTATGACTGCGGAGCCTACATTTGGTCTTGGCATAAAGCAGTTTGGTGGCACATTGGCTACGATATAAGGATCAGCATAGTACTGAACGGCTAAGGAAAGTGCTCCATAGTCTTTGGAACCAGGGCCTGTCTGCATTCGATCTGCTACTTCCTTTTGTACCATAACTGTAATATTATCAATCGGCACTTCATTTTCTAATAGTCCCATGATAATCGGAGTGGTAATGTAGTAAGGGAGATTGGCTACAACCTTGATTGGCTTGCCATTGTTATACTCATCTGCTAAACCCTTAATATCTACTTTTAGGATATCCTCGTTAATAACTTTAACGTTGTCATACTCCGATAAGGTATCCTCTAAGATTGGGATGAGATTTTTATCGATTTCTACAGCAATGACTTGTCTCGCATGCTCGCAAAGATACTGTGTCATAGTGCCGATACCTGGCCCAATCTCTAATACCAAGTCGTCTTTGGTCACATTAGCAGACCGAATAATTTTCTCCAACACATGGGTATCAATTAAAAAATTTTGTCCAAATCGTTTTTGAAAATTAAACCCATATTTATTTAAAATTTCTATTGTATTCTTGGGATTTCCTAATGTGGCCATCTCATACCTCTTTTTCACTTATTCGTTCTGGGCTTTAAACCCGTCTTTTATTCGATATAACGCCTTTGCATTGGCATTGGTAATTTCTAATACTTCCTCATAAGAAATGTTCTTAATAGCTGCCAGTTCCTTGGCAACGTAAGTCAGATTGGTAGAATCGTTTCGATCCCCTCTATGTGGCACTGGTGCCAGATATGGACAGTCTGTTTCTAACACTAAACGATCCATTGGCGCATATTCTACCACTTCTTTTAATTTTTTTGCATTTTTAAAGGTTAAAACGCCACCGATTCCTAGATAAAAGCCTCGATTTAAGTACTCTCTTGCCATTTCTACTCCATAAGAGAAGCAATGAATGACACCACCAATTTCCTCGCACTTTGCTTCTTTCATGATGGTTAACGTATCTTCAGCAGCATCCCTACTGTGAATGATGACAGGAAGCTTCACTTCTCTGGCAACTTCTAGCTGTCTTCTAAACCACTTCTTTTGGATCTCTCTTTCTGGCTCATCCCAATAGTAGTCTAATCCAATTTCTCCTATGGCTACAATCTTCGGATGCTTGCTCTTTTCCATGAGCCAATTCATGTCTTCTTCTTTTAAATCGGCTGTCTCACTAGGATGTACACCAATGGCTCCATACACTCTTTCATATTCCTTTACTAATGCATAGGTTGCCTTGGAATTGTCTATAGAGGAACCGACATTTACGATAAATTCTATATTGTTATTCCATAATTTCGCTAACAACTGACCTCTATCCTCGTCAAATTGCTCGTCGTCATAATGGGAATGTGTATCAATTAATTTGCTCATTTGTGCCTCCTAACTATTTCATGGCTTATATTAACTTATTTTCAAAAATTAAGCAAGCACAAGCGAGAGTTGTGTTTAAGGAACTGCTAAATTTTAAACTTCAAAAAATCTATTTTTATTTGCATAATACAACGTTAACTACCATATGATGCGGTTTTTACTAGTATGTCATTTTCAAAATAACATACAATAATAACACGATAGGTAGTATTCTTACGGTCCCTTCAAAACAAGTGCCATAATAAACCTCCATTTATTATAAATCTTTAGAATACTACTTATCGATTACTATATTCATTACATATTATGTCTAAAAAACTCATTTTTAGACTTTGACAGATAGAAATAAAAAATGCCAGAAACAGTGTCTACTGGTGTGCTTCTGGCATTTTAAAAATTAAATTTTTAATAGAATTAGCAGATTTCTGCTCCTGCTGGCATTGGTTTTTCTGGAGTCATTAAAGATAATTCTCCTTTTTCGTCCTCAGCACAAAGAAGCATACCTTCACTTAATACTCCTGCAAGCTTAGCTGGCTTTAGGTTTACAAGTACCATAACCTTTTTTCCTACCATTTGCTCTGGTGTATAGTGTCCCTTGATACCAGATACAATCTGTTTTACCTGGGAGCCAACTTTTACTTGGGAAACAAGTAATTTCTTGGATTTTGGTACTTCTTCACATTTTATGATTTCACCAACCTGGAATTGCATTTTTCCAAAATCGTCGAAGGTAATCTCTTCTTTTGCTTCGATATCGATTACAGGTTCTTCTACTTTATTTTCCTCAGTTACTTGTTCATTTGCTTTCATTTCGTTCACTTTTTCCATTACCTCATTCATATCTAGTCTTGCAAATAGGATTTCCGGTTTTTCCACTACTTTATTGCCGGATGGATATTTGCCATATTGGGTCATTTCTTCTAAGCTTCTCACAGTAGTATTCAACTGTTTTGTAATTTTATCAGCAGTTTCTGGCATAAAGGATACTAATAAAGAAGCACCAATGGTAATGCTTTCTACTAAATTATAAAGCACAGTTTCCAAACGAGGCTTTTTGTCCTCTTCCTTTGCCAGTGCCCAAGGCATTGTCTCATCAATATATTTATTACAACGTTTGAAGAGGTTAAAGATCTCAGTGATAGCATCTGCCACACGAAGCTTCTCCATCTTCGCTGCTACCTTCTTAGGAGTCTCCAAGGTGAAGGCTTTTAATTCTTCATCTACAGGCTCACAAACATTTGTGTTATTTACTACACCGTCAAAATACTTATTGGACATGGAGATGGTACGGTTTACAAGGTTACCAAGAGTGTTCGCAAGTTCGGAATTCATTCGTTCTACCATCAGTTCCCAAGAAATCACACCATCATTGTCAAATGGCATTTCATGAAGCACGAAGTAACGAACGGCATCTACTCCAAAGAAATCTACCAAGGTATCTGCGTAAATAATATTTCCTTTGGACTTACTCATTTTTCCATCGCCCTGTAATAGCCAAGGATGACCAAATACCTGCTTAGGAAGTGGTTCACCTAATGCCATCAGAATGATAGGCCAATAAATCGTATGGAAACGAAGAATATCCTTACCAATTAAGTGTAAATCTGCTGGCCAGAATTTCTTATATAGGTCAGCGTGATTACCATCTACATCAAAGCCAAGACCAGTGATATAGTTGCTTAACGCATCTACCCAAATATAGATTACATGTCTATCATCAAAGCTTACTGGAATGCCCCATTTTACTGAAGTTCTAGATACACAAAGATCTTGAAGTCCTGCTAAAATAAAGTTGTTCATCATCTCATTTTTACGAGATTCTGGTTGAATAAACTCTGGATGTGCATTGATGTGCTCTACTAAACGGTCTGCATATTTACTAAGCTTTAAGAAATAAGCTTCTTCTTTTGCAGTATGACACTCTCTTCCACAGTCTGGACATTTGCCATCTACAAGCTGGGATGGTGTAAAGAAGGATTCACATGGAGTACAGTACATTCCTTCATAATGCCCTTTGTAGATATCTCCCTGCTCATATAGTTTTTTAAATATTTTTTGTACCTGAAGACAGTGATCTTCATCGGTTGTACGAATAAATTTGTCATAAGAAGTATTCATTAAGTCCCAGATTCTCTTAATATCTGTAGCAACTTCATCTACAAATTCCTGTGGAGAAACACCCGCTGCGGCAGCCTTCTCTTCAATCTTTTGACCGTGCTCATCAGTTCCAGTTTGAAAGAACACATCATAGCCCTCTGCTCTCTTATAACGGGCAATGGCATCTGCCAATACGATCTCATACGTATTTCCAATATGAGGTTTACCTGACGTATAGGCAATGGCAGTCGTAATATAATATGGTTTTTTTGACATACTATCATCTCTCTTTCCTAAATGATTTATTCTTTATTGTAGGGTATCAGATTATGGGATTATTATTGCAATTTTCTTTTTTGCTACAATTCGAGGGTGTAAAAGCCTGAGTACTGTAAAGTATAACGTCAGGCTATGAAGCTGAGACTACGTCAATCGTGGAAGCCTCTGCTGAACACGATTGACGGCTTTAGGCTCAGTGGAATGCCAGCCTGACTAAATAGTCCCCAGTTCTTCACACTAGCCAGTGCCTTACAATTCTCTTTCTTGATGCTTTTCTCTTCCTACGACTTTCTTTATTGCATGAATTCGAGGGTGTAAAAGCCTGCCCAAGAACTTTGCTTTAGCAAATCTACTTCGGCTGTTTGTGCGGGGACTACTTGATACGCCTTTCAGGCTACGAAACTGAGACTACGTTAATCGTGGAAGCCTCTGCTGAACACGATTGACGGCTTTAGGCTCAGTGCAGTGTCCTGCCTGATGAAGTAGCAAGCAGTCCCCACACACTAGCCGGAGAAGATTTGCTAATCTAGAGACCTTCCCAGGCTTTTACACCCGAGTCGCTTTTACACCCGAGTTCCTTGCATAAAAAAATCGCCTTTAATTACTTAAAGACGAGAGTTCCCGTGTTACCACTTTAATTCACCTATACTTTGCAGTATAAGCCTTTGCTGCCATCCTACAATGGCACTCACTATAACGGGTGAACCCGTCGCAGCCTATATAAAAGAATCTTCTATAGTCGGTGCGCAGCTCCAAGACCATGTTCAGTAACTTCTACATACTCCCTTCTCAGCTTACCGGGATTCTCTGTGATGCTTCCATTACCTACTCTTCTTTTCATTGCTTTTGTCATGTAATTGTAGTGTACTCTCACCTAAAAGTATTTGTCAAGGGTTTATTTATCTAGTAAAACATTATTTCTTATGCTACTATTGTTTTTAATATTTGTCATTTCTAAACATAATTTAAGTTACCATCTATTATAATGAACTAATAGCTGAAACAAGTAACTTACAAAGGGGGATATTCATGAAACGGCGTTTGCTATCCATCCTAATAGTACTAGTTCTTCTTACCTGTGTCTGTTGTAATAAAAGTTCACAAACGAATAATCAGACAAATAATCAGGATGTTAGTACTGATCAGGCGAAATACACTTATCAGGCAAAATTTGATGTTTTTACTGATGAGGTATTCAATTATTACATAACCAAAGATAGTCTTACCTTAAACTACACCCTTGCAAATCCTGAAAACTACAACATCAAAGACTTTACTCCAACCTTTGGCACCTACACAAAGGAAGCTATGGATACGGACACCTCCAAGCTAAAGGAGTTTCAAAAAGCACTTGATGATTTTGACCGAACACAGTTAACCAAGGATCAGCAGCTTACCTTTGATATTTTAAAGGAACAGCTAGAAAATGAGATTCCTGCAGAGAAATATTACTATTTGCACGAAGTGTTGAGTCCAACTACTGGTCTACAAGCTCAATTACCAGTATTACTAGCAGAATACCATTTTTACAAGGAGCAAAATGTTGTAGATTACCTCAAACTTCTTACTTGTATAGATGAGTATTTTGACGAAATCTGTACCTTTGAGCAGGAAAAATCAAAAGAGGGACTCTTTATGAGTGACACATCCGCTGATGATATCATTGCTCAATGCCAGGAATTCATCAAAAATGCAGACAGTAACTATTTGATTACTACCTTTTCTAGTCGTCTTGACACCATTGTAAAAGACGAGGCAAAGAAAAAAGCTTACATCGAAGAAAATAAGTCTGCTGTAAAAAATCATGTTATCCCAGCATATGAAAAGCTGATTGCCACTCTAACTTCTTTAAAGGGAACCGGCAAGAACGATGCGGGCCTTTGTAATTTAGAAAACGGCAAGGAATACTATGAATATATGGTAAGATCAAATGTTGGTTCCTACCGTTCTATCGATGATATTCGCGGTTTATTAACCTCTTACTTAACTGCTGCTATTCTAAATATGCAACGAGTTGCTGCTAACGATCAGTCAGTTATTGAAAGTATCTCCTCCCCAAACTATCGTCTTACTGACCCAGCTAAAATTATGGACTACTTAAAGGATGCCATTTCCAATGATTTTCCTGCAATTAGTCCAGTAAACTATACCATCAAATACGTTGATAAATCGCTTGAGGAGTACATGAGTCCTGCATTTTATTTGACTCCTCCAATCGACAACTGTAGCGAAAATATGGTTTATATCAACAAGGGGTCTAATACCGATATGTCTAACATTTTTACGACCATTGCACACGAAGGCTACCCAGGTCATCTTTATCAAACCGTTTATTTTCAACAACAGTTACCAAGCCTTCTTCGTAGTGTTGTCGATTTTGGTGGTTATTCAGAAGGTTGGGCTACCTATGTGGAATGCTATTCCTATGGTTTAGGTGGTCTAGATAAAAATCTAACGCAAGTATTACAAAATAACCTCGTTGCTACCTTATGTATTTATGGAAATGTAGATGTGGGCGTTAACTATTATGGATGGGATAAAGCCAAAACCAAAGAGTATCTAACGAACTTTGGTATTTCTGATGATTCTACCATATCACAAATATATAATGCCATTGTTGCAGAACCTTGTAATTACTTAAAATACATTCTTGGTTACATAGAGATTAGTGAAATGAAACTAAAAGCAGAGAAAAGCTTAGGAGATAAGTTTGTATTAAAAGATTTCCATACTTTTTACTTAAATATGGGACCAACCCAATTTGACCTAATGAATACCTATTTAGATCAATGGTTAGTCGAAAAAAAGAAGTAATTTGACAGTCTGTTTTGATTGACATTGTTGACAATAATTCTTATAATTTATTTAATGCATATTTTTGGCTTTACTATCTTTAATAATAATTTAGCACAGGCTTATGCCATGTTAAATTATATATACATACCTATAAACGAACAAATAGGAGGAACTATATTATGTCAACAAAAGCTTATTTCAAAAAAGAAGAAATCGGCGCTGGCAAACCTGGTTTTTCAACAACACGTTCAATCATTGAGGCTGCTTTTTATGGTAATAACGTAATTAAAGTAAATACTTTAAAAGAAGCTTATGAACTAGCTAAGAATTCTCCAGGTACCGTTGTAACCGATATGCCTGTTTACCACGGTGAGGAATTTGGTCTTGAAAAAGATGCAAAAGTATTATTATTTAACGATGGTTTTGTAACCGGTCGTTGTGCGGCAGCAAGAAAAATTGCTGGTGAACCAGGAGTAGATTGTACTGATCTTGATAGAAAAGTTATGGATGCTATCTATGACACTAGATGGAGTACACTCTATCATGCAGAGGTATTCATTGGTCTTGATCCAGAATTTATGGTAAAGGCTCATCTTCTTATTCCAGAAGGCGAAGAAAACATTTTATATTCTTGGATGCTAAACTTCCAGTATATGACTGAAGAGTATGTAAAGATGTATAAAAATTCTAAGCCAATTGGTAATGAAGCAGATATCTACATATTCTCTAACCCACAGTGGAAACATCCAGAGCATTCCCTTGGACTTACTTATTTCAACACTACCACAAACTGTGCAGCCTTATTAGGCATGAGATACTTCGGCGAGCATAAGAAAGGTACTCTTACCATCGCTTGGGCAATTGCAAACCGTAACGGATATGCATCTTGCCATGGTGGACAAAAGAGATACAACCTTGGCGAAGGCAAGGCTTTCGTTGCTTCTGTATTTGGTCTGTCTGGATCTGGTAAATCTACCATTACACATGCAAAGCATGGTGGTAAATATGATGTAACTGTTCTTCATGATGATGCCTTTATCATCAATGACGAAACTGCATCTTCCGTTGCATTAGAACCAACTTACTTTGATAAGACACAAGATTATCCAACTTATTGTGAAGATAATAAATATTTATTAACTGCACAAAACTGTTCTGCAACTCTAGATGAGGATGGTAAAGTTGTATTAGTAACTGAGGACATTCGTAACGGTAACGGTCGTGCCATTAAATCTAAATTATGGTCTCCAAACCGCGTAGATAAGATTGACGAACCAGTAAATGCAATCTTCTGGATTATGAAGGATCCTACTATTCCTCCAATTGTTAGACTTAAAGGTGCTTCATTAGCTGCTGTTATGGGCGCTACCTTAGCAACTAAACGTTCTTCTGCTGAGAGACTTGCTCCTGGCGTAGATCCTAATGCTTTAGTTGTTGAACCATATGCAAACCCATTTAGAACTTATCCTTTAGTAAATGATTACGAGAAATTCAAGAAGCTTGTTGCTGAAAGAAATGTAGATTGCTACATCATCAATACTGGCGACTTCATGGGTAAAAAAGTACAGCCTAAGGATACTTTAGGTGTAATCGAAGCGATTGTAGAAGGAAAAGCAGAATTTAAACAATGGGGACCTTTTAAAGAAATCGAAATCTTTGAATGGGAAGGCTTTGTTCCAGATTTAAATGATCCAGAATATGTAGCCGCTCTTAAAGCTAGAATCAATGACCGTGTTGAATTCGTTAAATCTAGAGACGTATTCAAAGAAGGTTATGATAAACTTCCAGCTGACGCTTTAGAAGCATTAGAAGCAGTTGTAAGACAATTAGACTAACATATCATATAAACCCAATAAAAGCTGTCGTACTAAGTATTTAGTACGGCAGCTTTTTATAGTCCTACACTAGAAAAATACTCTCCTACCGCAATTTCTACCTCATAGCCACTCCATCCTTAGGTGGCGAATGGCAAATCCCATGGAAGGCTGTTTGAGCACGTTGGTACTTAGGCCTGGTCATGGCATTCATCGTGTATAACACTTTAAAAATTACAGCGCCAAATACTACAATGTCCTGTCGTAGGACTGCAATGCTTGCATTGCGCATAAGGCGATAAGGCCGAAAGGATGGCTGTTCTTTGCCAGCCTTTTTGGCTCCTATCGTCTTATAGCGAAGCGTGTCCTACGACAAGACACCCTCAACTTATCTTCCTATAATTTTTAAAGCCTGCCTAAACATCCCATGCCATCAAGCCTTACGTACCATTACGCTGCGATATCATGCGCAAGCTTGCCTTACAGGGGATTGCCTAGATCCACCTTATTACCAACAGGGGAAAGGCGTACTAATTTCATAGTACGCCTTTCCCCTGCCTCTATACCTCTCTAATAACCAATGTGAAGCCCATGCTATTTTCCCCAATGCTGGCATAAATATCGCCTCCCATTTTAGTCATAATCTCTTTACATATGTACAGCCCTAATCCACTTCCTCGATGCTTGCCTGCATTAGAACCACGCCAAAAGCTTTCAAATAAATGCAAAACTTCCGTCTTGTCCACTGGAGTGCCTGAATTTGTGACAGTTATCAACAAGCAATACTCTTCCTCTGTGGATGAGATTGTTAAGCTCTTACCATCTCCATATTTAATGGCATTTTCCAATAGATTTTCTAACACCTCGATAACTCGGTCCTTATCTACCTTAACCAATTTGTTCGGATATGGCTCCATAACGAAATTGGTGTGGTATAAACAAAATTTTTCTTTGTAGATTTTCTCTATTGGCTCCATAAACTCACTGGCATAACAATCCTGTACAGATACCGGAAGGTCTAATAAATCCTGGGTGGACATTCTTTCTATCTCCGCAATAAACGACTCGATTTGCTCTGACTTACTCTCTAATGTTTCATAGATTTGTTGCCTTTTTTCTTCTTCATATAAGTTTTCCTTAAGCGCCTTTGTATAAAGATAAATCGAACTTAAAGGCGTCTTAATATCATGAGATACGGAAAGAATTAACATCTTTTTCTCTTTCTCAAGCTCTAGCTGCCTCGCATGGTTCTTTTTTAACGTCTCTCTAAGAGCATCTAACCCCCACATAAACTTGCCAAAATATCGATATTTACTCTCCTTAAGTTCTATAGAAAAATGCCCCTTAGACAGCTCATAGGGTAGCTGCTCCACCTTATGAAAGGGCTTTAGAATACTATGTTGTACCCAAAATAGAACTAACATTGTCATAAGCCACAATACAGCTATGACAAAGAATAACAGTGGCAGTAAATAGGAATAGCTCTTTGTTACCGAAAGATACTCAAATCGTACAAAATCATATTCTTTGACTTCTAAAGGTAGAGGTAGAACATAACTTTCACTATTTCTAACAGCTTTCTTTCCCTCAAAAAAAGCTTTCTCATCTCCTTGGCCTTCCTTTAAGTAAGAAAGCGCCTTTACATAGGTATACCCTTTACCCCTAAGAAAATCCCTATCAGCAAGGCCTTTCCCGTTATGGTTTATCATATCCTTCGCATACTCTTCTATCTCCTGGTAGATACGATTAATCTCAACTTGATATTCTTTGTTCTCTCTCTGATTAAATGACTCCACTCCCACAAGTAGTACTACAACCGCCAATACGGTAAATACCGTTAATGCTAGCATAATCCCTTTAATCCGCTTCATACTTATATCCCACTCCCCATACTGTTTGTATTTTTAGTGGCTTCTTTGGATGTACCTCAATTTTCTCTCTTAGCTTGTTAATATGTACCGTCAAAGTCGAGAATTCACTAAAGCAATCCATTCCCCAAATCTGGTCAAAAATCCATTCCTTTCGAAGGGTTTTTCCTTTATTCTTAAGAAATAATACTAGTAGCTCATACTCTTTGTTGGTCATTACTAAAGGTCTGCCCTGTTTATATACCGTGGTAGAAGTAAGATTTACTGTGAGATCTCCATCCATTAAAAACTCCTTCTCCTTAGCTAACCCATAGTTTCTTCGCAAATGAGCTTTAATCTTTGCTAACAATACATCCATATCATATGGTTTCTCCACATAATCATCTGCACCTAATGCTAAGCTTGCTATTTTATCTCCTTTTTCAACCTTCGCACTTAAGATAATGATGGGTATATTCGAGGTCTTTCGCACACTTTCACAGATTGCAAAACCATCAATTCCTGGTAGCATTAGGTCTAATAACACAAGCTTAAATCTATCCTTCTTAAGTGCCTCTAGCCCTTCCTCTCCGGATATGGCATGGCATTGGGAATAGCCATCCCTTGCCAAGAAATCGCAAAGGATGGTCCCTAACTCCTTATCATCTTCAATTACTAGTATATCTCTCATTCTATCACTTCCTACCAGCCCATTTCTGACAACCAGTTAGCTAATTTATTTTCACGTTCTCTACGGTTCGTACCCTCCGTATATTTTCCTAGTTCACACTGTCCCTCAATGTTACCATCTACGAGATATAAAACCTTATCTGTTCTTGCTGCAACCTTAATATCATGGGTAATCAGTAATATGGTTGTACCTTCTCTATTTAGCTCATTAAGCTCCTCCATAACCTCATTACTAGCCTTGGAGTTTAGTGCACCTGTTGGCTCATCTGCAAACAGAATTTTAGGGTTGTTGATTAATGCGCGACAGATACATGCTCTCTGCAATTGCCCTCCTGACACCTCTGTAATGTCATGATCAGCTAAGTCCATGATATCCATTCTCTTCATTAATTCAGTGGCTCTTTCGTTAATAGCCACTCTCTGCTTTCTTGTCTTTCCTTGCTTAGACTGATATGCTGATACAATAATATTATCGTACAACGATAGGTTTCTCAACATATGCATCTGTTGGAAGACGAATCCCATTTCATTCAGACGCAAGTTAGAGAGTTCATTTTCTTTTAAGGTACTGATTTCTTTGCCAAGGAATTTGACTTCCCCAGCAGTCAAATGATCCATTCCACTAACCGTATACAGTAGGGTGGATTTTCCGGAACCTGAAGGGCCCATAATGGATACATACTCTCCTTCTTTTAGCTCAAAATTTATGTTACGTAATACATGATTCTGTCGTTTATTGGTGATATAGGTTTTACAAATATCCTTTGCTTGTAATACTGTTGTCATATAATTCCCCAACCTTTCTTATTCCTGATTATTGAATTCCCATACTTTTATTTTCTTGATATCTGACGTACTAATTAGAGTTGCTAACAGCGTAAATGTTAATATGATAGCTGGATAGATTACAGCTACTTGAAGTGGGTCCACCACCAAGGTTAGGTTAGTTGCTCCCATAATTTCAAATATTCCATTTGCTACTGGTGAGCCTAGTATATTGGCCAAAATTGTTCCGATAAAAACAGAGACTAATAATAAGATTGACATTCTCTTAATTTGCCATGCTCGAATGCTCTTTGCCTTATAACCTAAGCTCTTCAATACGGCGATATCCGCTGCCTCCTTAGTGAGCATCATTCTTCCCACTAGGATGGTAATAAGAAAATTAATGCAAATTACAATAATTAATATCCCAATATTCACTAAGTCAAGAGTATCTATGATATTGCCCATCATGGTATGTAGAAAATCCTGTGCCGTCTTCACTTCATACTCTTTATTTACCTCTTGCAGGTCTTTCATATACTTTTCTTCACTCTCAGTTCCCTTATATCTTCCCAGAATATTAAGGCCTGATGCCCCTTTTAACTCATAGGTAGCATCCTCAGGTAATCGTATATTTTCTCCTAGATTTATCATAGCGCTATAGATTCCAGTGATGATGTATTCGCGGGGAGTATCTCCCACCTCTACCGTCAGTCTATCTCCTACTCCAACCTTGTAATAGTCTGCTAGAATTGTAGACATGGCTACTTCATTCTTTAACTTTGGAGCAGTTCCCTCCTCCATCTTATATTCCTTTGCCTGTACCCCATAGCTCTTAGCAGTATACACATTTTTAGAGTTGGTCGGATCATCCGTATAGATTTTACTCATATAGCTTACTTCAGGAAATAATTCGACTTCCATTCCGCTCTGCTTATACTCTTCTTCTAAGTGATCTACATAGGATAGCATCTGCTCGGTTGTATAGGTAAAAATAAGTTTATTGGTAGAAGGAGGTGTTACAGAAAAATCAAACTCCACATATCCAAATAACTCAAGGAGTGCGGGAGATTTCATCGTATTGATAATATTAAGTGGAATAATTAATACCATCGTTCCTAATATAAAGGATAGGAATAATGCAATATGTTTTTTCCCACTATGAAGCAAATCACTGATCGCTAAGAAACTAGAGGGTGAAGTCCTCCACTTTCTTAAAGATACCTTCTTCCCTTTATGGTATCTCTCCCCTGTGGAACCACCACGAATAGCTGTAATGGCTGATAATTTATTTACCTTGCGTGTGCATAACCTGCAAAAGGCAAGGGTTAGTAGAATAATAAGGGCTACTCCAAGAAGACTAGGAAGATTGAACCGCCCTATTTTCTCGGTTACCATTTCACTGCATACACCATTAATTAATATGTTACCAATCGGTAAGCTTAACACATATCCAATCGCCCCGCCTATCAAACCCATGGCCAAATATTTCACCATATAAATACTTTGAATGGATTGATTTTTTAATCCAATGGCCTTCATAATACCAATTTCCTTATAATCCTCTTGTAACGTAAAACCGATCGTAAAGCGAAGCATTAAGAGGGAGATAAATATTAACAAAAGGCTAAGTGCCATAATAACTCCTGCAATAAGCGTATTCATCATATATGATGCTTCTATTACATTTTTCTCAATACTACTTAAAGAGGGAACACTAAGCTGATTAAACTCTCTAGGTAACATACTATTTTCCGATGCATCCCCTTGGTTTGCTTGTACAAGATTGAATTTTGTCACATTATCCGAGTCGAAATAGCGATAGTCTTCTTCATTTACTATCCATCTCTTAAATCCCATCATGGTAGACCCACAGAAGGCATCCTTTATGTAATGACTAATGGTGAACTCTCTTGTTCTGTCCTCTAACGAAATCGTTATTTTATCTCCAATCACAAGATCTGTCATATGAGAAAAGAAATAAGGAATAGCGATTTGGCCTGCCTCTACCACTAATGGCTCATTGGATTCATCAAACACTAAGTTATGTTGCTTTGGGACAGTCTGTATTGCCATAGCGCTATCAAAATCCAATGGCTTCTTTCCTTCAGGGAGCTTGGCATTCGATTTTAGGAAAAGGATAAACGTATCTACTGAATACTCCTCTACACTCTTACTAGTTGATAACCATTGGTTAACCTTATCTAAGTTCTCCTCTGAGTAGTAGGTCATAGCCGTAAAATCAGGCGTTTTTGCCTTGCCCATAAAGTGACTTATGACCGTACTGTTGGTAGATAACATATTGATACTAGACCCAAGTAACGTCGCGGTTAAGGTTATGAACAACAAAAGCAGTATATTCATTGTCTTTTTACGTTTTAGATCTTTTTTAAGAATTTTAAAAAACATAAACACTCTCCTCTAACATTTTGTTATCTACATCATAAAGGTTAAATTATTAAATAATCCTAAAATATACAAATAAATTTAAATGCAAAACTTTTAAGTATAATAAAAAATTCTTATTTATATAACCCCTTTCCACGTATTATTACATACGAAGATAATTGTTATTATATAAATAAGAATTCTGAATTCTTTTTATGTGGTTATGCTTGGCGAAGAGCTGCTTTCATGGTTCTAATATATTCCCTTACTGGGACTACACAGTTCTTACCATACTCCTCTATAGTTCTTAATATTCCACTGGCAATTACTACGCCATCACCAATTCTAGCTAAATTCTTTGCCTGGTCTGGAGTAGTGATTCCAAATCCCATCGCACATGGTACCTTGCCATTGCCGCGAATAATCGCAACCATTTCACTATAGTCCACTTCATTGTCCTGTCCTAGTTTTTCTGGACTGGACTCACAATATATAAATCCTTTTGCTTTTTTTGCAATCGTAGCAATCTCATCACGGGAACTTGGATGGATAATGGACAGTAAATCCACACCAAATAGATCACAATCTCTAGAAATTTCGTTTCTCTCCTCATATACCAAATCTGGTACAATCAATCCTTCTACACTACACTCTTTACATTTTCTCATAAAACGACTTATTCCATATTCTCTTATGGTGTCTAAATATGCTAAAACAACCAATGGTACACGAACGGTTTTGTTAAGGCTTAAAATCATATTAAATACATCTTCTGCGGTTGTTCCTGCCTCTATCCCTCTTCTATTAGATTCCTGTAATTCAGACAGTTCTACTGGTATGTTTTCACTAGGTATGCCAATCTCTATAACGTCTACACCTGTCTGCTCCATTGTAAGTATTAATTCTTTTGTCGTTTCTAGGTCAGGATCTCCTGCTGTTAGGTAAGCTATAAAGGCTTTTCTGTCTTCAAAAGCATTACGTATTTTATTCATATGTGTATCCTCCTGTATCTTGCTGTAAATTACAACCTGACTCTTCTTATGTATTGTAACCCCTATATTACGTTTCTAGTGTACCAAATCCTTTTATTACGTTCAATGTTTTTTCTCCATTTAATATATTTTTTTTGACTTAAATAGAGGAAATTAGCTATTATTCTATGAAAAATTCCAAAACTATCCATCTAAAATACCATATTACAAACAATCACACTGGCTATTACCCCAGATAAAGTGGCAACTAATGCTCCCAGTAAGGTATAACGGCTCTTTTTCACCCCAGCTACCATAAAGTAAACGCTCATTGTGTAAAAAATTGTCTCTGTGCAGCTCATGATGATACTAGCAAGTCTACCTAGAGAAGAGTCTGGCCCGTACTGCTTAAAGATATCTAGTAGTAGTGAAGTTGCAGCCGAGCTAGAGAACATCTTAATAATCACAAGAGGAACTAATTGGGCTGGAAATGAGAGTTTTTCTAGGGCAGGTGACATAAAATCAGATAACAGATTTAATGCGCCAGAAGCCCTTAGAATACCAATAGCAACCATAAGGCCAACTAAGGTTGGTACAATCTCTATAGTAACCTTAATACCATCTTTGGCACCTTTAATAAACTCATCGTATACTGGTGCCTTACAAAGAAGCCCATACCCTATTACTATAAAAAAAATAAATGGCATAATATAGTCAGATATATATAATAGAAAACTCATGGCATATATCCCTTCCTTTTAATTGTATCTGCTTCGTTTTCTTGCTATGATAGAAAACAGTACGCCCACCATGGTAGAGAATATGGTAGTCACAATAGCTGCTGCCAGAATTTCTGTCGGTTTGATTGACTGATACTGAGAACGATACGCAATGATATTCACTGGAATCAACTGAAGTGAAGATATATTGATTATGAGAAAGGTGCACATATCACAACTTGCCACTTCACTATCTTTGTTTAGGGCTTTTAACTCCTTCATGGCCTTTAACCCCATTGGAGTTGCTGCCCACCCTAGTCCTAAAATATTGGCAATCATATTAGACGCTATGTACTCGTTTACGACATGGTCTCTTGGTACAGTAGGAAAGAGCAACCGAAGAACTGGTTTTAACCACTTAGTTAACCGATCGATAATACCTACAGATTTGGCTACCTGCATGAGCCCTGTCCACATGGACATAATTCCAAGCATAGTAATACATAGCGTAATAGCCTCCTTAGCAGAGGTTAAAGTAGCACTACTTATCTGATCTACATTGCCTGTAATAACCCCAACTGCAATGCCTATTACAATCATAATCGCCCATAAATAATTCAGCATACTGCATACTTCCTCCCAATAATATCAAAAAACTCTTCTCTTAGTTTTTGTACTGGTTAATTTATATGCAAGTAGCATTAATTTATGAAATATAATTATTTTCCAAATTGCATATTCCTGGTGGATGTATATTTTTTCTAGATGGATAACCACAAACCCCTCTTTGCTTTTTTATGAATTGGTTTTACTTTCCAATTTAAAATTATTTCGTATATTTACTTTAGATTACATCGGTTTTATAATCAAATTCTTTTGTTTTCTTCATGAAACACATTCATAATTTTTACACACCCTTGATAAATTTTCTAGATTTTAAATAAAAACACGATGTCAAATTGTAAAATTGGTTTACTATTTTTATGGGAATTTTATGGAGTTTTTGTATGTGATTTTATCATTTTTTTACAATTTTGAATGGTTTTTTATCTTCTTTCCTATTTATTCCTATTTTTTAACTTATATTTTCCAATTATCCACGATTTTACATTTTACATTTTTTTATTATATCTTTTTATGTAGATTAAAATTGTGCTATATCACATTAAGATTTTAAGTTGACTTTAATGGTTGTTAGTGTTATTTTATACAATATCTACAAGTAATTGTTACTTGTTAATAATATCCAAAGGAGTAGATACATGAAAAGTACAGGTATTGTTAGAAAACTTGACGAGCTTGGTCGTATTACACTTCCAATCGAATTAAGAAGAACTCTTGGCGTAAGCGAGAGAGATCCACTGGAAATCTTCGTTGATGAGGATCGTATTGTATTACAAAAATATGAGCCAACTGACATTTTCAATGGTGAAAAGAATGACCTTTATGATTACTGTGGAAAGAAAGTTTCTAAAGAATCTATCATCCAACTAGCTAAATTAGCAGGAATCGTTGAGTAGTCGTCAATAATGAACATATTAATATTGTAACTCCCCTTACAATATTATACTAAACGTAAAGAAAAGCGGTGGCAATATGTCTCTGCTCTAAAGACAGTTAGTATGAAAAACAGTGTAACCTTCATAGGTTACACTGTTTTATTTATTCTTCCAGGTTCTTCTCCACTGTAAGTAACATTTGATAGATATCTCTTTTAGATACTCCTCTATCGGCCGCTACTTGCTTCATTGCTTCTTTTTTCGTTTGTCCCTTGTCCATATAGAGTTCTAGATGTTCTCTAACGTCCATTTCTGTCCAGGCATCTCTTTGTTCCTTAACAAGCTCTTCTCTTTTGGCTCCTTCTAATACAATCACACACTCCCCTTTTGGTTCGTTCTCTGTATAGTAGAAAATGGCGTCGTTTAACGTCGTTAAAAAGGCTGTCTCGTACTTTTTTGTCAACTCTCGACAAATTGTAGCCTTACGATTTCCAAGGGCCTCATAAAGCTCCTGAAGCGTTTTTAAGAGGCGATGGGGAGCTTCATAAAGGATTGTGGTTCTAGTCTCTGTTTTCAACTCTTCCAAAATTGCTCTTTTTTCTTTTTTATCGGTTGGTAAAAAAGCTTCAAAGCAAAATCTTCTTGTGCTAAGTCCAGATAATGTTAAAGCGGTAATACAAGCCGCTGGTCCAGGAAGAGAGGTTACCTTCACCCCTGCCTCATACGCAAATCGAACGAGCTCTTCTCCTGGATCGGAAATCCCTGGGGTTCCCGCATCTGTGACTAGTGCAATATTCGTTCCTTGCTTTAACTGTTCTACTAGATACTTTGCTTTCTCCACCTTATTAAACTCATGATAACTAGTCATAGGAGTCTTAATATTAAAGTGATTTAATAGCTTTATGGTGTGTCTAGTATCCTCAGCAGCAATGACATCTACTTCCTCTAGAGTCTTTAATACACGGAATGTAATGTCTTCTAGATTTCCAATTGGTGTAGCACATAAATATAATGTTCCTGCCATAACAGCCTCCCTTCTAACTCTAGCCGTATACAGCCTAGCTATCTCTAATATCCATATACCTCATAGATTTCCTCGGTATACACATGTGGTTCCTTATAAACGATTAGTGGAGGCTCCATTTTTAACATGGACTTACCACCTCTAACTGCCTCTATTAACACCATATTAGGCTCCTTATTGACATAGGGATGTACCATGCGCATACGCTTTGGCTCTAGCTTATAGGTTGTTAACGTATTAATAATTTCCACTAACCTGATTGGACGATGGACCATATATAGTCTTCCACCTGGGCGTAGTAGTTTGGCACTTTCCCTAACTACATCCTCTAAGGTACAAAGTAGCTCATGTCTTGCAATCGCTTTTGGCAGATTCGGGTTCACAAGTCCATGGTTATTATTCATATACGGTGGATTGGTTGTGACAACATCAAAGGAAGCCGGTTTAAATAAACCTGAGGCTTCCTTAATGTCTCCTGTCACAATATTAATTTTCTCTTCCAATCCATTATAAGCTACACTTCGTCGTGCCATATCAGCACTTTCTTCTTGTATCTCAAGCCCTGTAAACTGTCTTCCCTTTGTCTTTGCCTCTAAAAGAATGGGGATAATGCCAGTACCCGTTCCTAAATCAATGGCAACCTCACCCTCTAATACTTTAGCAAAGCCTGAAAGAAGAACTGCGTCCATTCCAAAACAGAATTTCTCTGGGTTTTGAATAATCTTATAATGATTCCGATGTAGATCATCCAAGCGTTCTCCTGGTAATAATACTTCCATGAAGGCACTCCTTACTTTCTAATAAATTAATTATCGTCTAAGACATATTTACCCTCTTTTTTCTCCAGTAGCTCTAGGGTTCTAAGCTCTTCATCGATGGCAAGTCTTTCTCTTCTCTTACGAGGGGTAAAGCTTAAGTCATCTACTTTATATTCCCTAACTTCTTTCTCATCATTCTCTAGGGTTACAATTACTTTTACAAGCTGTTTCAGAACACTAACACTATGAACTTCACCTTTTAGACGGTCACTTGTAGTAACAGTATCTCCAACATTCGGAAGTTTACTATTTAACTCTTCATAAGCATCTTCCTCATTCTTGAGACAGCACATTAATCTTCCACAAACACCTGAAATCTTAGTCGGATTTAAGGATAAATTCTGTTCCTTTGCCATCTTTATGGACACTGGAACGAATTCCGATAAGTAAGAATGACAGCAAAGAGGGCGTCCACAGATGCCAATGCCTCCTACAATCTTTGTCTCATCTCTAACACCGATTTGACGAAGCTCAATTCTGGTCTTAAATACTGCTGCCAAGTCCTTTACAAGTTCACGGAAATCAATTCTTCCATCTGCCGTAAAGTAGAACAATACTTTATTATTATCAAAGGTATACTCAGCATCAATGAGCTTCATCTCTAGCTCATGTTTTCTAATCTTTTCTAAACAGATTGTGAAAGCTTCCTTTTCCTTCTGCTTATTCTTTTTCTCTATTTCGTCATCCTCCGGTGTCGAAACCCGGATGACCTGCTTTAGAGGTTGAATAATTCTCTCTTCCTCTACATCCTTACAGCCAAGTACAACATGTCCATATTCAATACCTCTAGCTGTCTCTACAATTACATTATCCCCTTGTTTAATTTCTAATCCAGCAGGATCGAAGAAATATATCTTTCCTGCCTTTCGAAATCTAACTCCAATAACCTTTACCATGCTAATTCTCCTTTATTGATAGTAACATCAGCTCAATGGCTACTTCAAAATTTACATTGGCTTTCAATCTGATTTTTGCCTTATCCATCGCCTTTATTACTGCTTCTATTCCTTCATAATCGCTTTTACTTGCCTGTTTAGTAATGTAGCGAACTTCACTCTTATATAATAAACAGTTTGGATCGTTGGTCGCTTTAAATAACAGCACATCACGATACCATAACAGCATTAAGTCAATATAATCCTCTATCTCAAGCTTATGGGCACTAAATTCCTTTAGGGCATCCATAATCTCATATAGCTCCATCTCATCAATATGACGTAGTACATGCACAATGGCATCCTTGGACTGTATGAAATCCTCACTAGATGCATACTTGATGGCTCTCCCTACATTTCCTCTTGAAAATGCAGCACTAATCTCTGCTAGATAGTCTGGAATCTGCTGTTTCTCCATTAAATACTCTTTAATGTCCTTCTCTGGAACTACTCGAAGCTCTAGATTCACACACCTAGATTGAATAGTAGGAAGTAGCTTTCCTAGGCTGGTTGTTAAAAGAAGAATAATTGCATATGCCGGTGGCTCTTCTATCGTCTTAAGTAAGGCATTCTGAGCCTGCTCCGTCATTTTCTCAGCTTCATCTATAATATATATCTTATAAGGGCTGCTATATGGCTTAATTAAGATGTCATTATTCAACTGAATACGAATCTCATCTACACCAATACTAGCCTTCTCATGGGTGATATAAATTAGATCTGGCTGATTGCCACCCTCCACTTGGAGACAGGATTTGCACTTGTTACAAGGCTCCTCTCCATGTGCTTCACATAGCAAAGTCTTCGCAAATATCTCTGCTATCATGCGTTTGCCAGAGCCATCCTCACCCGTGAAAATGTATGCCTGGGATACCTTCTTGTTGGCAACTGCTTTCTTTAAATGGTCTATAATGTTTTTATGTCCAATAACTTTGTGGTAATCTAACATAATCCACACCTCTTGTTCTTTCAGTTACCCTGGCTCCTTTACATAAACAAATCCAGTAGCATCCCTCTTATTTCATCAATACTTCCAAGAATGGCCATTGAGTCCTTCTCGTCCTTAATCAGCTCTTGTGCAAGCTCATCTAAGGTTTCATTGACCATCTTAACAATCCCATACACTCGATGACGTCCTCTTCGGTCAAGGGAATTCTCCCTGCTAAATACATGGGATCTGGTCACAACCTCATTCATGAACTCCTGAATCAGGGAGCGATATCTTTTGACATCCTTAATATCCATCCGCTTCTTTATCTTATCCCCTTGCTGGGTGATTTCCTCCAGCATAACGGAAAGGCGAGCTTGTAGTTCCTGTTCTTCAATATGGCTAACCAAGGTGAACTTAAAACTACCATCTGTTTCTTGCGTTTTATTTGTTTGAATTACTTGGTTAATGTTTTGCATCTGATTTACACGTAAATCCATACAAAAACCCCCTATCTAGCGAACCTGTACAACCATTATATCATAGAACCCCTTAATTTACATCCATCTTTTTTGAGTCCCTGATATACTGCTTAATGGCGTTAATACAGGTTTCCATCTCTATATTTTCAAATCGTTTCTCTATACCTGCAGCCCTTATCTTAGCTTCACTAAAGTCTTGCTCATCGGCTAAGAATCTACGGCACATTTCCTCGTACTTTGGTTGTTCCTGTTTTCTCTCTCTTCCAAGTGCTCTGGTTAAACGTTCCCCATTTTCTACTTCGATGTAGATTGGGGTCACTGCTTCCTCTCCAAAATACTGTCTAATTTGGTGGTAAGATTCCAGAGTACCAATCATAATATAATCCTGGCTACCTTCTTCAAACTGATGGTCATGAACGGTAAAGTAATGCCATGGTCCATGAATGGTATCATAGGTCCGATGCTCAATGACTTTATTCTCATTAATCAGGTTATTTAATATATCGGTTGTGACAAAATAGTAGGTAACACCATCTTTTTCACCTTCACGAATCGGTCTTGTGGTATAGCCTACTACTTCCCGTAGATGAAGCTCTTTATCACTAGCCAGTTCTCTATAGATGGTGTCTTTTCCACTTGCACTTTTACCCATTACAACAAATATTCTAGACATATCATTGTTTCCTTTCTACCTTGTAAGAACCTGTATGGTTTTCTCTTCTGCCTGGTTATGTTCTAGGCCAACTAACTGGTATCCCTCACCATCGTATAAGGTAAGGACTTCAAAATGCTCTTTTGTTATTACCTCTCCTGGTGTCAGTACTGGAATTCCAGGAGGATATTGATAAACATAACCACCACATATTCTTCCCTCTGCTTCAGAGAGTGGGATATTTTCAAGGGTACTATTTTTTGCTTCATAAATACTAGGAATTGCAATTTTAGGTCTTAGCTCATATAGCTTTGGTCGCGTTATCGCGTCACTTTGGCTATTCTGAATCTCCTCATCAATATGAAATAAAGCCTTAGATAGTCTATGAAAACCTTCTAAAGTATCTCCAATACTAGTCATAGCAATACCATAATCTTTACTTGCCATTTCCAGTTGAATATGATGCTCGTGCAATAGTCTTTCATAAAGCTTACCTGCCGTAATACTAGTCCCTGCTGTACTTATGACAAGCTTAGAGGGATCTCTTGTTACCCCCTCTCTCTTTGGTAGCTCATACAAAGACAAATGCTTTAAGCCAGAAAGCGTTTGATAGAGTGCTTGCAAATTCTCTACATAGGTGTCGAATAATTGATTTCCCCTTTGCTCCATAAGCTGTATGCAATGGTCGATACCCGCCATTAATACATAGGAGGGACTAGAGCTTTGGAGCATGGTCAGAAACTGTCTTATTCGCTCTTTATTTACCTTGTTTCCGTTCATATGTAACAAGGCCGTCTGAGTAAATGCCGGCATTGTTTTATGAAGACTTTGTATGACAATATCTGCCCCTAAGGATAGGGCACTTATTGGAAAATAAGGATGAAATCCAAAGTGCGCTCCATGAGCCTCATCTACTAGTAACATGGCTCCATGAGCATGAACTACCTCTGCAATGGCTGGGATGTCTGACACAACCCCTTCATAGGTAGGAGAGGTAATCACCACTAGGCTAATCTCAGGATGCTCCTTTAACTGTTTCTGAACCAGCTCTACAGAGATTTCTTCATAAAAACCGAGTTCAGAGTTTATCTGAGGATAGAGATAGACTGGCTTTAGCTCATTTAAGTATAGGGCATTATAGACGGCCTTATGGCAATTTCTAGCCACTAAGACCGTATCTCCTTTGTTCGTACTGCCCATGATTCCAGCTAGCAAGCCTACTGTGCTACCATTGATTAAAAACTGCGTTTCATCTGCGTGATAGAGCCTAGCAGCTCGCTCCATGGACTCTTTTAGTATACCCTTTGGAGCACCGAGGTTGTCAAAACCATCAATTTCTGTAATATCCATTTGGCAGGTAGCACCTAACCCTGCTGCTACCTGTTCTTCTCCTCTTCCCGAAAGAAGGGAAGCATTGCGTTTATGCCCTGGCATATGCATGGGATAGATTTCTAAGCTATGATAGTTTGACAGCTTCTCATATAGTGTCTCCATGAACTTCTCACTTTCCTTCTACAATCTCATTTAATAAATCAGGATGGAACTTTCCTTCCTTTAACATGGCAATCTCGTATTTGTAAGGAGCAACTTTATTTTTGTCATCTCCTGGAATTGCTACGTATGGGGTTTCTAGAATCTTTGGAACAGACTCAAATTCCTTCATTGTCACAATACGATGAAGAGTGTCAAAGCCAATGTTTCCAAAACCAATATTTTCGTGACGGTCTTTTTTGGCCCCTAATGCGTTCTTGCTGTCATTAAGGTGAAATACCGCTATTTTATCAAGTCCAAGAACTTTATCAAACTTCGTAAGAACCCCATCTAAATCGTTAACGATGTCATAACCACTATCATTTACATGACAAGTGTCGAAACAAACACGAAGCTTCTCATTATAGGTAACACCGTCAAATATGGCAGCTAGCTCTTCAAAGGTAGCTCCGACTTCACTACCTTTTCCTGCCATTGTTTCTAGGGCAATAAGTGCTTTGGTGTCTTTGGTTAGCACTTCATTTAACCCGTGTATAATTTGCTTAATACCTGCCTCTGTTCCAGCTCCTACATGGGCTCCTGGATGCAGTACGAGACTACTTCCACCCATCGCCTCTGTTCGCTCTATCTCAAGGCGTAAAAAGTTTTCTGCTATTTCATATGTTTCTGGCTTTACGGTATTGGCTAAGTTAATAATATATGGAGCATGGACAACAATTTCTTCAATGCCATGTTCTCTCATATAAGCCCACGCTGGCTCTATATTTAACTCACTAATTTCTTTTCTTTTTGTGTTTTGTGGGGCTCCTGTATATAGCATAAAGGTATTGGCACCGTAAGACACCGCCTCCTTTGCAGAGCCTAACATCATATCTTTCCCACTCATTCCAACATGGGATCCTAACTTTATCATATCTTTTCCTTTCTACGAAAAACTTACTGCGCTCTTTTATATAAAATGGCATTGCCCTTCTTACCGACAGGCTCTACCACTCCAAGGTAGTGAAGAATATGCACCCCTGTTCGAGCGCGAGAAATAGTCAATTTTGTTGCTTTTTGATAATCCTTTGTAGAAAACACTTCTGGAAGTGTCTCTGGTAGAAACTTAGTATAATCCTCTACTCCGTTAATATCCACTTGGTCCACTAGCTTGGTAGGGATTCTTTCAAATCGCTGCGACCCTTTTTTCTTATCATGGCTCCAGCCATTTAGTAACCGCTGCTCCTCTATATTTACAAATACCAGGGTAATCTTCAGGTTTTTATGATCTAGATAATGTTTAATCTTATATAGCTCATAAAAGCTATCATAAATGGAGCCCTTTTTCGGAGATTTTCTTTTTGAGCTAACAGCTCCTGTCTCCTCATCAATCCATTCTAGCCATTTCTCATAAGGAATGGGATATACAATCTGCACTTTTCCTTCCTCTAAAAAGACATCTAGCTTTCTACGAAGCTTATCAAAGCCTCGTGTCTGTATCTCAATAACATCTTGTCCGTGAAGAATATCTGCTACAAAGCCTTGATAACGAATCTCATGATAGGTAGAGTCTGGCTCAAAGTAGTATTTAAATATAGCATGGAGGGTCTTTTCTCCTAATGTGCCGATTCCTGTATTATTATCCTGATTATGCAAAATAATATTACAAGCTTCGTAAAATTGTTTCTCCTTCACACGAATCCTCCCGACTCTTTCCACTTTTCTTTTCAATTATAGCCTATTCCAAATATAAAAACAATCTGCCAACAGGCTAACACCCATTGGCAGATCAAATACTTTATAATTTTCTAGAAATCGTGGTTGACCAACTGCTATAGACCTTCTTTTTGCCAGCCATACGATATGCCCTAATTTTATAGTAGTAGGTTCTTTTCTTTTTTAATCCTTTTTTTGTATAGGTCGATGAAGTTGTTGTTTTTACCTTAGTATACTTGCCTTTCTTTGATGTACTACTATAAATCTCATATCCGGATGCTCCACTTACTTTTCCCCAGGTCAGTTTAATACTGGTGGAACCAACCTTGGCTGTCTTACATTTTAGTGGTGTATTAAGGCTTGGTTTTACCGCTATAATGGAGGAGAAGCTGCTATATTTCTTTTGTCCTCCCACCATATAGTACCCTCTGATTTTATAGTAATACTGTGTCCCTGTAGTGAGTTTTGTATTGGTGTAGCTTGTTTTTGTTGTCCTTGTGAGTAGTTTATAGGGACCATTTTTTTTGGTAGAGCGATATACCTCATATCCAACTGCTCTATTAACTGCTGACCAGCTTAACTTTATACTGGAATAATTTTTATTTGTTACTTTAAACGATCTTGGTGATTCTAGAATGCCCAACTTCTTCATTTCTGACTGGAATATTAAGGTTGGATAGGCGGCATCTTTCTCCATCTCCCATACGCGATTAAAGTCAAATCCCTTAAAGTTACCGATACTCTTCATCTGGGTTTTCGATAGTGAAGTCAGATTGCCTCTTCTTCCTACAAATAAGGTATGAACACCCCTTGTATAACTTGTATTCAGAAAATAGCAATTATCCACTGTAATTTCGTTGCCCAAGGTATCTGCTCCTACCATTGTACCTAGGAGTGCACCCGCCTTTATCTGGCTATCTGCAATGACTACCTTACCTGTATTGATGCAATTATTTATTAAGAGAGCATTGTCTCCTGGAGAAAAGCCAATATTACTACTACCACCAATAATTCCACCCACAACACAGGTGCCACCAGGCTGACCTACTAGCTCAATCGTACCAGTATTATAGCAGTTTTCAGTATGGCTAAAGTAGGTGAGCCCTACTATTCCCCCTAGACATTTACTGCCACTGTTACTTTTTACTTTCCCTGTATTATAGCATTGTAAGATTTCGCTACCATAACTGGACTGCCCAATTAATCCCCCAATTGTGCCCTTCCCAGTAATTGCTCCTTCATTCCAACAATATTTATATACAGCACCAAATCCACCTGTGCCTACAATACCACCTAACAAGCCTGTTGCACCACTCTTTAGGGAAATATCTCCCTTATTGGAACACAACAAATAGGTAGGGAAATATCCCTCCTGCATACCGGTGATTCCACCTACGGCATTGCTGCCTGATACACTGGAGGAATTGATGCATTGGTAAAATGCTACATTATTGCTTTGTCCAACCATTCCTCCTGCAATAGTTGAGCTAACCGTATTTCCTATGGAACTACAATTATAGAGGAATATATTTTCCGCGTATGCTGCAAAAGCTCCTGCTCTATCCGTCCCACTAAAGACGCTGTTCTTGATCGTCAGATTACCAATGGCGCCTGTAGCGTTTGTAATTAGCCCCGCATCTACACCATACGAATGAATATTTTCTATGCTATGTCCATTACCTAACAGTACTCCCTTAAAACCATTAATCGGAATCCAACCTACTCCAGAGTTATAAAAACTACCCTTCGATGTAAAGTCAGAATCACTAAATTTAATGTCCTTAGTTAATATGTATTTTCCTGATAGATTATTTCTAATGCTATTTAATTCCTGTACCGTTGATATTGGAATAAAGCCTTTTTTATCCTCAACAGTCACCTTGCAGGTATCCTTAATCCCCTCTGGAGTTGTTGCGGTGATTACTGCCGTTCCCTTTGAACAGGCAACTACCACGCCTATCTTATTTACTATTGCAACCTTAGGATTGGATGAGGACCAGGATAATTTATTGTAGTTATATACATAATGCTCACTTGTATCCTTTACAGTATAGTTTAATATTTGAGATTCTCCTTGGCTGATAGATAAACTAGAATAATCTACGTCAAGGAATCCTACCTTCTGCTCTCCATCGTCAGTTACTATAACATGATAGTTGTAACTGTATGGATAGGTAACGTAGCCCATTATAGGCCAAATACCATCATAATCAACTATTTCTAATTGTTGATATTTGCAAAAAAATGTTACATTGCACTCACCAACGGACTTTGCCAGAAGAGTACAGCTATTACCGGAAATACTTGTAACTGATACAATAGAAGGATTAGAGGATATCCATTGCTCTGCAAAACTATCATCATAGTGTGAGCCACAATAGAGACCTGGTGACGATCCAACTTTAATCGTAACACTACTATCAGCCACTACTGGCAATGGTCTTATAAGGAATAAAACCAACATGCACAATAAACCTACTTTTACTCTCTTTGACATCTCTACTTCCTCCTATACCTACAATCATTTTATATACTATATTGGGGCTAATGCCGTATGTAAGTCATAATAACGATATCCGCTATATCTAATCTTATCATGTTCTCTATCACATAACAAACATATTCTGTAAATAAGTGGTATATTTATCCGTTAATGTCTATCTATAAACTTCCATAAAAGCCATAAAAAGCTGCCAACAGGCTAACTTCCTTTGGCAGCTTTGCTGACTATCTTATTTATCATTTTTTCCGTTGTTTATAGGCCTGTTTAGCTGGAATTCGAATAACTCTCCTTAATAGCTCCTTCCCATTAAACGGTATAATGGGATAGAGATAGCTCCCTCCCGACACCGTCCGATTGGAGACGACGGCCAATATGGTAATAATGACCCCTGCTATGAAGCCCCATAAACTAAAGACTCCAGTTAAGATGAGCATGATAACACGTAGAAACTTTAAGGCATAGCCTAGCTCATAGCTAGACTGTGAGTAGTTCGCAATGGCTACAAAGGCCATATACAGCATGGTTTCTGCATTAAACCACCCGGAGCTTACAGTAAAATCACCTAGTACAATACCGGCAACCACACTAAGAGGAGTACTTAGCATACTCGGTGTGTTAAGAGAGGCCATCTTAAGGCCATCAATCGCAAACTCTAATATTAGAAGCTGATAGAGTATGGGAACGTTTATTGGGTCGTTAATCTTAATAAACTCAAGTGACCTTGGAATCAAATCAGGATTTAGCATCAACAAGAGCCAAATAGGGGTTAAAAAGAGCGCCACTATATTGACTAACATACGACTGATTCTAAGATATGTCCCTGTAATCGGTGGGAAGTAATAGTCATCTGCCTCTTCTGTAATCTCAAATAGAGTAGTTGGTAAAATCATAGCGGAAGGAGAATTATCGATTAAGATAATAATGCTTCCCTCTAACACCGAAGCTGCTGCCGTATCTGGCCGCTCGGTGTATTTAAACTTAGGAAATGGATTAAACCAGTTCCCAACATGAAGACACTCTGCCAGGCTTTCTGAGTTTAAGGAGAGGGCATCAATCTGAATATCATTTACTTTTTTACGTATGGTAGTTAAGAATTTTTCATCAACACGGTCCTCCATATAGCAAAGCACCACATCGGTTCTGGAGCTCTTTCCTATGGAGGTAATCTCCATGGTTAGTTTAGGATTACGAATGCGCCTTCTAATTAATGCTGTATTAAATACGATGGTTTCCACGAAGCCATCTCTAGAACCTCGCATAACCTTATCTTTTTCTGGCTCTTCTATTGACCTAGTAGGATAGGTCCGAAAATCAATAGATAAGGCCCTTTTAAAGCCTTCAATTACCAAAACAGGAATTCCCGAGAGTATAGTGTGGACTAAAGAGTCCAAATCTGAGAGAAAGTCTACCTCGCCATAGGGCATCAGTTTTTTCGACATCTCATGGGCATTATCCGCCATCTCTTCTGACTTAATTTCGTAGAAAAACTCCATAAGCTTTTCTAAGACATCGTCTTTATTTAATCCGTCTATCACATAGAAACAGGCCTCTTTTCCTGCAATGGTAAGCACCCGATAAATAATATCGAAATTCTTCTCCACGTTAAGAGCCTGATTAATGTTCTTAATATTCATAGCAAAATTATTGGATAAACTGGAGTCCATGTTGTCACCTCTTACCTTTGTTTTCCGAGACATTACTGGTAGTTTATCCAAATATTTGAATAATGATTCTTGATTTTATTCTATATGGTTTCTGCTAAAGATACTTGTAGAATACACTGTTTTCCACCCCTAAGAATAGAGTCAATTAACTGCACCTCTACTGTCTTATCTGGGCATATGGTTGTCAGATTATATAGCAGGCTTTGTCTAGAACACTCACATAAACACCCTGTTGACATATAACCTCTGGTATATAGGTCACAAAGACATTTATGATAGGTAATCGTATACTGTCTATCCTTTTCTACTTCTTTGATATCGATTTCCTCTACACGACCACCTAGACGATGAAAGAAATCTGTATAGTTCCTAGTTTCTTCCCATATCTCCTGATATAGCGCCTTGGTATAGGAATCGGAACATGCTTTACCACACTGTTCAAATAGTGTGACACGTTCAGCTTCTGATAAATGATCTATGCCTTTTTCTAATCCTCCAAACCAATACTTTAGAAATTGATCCATATAGCACCTCTCCTATTCTTCTCTTGCCTTCTTTGCTGCTACATTAGCATGTATGTTGGCAGTATCAAATACTGGAAGGGTGGTGTCTTCCTGCTTTACTAATAAACCAATCTCCGTACATCCTAGGATGACACCCTCAGCCCCTTGTGCTTTTAACTCTTCGATAATACGTATATATTCATTTTTAGACTCTTCTCTTATGTGTCCTAGACATAATTCTTCATAAATAACATGATTTACAAGCTCTATGTCTGCTGCGCTAGGCACTAATACTTTAATTCCCCTTTTTTCAATTCTTTCTTTATAAAAATCTTGGGTCATGGTGTATTTTGTCCCCAGTAAAGCTACTGTTTTGATTTTATTTTCTTCTAGCTCATCTGCAGTTGCATCTGCAATATGTACAATAGGGATCCCTATTCTTTCTTCGATTTGTGGAACGACCTTATGCATGGTATTGGTACAGATGACGATAAAATCTGCTCCTGCTTTTTGTAAGCTAAGTGCTGCCTTTGTTAGTATATCTGCGCTTTTCTCCCACTGTCCATTGGCCTGACACTCTTCTATTTCTGCAAAATCTACAGAATATAATACAATTTTTGCGGAATGAAATCCTCCTAGCTGTTCTTTCATACTATTATTAATGATTTGATAGTAGGTAACCGTACTTTCCCAACTCATACCGCCAATTAGTCCAATTGTCTTCATGTAAACCCTCTCCCTTTACTATTCGTTTATGTCACTTACAAATTCTTTCATATACTTTACCACATCTTCTGTATTTGTCCAATGGATATAGTGATCTGAATCGGTTAGCGTAATTTGCTTGCTATCCTCAGACCAGTTCGTTAGCTGTTTTTGAACTTCTTCCCACTCCTTGTTACTCTCTGCAGATAGTACTAAAAGCGGAATCTTACCAAGCTTCTCTCCTTTTAGGACTTCTGCCGCATTTTCATTGATAAGGCTTATGTTATCTAGCGTTTCACTATTTCCCGCTAGTCGATTGTACATGGCTTTATCTACACCTCGTATTTCCTCTGGAAGTTTACTATATCGAGTATTTTCGCCGTATAAAGGCAAAAGAAAACCAACTTCTCCAAATGCTCGATTGATTCCTATGGTTCTTATGAGAGCGGTTGACCTATTTAGAACTTTAGAACTTAACTCTGAGAGCGTTTCATAGTATTCAGGGCTTCCAGCGTCCAGACATATAATGCCTTTTACTCGTTCCTTAGAATGCTGTGCATAAGCTATTGTCTCTAAAGAGCCTAGAGAATGACAAACTAGTACAACTTGTTTATCACCAGCTAGTGTATCAATCAAAGCAGAAAGCTCTATTACCAAGTTATCAATACTGCGATCATTTGTTGCATTGGTACTCCACCCACTTCCTGCATGATCAAATGATATAGTCTGGCCAAGTTTAGACAGTTCACTTTGAAGAAAATAAAAATCTGTATATGCACAAGGAGTACCTGAGCCAGTAATAAACACAAAAGCTATCTCTCCCTCTCCTTTTGTATAGGTATGAGCCTGATAGCTCCCCACATCTACCATTTGACCAACAGCTTTATATGTAGCTGTTTCTTTCTTTACCATAATAGCCTGCCATATGGAGCCACTAAACAGAAGAATTGTTATTATAAGAAGTATCACTCTCTTTTTTGATTTAAATATCTTCCTCATCCTTATCCCCTTTATGTATTATCTTATTAAATGACATAAGTATAGCATAGTTTTTGCTTTTATTATACCTATCAGAGGGATTATAGGGATGTAGATGATTCATTGACAAACGGTAGCTTCAGTAGTGTTCTGGCCCTATCCACATCATCCCTATTTTCTAGGCATTCTATCCACATTGACTTACAAATTCCCCTATTTAATGTGTAAAAAGGAGTGCTGATTAACCAGCACTCCTTCTTTATCCCTTACACAGTAAATTTACTGATGATTTCATCTAACTGCTTTACTACATATTGGTTTTCTTCAGATTGAGATTTTGTCATTTCTGCGATAAGGCTAATCTGCTCATCATTCTGAACAACCACACCTATGGCTTCATTGTTCTCCTTAGTCGCCACTGTTACACTAGTAATGTTTTCAGAAATACCTCCAACAGAGTTCTTTAATTCATTTACAAACCCAGTAACATTTTGTATATCACTCTTTATTACATTAACCGATTCAGAGTATGTATTGGAGCGTTCAGAGAAGTTACCAAAGTTCTCTAAGATGTCTTTTTCAATAAATTGCATGATGTCTTCAATACAGGTCTGTACAGCTTCAATACTTCTGTTAGAAGCTTCACAAAGCTTTTGAATGTTCGCAGCCGTGCTAGCTGAGGTATCTGCTAAGGACTTAATTTCTCCAGCAACAACAGCAAACCCTTTACCTGCTTCTCCTGCTCTAGCAGCCTCAATAGATGCATTCAATGATAAGAGGTTTGTTTGGTCGGTTATACCAAGAATCTCTGTAGCCATCTCATCAATCTCTTTTAATGTCTGTAGGCTTTCCAGTGCCTCATTTGCAGTAGCTCTTGCTTCTTCCAGCTTAACTTTAGTGTCTCTAAAAGCTTTTTCAGCCGTATCCTTCATCTGTTTCGCATTATCAAGCATAGCATCACTTGCTTTATTACTACCTGTAATACTTTCCACTGTAGAATTGATATTATTCTTAATATGCCCTATTTCCATCTTAATGTTATCTGCCGCATTATTTACACTCTCTAAACTAGCAGATAATTCTTCGGTTACTGCAATATTTTCCGTTACAGAATCTACAAGTTTTATTGAGGTATCATATAAAGATTTAGATTTTATATCAACATTTTCCGTGCAATCCTTCAGTGTACTAATAATGTCAACTAAAGAATCCATAAGTGTTACAGATGCAATTGCAATATCACCTAAATCATCTCTACGGGTGATATACTTTTCAAGCCTTTTGTCTTTTCGAACATCACATCTTGCCATTCTCATAAGAGCATGACCAATTGGATTTAATGGTTTCATAGCTCTAGAAATAATGATAAAGGTTACAGAGGTTAATAAAAGTAATGCAATGATACACAATGCTAGAAGTATCATTTTTACAGATTTAGTAGAGGCAAAGATTTCTTCTGCTGTATCTGTTAAAACAAATACCCATCCTCGATCCTTCATATGATGATATGCTGTAATATCTCCTTTATCTGTTTCATTAAAACCATTACTCTCAGAGTGCATAGTCTTGAGTGCTTCTAAAATATACGGATTTTCTGTTACTGTCCCTATCTTCTCATCAGATTCGTGGAATATGTACTCCCCTGTATCGGAATTAACAAGATAATATTTTGCATTTTCCAAACCATTCACAGTAAGACTATCAAGTAATTCTTTTAAAGCTGTTGTAAAAATGCCACCACCTACATATCCTATAGGGTTATTATTTTCATCATAAACAGCTCGATACATGGAAATAATCTGTTGTTGTGACGCTGGAGAAATAATAATACCGGTATTATATACCCCTTCAGATGCAAGCATTGCATCTTGCAATTCCTTTAATGGATCACCTTCTCTTGTTGTTATTCCAACAACTTGAGCATTTGTATGTGCTAATACATGGGTATTCCATTCAGCAGCATATATTCCCTCTAAATTCTCCATATCTTTACTATATGTCTCTGTGTATTTCTGCGCATTTGCTTGTGCAACTGGATCAGCTGGATTTTTTAATAAATTAATCACATCACTAGCTCGACTATATGCAGTTAGATACGCTTCTGTCTCTCTAACATAGTTTTCAATAATAGTAGAACGCTCTGTTACTATCGTCTGCATGCTATTCACTGTGCTATCGCTAATGCTTTTTGTAAGCTGTGAATTAGTAAATAAATAAAAAACAGCTAGTACGACAAACTCAATAATCATAATGAGCCCTGCAACAATGTAAGACACTTTTATTTTCTTTTTCATGGCTTTTTCCTCTCTTTCGTAATTGTTCCTTTAAAATATATATCGTTTCATTTTATCTAATTCTTTACAATAATTTATCTTATTGACAAAAAATATTATATAAAGTTCTGTATTTAAATACAATTTAATTTAAAATATGTAAATAATTATAAAATAGCTTAAATTGTTGTATATTGATAATACACAAAAAAGCACCTAAAATTAGGTGCTTCTATAATTGTCCAATTTTTAAATTTTGTCTATAGTAAACACAATTTCAGATTTTCCATGGGAATCTTCGTATTTACTACAATAAGTTTTAAAACCTATCGTATTTTGCTTTGTACAATCCTCTATTTTTAAGTTTTCAATATTTTTTATATGAGAAAGTAATTTATCCTTATCATATTTTTTATCACTATGCCCACAAAGATATGCTGTAAAATCCAACTCCATAGTTTTCTTTACTGTTTCATATAAGTCATTCATAGATAAGGAGCCATAATTAAATAACCACAATCCTTCATTTAAGGCATCACCTGTAATAAAGAGTTTTTCTTCTGGTATCAAGAAACCAACTGAGCCTTTTGTGTGCCCGGCCAGAGAAATTGTTACCATGCTTATATCTCCTAAAGAAATCTGTTGACCAAGTTCTATCTCTTTCAACTCGTATGTTCTAGATTGTTTTTCATCAAAATACTGTATCACATCCCATTCTTCCCGCAAAGCATAAACCGTATCAAACCAATGGTTTCCACCGATATGGTCTGGATGACCATGACTATTTATCACTATATATGGAGTAGAAACATTCGCCTCAACAAATGCCCTTAAATTACGTTTCCCATATCCTGTATCTATCAAAACAGCTAATTCTTTTCCTTTAATCAGAGTGCAGTAAACACCAGCATCTTCTGCAATCTGCCAGATATTATCTTGTATCATAGTGTAGTTATATGTACTATACATCAAGTTCTTTCCCCCTACAAATACAAAGTTGTCTATCAATTTTATCTTACCATAATATCTCATAAAGTTCAAAGCGCTGTAGAAACATTAATGACATAAGAATATAGTAACAATCTTTAATTCTTACTATAAAGACATTGTCATGAGAACGATTTGCTAAAAGACGTGTGTACTTGTTTAAGCTTATCATACTTACTCAAAAATTTTAATAAAAAAGGAGTACCGATTTTCAGTACTCCCTATATTAGACAGTGAAACCCTGGGGATTCGAAGTTTCGCCTACTTCCAAAACCCTCTAAATGAAAAGAGATTAGTGGGTTTTATAACTTACTCACTACTTACTAAAAGTCACAAACTAACATTTATATATATGTTCTATTTATTAATCCATTTCTTAGACCAAGTAAACAAGGTTTGGGACATTTCATCAAAGTCAATCATTCTACCATTTTTTAAATCTAAAAAAGTATCAACAATAACTCGTTCATCTGGAGAAACCATCTCAAGTAGGTCTTTTTGATGACTAATATAGTTTCCCGTTTGTTGAAAGCAGATTGCCTGTATAACAAAAGAAGCAGATTTATATAATCCTCTCAGTATTTCTTCACTCTTTTCGTAGAGCATGTTATGCACACAGCCATGAAAGATATTGCATGCCCCCATTTTAATTGCTCTATTAACAGCAACATCATCAATCAATGGTAGCAATTCATCTAGACTTCCCTTTATCGGTTTTGTATCATAATAAAACTGAAAAAGGTCAGAAGACTCCCAACTCAAAATTTCTTTTTTCCCGGAAAGAAAGCCACAAATCAGTTGCCTATATGATAAGGTATCTAACATCGTATTATAGGTTTGAATATCCAAAACAGACAATTCATCAAGTATTACGACAATATCAATATCACTTGTTTCTGTAGCTTCACCACGACCATAACTTCCCTGTAAACCAACAAACCATACACGATCTCCAAATTTTTCATTTAATATGTCCAAAAACTTATTCAGCCAAGTAGTAATTTCTATCACTTCAATCACCTCTTCAAATTTATCCAATAAGTTTCATATTACCATAGTATCTATCATATTTCATCAATCAAATAAGTTAAACTTTGGAACTTATTTTCTTTCTCTATAATCTCTCAATTAATTTACGGCTTCCATGAAGCCCTATCCATATAAAACTATAATTGTGTTTATATAATCCTTAGATACTTTCATAGTAATGTTGAATTGATAACTGGATTATGTATTTCTTTATAAAGAGAATTTACTTACTCAAAGATATTCAGACAAAAAAAAGAAGTGCTGAAAAATCAACACTTCCAATCTTTTTCTTAGTGAGACATCGGGGATTCGAACCCCGGACAACTTGATTAAAAGTCAAGTGCTCTACCAACTGAGCTAATATCCCATATTCAATTTTAAACATACTAAATGCCCAGAGCCGGAATCGAACCAGCGACACGAGGATTTTCAGTCCTCTGCTCTACCGACTGAGCTATCTGGGCAAATGAAAACATAGTTTTCAAAATTGCGGGGACAGGATTTGAACCTATGACCTTCGGGTTATGAGCCCGACGAGCTACCAGACTGCTCCACCCCGCGATATTATTTACATGAGTTAAAACTCAAATGGATGGAGAAGGATTCGAACCTTCGAAAGCGTTGCTAACAGATTTACAGTCTGCCCCCTTTGGCCACTCGGGAATCCATCCATATTCCAACTAAAGGCTCTTACAAGTCCATCTTCTCAGTCATGCCTCTTAATTGAAATTAAGCCGACGATCGGACTTGAACCGATAACCTGCTGATTACAAGTCAGCTGCTCTGCCAATTGAGCCACGTCGGCAGGTTGTTAAACCTATCACTATTATATCTTTTACTTAAAAATACTATACAAATATCTTTTAGTAAAAAGTGGGACCAACAGGGCTCGAACCTGTGACCCCCTGCTTGTAAGGCAGGTGCTCTCCCAGCTGAGCTATGATCCCAAATTCACTTACAAATGTAAGTAAACGACCCAGAAGGGACTCGAACCCTCGACCTCCGCCGTGACAGGGCGGCGCTCTAACCAACTGAGCCACTAGGCCATTATAAGGTTTATACCTTAAAAACTACACATTGTATTACATCCACTCATTTTTTTGATTAAGCCCTCGACCTATTAGTAACAATCAGCTGCATGTGTTACCACACTTCCACCTTTGTCCTATCTACCTTGTCGTCTTCAAGGGGTCTTACTGACTTGACGTCATGGGATATCTTATCTTGAGGGGGGCTTCACGCTTAGATGCCTTCAGCGTTTATC
>JAEZGY010000045.1 GCA_023416695.1 Bacillota bacterium | reverse complement strand
CCATAAAGAGATGCATTGATAACAGCTGTTGGCCCTCCACCATGTATTATTAGAATGTTTTCTCCCATAATTTCCTCCATTCTATATCTGCTCTTTTCTCCCAAAGTATAGCACAGAAGCTACAAATGTTTTCGTATGTTTTACGCAAACGTTTTCCCTCACATGGGTAAATTTTGAAGTCCTCATTTAAAATAAATGCTCTATGTTTAGGTCTCTGATAATTTGCACAATTTCTTTCGTTCTACTACACCCAAATTTTCGTAAAAGACCTTTGATTTGTGTCTTTATTGTACTCAGTTCGACACAGCGAATGGTGGCAATCTCAGTTACCTTACGTCCTTGTAAAAGTAGCTTTATCATTTCACGTTCTGTGACTGTTAATTTTGATATATTGTTGATAAAAAACAAAAGACTTCGTTCGCTTTTCTGTAAGCGAGAATACTCCTGAAGAAGAGTCTCATGAATATTTCTCTGCATAACCGGACGTCCTTCCATGGCACATCGAATATGATAGAGTATTTCTTCCTCTTTACAGCCTTTGACCACATAATCTAATGCTCCGGCTCCCATGGCTGTAACAATCATATCTTTGGTCTCATGGGCAGTTAAAAAAATGACATTTGCCTCTGGATTTTCGTCTCTGATTTTTTCCGTGGCAATAATTCCAGCATTCATATGTTCCATTTCGATATCCATCAAAATTAAATCATACGCTGTATTTTTTGCTAATTCGATAATTTCTTTTCCACTAGCAGCCTGTCCTACAACTTCCATATCCGGTTGTTTATTTAATACTTCACTCAGATCTTCCCGTAATAGTGGGAAATCATCAGCCACTAAAACCTTTATCTTTTTGTCCATACTATATTTATTCCTCTCAAATACAAAATAAGTTTTTATTTTTAAAAGGATACCTATTTATACCTAGGCAACATAATATAAAAACTGCTTCCAACCTTTTCTTTGCTTTCCACCCGCAAAAAACCCAAATGACTTTTTACAACTTCCCTGACATAAAACAATCCCATTCCCCAATTAAAATTGGCATTTTTACTAGAATAAAATGGATCAAATATCCTTTTCATCTGTTTCTTATCTAATCCGCATCCATTATCTCTTACTTCAATCACTGTATATAGTCGTTCATTATGACACACTAAGATAACCTCACCTTCACTTCCACGATCTGCTTCTAATACCGCTTCCTGTGCATTCACTAAAAGGTTATATAATGCTTCACATATATTAATTTTATCCACCAAAACCAGAGTATCTTCTAATAACTCTACCCGTACTACCGCCTCAGGATACTTTTTACTAAAACGTTCTAATGCATTTTCTATGATTTCATCCATATTAGTTGGCACCATGGTAATTGCATTGGATTTTACACAACGATAAAGTTCCTCCATTCGCACAAACATAGCATTATTTAATTCTTCCAGCGTATCTATATACTCCTTCAGCTTTATCACATCCACATCTTGCTGTTCGTAAAGCTGACCTATTCGTTTATAAACAACGCGACTCGACAACAGCTGATTTTTCATGCCGTGAACAAACATGGATGCACCTACTTTTGCAGTGTCGAACTTACGCTCCATCACTGCATCTTCTTTGAACTCCACATAAGTTCCACTGGTAAAACGGAACAAACTATAAAAACCTAGAATACAGCAAATGGCGCTAACGACAACTAATGTGAAGTAGCTAAACAGAGACGGGTGTACCTGCATATAACCAATTCCTTTGCTCCAGCTAAAAGAATAACTATAAAATTGATATACCTGTCCTGGATCCTGCCTATAATATAAATAATAGATACCCGATAAAGAAAACATGCAAACCATAATATGTATAAATTGTCGTCTGCAAAATTTCATGGTAATAGATTTGAACTCATATAGAAGTAACACCACAGCAATCAAAAGATAAGCAGTAATCCATAAAGAAGTCCCATATGTAACTATTTTCAGAATCATAATATTGTTCGCAATTAACGTGCGATAGACATGTGGGTAATACACCACTAAAGTTACTGCTGGTAATACTGCCACCGCTTTGTTAGTCCAATTATTCTTTCGAATCAAAGGAATCATGGAATATTGCATTGCCAATTCCACCAAAAAGAAGGGAAAGAGGGTTCGCCCTAATGCAATCAAATATCCTAATTTATTAAAAGTAATATAAATGTACTGAATCTTAGTTTGTATCTCTTTGGATATAAATAAAAAATTTAAGACTTCTAGTGATATACCACCTTTTTTTGCTATAAAAATCATGACTCCACATATTTCAAACATCAAACTTAAGCATAAACCACAAAGAAAAATAGATTCCTTTGTTTTCTTTATACACAAAATTAATATAGATGCTATTACAAGACATATGGTAAGTATAATCAGCATAGTTTCTCCCTCGGTATACAGAATAATCAAACAACTTGCCTAGTATCAGATTGCTATATTTTACCTCTATTACTTATTTTTATTATATAATATTGCAAATTATTTTTCAATTCGACAGCCTCCGACAAAAACATCTGAAATATTGTTGTTCTCATCTAATAGTACCAAGTCCGCATCTTTTCCATCCGCAATAGAACCTTTTGCATTATATATTCCCAACAGCTTTGCTGGATTAGCAGTTAAAAGTGGTATTACTTCTTCTAAAGGTCTTTTAGTATAATAAAGAAGATTTTTCAGGGCGACATTCTGTGTTAGGGTACTTCCTGCTCGAACTCCAGTTTCTGCAAGTTTTGCATCTCCACCCTTTACCACAACATTATTCACACCTAATTTATACTTTCCATCAGGAAGCCCTGCCGCCATAATGGAATCTGTAATGGCCACTACTTTATCCAGTCCCTTTGTTTTAATCAACAGACGTACGATTGCTGGATGTAAATGTCTTCCATCACAAATGGCTTCGCAGTAAATATCTGATTCTAATACTGCTCCCATAATTCCTGGGAAATGCTGATGCAAAAGCTTCATGGCGTTACATGTATGAGTACAGCAAACGGCTCCATTTTCAATTGCTTTCATACTGGTTTCATAATCAGCTCCAGAATGTCCGATGGCAACCGTTATTCCTAATTCTTTCATAGCAGGAATATCATCTACAATTCCCTCTACTTCTGGAGAAATAGTAATATATTTGATATTTCCTTCCGCCCTTTTTTGGTACTCTTTTAATAAGGACATATTGGGTTTTTGCAGCAGATGTTCTGGCATTGCCCCTTTATATTCTTTGGAAAGAAAAGGGCCTTCTAAGTGGATGCCATAAAGATTGGCCCCTTTATGCTCCATTTTTTGATGTTTTATAAACTCATCAATGCACCACTCAGTCTGTTCTTTAGTATCCGTTAATACAGAACAAAGCCAAGTTGTTGTTCCATTACCAGCAATATACCGACAGATTTTTTCTAATTTTTCTGCTGTCGCAGCGTTCACATCTACACCAACAGCACCATGGCTATGCACATCAATAAATCCTGGCACGATTTTGCGATTCGTAGCATCAATCACTTCAGCCATTTCAGGTAATTTTGCATCCTCTGGTAATAGTTCTATTTTTCCATCACAAATCCTTATACTCTTTTTCTGAAAGCTTCCATCTATAAAAACCTGACCATTTATAATATAGGTACCGTACATAGGACACTCTCCTTACTCTGATAAATTTGCCACAAATTCTGTCATTCGAATTATAATGTCTTTATGATCTTGTAACAGGCTTACTGGAAAATGTGCTGATTTCTCACCATAAGCGGCATGTCTTACCACACTTCGGTGCCAATCGCGGAAACATCCAAGGCGGATTTTTCTTGCCTTTGATATCTCGTTCATACCAATGGTTACGCAATATTTTGGCATATCATCTAAAGCTCCATTTAAGTCACCAATAGAATTTACTGCTCTTGTCTCTGGGGAGATTAAAAGGACTCTTGTTTTTAACTGAAGAAATTCTTCCGGGGATAGTTCATCTTGGGATTCGTTAAAGGCAACATGACCGTTAATGCCAATACCTCCAAAACAGATATCTACGCCACCTAGTTGTTCGATTAATTCTGGAATGTAAGTGATATTATTAGGGTCTGGGAAGATACGCTGTGTTTCTGGCATAACCAGTTCTGGGTTTATTTGTGTATATACTTGACGATCCATAAATCCACGGAAGCTTAATCTATGGTTTTTGGAAATCCATTGTTTATCCTCTGTCAAATATTCATCCATATTGATGAACCAAACATTTTTTAAGCTGATGTTCTGTTTATTTACCATATCTACGAAATATGGGTACTGACCTACTGGTCCTACCGGACAAATAAATACTGTTTTTTCACCTAATTCATTTTTTCTTTTAATCTCTGCTACCATTTCCTCTGCTAATGCTTTGAATACAGTAGGGTTATCCTCCATAACGATGAGTGGAATCTTAGGACTTTTTAGTAATTCTTCTTTGCTATAGTAATAATAATCGTGTTGCATAATATTCTCCTTCTATAAAAAGCATCCATGTGTTCATAAATACCATTTTAAGCAAACAGTAGGACTGCCAAGCAGCCCTACTGTTATATAACCACCGTCGTTCTGCCGGAAGTTTCACTCTATGATTGTATTTAGTACTTACCTGCTTCAATCATAAGATCAAGCATTACATAATCAGATACAGCTGGTTCTTTCTGTCCTTCCTCTAGTGTAACAGCACCACTACTAATGAAGTTTTTCTTTTGTAATTCATAGTAGCCTTCTACTTTACCATCTGCTGCACCAGTAGAAACTTCTACACCTGATAACCAATCAGCATCTCCACGTTGTTCAAATACAATATCCTTATCCTGTGCAACCTGTTTTGCAACTAACGCTGCTGTTTCTTGCTGATGACCTTCTGCTGCATAATCCATAGCTTTGAATAATGCTCTTGTAAATCTTACTAATACGTCTCTTTTTTCTGTTGCGAAGTCTGGCATTGCAATCCAACTTGCTAAAGATACTGTCTGATCAGAAAATGTAAGGTTATCTGTTATTTTTGTTGCATTTGAATCTTGTTCTAAAATCTGTAAGCTGTTTGGTGACCAAGTAGCACATGCATCAACGCCACCAGATAACATAGCTGTTACAATTGCAGATGCATCCATATCTATAGCTTCAATATCCTTCATTGTCATACCTGCTTTTTTTAATGAGTTTAGAAGGATATCTTCACTAGAACTTCCAGAAGAGTACGCAACTTTCTTACCTTTAAGATCTTCTAATGTTTTGATACCTTTGCCACCAATTAAAGCATCTCCGTTGGAGATATGAGATAATGCAAAAACCTTTGCCTTGCCCTGAACACAAAGTTTATGAGCTCCCTGTCCAATGTAACCAACATCAATACTACCAGATTCCATAGCAGCGATGATAGTTGGTCCATCTTGGAATTCTGTTAATTTTACAGTAATATTTTCATCCTTTAAGAATCCTTGTTCGATTGCATTTTCTATTGCCCATAGACTTCCATAGTTAGGCATGTAAGCAACGTTTAATGTGACTGGTTCAGCACTTACTGGCTCTTCTGTCTTTTTCTCATCTGGTGATGTAGTTGTAGGTGCCTTACTCGCTGCAGGCTCCTCTGTTTTATTACCACATCCTCCTAGCATACCTGCTACTATAGTTACTACCAATAATAAACTCAATACCTTCTTTTTCATTTTCATACCCATCCTTTCACGTTACGTTAAGCACAAAACGTTATAAAACACGTTGGCTTCTGGCAACATTCGTATAATTTACGTACTCTTATCCTAGGGATACTCGGCTTTAAAAATTGTGTTGCAAGGAACTGCGCGCTGTCCCTTGTCTGCGTAAAAATACTTGTCTTTTATCGCAGTATTTATACCTTTAAACTGTATACAGTATAAAAATTACTATTTTCTAACTTCCAGATATTCCTGATATACCTGACCCCAAATATGGTTTTTCAGTTCTAAAAATTCTGGTGACATCTTTGTTTCCTGTGTACGAGGATATGGAATATTGATATCCACAATTTCTTTAATACGTCCTGGTCTTGCACTCATGATAATAACTTTCTGTGCAAGAATAATTGCCTCATCAACATCATGAGTAATAAAGAAACAGGTCTTCTGCTCTTTCTCCCAAGTCTCTAATAATTCTGTCTGTAACTGGGTCCTTGTCTGTGCATCTAAAGCTCCAAATGGCTCATCCATCAAAAGTATAGATGGATTTACTGCATAAGCTCTTGCAATGGCAACACGTTGTTTCATACCACCAGACAATTCTTTTGGATAATGGTTCACAAAATCCTCTAGTTGTACCATTTTTATGTATTTCATTGCAACTTCTTCTGCTTCTTTTCCCTTAATACCTTTCAGATTCAATCCAAACATAACATTTTTCTTAACTGTCATCCATGGGAACAATGCATACTGTTGGAATACAACACCTCGCTCTGTTCCTGTTCCTTGTACTTCTTTTCCATCACAATAGATTTTACCTGAAGTCGGTTCTAGCAAACCTGCTATAATATTTAACAAAGTAGATTTTCCACATCCTGAAGGTCCTACTACACATATAAATTCATTTTCTTTGATATCAAGACTAACGCCATTTAATGCAATCATTTCACCATTTCTGGTATCATAAACCTTTCTGACGTTGTCAATCTTAACCTTTACACTTCTCTCTTCTCCTGCCATCCTGTGAACCTCCTTTCTAAGAATTTAACAAATTTTTCAATTAACATACCAACAATACCGATGATGATAATATACAAAAGCATTGGCTCTGATTCAAAGCTGTTATTCAAAGATCGGATCCTCATACCAAGCCCTGCTACTGCTCCTGTAGATTCGGCTGCAATTAATGTTGTCAATGCAGTAGAACT